>NZ_JBSFNK010000005.1:486675-633147 GCF_053587055.1 Nonomuraea sp. NPDC003707 | reverse complement strand
GCTGGGTGGTAAGGCGCAGTTCGGTGGCCAGCGCTTCGGTGAGATGGAGGTGTGGGCGCTGGAGGCGTACGGCGCCGCCTACGCCCTGCAGGAGCTGCTGACCATCAAGTCCGACGACGTTCTCGGCCGGGTGAAGGTCTACGAGGCCATCGTCAAGGGCGAGAACATTCCCGAGCCGGGCATTCCGGAGTCCTTCAAGGTCCTCATCAAGGAAATGCAGTCGCTGTGCCTCAACGTCGAGGTGCTCTCCAGCGACGGCATGTCCATCGAGATGCGCGACACGGACGAGGACGTCTTCCGCGCGGCGGAAGAGCTCGGCATCGATCTGTCCCGGCGTGAGCCGAGCAGCGTGGAAGAAGTCTGAGGGGGAGATCGCACAAAATGCTGGACGTCAACTTCTTCGACGAGCTCAGGATCGGCCTCGCGACGGCCGACGACATCCGTCAGTGGTCGCACGGCGAGGTCAAGAAGCCCGAGACCATCAACTACCGCACCCTCAAGCCGGAAAAGGACGGGCTCTTCTGCGAGAAGATCTTCGGTCCGACCCGCGACTGGGAGTGCTACTGCGGCAAGTACAAGCGCGTCCGCTTCAAGGGCATCATCTGTGAGCGCTGTGGCGTCGAGGTGACTCGCGCCAAGGTGCGTCGTGAGCGGATGGGCCACATCGAGCTGGCCGCGCCGGTCACGCACATCTGGTACTTCAAGGGCGTCCCGTCGCGCCTCGGCTACCTGCTCGACCTGGCCCCGAAGGACCTGGAGAAGGTCATCTACTTCGCGGCCTACATGATCACGCATGTCGACACCGAGATGCGTGAGCGTGACCTGCCCTCGCTGGAGGCGAAGATCTCCGTCGAGCGGCAGCACATCGAGCAGCGCCGTGACGCCGACGTCGAGACCCGGCAGAAGAAGCTCGAGGCCGACCTGGCCGAGCTCGAGGCCGCCGGGGCCAAGGGCGACCAGCGCCGCAAGGTCCGCGAGGGCGCCGAGCGCGAGATGCGTCAGCTCCGCGACCGGACCCAGCGCGAGCTGGACCGGCTCGACGAGGTCTGGAGCCGCTTCAAGAACCTCAAGGTCCAGGACCTCGAGGGCGACGAGCTGCTCTACCGCGAGATGCGCGACCGCTTCGGCCGCTACTTCAAGGGCGGCATGGGCGCGCAGGCGATCCAGGACCGCCTGATCAGCTTCGACCTCGACGTCGAGTCTGAGAACCTGCGCGAGACGATCCGCAGCGGCAAGGGCCAGAAGAAGGCCCGCGCGCTCAAGCGGCTCAAGGTGGTGTCGGCGTTCCTCAACACCACCAACTCGCCGCGCGGCATGGTGCTCGACTGCATCCCGGTCATCCCGCCGGACCTGCGCCCGATGGTGCAGCTCGACGGTGGCCGGTTCGCGACCTCCGACCTCAACGACCTCTACCGCCGGGTCATCAACCGGAACAACCGCCTCAAGCGTCTGCTCGACCTCGGCGCGCCCGAGATCATCGTGAACAACGAGAAGCGGATGCTGCAGGAGGCCGTCGACGCGCTGTTCGACAACGGCCGTCGCGGTCGCCCGGTCACCGGTCCCGGCAACAGGCCGCTGAAGTCCCTGAGCGACATGCTCAAGGGTAAGCAGGGTCGTTTCCGCCAGAACCTGCTGGGCAAGCGAGTCGACTACTCCGGCCGTTCGGTCATCGTCGTCGGCCCGCAGCTCAAGCTGCACCAGTGCGGTCTGCCCAAGCAGATGGCGCTGGAGCTGTTCAAGCCGTTCGTGATGAAGCGGCTCGTGGACCTCAACCACGCGCAGAACATCAAGTCGGCCAAGCGGATGGTCGAGCGCGCCCGCCCCGTGGTGTGGGACGTGCTCGAAGAGGTCATCACCGAGCATCCGGTGCTGCTCAACCGCGCTCCGACGCTCCACCGTCTGGGCATCCAGGCGTTCGAGCCGCAGCTGGTCGAGGGCAAGGCCATCCAGATCCACCCGCTCGTCTGCACCGCGTTCAACGCGGACTTCGACGGCGACCAGATGGCCGTGCACCTGCCGCTGTCGGCTGAGGCCCAGGCCGAGGCACGCATCCTGATGCTCTCGACCAACAACATCCTCAAGCCGGCCGACGGCAAGCCCGTGACGATGCCCACCCAGGACATGGTCATCGGCCTCTACTGGCTGACCACCCAGAAGGAAGGCGCGATCGGCGAGGGCCGCGTGTTCGGCTCGATCGCCGAGGCGCAGATGGCCTTCGACCGCCGCGAGCTGGAGATTCAGGCGAAGATCCAGCTCCGGATGAAGGACATCCTGCCGCCGCGCGACTGGGTTGCGCCCGAGGGCTGGGAGCAGGGTGACCCGATCCGGCTGGAGACCACGTTCGGCCGGTGCCTGTTCAACCTGACGCTGCCCGACAGCTACCCGTTCGTCGACTTCCAGGTCGGCAAGAAGCAGCTGTCCACGATCGTGAACGAGCTGGCGGAGACCTACCCCAAGATCGAGGTCGCCGCTTCGCTCGACGCGCTCAAGGACGCCGGCTTCCGCTGGGCGACGCGCTCCGGTGTCACGATCTCGATCGAGGACGTCGTCGCGCCGCCGAACAAGACCGACATCATGGAAAACTACGAGCGCCGGGCCGACAAGGTCCAGCGGGAGTACGAGCGCGGTCTGATCACCGACGAGGAGCGCCGTCAGGAGCTCATCGAGATCTGGACGCACGCGACGGCCGACGTCGAGACCGACATGGTCAACGCCTTCCCGGCGACCAACCCGGTCTGGATGATGGTCAACTCCGGCGCCCGTGGTAACAAGATGCAGGTCCGGCAGATCGCCGGCATCCGCGGCCTGGTGTCCAACACCAAGGGTGAGACGATCCCGCGGCCGATCAAGGCCTCGTTCCGCGAGGGCCTGTCGGTGCTGGAGTACTTCATCTCCACCCACGGTCAGCGGAAGGGTCTTGCCGACACCGCCCTGCGTACCGCCGACTCGGGTTACCTGACCCGTCGTCTGGTGGACGTGGCGCAGGACGTCATCGTGCGCGAGATCGACTGCGGCACCGACCGCGCCGTCCCGCTGCACGTCGGCGAGCGCGACGCGTCGGGCAACCTGGTCAAGGCCGAGAACGCCGAGTCCAACGTGCACGGCCGCATCCTGGCCGAGGACGTCGAGGTCGACGGCAAGGTCATCGCGGCGGCGGGTGTCGACATCAACGACAACCACGTCACCGCGCTGGTCCAGGCCGGCATCGAGACCGTCCGCACCCGCAGCGCGCTCGTCTGCGAGGCCAAGATCGGTGTCTGCGCGACCTGCTACGGCCGCTCGCTGGCCACCGGCAAGCTCGTGGACGTCGGCGAGGCGGTCGGCATCATCGCCGCCCAGTCGATCGGTGAGCCTGGCACGCAGCTGACCATGCGTACGTTCCACACCGGTGGTGTGGCCGGCGCCGACATCACCCACGGTCTGCCCCGTGTCACGGAGCTGTTCGAGGCGCGCATCCCCAAGGGTGTCGCCCCGATCTCCGAGGCCGAGGGCCGGGCTCGCATCGACGAGACCGACAAGACCAGGAAGATCGTCATCACTCCGGACGACGGCTCGGAAGAGATCGCCTACCCGGTGTCGATGCGTTCGCGCCTGCTCGTGCAGGACGGTCAGCGGATCACGGTCGGGCAGCAGCTCGTCGCCGGTGCGGTCAACCCCAACGAGGTGCTGCGCATCCTCGGCCCGCGGGCCGTGCAGCTGCACCTCGTGGCGGAGGTCCAGCAGGTCTACCGGTCGCAGGGTGTGTCCATCCACGACAAGCACATCGAGATCATCGTGCGGCAGATGCTCAAGCGCGTGAACGTGCTCGAGTCCGGTGACACCGACCTGCTGCCCGGCGAGCTCGTGGAGCGGCCGCGCTTCGAGCTGATGAACCGCGAGACGGTGGCGGAGGGCGGCTCGCCGGCCGCCGGCCGTCCGGTCCTCATGGGCATCACCAAGGCGTCGCTGGCCACCGAGTCGTGGCTGTCGGCGGCCTCCTTCCAGGAGACGACCAGGGTGCTGACGGACGCGGCGATCCACGCCAAGTCCGACTCGCTGCTGGGCCTGAAGGAGAACGTCATCATCGGTAAGCTCATCCCGGCCGGCACGGGCATGCCCCAGTACCGGAACATCCGGGTGGAGCCGACCGAGGAGGCCAAGGCGGCCATGTACACCGTGGGTGGCTACGACGGCTCCGCCGCCGACTACACCTTCGGGACTGGCAGCGGCGAGGCGGTTCCGCTGGAGGAGTACGACTTCGGTCAGTACAACCGGTGACGTTCTTCTAGTCGCCGGGTGACGCGCCCGGGCTCCCGATCACGGGGGCCCGGGCGCGCTGCTTTCCGTGCCCGTTCGGTGTGGCGGGCTCAAGATCATCTGGTACGGCGGTGCACGGTGGGCGCCACTCGCCGTACGGGGCTGATGGCCCTCCAGGAGACGGCCTCTGACCCTTCACCGGCTGACCGCCGCAACGGCGCCCGCTTGACCGGCTCCGTGGCTCCCACCCCACTCACCGCACGTCCCGCACCGGCTGCGGTCGTGGGCGGTTATGTGGGTGAGGGGTCAGGGGGATCACCTCGTTGGTGGTGGTGTCCGGGGTGGTGATCCAGTTGAGGGCGATGAAGATCTGGGCGATGTCGTCGCGGTGGAGGCGGATGCCGTTGCGGTCGACGATGACCCGGCCGTGCTCGTTCATGCGTTCCAGGTACGCCATCACCTCGGGGTCGGAGCAGGCCGTGCGGAGGGGGACGCCGGTGCGTTCCTGGTAGAGGCGGGCGTCCAGGCCCTCGGCGGTCGTCAGCGCCTGGGACAGGAAGTGGAGGGTGAGCTGTGGGGAGTGGGCCGGAGCGTTGACGTCGAAGGCCAGCGGGTTGGCGTTGTAGTGGGCCAGCTTGCCCTTCTCGTAGCTCAGTTAGCGGCGGCCGATCAGGGAGTTGGCGCCCGAGCCGAAGCCGATCCAGTCCATCCGGAGCTGGTAGTACGCCTCGTCCGACTGGCAGCGTGGGGGCCGAAGTAGGACATGGCGTATTCGGGGAAGCCTGCCCCTTCCAGCAGCTCCCTGGCGATGCCGTACGCCTGGAGCTGGAGGTTGAGGTCCAGCTGGGCGCCCCGGTGGACCTGCTTGCGCAGCACCGTGCCGGGGCCGGCCCGGTAGGGGTAGATCGAGAAGTGGTTGATGGGCAGGGTCAGGGCCGTACGGACCGAGTCGGCGACCTCCTGGCCGGTCTGCCCGGGGAAGCCGACGATCAGGTCGATGTCGATGTTGGTGAAGCCGGCCTCGTGGGCGTCCTGGACGGCGGTGAGGGCCTGGTCGGCGGCGTGGGCGCGGCCGAGGCGGCGCAGGCGCGCATCGTCGAAGGACTGGACGCCGATGCTGATCCGGTTGAAGCCGAGTCCGCGCAGGAGACGTAGTTTGTCCCGGTCGAGGGATTCCGGGCTGCCCTCGATCGTGGCCTCCCTGACCGTGCTCAGGTCGAACTCGGCGGACAGCGTGCCGTGTAGGGACTCGATCTCGTGAGGGCCGAGGATGCTGGCCGTGCCGCCGCCCCAGTAGACGATGTCGGGGTGGTAGTGCTCGCGCAGGGCGGGGGCCTGGACGCGGATCTGGGTCTTGATGGCCTTCAGGCAGGCGACGCGGCCGGAGCTCTGCTCGCCCAGCCGCAGGTCGCGTACGGGGACCTGGACCACCCAGTCGCAGAAGTGGCACTGTCCCTGGGGCGGGTACGGCGGTCCGCGCAGTGCTCGCGCAGGTAGTCGTTCATCTCCGCCATGGCCGCCGCCACCCGCCCGGCCGGCGACGAGTCGGCGAAGTCGGGCACCTGGAGCGACATGAGCCGGTCCGACCAGGTGCGGAACAGGTCGCGATCGGACGGCGGGACGCCGAGCAGCTCGGCGATCACCATCACGGGCAGCGGGTGCGCGATCCTCTCGACCAGGTCGAACTCGTCCTCGTCGATCTCGTCCAGCAGCGCCGTGGTGAGCTCGGCGATCCGCGGCACCATGTCCGAGGACATTTTCGGGGTGAACGCCTGGCTGACGAGTTTGCGGAGCTTTCGGTGCTCCGGCGGGTCGGTGAGCATCAGGCTGCCCGCGCTGAACGGATCGCCGCCGGGCCGGAGCCGGTTGATGTCAGAGGAGAACGTCGCATAGTCCGACATCACCCGCTGTGTGGCCGCATGCCGGAAAACATGGAAGATGCCGAATGCGTCGCGCCAGAGCGGTTGTTCGTCCCGCATCGTGCCGAGCCACTTGAGGAGGGTCTGGCCGCCGTCCTGGATACGCGGCCGGGAGTCGACCGGCATCGTCATCGTCGGGTCCGGCGGGACGTGTGTCTCGTTCACAATTGACTCCTCAGACGGAGGCGGCCAGGGGCTGGGGGATGAGTTTCGCCCGGTATTTCGCCGCGGCACCGTCGAAGATCTCGACGGTACGGCGGGCGGGATCGGTCAGCTCTGCGGCTGGGACCTGGTCAGCAGGTTCGAAAGAGCTCCTGATGAGACCGGCCAGACTGTCGGCGTGGGCCGCAAGATCGGGTCGCGCGCCGGCGATCTCGGCGTGCAGATGAAGTTTGATGAAACCGGAAAGCAGGGCGTCGAGCGCGAAACTGTGGGACGGGTCCCACATTCCGCCCTCGTGCAGCATCCGGAGATAATCGCGAAATGGCGTGAACGTGGTGAAGCGATAACACTGGAAGCCGAACTGCGGATCGTCGCAGGCTCTTCCGATCATTTCTTTGTCGGAGGTGTAGAGTGCTCGGAAGAGTGGATGCTTGAACACGAGCGTGAACAGCTCGCGAGAGAACTCCGAGAGCTGCGCGACGGCAGGACGAAGCATCGCTATTCGCGAAATGTCCTGGCAGACTCCGACAATTTCCTGAATGACGAGCGTTCTTATGAGATCGTCTTTCGTGTCCCAGCTGAGATAGATGGTGCCCTTGCCGATGTTCGCCCGGCGGGCGATCTCGTCCATCGTGGTCCGCTTGTAGCCGGATCGCAGGAGCAGGCTCCTGGTGACGTCCATCGTCCGGCGTACGCGATCGTCGCTGGTCCTGGCACCCGTGCTGCGCGTTGAGACAACGCTCATGGCTCGATGGCCCCTTCCCCGTAAGAGCTGGTGCGCATTAGGCCGGTATTCCCTACCGACTAGGGGGCTTTTCGTTTGAGATGTGCTCTGGACCCGTCAGAGCTGGAGGTTTCGAAGATAAATTTCGATAGGGCGTTTACCCCCGGAAGGAGAGTCCGCATGGACCTCAGCGATCTGCCCATGGACGTCTTCGAACTCGCCGATGACGGTGTTGCGGCCGAGTCCCTTACTGCTGGTCACGGCATGACTGAAGTGGGAGCTTCGTGTAACTGCTTCTGCTACATCTGCTGCTCCTGCTCGAGCGCCGCCCGCGCCTGTTGCCTTTTGGCGCCAATAAAGCGAATGGGGCTCATGTAATGACGGTTATTGAGCGGGAAAACGACGGCCCGCCGGTCGCTGTCCGCACATGCGGGGTCGCGGCCGCGGAGCTGGAATCCCTGCGTTGGGACGAGTCCTATGCGCTGGTGACCCGGCTGCTCGCCGAGACCGCCCGGGTGAAGGCGGAGGGGCGGCGGCTGGCTGTGGCGCTCGGTGACGTCATCGGACAGCTCGGCGCGTCCGGGCCCCGGCCCGCGCTCGTGGGGCTGCGGCGGGCGCTGCACACCGGGCGTCTTCCCTCTGGGCGGGAGTGGGGGTCCGAGGCCGGGACGGCGTTGCCGTACGGGCTGAGGGGTGAGGTGGAGGAGTGGGTTCGGCGTGCGCGCGAGTGCGCCGGGCTGCGCGCCCGCCTGCCCGAGCTGTGCCCGGTCGTCGCGCAGGAGCCACCGGTCGCCGTCGACACCGAGGCGGCGGGGCTCGGCGCAGATGAGCTCGCCGCCGCCCGGGCCGGAGCCGGGCTGCGGGTCGGCGCCGTTCCGCTGGATCACGACCGGGAGGTACACGCGCTCATGCCGCACGTCGTCCGCGTCGTCACGGAGCCGCTCCATGGCTGAGGTCATGGGGACGGGCCTGCTGGCCGAGGAGATCACGATCGCGCTGAAGGACCGCGACGGGCGGGAGGAGGTGACGATCACCGCCTGCGACGGCTGGGCGCGCGGCCCCCGGCGCGACGCGGCCGCGTGGCTGCCCGTGTGGGTCGAGTACGGGGTCGCCGTCATCGGGCCGCTGCGACGGCCCGGCGAACCCGGCTGCCTGACCTGCTTCGACACCCGCCGGGGCCGGGTCAGGACCGACAGCGCCGATCGGGCCGCCGTCCTGGCCGTCCACGGCCCCGAACTCGCCGAGCGGGCCTCCCCGTACCTCGGCCGCCTGGCCGCCCGCACGATCGCGGCCCTGGCCGCGCACGCCGCCGAGGGTCCCGGGTGCGCCGTCTGGTACGTCGACCTGCGCACGCTCACCGCCGAGCGCCACACGTTCCTGCCGGAACCCCACTGCCCCGACTGCGGCGGCCTGCCGGACGACGACCGCGCGTCCGCCGTGTTCGAGCCCGGCGCCGCCCCGCGACCTCCCGGTTACCGGGTCAGGGACGTGCCGGCCGAGCACGGCGCGCTGCTCGACACGTACGTGGACGGCGAATGCGGGCTGATCAGGCCCCTCGTCCGGGACACGCTCGGCGGCCTGGTGATCGCCGGGGCGATGCTGCCGCTGCGGTTCGAGGGCGGTTCGGAGCCCGGCGGAGGGGTTCGCGTTCCGGCCGTTCATCGAGGACGCAGTCTGCGACTGGGTGTAGGGGTACTCCTTCGGCCGGCGGGCGCCGATCCTCGTGCCGGAGAGCCTGGCTTATTACTACGTGCGGGGGCGGGAGCGGCCGTTCCTGTTCGAGATCTCGAAGGGGTGCGCGCTCGGCGGCAGCATGGCCGAGGCCCCGCTCTATGGGCTGCTGGAGACGGTCGAGCGGGACGCCTTCCTCATGACCTGGTACGGGCCGGCTCCCGGTGCCGCGGATCGACCCCGGCACGGCACGGGATCGCACCATCCCGCTCCAGGCCGCCGCGATCACCGTGGAGACCGGCTACCGGGTCGAGCTGTACGACACGACGGTGGAGCACGGCGTCCCCAGCGTGTGGGCGATGGGCGTGCGGCAGGACGGCGACCCGGGCAGGCCGCGCATGGTGTGCGCCGCCGGGGCCCATCTGGTGCCGGAGAAGGCCGTGCTCGGCGCGCTGAGCGAGCTCGGGCCGCTGCTGGCCGACCTGATCCGGCGATATCCGGACGAGGTCCACCGAGCCCAGGAGATGGTGATAAATCCTGATCTGGTGGCCACGATGCACGACCACTCCACAACCGCAGGGTGCGCGGTCTGACGCGTCCGCTGGAACTGCCGTACCGGCTCGGCCACCGCGCCGCGCCCCTGACCCCGGCCGACCTGAACCCCGACCCGCACCCCTTCCCATGACCTCCGAACCATCCCCCGCCCCGCCCGAACCGTCCCCCACGTCGCCGGGGCCGCCTCCCGCGCCACCCGAGCCGTCTTCCGCGCCGCCCCTACCGTCTCCCGCTCGGCCCGGGTCGTCTCTCGTGACCGCCGAGCTGCGTGACCTGGCGATCTTCCGGGCCGACCTGCACGCCCACCCCGAGCTGTCCTGGCAGGAGGCCAGGACGGCCGCTCGCCTGGCGGGGCGGCTGGTCGCGGCCGGGTACGAGGTGACGACCGGGGTGGGCGGCCATGGGGTGGTCGGGAGGCTGTGCCGCGGCGACGGGATCACGGTCATGCTCAGGGCCGAGCTGGACGCGCTCCCCGTCAAGGAGGAGACCGGTCTGTCGTACGCGAGCACCGCCACCGCGACGACCCCCGACGGCGGGACGGTCCCGGTCTCCCACGCCTGCGGTCACGACCTCCACCTCGCCTGCCTGGCCGGCGCCGCCCGGCGGCCGGCCGCCTCCGACGACTGGCGCGGCACGGTGCTCGTGATCGGCCAGCCCGCGGAGGAGACGCTGGAGGGCGCCGCGGCGATGCTGGCCGACGGCCTGTACGAGCGGTTCGGCGTCCCGGACGTGGCGCTGGCCCAGTACGTCTCGCCGTTCCCCGCGGTTCGCCTACCCGGAACCGCCCACCGCGGCCGGCGCCGAACTCCGCGTCGTCGTCACCGCCCCCGGCGGCACGGCCTGCGAGGATCTCCCCCTCTACGGCGTCCCTTTCGTCTACTGGTACGTAGGCGCGGCCCCACCCTCTGGCCTGGTCGGACGCCCGCATACCGGGACTTTCCGCCCCGATCCCGCGCCCATGTTGAGGGCAGGGGTCACCGCCATGCAAACGGCTGCCCTGGCAGTCCTTGCGAACCCGTCACAGTTCGCCCCTCCATCCCGATATCATGGGCCCGGAGCAGTAGCCGAGCACTGATGAAAACGGTCTCGGCGTCCTGGAGTGGCAAGGCTTGTCCGCTTTGCCGCGCCGCTTTGACGTGTCGCAGAGGCCTGGGTACTCTTGAGCTTCGTGCCCGTCTCTAGCGGGCCCTCGACCGTGCGCTCATTACGAGCGCGGGACGGCTTCCTGGCTCGTAAACCTCGCGGGACGTCTGCGTGAATAGCGCGACACGCCCGAGCGCGGGGGCACCGAGACAAGAAAAATCAGCAGGTCATGACACCGGCAGTACCTGCGAAATGCATCACAACTGACGAAACACCGGCCAAGGCACGAAACGGAGTGGCAGTGCCCACTATTCAGCAGTTGGTCCGCAAGGGCCGGCAGGACAAGGTCTCCAAGACCAAGACTCCTGCCCTCAAGGGGAGTCCGCAGCGGCGCGGCGTGTGCCAGCGCGTGTACACCACGACCCCGAAGAAGCCCAACTCGGCACTGCGCAAGGTGGCCCGCGTTCGACTCACGAACGGCATCGAGGTCACGGCCTACATCCCCGGTGTGGGCCACAACCTGCAGGAGCACTCCATCGTGCTCGTGCGTGGCGGTCGTGTGAAGGACCTGCCCGGTGTTCGCTACAAGATCATCCGTGGCTCGCTGGACACCCAGGGTGTCCGCAACCGCAAGCAGGCACGCAGCCGCTACGGCGCCAAGAAGGAGAAGAGCTAACTATGCCTCGCAAGGGTTCTCCTGGCCGTCGTCAGCTCATGTCTGACCCGGTTTACAGCTCGCCCCTGGTGACCGCCCTGATCAACAAGGTGCTTCTCGACGGCAAGCGCTCCATCGCGCAGTCCATCGTGTACGGCGCCCTCGAGGGCTGCAGGGAGAAGACCGGTAACGACCCGGTCGTCACCCTGAAGCGCGCGCTCGACAACGTCAAGCCGACCCTCGAGGTCCGCAGCCGCCGCGTCGGTGGTGCCACGTACCAGGTGCCGGTCGAGGTGCGCGCCGCGCGCAGCACCACCCTGGCCCTGCGCTGGCTGGTGCAGTACTCCCGCGCCCGCCGCGAGAAGACCATGACCGAGCGCCTCATGAACGAGCTCCTCGACGCCAGCAACGGCCTTGGGGCGAGTGTCAAGAAGCGCGAGGACACCCACAAGATGGCCGAGTCCAACAAGGCCTTCGCCCACTACCGCTGGTAACCCCGGCGGGTTCGACGAGACGACGAGGACGCGAGAGAAGTGGCCACCACGACCGCTCTTGACCTGGCCAAGGTCCGAAACATCGGGATCATGGCCCATATCGACGCGGGCAAGACCACCACGACCGAGCGCATCCTGTTCTACACCGGTATCAACTACAAGATCGGTGAGGTCCACGAGGGCGCTGCCACGATGGACTGGATGGAGCAGGAGCAGGAGCGCGGCATCACGATCACGTCTGCCGCGACCACCTGTGAGTGGATCGGTCACACCATCAACATCATCGACACCCCGGGTCACGTCGACTTCACCATCGAGGTGGAGCGTTCGCTCCGCGTCCTCGACGGTGCCGTCGCCGTGTTCGACGGCGTCGCGGGTGTCGAGCCGCAGTCGGAGACGGTGTGGCGCCAGGCTGACCGCTACGACGTCCCCCGGATCTGCTTCGTCAACAAGATGGACCGTGTCGGCGCGGAGTTCCACCGCTGCGTCGACATGATGATCAGCCGTCTGGGCGCGACCCCGGCTGTCATCCAGCTTCCCTGGGGCGTTGAGGCCGACTTCAAGGGCGTCATCGACCTCGTCAAGATGAAGGGTTACATCTGGAGCGCCGAGGCGGCCAAGGGCGAGATGTACGACACCGTCGACATCCCGGCCGACCACGCCGAGGCCGCTCGCGAGTGGCGTGACCGCCTCATCGAGACGGTCGCCGAGAACGACGACGAGCTGATGGAGCTCTTCCTCGAGGGCGTCGAGCCCACCGAGGAGCAGCTGGTCGCGGCTATCCGCCGCGCCACGCTGGCCAGCGCCATCAACCCGGTGCTCTGCGGCACCGCGTTCAAGAACAAGGGCGTGCAGCCCCTGCTCGACGCGATCGTCGCCTTCCTCCCGGCCCCGACCGACATCCCGGCCTTCAAGGGCCACGCGGTCGGCCACGAGGACAAGGTCATCGAGCGTCACGCCGACCCGACCGAGCCGTTCTCCGCTCTGGCCTTCAAGATCGCGAGCGACCCGCACCTGGGCAAGCTCACCTACATCCGCATCTACTCGGGCACGCTCGAGACCGGTTCACAGGTCGTCAACTCTGTGAAGGGTAAGAAGGAGCGGATCGGCAAGATCTACCAGATGCACGCCAACAAGCGCGAGGAGCGCCCGACGGCGATTGCCGGCCAGATCGTCGCGGTCATGGGTCTGAAGGACACCACGACCGGCGACACCCTGTCCGACCCGACCAACCAGGTCGTGCTCGAGTCGATGACGTTCCCGGCTCCGGTCATCAACGTCGCCATCGAGCCCAAGACCAAGGGCGACCAGGAGAAGCTGTCGACCGCCATCCAGCGGCTGGCCGAGGAGGACCCGTCCTTCCAGGTTCGCCGCGACGAGGAGACCGGTCAGACGGTCATCTGGGGCATGGGCGAGCTTCACCTGGAGATCCTCGTCGACCGCATGCGTCGCGAGTTCAAGGTCGAGGCCAACGTCGGCCGCCCGCAGGTGGCCTACCGCGAGACCATCCGCCGCAAGGTGGAGAAGCTCGACTACACCCACAAGAAGCAGACCGGTGGTTCCGGTCAGTTCGCTCGGGTGATCATCAACCTCGAGCCGCTGGGTGAAGGCAACGACGGCTACGAGTTCGAGAACAAGGTCACGGGTGGTCGTGTCCCGAGGGAGTACATCCCGTCGGTCGACGCGGGCGCCCAGGAGGCCGCCGAGTTCGGCGTGCTGGCCGGCTACCCGATGGTGGGCGTGAAGGTGACGCTCGTCGACGGTGCCGCGCACGACGTCGACTCCTCGGAAATGGCGTTCAAGATCGCCGGCTCGATGGCCTTCAAGGAGGCCGCGCGCAAGGCGGACGCAGTGCTTCTCGAGCCGATGATGGCCGTCGAGGTCACCACGCCCGAGGACTACATGGGTGATGTCATCGGTGACCTCAACGGTCGCCGCGGACAGATCCAGTCCATGGACGAGCGGGCCGGCGCCCGTGTCGTCACGGCGCTCGTGCCGCTGTCTGAGATGTTCGGCTACGTGGGTGACCTGCGTAGCAAGACGCAGGGGCGCGCGAGCTACAGCATGCAGTTCGACTCCTACTCGGAGGTGCCCCCGGGCATCGCCAAGGAGATCGTCGCGAAGGCCCGGGGCGAATAGTCCAGGTCCTGCGGTGGCTGGGGAGGCGGAGATCGTCGCCCCGCTGCCAAGGGGCCCGGGGCGAATAAAGTCCTGGTCCCTGGTGGGGTGGTGAGAGCCACCCCGCCGCCAAGGGGTTCGGGAGTTCCCGGGCCCGAGTGTGTAGACGAAAGTCAGTCAGATTCTCAAGGAGAGAACCAGTGGGCAAGGCCAAGTTCGAGCGGACTAAGCCGCACATGAACATCGGCACCATTGGACACATCGACCACGGCAAGACCACGCTGACCGCGGCGATCACCAAGGTGCTTCACGACCGTTTCCCCGAGCTGAACAAGGCGACCCCGTTCGACAAGATCGACAAGGCGCCCGAGGAGAAGGCTCGCGGCATTACGATCTCCATCGCGCACGTCGAGTACCAGACGGAGAAGCGTCACTACGCTCACGTTGACTGCCCTGGTCACGCCGACTACGTGAAGAACATGATCACCGGTGCTGCCCAGATGGACGGCGCCATCCTCGTGGTCGCCGCCACCGACGGCCCGATGCCGCAGACGAAGGAGCACGTCCTCCTGGCCCGCCAGGTCGGCGTCCCCTACATCGTCGTGGCCCTCAACAAGGCCGACATGGTCGACGACGAGGAGATCCTCGAGCTCGTCGAGCTGGAGGTCCGTGAGCTCCTGTCCGCTCAGGAGTTCCCCGGCGACGACCTGCCCGTCGTCCGCGTCTCCGCTCTCAAGGCTCTCGAGGGCGACCAGAAGTGGGCCGACAGCATCATCGAGCTGATGAACGCCGTCGACGAGAACGTGCCCGAGCCCCCGCGTGAGACGGACAAGCCGTTCCTCATGCCGGTCGAGGACGTCTTCTCGATCACCGGTCGTGGCACCGTCGTCACCGGTCGTATCGAGCGCGGCATCGTCAAGGTCAACGAGCAGGTCGACATCATCGGCATCAAGCCGGAGAAGACGACCACCACCGTCACCAGCATCGAGATGTTCAACAAGATGCTCGACGAGGGTCACGCCGGTGACAACGCCGCCCTGCTGCTCCGCGGCATCAAGCGCGACGACGTCGAGCGCGGCCAGTGCATCATCAAGCCGGGCACGACCACCCCGCACACCGAGTTCAACGGCCAGGTCTACATCCTGTCCAAGGACGAGGGCGGCCGCCACACGCCGTTCTTCAACAACTACCGCCCGCAGTTCTACTTCCGTACGACTGACGTGACCGGTGTCGTGAACCTCCCCGAGGGCACGGAGATGGTCATGCCGGGCGACAACACCGAAATGCGCGTTGAGCTGATCCAGCCCATCGCCATGGAGGAAGGCCTCAAGTTCGCGATCCGTGAGGGTGGCCGCACCGTCGGCGCCGGCCGGGTCGTGAAGATCATCAAGTAGCTAGACCGTCGGGGCGGCGGTCGGCCCCGGACTCGGAGCCGACCGCCGAACCACGTTAGGAACCTCATGTGAAGGCCGTGATCCAGCAGTTGCTTCGGCCGAAGAGATATGACCGAAGTCACTGCCGGATCACGGAAGAAAAGGCAGATCCACTGCGTCTGCCTCGTGGGGTCTAGCAGGCTTCGACCTGCACCAATACAGCGGCATCAGGCCGCACGATACTTTTTCAGACGACAGCGAAGGACACCGAGGCCACTATGGCGGGACAGAAGATCCGCATCCGGCTTAAGGCCTATGACCACGAGGTCATCGACAGCTCGGCCAAGAAGATCGTCGAGACGGTGACGCGGACTGGCGCGAAGGTCGCGGGCCCGGTGCCGCTGCCGACCGAGAAGAACGTGTACTGCGTCATCCGCTCGCCGCACAAGTACAAGGACAGCCGCGAGCACTTCGAGATGCGCACGCACAAGCGGCTGATTGACATCATCGACCCGACCCCCAAGACGGTTGACTCGCTCATGCGGCTCGACCTCCCCGCGGGTGTCGACATTTCGATCAAGCTCTGAGGGAACACACTGACATGGCTAAGACGATCAAGGGCGTCCTGGGCAAGAAGCTCGGCATGACCCAGGTCTTCGACGCGGACAACCGGCTGGTGCCGGTGACCGTGGTCGAGGCCGGTCCGTGTGTGGTGACCCGCGTCCGCACTGCAGAGAAGGACGGCTACTCCGCCGTCCAGCTCGGCTTCGGGCAGGTCGACCCCCGGAAGGTCAACAAGCCGCTCGGCGACTACCTGCGTAAGCACGACATCACCCCGCGCCGTTACTTCGCGGAGATCCGCACCGACGACGCGAGCGACTACACCCTGGGCCAGGAGCTGCTGGCCGACACCTTCGAGGCCGGCCAGTTCGTCGACGTGACGGGCAAGAGCAAGGGCAAGGGCTTCGCCGGTGTCATGAAGCGGCACGGCTTCGCCGGTCTGGGCGCGTCGCACGGTACGCAGCGCAAGCACCGTTCGCCGGGTTCCATCGGTGGCTGCGCCACCCCGGGCCGCGTTTTCAAGGGTCTGCGCATGGCTGGTCGGATGGGTAACGTCCGCACCACCGTGCAGAGCCTCAAGGTTCACTCCGTGGACGCCGAGAAGGGCCTCATCCTGATCAAGGGTGCGATCCCCGGCGCCAACGGAAGCCTGGTCCTCGTTCGCACCTCTGCCAAGAAGGGGGCTGCCAAGTGAGCACCACTATTGACGTCCTCGACGCCAGCGGCGCGAAGGCCGGCACCGTCGACCTGCCCGAGAACATCTTCGGTGCCAAGGTCAACGTGCCGCTGATCCACCAGGTGGTCGTGGCCCAGCTCGCCGCTCGCCGGCAGGGCACCCACAAGGCCAAGACCCGTGGTGAGGTCTCCGGCGGCGGCAAGAAGCCGTACCGCCAGAAGGGCACCGGCCGCGCCCGTCAGGGCTCGACCCGTGCGCCGCAGTTCACCGGCGGTGGCACCGTCCACGGCCCCGTGCCGCGCGACTACTCGCAGCGTACGCCCAAGAAGATGAAGGCCGCCGCCCTGCGTGGCGCCCTCTCCGACCGGGCCGGCGGCGGCCGCGTGCACGTGGTCAGCTCGCTGGTCTCCGGCGAGACGCCCAAGACCAAGGCCGCCCTCGAGGCGCTGCGCAAGGTCACCCAGTCTCCGCGCGTCCTCCTCGTCGTCGACGAGGCCGACGAGCTGACGTGGCTGAGCCTGCGTAACGCTCCCGAGGTCCACCTGCTGGACGCGGGGCAGCTCAACACGTACGACGTGCTCGTGGCGGACGACGTGGTCTTCACGCAGGAGGCGTATGACCAGGTCGTCGCTCGCCTGAGCGACAGCGGGAAGGAAGAGGCCTGATGGAGAAGATCGCCGACCCGCGCGACATCATCATCAAGCCGGTCGTCTCTGAGAAGAGCTACGGCCTGATCGATGAGAACAACAAGTACACGTTCCTGGTGAAGAACACCGCGAACAAGACCCAGGTCAAGATCGCTGTTGAGCAGATCTTCGGGGTCAAGGTCACCAGCGTGAACACGATCAACCGGCAGGGCAAGCGCAAGCGCACCCGTACCGGTTTCGGCAAGCGTCCCGACACCAAGCGCGCGATCGTGAGCCTGGTCGAGGGCGATCGGATCGACATCTTCGGTCAGATCGGCTAGCAGCAGAAATGAGTGCGGGCCGCAGGGCCTGTGCGGGGTCGAGACCGTCGCGCTTTCGCGCGGCGGGCTCACCCATGTAACCGACGAAGGATGAACGAAAAAGATGGGCATCCGTAAGTACAAGCCGACGACCCCGGGTCGCCGCGGGTCGAGCGTCTCGGACTTCTCCGAGATCACCCGCAGCACGCCCGAGAAGTCGCTGCTTGCGCCCCTTCACAGCAAGGGCGGCCGTAACGTACACGGCCGGGTCACCGCCCGCCACCAGGGCGGCGGTCACAAGCGCGCCTACCGGATCATCGACTTCCGTAGGCATGACAAGGACGGCATTCCGGCCAAGGTCGCTCACATCGAGTACGACCCCAACCGCACCGCCAACATCGCTCTGCTCCACTACGCCGATGGCGAGAAGCGCTACATCATCGCGCCGACCGGCATCAAGCAGGGCGACCGTATCGAGAACGGCCCCGCTGCCGACATCAAGCCGGGCAACTGCCTGCCGCTGCGCAACATCCCGACCGGTACCTTCATCCACGCGGTGGAGCTCCGTCCGGGCGGCGGCGCCAAGCTCGGCCGCTCCGCGGGCGCACAGATCCAGCTGCTCGCCAAGGAAGGCCAGTACGCCACGCTGCGTATGCCGTCCGGCGAAATGCGCATGGTGGATGTGCGCTGCCGGGCGACGGTAGGCCAGGTCGGCAACGCCGAGCAGGCCAACATCAACTGGGGCAAGGCCGGCCGTATGCGGTGGAAGGGCAAGCGCCCCACCGTCCGCGGTGTCGCGATGAACCCCGTCGACCACCCGCACGGTGGTGGTGAGGGCAAGACCTCCGGTGGTCGCCACCCGGTGAACCCGAAGGGCAAGCCCGAGGGGCGCACCCGCCAGGCCAACAAGGCCAGCGACCGACTGATCATCCGTCGTCGGAGCAAGAGGAAGAAGCGGTAGGAGCAGCCGAAATGCCACGTAGCCTTAAGAAGGGTCCCTTCGTGGACGGTCACCTTCAGAAGAAGGTCGACGTCCAGAACGAGAAGGGCACCAAGAACGTCATCAAGACGTGGTCGCGGCGCTCCATGATCGTTCCCGACATGCTCGGGCACACGATCGCCGTGCACGACGGCCGCAAGCACGTCCCGGTTTTCGTCACCGAGTCGATGATCGGCCACAAGCTGGGAGAGTTCGCCCCCACGCGGACCTTCCGCAGCCACGTCAAGGAAGACCGCCGCAGCCGGCGGTAAGCGTCCCGGAAGTAGGAGAAAGCGATGGAAGCCAGGGCTCAGGCGCGGTTCGTCCGTGTCACGCCCCAGAAGGCCCGCCGTGTGGTGGACCTCATTCGCGGGCTGCCCGCTTCGGAGGCGCAGGCCGTGCTGCAGTTCGCTCCCCAGTCGGCGAGCGAGCCGATCTACAAGGTGCTCAGCAGCGCCATGGCGAACGCTGAGCACAACTTCGACCTCGACCCGCAGACGCTCGTCGTCAGCCGGGCGTGGGTCGACGAGGGCCCGACGCTGAAGCGGTTTCGCCCGCGTGCCCAGGGTCGTGCCTATCGGATCAACAAGCGGACGAGCCACATCACTGTGATCGTGGAGTCCCGCGAGCCGAAGGGAAGGACCCGATAGTGGGCCAGAAGGTTAACCCGCACGGGTTCCGCCTCGGCATCACGACCGACTTCAAGAGCCGGTGGTACGCCGACAAGCTGTACAAGGCCTATGTCGCCGAGGACGTGGCGATCCGCCGCATGCTGCAGAAGGGCATGGAGCGGGCCGGCATCTCCAAGGTCGAGATCGAGCGCACGACGGACCGCGTGCAGGT
This sequence comes from Nonomuraea sp. NPDC003707, assembly GCF_053587055.1. Lineage (NCBI taxonomy): Bacteria > Bacillati > Actinomycetota > Actinomycetes > Streptosporangiales > Streptosporangiaceae > Nonomuraea > Nonomuraea sp. NPDC003707. The sequence goes on along the minus strand of NZ_JBSFNK010000005.1, from coordinate 614,152 downwards.
GGACATCCACACCGCGCGTCCCGGCATCGTGATCGGCCGCCGCGGCGCCGAGGCGGACCGTATCCGTGGCGACCTGGAGAAGCTGACCAAGAAGCAGGTCCAGCTCAACATCCTCGAGGTCAAGAACCCGGAGATCGACGCGCAGCTCGTCGCGCAGGGCGTTGCCGAGCAGCTGTCCAGCCGTGTCTCGTTCCGCCGCGCCATGCGCAAGGCGATGCAGTCGGCCATGAAGTCCGGCGCCAAGGGCATCCGTGTCCAGTGCTCCGGTCGTCTGGGCGGCGCCGAGATGTCGCGGTCGGAGTTCTACCGTGAGGGCCGCGTGCCGCTGCACACCCTCCGCGCGGACATCGACTACGGCTTCTACGAGGCCCGTACGACCTTCGGCCGCATCGGCGTGAAGGTCTGGATCTACAAGGGCGAGGCTCCGACCAGCCGCGCCGAGCGCGAGGCGGCCGCCGCCGGCGCTCGTGCCGGCCAGCGTCGCGAGCGTGACGACCGTCGTGGTGGCGGCGGCGACCGTCCGCGTCGTGGTGGCGGCGACCGCCCCCGTCGCGGTGGCGGTGGCCGTGGCGACCGCGCCCCCCGCACTGAGGCGGCCTCGCAGGCCGCCCCCGAGACCGGCCCGGCTGCGCAGCCGGGTGCTGAAGGGAGCTGACCATGCTGATCCCGCGCAGGGTCAAGCACCGCAAGCAGCACCGGCCTGACCGCAGCGGAGCCGCCAAGGGCGGCACCAGGGTCACGTTCGGCGAGTTCGGCATTCAGGCGGTTGAGCACTCCTACGTGACCAACCGTCAGATCGAGTCCGCTCGTATCGCCATGACCCGTCACATCCGCCGTGGCGGCAAGGTGTGGATCAACATCTACCCCGACCGTCCGCTCACCAAGAAGCCTGCCGAGACCCGCATGGGTTCCGGTAAGGGTTCGCCTGAGTGGTGGATCGCCAACGTCAAGCCCGGACGCGTGATGTTCGAGCTGTCCGGCGTGGCGGAGCCGATCGCCCGCGAAGCGCTTCAGCGTGCGATCCACAAGCTCCCGATGAAGTGCAAGATCGTTAAGCGTGAAGTGGGTGAGGCGTGATGGCTAAGGGCCTGACCGCCGGCGAGCTGCGGCTCGAGGACGAGGACACCCTCGTCCAGAAGCTGAAGGAGGCCAAGGAGGAGCTGTTCAACCTCCGCTTCCAGGCGGCGACCGGTCAGTTGGAGAGCCACGGGCGGCTGCGCGCCGTCCGCCGCGAGATCGCCCGTATCTACACCGTGATGCGCGAGCGCGAGCTGGGCATCGTCACGGTCGAGAAGGAGACGAGCGATGGCTGAGACCGAGACCACTGAGACGAACGAGCAGCGGAACTTCCGCAAGGTCCGCGAGGGCCTCGTGGTGAGCGACAAGATGGACAAGACCGTCGTCGTCGCCGTTGAGGACCGCGTCAAGCACCGTCTGTACGGCAAGGTCATCCGCCGTACGACCAAGTACAAGGCACACGACGAGGCCAACGCCTGCGGCGTCGGCGACCGCGTGCTGCTCATGGAGACCCGCCCCCTCTCCGCCACCAAGCGGTGGAGGGTCGTGGAGATCCTCGAGAAGGCGAAGTAACTCTCCTTCTCGACATATACCGCGCCTCGTGGGGGCTCTGAGAGCCCCCATGACGGCGTCCAAGGACGCGGGGCCACATGCGGGCCTCGCGTCGCCTGCGGTGCGGCGCCTACGGGCGTTGTGGCCGTGGGAACAAGACAACGACGGTTCCGCCAGGCTCAGAAATGAGAACCGGCGCGACTAACAGGAGTTCAACGTGATCCAGCAGGAGTCGCGGCTCAAGGTCGCCGACAACACGGGCGCGAAGGAGATCCTTTGCATCCGTGTTCTCGGTGGCTCGGGCCGACGCTACGCCGGTATCGGCGACATCATCGTCGCCACTGTCAAGGACGCGCTGCCGGGCAGCACGGGCGTCAAGAAGGGCGACGTGGTCAAGGCCGTCATCGTCCGCACGGTCAAGGAGCGCCGCCGGCCCGACGGCTCCTACATCCGCTTCGACGAGAACGCCGCCGTCATCATCAAGGACAGCGGTGACCCTCGTGGCACTCGTATCTTCGGCCCGGTCGGCCGCGAGCTGCGCGACAAGAAGTTCATGCGCATCATCTCGCTCGCCCCGGAGGTGCTGTAATGCCGAAGCTGCATGTGAAGAAGGGTGACCTGGTCAAGGTCATCGCCGGCAAGGACAAGGGTGCCAAGGGTCACGTCATCGCCACGCTCCCGCACGAGGACCGTGTGGTGGTCGAGGGCGTCAACATGATCAAGAAGCACTCGAAGGAGACCCACCAGGGTCCGCGCGGCGCCAAGACCGGCGGCGTGCAGACCATGGAGGGCCCCATCCACGTCTCGAACGTGAAGAAGCTCAAGGACGAGAAGCCCGCCGAGAAGAAGGCCGACGAGAAGAAGGCCGACGAGACGGGTGAGGACAGCTGATGACTGCCACGACCACTGAGACCGAGCGCCCGACGCCGCGACTCAAGACGAAGTACCGCGAGGAGATCGCGGCCCAGCTTCGCGAGCAGTTCGGCATCGAGAACGTCATGCAGATCCCCGCGCTGACCAAGATCAAGGTCAACATGGGCGTCGGCGAGGCGGCTCGCGACTCGAAGCTCATCGAGGGCGCCGTCCGCGACCTCACCGTGATCACCGGCCAGAAGCCGGCCGTCGTCCGGGCGCGCAAGTCCATCGCCCAGTTCAAGCTGCGCGAGGGCATGCCGATCGGCGCGCACGTCACGCTGCGCGGCGACCGCATGTGGGAGTTCCTCGACCGCCTGCTGGCGCTGGCCCTGCCCCGTATCCGGGACTTCCGCGGCCTGTCGCCCAAGCAGTTCGACGGCAACGGCAACTACACGTTCGGTCTGACCGAGCAGGTCATGTTCCACGAGGTCGACCAGGACAAGGTCGACCGGCCGCGGGGCATGGACATCACGATCGTGACCACGGCGAAGAACGACGACCAGGGCCGGGCGCTGCTGAAGCTCCTCGGCTTCCCGTTCAAGGAGGCCTGATCCAATGGCGAAGAAGTCGCTGATCGCCAAGGCGGGGCGCAAGCAGAAGTTCGAGGTCCGGGCGTACACCCGTTGCTCGCGTTGTGGCCGGCCGCGCGCCGTCTACCGCAAGTTCGGGCTCTGCCGCGTGTGCTTCCGCGAGATGGCGCACCGGGGCGAGCTGCCCGGCATCACCAAGTCGAGCTGGTAGATAACCTTAGGGGCGGCCTCCGTGCCGCCCCTGGGTGATCATATTTTCAGAAGAAGACCCGGGCGCTCTCGAAGAGCGTCCATGACCGCGCCGAAGGTCCACCGGCAGAGCGCTGCTTGGCCGACTGGAAACCGCGGCGAGGAAGGCCACTGGCCATGACGATGACCGACCCGATCGCAGACATGCTCACACGTCTGCGTAACGCGAATTCGGCGTACCACGACAGCGTGACGATGCCGTACTCGAAGATCAAGGCGCACATCGCCGAGATCCTCCAGCAGGAGGGTTACATCCAGGCTTGGACCGTCGAAGACGCCAAGGTTGGCAAGAACCTCGTGGTGGAGCTCAAGTTCGGGCCCACCCGTGAGCGGTCGCTCGCGGGCCTGCGCCGGGTTTCCAAGCCCGGTCTGCGGGTTTATGCAAAGAAGGACAACCTGCCTCGAGTCCTGGGCGGACTGGGCGTCGCGATCATCTCGACGTCCGCCGGTCTCATGACCGACAAGCAGGCCGGCAAGCGTGGCGTGGGCGGGGAAGTCCTCGCCTACGTCTGGTAGAGGGGAGGAACACAGCATGTCGAGAATCGGACGGCTGCCCATCCCTGTGCCCAGCGGCGTAGACATCACGATCGCCGGCCAGGATGTCCAGGTCAAGGGCCCGAAGGGCACGCTCAGTCACAAGGTCGCCGAGCCCATCACGGTCGCTCGCGACGAGGACGGCGCCATCGCCGTCGCCCGGCCCAACGACGAGAACAAGGTCCGTGCGCTGCACGGCCTGTCCCGGACGCTGATCGCCAACATGGTGCAGGGCGTCACCCAGGGTTACTCCAAGTCCCTGGAGATCGTCGGCGTCGGTTACCGCGTCCAGGCCAAGGGCCCGACGCAGCTGGAGTTCTCACTGGGCTTCAGTCACCCGGTCATCGTGGACGCCCCCGAGGGCGTCACCTTCCGCGTCGAGAAGCCGACCCTGTTCCACGTGGACGGCATCGACAAGCAGAAGGTCGGCGAGGTCGCGGCCAACATCCGCAAGCTGCGCAAGCCTGACCCGTACAAGGGCAAGGGCGTGCGCTACCAGGGCGAACAGATCCGCCGCAAGGTCGGAAAGGCTGGTAAGTAGGCATGGCTCCGAAGACTGCGTTCAGCAAGCACACGGCTGCCCGCACCGTCTCGCGGGCCCGCCGTCACCGCCGCGTCCGCAAGAACGTCGTCGGCACGACCGCGCGTCCGCGCCTGGTCGTCAACCGTTCGACCCGTCACATGTTCGTCCAGATCGTGGACGACACCGTCGGCCACACGCTGGTGAGCGCGTCCACCATGGACCCCTCGCTGCGCGTCCTCGAGGCGGACAAGACCGAGAAGGCGAAGAAGGTCGGCGAGCTCCTCGCTCAGCGGGCCAAGGAAGCCGGGATCACCGCTGTCGTGTTCGACCGCGGTGGCAACCGCTACGCCGGCCGCATCGCGGCTCTGGCGGACAGCGCCCGCGAAGGCGGGCTCGAATTCTGATGGCAACTGAGAAGAGGAACCACTGATGGCTGCAGCTCCGCGTCGCGGTGGCGGCACCGGTGGCGAGCGGCGGGACCGTCGTGACGATCGCCGCGGTGGCGCCGCCGACAAGGGCGTCTCGTACATCGAGCGCGTAGTGAAGATCAACCGTGTGGCCAAGGTCGTGAAGGGTGGTCGTCGCTTCAGCTTCACCGCCCTCGTCATCGTCGGTGACGGCAACGGCCTGGTCGGCGTCGGCTACGGCAAGGCCAAGGAAGTGCCCGCGGCCATCGCCAAGGGCGTCGAAGAGGCGAAGAAGCACTTCTTCAAGGTGCCTCGGATCCAGGGCACCATCCCGCACACCGTGCAGGGCGAGGAGGCGGCCGGTGTCGTCTTCCTGCGTCCGGCCTCGGCCGGTACCGGCGTCATCGCCGGTGGCCCGGTGCGCGCGGTGCTGGAGTGCGCCGGCATCCACGACGTGCTGTCGAAGTCGCTCGGCTCCGACAACCCGATCAACATCGTGCACGCCACCGTGGCGGCTCTGAAGGGCCTCTCGCGCCCCGAGGAGATCGCCGCCCGCCGTGGCCTGCCGATCGAGGACGTCGCTCCGGCCCGCATGCTGAAGGCTCAGCGTGAGGGTCTCGCCGAGGCGGCGGCCGCGAAGGCGGTGAGCTAGTCATGGCACGCCTGAAGATCACTCAGGTTCGCTCGAAGATCGGTGGCAAGCAGAACCAGCGTGACTCGCTGCGTTCGCTTGGCCTGAAGCGAATCGGCGACGTCGTCGTCAAGGAGGACCGGCCCGAGATTCGCGGGATGGTCTCCGTGGTGACGCACCTCGTCGAGGTGGAAGAGGTCGACTAGTCATGACTGACAAGGCTCCGCTCAAGATTCACGACCTGCGTCCCGCCCCCGGCGCCAACAAGGCCAAGATCCGCAAGGGTCGCGGCGAGGCGTCGAAGGGCAAGACGTCCGGTCGCGGCACCAAGGGCAGCCACGCCCGTACGACGGTCCCCCTCGGCTTCGAGGGTGGCCAGGTGCCGCTGCAGAGGCGTCTGCCGAAGCTCAAGGGCTTCTCCAACGCGCTGTTCAAGACGACCTACCAGGTCGTCAACCTGGACAAGCTCGGCGAGCTGTTCCCCGACGGTGGCGAGGTCACCGTCGAGTCGCTGGTCGCCAAGGGCGCTGTCCGCAAGAACCAGCTCGTGAAGGTGCTCGGCACCGGCGAGATCTCCGTCGCTGTGAACGTTCAGGCTCACGCCTTCTCGTCCGCCGCGAAGGAGAAGATCGCCGCTGCGGGTGGCTCCGTTACCGAGCTGTAAGAGCTATTACGAGGCGTGGGGGCTTTGACAAATGCCCCCACGCCCGTAGTGCGTTAGAGTTCGCGAGACGGCAGGCTTCTGACCGTCTCGTCTGACCTAAGACAGACATGGCAGATCCTCGCACCATCGCATACTCACACCGCCGTAAAGGCGCGCAGGAGGGACCGTGCTGACCGCGTTTACCCGGGCGTTCCGGACACCGGACCTGCGCAAAAAGTTGCTCTTCACCCTGGGCATCATCGCGCTTTTCCGTCTCGGCTCGGTTCTTCCGACTCCGGGAGTTCACGTCCAGAACCTCGCCGCCTGTTTCGAGCAGGCCCGTAACGGAGCCGCCGGCAACATCTACGGGATGGTGCAGCTTTTCAGCGGTGGTGCGCTCCTGAAGCTGTCGGTGTTCGCGCTGGGCATCATGCCGTACATCACCGCGAGCATCATTCTCCAGCTACTCGTCGTCGTGATCCCGCGTCTCGAGGCGCTGAAGAAGGAGGGACAGGCCGGTCAGACCAAGATTACGCAGTATACGCGTTATCTCACCATCGGTCTTGCCGTCCTGCAGTCCACCGCCTTCATCGCTCTGGCCCGCACCGGGCAGCTGTTCCCGAACTGCCAGCAGGACGTGCTGCTCGACCCCGACAACATCTTCCAGATCGTGACGATGGTGGTCATCATGACCGCCGGTACGTCCGTGATCATGTGGCTCGGTGAGCTCATCACCGACCGCGGTGTCGGCAACGGCATGTCCATCCTGATCTTCACGCAGGTCGTCGCGGTCTTCCCGTCCGAGCTGGCCAACATCTTCCAGGCGAACAAGTTCACCTTCACGGTCGTCATGGTCGTCGGTGTCTTCATGATCGCCGCGGTGGTCTTCGTCGAGCAGGCGCAGCGTCGCATCCCGGTCCAGTACGCCAAGCGGATGGTCGGGCGCAGGATGTACGGCGGCACGTCCACCTACATTCCGCTGAAGGTCAACCAGGCCGGCATCATCCCGGTCATCTTCGCGTCCTCGCTGCTCTACCTGCCGCAGCTGCTGACGTCGCTCTTCCAGAGCACGGACAACGCGTTCATCCGCTGGATCTCGCAGAACCTGGCCACCGGTGACACGCCGATCTACATGACCACGTTCTTCGTGTTGATCATCTTCTTCACGTACTTCTACGTGTCCATCACGTTCAACCCCACTGAAGTCGCCGACAACATGAAGAAGTACGGTGGGTTCATTCCGGGCATCCGTCCTGGCAGGCCGACGGCTGAATACCTGAACTTCGTGCTCACTCGTCTGACCGCGCCGGGCTCGCTCTATCTGGGTCTGATCGCCATGGTCCCGATCGTCGCGCTGGCGGTGTCCGGTGCGAGCCAGAACTTCCCGTTCGGAGGGACGAGTATTCTGATCATGGTAGGCGTCGGCCTTGACACCGTTAAGCAGATCGAGAGCCAGCTCCAGCAGCGTAACTACGAAGGTTTCCTGCGGTAGTGCGTCTCGTTCTGGTCGGGCCCCCCGGAGCGGGTAAGGGGACACAGGCCCAGTACATCGCATCGAACCTGTCCATCCCGAAGATCTCGACAGGTGACATCTTCCGTGCCAACGTCTCGGGGGGCACGGATCTTGGCAAGCTGGCCAAGACGTACATGGACCGTGGTGATCTGGTGCCCGACGAGGTCACCATCGCCATGGTCCGTGACCGTCTGTCCGAGGACGACGCGCAGGACGGGTTCCTGCTCGACGGCTTCCCGAGGAACGTCGCACAGGCGGAGATCCTGCGCGACATACTCAAGGACTGGGGCCAGGCGCTCGACCTCGTACTCGAGCTCGTCGTCGACGACGACGAGGTGGTCAGGCGGCTGGCCGGCCGGCGCACCTGCAGCCAGTGCGGCCGTATCTGGCACGTCGAGTTCGACGACAAGAAGGACGACAAGTGCGACGCGTGCGGGGGCGCGCTCTTCCAGCGTGACGACGACAAGGAGGAGACCGTCAGGCACCGCCTGGAGGTCTACCAGGAGCAGACGGCGCCGCTGGTCTCCTACTACGCCGACGAGGGCATTCTCGTGGGGGTCGACGCCACGGGCCCGGTCGAGGAGGTCACCCAGCGGGCCATGGAGGCGATCCGCCCGTTCATGGGATAGCTCCAGCTACGAGCGATTTGCGGAGGTGGCACGGGTTTCCGTGCCACCTCGCGGCTATTGTGGGGGGAATTGGGCCCCCATTGTGGCCCGTTGAAGACCCAGGGGGGCAGAAGATGTTCAAAAGGAACAGACACGGCATCCAGATCAAGTCGCCAGAGCAGCTGGAGAAGATGCGGGCGGCGGGCCTGGTGGTCGGGCGCACGCTCGACCTGCTGAAGCGCTCGGTCGAGCCCGGCATGACGCCGCTCGACCTCGACGTCATCGCCGAGAAGGCGATCAGGGACGAGGGCGCGATCCCGTCGTTCAAGGGCTACCAGGGCTTCCCGGCGACGATCTGCGCGTCGGTGAACGACGAGGTGGTGCACGGCATCCCGACCGACGCGAGGAAGCTGCGCGAGGGCGACGTCATCTCCATCGACTGCGGCGCCATCCTGGACGGCTGGCACGGCGACTCGGCCGTGACGGTCCCGGTCGGCGAGGTGGACCCGAAGCTCACCGAGCTGATGCGGATCACCGAGGAGGCCATGTGGCGCGGCATCGCGGCGCTGCGGGTCGGCCGCCACCTGTCCGACATCGGCTACGAGGTGGAGCGGTACGTCAAGTCGCAGGGCCGCTTCGGCATCCCCCCGGAGTACGGCGGCCACGGCATCGGCACCGAGATGCACATGGACCCGTGGATCGCCAACCACGGCCGGCCCGGTCGGGGCCCGGTGCTGGAAGAGGGCATGTGCCTGGCCATCGAGCCCATGGTGAACCTGGGCACCGAGCGCACCCGTGTGCTGGCCGACGAGTGGACTGTCGTGACGGTCGACGGCAAGCAGTCCGCACACTTCGAGCACAGTGTCGCCGTGACACATAATGGTCCTTGGGTGCTGACCGCTCTGGACGGCGGGCAAGAGCGCCTTACCCAACCGCATAACTGACCCCCGGGAGTGGGTGGGATGGCGAACAGCCCCGAGATGCGAGCCTCCGACGCCGACCGCGACCGCGTCGCCGCCATCCTCCGCGAGCACACCGCGCAGGGTCGCATCACGATGGACGAGTTCAACGAGCGGCTCGAGCAGCTCTACGCGAGCAGGACGTACGGAGAGCTGGCCAAGCTCACGGTCGACCTGCCGGACGTGGACCTGCGCAACCGGCCCGCCACGGTGCCGCAGAGCCCCGCACGGCGCACCGGCATGCATCCGGGCATGCGGGCGGCCTGGGGCGCCTGGGCGTCGGCCAGCGGCATCAACTGGGTGATCTGGCTGATCGTGAGCCTCACGTCCGAGCACCTGATCTACCCCTGGCCGCTGTGGGTCATGGGCCCATGGGGCGTCATCCTGCTGATCAGCACCGTCTTCGGCAGCCCGCCGCCCGACAAGCCCAAGAAGTCCAAGAAGCACAAGTAGGGCTGTGTGCACTAGTGCACTGTGTGCATTCGTGCGCAGTACGGATATGTCTGGATTCCTAACGTGAGCTGTGTCGGGAAGCACGACTCACGGAGGAACCGAAATGCGCAAGATTCTTGCGGCCACCGCTCTCGCCGGCTCGATCGCCCTCACCGGGCTCGCCGTCGCCCCCGCCGCCCAGGCGGCCACCGCCACCCAGTCGTCGGTCACGTCGATCAGCAACTGGGGCAAGTACTACTCCAGCAACCACAAGGCCTTCACCTACGGCAAGACCTGGAAGCAGAACGGCAAGGTCTACACCCACTGGTACGGCAAGGAGTTCACCCCGAAGAAGGGGTACGTGTGGTTCAAGTACTACTCCGGCGGCAGCTGGCACAAGTTCGTCCAGGCCTGGGACGGCTCGTACCAGGCGACCTGGTCGAAGTTCGGCATCAAGAAGCTGTACACCTACACCTGCTGGGGCGGCCCGTTCAAGTACTGCGGTCCGACGCACCGCATCTACTAGGACCCCACCCACGGGAACAGGGCCCGCCGGGATCTCTCCCTCGGCGGGCCTTCCGCTTTCCCCGGAAGGTCTGAAGGCCGGTGAACGTGGGGTAGACTCGTCCGTGGTTGTGTCAGGACACCTGGCACGCGTTTCGCGTTTTAGTCTCAGGTGTCGTACACTCCTTAGTCGGCTCACTATGACTATCACGCGTCGGCGGCCCTTGCCGGTCGCCGCTCTCTTCGAAGCGTGAAGTCGCGGCTGCTTAGTGAACCGGAGCCTCAGACGATCGATCAGTGAAACGCGAGGAATCTTGGCCAAGAAAGACGGCGCCATCGAGATCGAGGGCACTGTGGTCGAGTCGCTCCCGAACGCCATGTTCCGGGTGCAGCTCGACAACGGCCATAAGGTCCTGGCCCATATCAGCGGGCGGATGCGGATGCACTACATCCGGATTCTGCCGGACGACCGGGTAGTCGTTGAACTGAGCCCCTACGACCTGAGTCGTGGGCGGATCGTCTACCGATACAAGTAAGACGTCTGAGGAATCACGAAGGACAATGAAGGTAAAGCCGAGCGTCAAGAAGATCTGCGACAAGTGCAAGGTGATCCGCCGGCACGGTCGCGTCATGGTGATCTGCGACAACCTGCGCCACAAGCAGCGCCAGGGTTAGTCGCCGCAAGGCTCCTCCGAGTCCGCCCCGATTGAGGGAGCGGGCTCGACGCATGAGGAGCCTGAGTCAGTAATCGCGTCTCACACCTGAGCAGGCGGGCCCTTTTCGAAAGGCTCGAACCGCTCCGGAGACCCCCGGTCGGAGGCCGGGGCCCTCACCCCGGGCATTGGGGAGGGGTAGTGCGGCGCAAGACCTCCGCCACAAAGAAGGAGAATGCCCGACCATGGCTCGCCTGGTTGGCGTCGACCTCCCCCGCGAGAAGCGGCTGGAGATCGCTCTCACCTACATCTACGGAATCGGCCGCACCCGCGCCCAGGAGATCCTCCAGGCCACCGGTGTCAGCGGCGACCTCCGCGTGCACCAGCTCTCCGACACCGAGCTCGTCCCGATGCGTGACTACATCGAGGCGAACTTCAAGATCGAGGGTGACCTGCGCCGCGAGGTCCAGGCCGACATTCGTCGCAAGATCGAAATCGGTTGCTACCAGGGCATCCGGCACCGCAAGGGCCTGCCCGTCCACGGCCAGCGCACGCAGACCAACGCGCGCACGCGCAAGGGCAAGAAGAAGACCGTGGCCGGTAAGAAGAAGCCCGGTAAGAAGTAGTCCACAGCCGCGGACCGAAGACCTCAGGAGTAATGGCAAACAATGCCTCCTAAGAGCCGTCAGGGCGCGCCGAAGAAGGTGCGCCGCAAGGAAAAGAAGAACGTCGCTCACGGGCACGCCCACATCAAGAGCACGTTCAACAACACCATCGTCTCGATCACGGACCCCAACGGGAACGTGATCTCCTGGGCCAGCGCCGGCCACGTGGGTTTCAAGGGCTCCCGTAAGTCCACCCCGTTCGCCGCTCAGATGGCCGCGGAAAACGCCGCTCGCCGCGCCATGGAGCACGGCATGCGCAAGGTGGACGTCTTCGTCAAGGGTCCCGGCTCCGGCCGTGAGACCGCGATCCGCTCCCTCCAGGCCACCGGCCTCGAGGTGGGTTCGATCCAGGACGTCACCCCGGTCCCGCACAACGGTTGCCGGCCGCCGAAGCGCCGCCGCGTCTGAACAAGCCCAGGAGATATTGAGAAATGGCTCGTTACACGGGCGCCGACTGCAAGCTCTGCCGTCGCGAGAAGACCAAGCTCTTCCTCAAGGGCAGCAAGTGCGAGTCTGCCAAGTGCCCCATCGAGATCCGTCCTTACCCGCCGGGTGAGCACGGCCGCGGACGTCCCAAGGAGTCCGAGTACCAGCTTCAGCTTCGTGAGAAGCAGAAGACCCGCCGCATCTACGGCGTCCTCGAGAAGCAGTTCCACAACTACTACGAGGAAGCCACCCGCAAGACCGGCAAGACCGGTGAGGCGCTGCTCCAGATCCTGGAGAGCCGTCTCGACAACGTCGTCTACCGCGCCGGGTTCGCCCAGTCGCGTGACGCCGCCCGCCAGCAGGTGCGCCACGGCCACATCCTGGTGAACGGCAAGAAGGTCGACATCCCGTCCTACCGCATTCGCGAGCACGACATCATCGAGGTCCGCGAGAACAAGCGCAACCTTCTGCCCTACGAGGTCGCCAGGGCGACCGCGGGCGAGCGCACCGTTCCCGCGTGGCTCGGCGTCGTGCCCGAGAAGCTCCGCGTCCTGGTTCACCAGCTGCCGGTTCGCCAGCAGATCGACACCCAGGTCCAGGAGCAGCTCATCGTCGAGTACTACTCGAAGTGAGCCTGAGTTGAGGTGCGGATTTCCGCACCTCAACTACGCTGTTTATCGGAGTGGCGTCATATAGCGGGCGCCACACGAAAAAGGGGAGACCCCGCATGCTGATCGCTCAGCGCCCGACTCTTCTCGAAGAGTCGCTCGACGACACCCGGTCCCGGTTCGTCATCGAACCGCTGGAGCCGGGCTTCGGTTACACCATCGGCAACTCGCTCCGCCGCACGCTGCTGTCGTCCATTCCGGGCGCGGCCGTGACGAGCATCCGGATCGAGGGCGTCCTGCACGAGTTCTCGACCGTTCCCGGGGTCAAGGAAGACGTCACTGACATCATCCTCAACCTCAAGGAGCTGGTCGTCTCCTCCGAGCACGACGAGCCGGTCGTGATGTACCTGCGCAAGCAGGGCCCGGGTGAGGTCACCGCCGCCGACATCGCGCCGCCGGCCGGTGTCGAGGTGCACAACCCCGAGCTGCGCATCGCCACGCTCAACGGCAAGGCGAAGCTGGAGATGGAGCTGACCGTCGAGCGCGGTCGCGGCTACGTCTCCGCCGCCCAGAACAAGCAGCCGGGCCAGGAGATCGGTCGCATTCCGATCGACTCGATCTACTCCCCGGTGCTCAAGGTCACCTACAAGGTCGAGGCGACCCGAGTCGAGCAGCGCACCGACTTCGACCGCCTCATCCTCGACGTCGAGACCAAGCCGGCCATGAAGCCCCGCGACGCGGTGGCCTCCGCCGGTAAGACCCTCGTCGAGCTCTTCGGCCTGGCCCGCGAGCTCAACGTCGAGGCCGAGGGCATCGACATCGGCCCGTCGCCGACCGACGCCGCCCTGGCCGCCGATCTGGCGCTGCCGATCGAGGAGCTCAACCTCACCGTTCGCTCCTACAACTGCCTCAAGCGCGAGGGCATCCACACCGTGGGTGAGCTCGTCGCGCGCAGCGAGCAGGACCTGCTGGACATCCGCAACTTCGGCGCCAAGTCGATCGAAGAGGTCAAGCAGAAGCTGCACGAGATGTCGCTGGCGCTCAAGGACTCCCCGCCCGGGTTCGACCCGAGCGCGGTGGCCGGCGGCGGCTACGACGACGACGACAGCGCGTACGTCGAGACCGAGCAGTACTGATCCGCTTTTCGAAGGCCCCGCGCGGTGTCATGGCGCGGGGCCACAGCAACGGATCGCATGAGCGACTGCGATCCGGCCCGACTCCGGTACCTGGTACGGCCGGGGCGGGTTAATCCAGGAGGAGAAAGACCATGCCCAAGCCCACCAAGGGTGCACGTCTTGGCGGCAGCCCGGCGCACGAGCGGCTGATCCTGGCCAACCTGGCCACCGATCTGTTCCGCCACGGCAAGATCCGCACGACGGTCGCCAAGGCCAAGCGCCTGCGCCCGCTGGCGGAGCGCCTGATCACCAAGGCGAAGAAGGGCGACATCCACAACCGTCGCCAGGTCCTGACCGTCGTCAAGGACAAGGGCGTCGTACACCACCTCTTCACCGAGATCGCGACGACGTTCGCCGAGCGTCCCGGTGGCTACACCCGGATCACCAAGGTCGGTCCGCGCAAGGGCGACAACGCCCCGATGGCGGTCATCGAGCTGGTGGCCGAGCCGCTGACCGGCGTCACGACCCGCCGCACCGAGGCCCCGGCCGCCGCGGCTCCGGCGCCCGCCGCGGAGGAGACCGAGGCTCCGGAGGCCCCCGAGGCCGCCGCCGAGGAGACCCCCGCTGCGGAGGAGGCCCCGGCCGCCGAGGCTGAGGCGAAGAAGGACGAGGCCTGATCTTTCAGGTCGGACGAGACGGGCCCGGACCCCCTGCGGGGTGCGGGCCCGTTTTCAGTTGAAGGAGGATCATCGTGGTACGGCTCCGCCTCGACCTCGCGTACGACGGGACCGACTTCTCCGGATGGGCCAGGCAGCCGGGACGCCGGACCGTCCAGGGCGAGATGGAGCAGGCGCTCGGCAGGATCCTGCGCCTCGGCGAGCCCGCGATGCTGACCGTGGCCGGCCGCACCGACGCCGGCGTGCACGCGCGCGGCCAGGTGGCCCACGTGGACGTGCCCGACGGGTCTCTGGCCGAGCTCGACGGCAACAGAGGGCCCCTGGACGTCCATGAGCGGCTCGCTGCGCTTGTCAGGCGCCTGGGTGGGGTTCTGCCTCCAGATGTACGCGTTCATCGGGTCTCCGTGGCTCCTGAGGGCTTCGACGCGCGTTTCTCGGCGATGTTCCGGCGGTACGCGTACCGGGTGAGCGACGCGGTGGGCGGCGTCGACCCGCTGCGGCGGCGCGAGGTGGTCTGGCACAACCGGTCGCTGGACGCCGGCGCGCTCGACGCGGCGGCGGCGCGGCTGCTCGGGGAGCACGACTTCGCGGCGTTCTGCAAGAAGCGCGAGGGCGCGACCACGATCAGGGAGCTGCAGCGGCTGGACTGGGCCCGCGAGCCCGACGGGGTGCTGGTGGCGACCGTCGTGGCGGACGCGTTCTGCCACTCGATGGTGCGGGCGCTGGTCGGGTCGCTGCTGGCGGCCGGTGACGGCAGCCGGCCGGTGGAGTGGCCCGGCCAGGTGCTGGCGCGGGCCGTACGGGACTCGGGGGTGCACGTCGCGCCCGCGCACGGGCTGTGCCTGGAGGAGGTGGGCTACCCGGCGGAGCCGGAGCTCGCCGCGCGGGCTCGGGCCACGCGGCGAGTGCGCACCACCGCCCTCCGGCGGACGCCGTCAGCCCTTGGTGACGCGGCGCTCGAGGACGAGTGAGGTCTGGTCCCGGAACGCCCCGCTGACCTTGGGCAGCGTCTTCTCCTTGGACTCGGGGGTGTGGCCGTCGGCGTAGGTGGCGTAGCTGAAGATGATGTAGCGGCCCCACACCAGCCCGGCCGCGTAGCCGCCGGCGATGTTCACGCGCTCGCCGCCCGAGCCGTCGGCGCCGGGGAGCGGGCGGAACCAGACGTTGCGTGAAAGGTTCTTGGACTGGTCGGCGATGATGGCCGCGTCCTTGTCGGGCAGGACCGCTATGCCCGTGGTGACCGCGTAGCGGTGCTTGCTGTCGACGTAGGTGGCCCTGAGCACGCGGCTGCACTTCTGCTCTTTGAGCGCGTCCGCGAAGTCCCCTGCGGCGGCCTTGTCGCAACTCGTCTCGACGGCCGCCTTGACCCTGGTGAACGTGGTGCCCGCCGCGCTGACCTTCTTCTTCGGGAACGCCTCCGAGAGCGACAGCTTCTGCGGGTCGGTCTGCTCGGAGTTGAGGATGGACGTGCCGTCGGGGGCGTCGGAGGGCGCCGCGGCGGCGGGCGTCTCGGTGCTGGGCTCGCTTGACGCGGTGGGCCGGGTGGCGGCCGTGGTCGGCGTGGGGGAGGTGACCGCCTGGTAGGCGAAGAATCCGCCGGTCGCGACCCCGGCCAGGGCCAGCGCGCCCAGCGTGACGAGCAGGGCCCGCTTGCTCTTTCCGGGTGGGGCCGGCGGCGGAGGCGGGGTCTGGAACGGTGGCTGTTTGAATGCTCCAGGCGGGAACGCCGGGCTGCCGCCCTGGGGCCGGCTGAGCGGGGCGGCGGGCTTCTGTCCCCAGGTGTCCCTGGGGAACGGGAGATCGGGCAGCTTGGCCTCGGATGGTGGGTTGGGGGGCCAGACGGGCACGTCGCCGGGCTCGGGCGGGTGGGCCGACAGGTTGGCCGGATCGGACAGGGAGAGCGGCGGGGTGCCGTGTTCGGCGGGGTTCGGGGTGAAGGAGGACGGCACCGGTTCGGTGAGGTCCTCCTCCGGCGAGGCGATCGGAGCCGGCAGGAAGCCGTCGGGAGGGGTGTCCTGGTCGGCGATGGACGAGGGCTGGGCCCTGCCCTCCGCCTGCTGGGCGGCCTCCCGGCGGGCCGCGTCCGGGTCGAAGTAGTGGGCCGGGCGGGTGAGCCCCTCCGGTTGGGTGGCGTTGGGGTCGTAGCCCGGCTCGTCGTTGTCGGGCTCGGCCACCAGTTCGCCCGTGGCGGCGGGCCAGGGCGGCTTGGCGTTCGGGTCGCTGGGCGGCGCGGGCCACACCGGCATGCCCGCCGCGGCGGCGGTGAACGCCGGTGGCGGCTCCCACGACGGGCCGCCGGGCGCGGCCTGCTCGGCGGGCCAGGCGCCGGGCTCCGGGTCGTCCCAGGGGCGGATGGCCCGCACCTGTTCGGCTCGTATCTGCTCGCCCAGCGTGGGGCGCGACCGGCCGATGAGCGTCTGGTCGGGGTCCTCCGCCTCGGCGGCGGGGTGCGGCGGGCGCAGGCCGCCCGGGCGGGTGGGCTCGGACTCGTCGTCGTACCAGTCGTACGGCGCCGCGTCGTCGCCCGCCACCTCCCACGGCTGGACGCCGGGCGGCTCGTCGGAGTCGGGCGGCCCCCGGAAGTCGGAAACGGCGGGCCGCGTCTCGGGGTCGGGCGGCGCCCCCCCGAAGACGGGGACCGCGGGTCGCGTCCCGGGGTCGGGCGACTCGTACGGCGCTCCCCTGAAGACGGGAACGTCCGCCGCCCCGCCCGGCGGGGCGGGCGGCGCGTCGTCGTCAGGGCTGTGCGCCGTGTCGTCGGAGGAGCCGCGCAGTTCCTCGTCGGCGGGGGCGAACGCCGGTGGTACGTCTCGCCCGCTGGTCTGGCCGAAGCTCGGCGGTGGCGTCGCTGGTGCGGCCGATCCGTCGGCTTCCCTGCGATCGTGCTCAGACCCGGGTTCCTGGCCACGCATAGGGCGAGCCTAGCGAGAGTAGCGAGATCGTTATGTCGGTATGAGCGTTCCCAGTGGGATCCGGCATCCCGTTTGGGGGCTTATCGAATAAGAAGCCGTTTTCGCTAAAGAGGGCTTCCGGTGAGCGTGCGGTTGTCCAGAGCCTTGAAGACCGTCGCCTTGGTGATGTCGTTGATGGCGCCGAAGATCTGCTTGGAGCCCTTCTTGTCCGGCTTCGTGCCGTCCTTGTTCTGGAACCAGACCATGATCGCGTAGTGGCCGTGCGTCCAGATCCTGGCGCCGCCCGCGCCCGAGCCGAGCTGCTTGGTGACGCTGTCCTTGCCCGCCAGCGGCTTCACGTAGTTGGCCGTGCTGCCGGCCTTGGCCACCTTGGACGCCAGTTTGCTGCTCTTGAGGTTGGCCACGCCGACCGTGCCGATGATCTTGCCGGACTTGTCGCGGAAGCTGGCGCGTACGAGCTGGTTGCACTTGCCGTCCTTGAGCGCCTTCTTCAAGGCGTCGCCCAGGGCGCCGTCAGCGCACTTCTTGTCCTTGCTGGTGACCGTCATCTCGTAAGACCGGCCGGCGACCGTGATCTTCTTCGTCTTGCCGAAGATCTCCTTGACCGTGATCGGCTCGGGGTCCGTGGACCGTTCGGCCGCGAAGCCGTACTTGCCGGGCGGGGCAGACGGGAGCGGCGGCGCGGTCATGCGAGGGGTCGTGGTCTGGGCCGTGACGGGCTTGTCGGCGTTCCACATCATCGCGAGGCCGCCGCCGAGCAGGCCGAGCACCGTTATGCCGCCGATGGCGAACCACAGCGGGGCGCGCGAGCGCGGGCCCTCGTCGTACGGGCTCCAGCCGACCCTGCTCTGCTGTGCCCTGTCGCCGTCCTGCGGCGCGCTGTCGGCCTTGCTCTCCTGCTCGGCGTCGTCGGCGGCGCGTTGCTTGCGGGAACGGCGGGAGCGGCGCGGGGCGTCGTCGCCGTCGCCGGAAGAGTCCGGGCCGTCAGGGCCCCCGGGTCCACCAGGGCCTTCCGGTCCGCCCGGGCCGCCGAAGAAGCCGGGGCCGCCGGGTCCACCAGGGCCAGGGCCGCCAGGGCCAGGACCACCGGGACCAGGACCACCGGGACCGGGGCCGCCGGGACCGGGGCCGCCGGGACCGCGACCGCCGGGGCCGGGACCGCCAGGGCCAGGGCCGCCAGGAGCGCCGGGGCCGTTGGGGGCGCCGAAAAAGCCCGGTCCGCCAGGACCGCCAGGGCCGCCGGGTCCGCCGGGACCATCGGGACCGGCCGGACCGCCGGGACCGTTCGGAGCGCGGCGTCTGCCCGCAGGCTGGAAGACACTCCCCATGCCATAGGGGGCGCTGTTTTCACGTCCTTCGGGAAAAGCCATGCGGCGACATTACCGTGATGCGCGTCATCGGGTTCCGAAGTCCTGGGTCCACCATGGCCCGTCCGGGCCGGACGCGACGCCCACCCCGATGGCCTTCAGGCCGCAGTCGAGGATGTTCTTGCGGTGGTCGGGGCTGTCGAGCCAGCCGCGTACCGCCTCGTCGGGGGTGCTGTACCCGGCGCCGATGTTCTCGGCGGCGCCATAGCGGTATCCCGCGCGCTCCATCCGGTCCCATGGCGACGAGCCGTCTGGGGAGGTGTGCGCGAGCTGCCCGGTCTGGGCCATCTCCAGCGAGTGCGTACGCGCGGAGCTGGAGAGGCCGGAGTCCACCCTGAGCGCCCCGCAGCCGTGGCGGGACCGGGCGGAGTTGGTCAGCGAGACGACCTTGGCCGCCAGCCCGGGCATGATCTGCACGCCGCCGCTGCCGTCGCTGAGCATCGCGGGGTTGTCCTGGGAGTTGAACCCGGCGATCTGGCCGTCGGGCGATCTGGTGGCCTTGGGGGTGGCCCGGCCGCGGGGCACGGCCTTGGTCGTGATCTCCCTGGGGATCATCTCGACCTGCTGCTGCGCCTTCCTGGCCGTCGTCGGAGCGGGGTTTGCGGTGGCAGCGGCGGGCGGGGCGGTCTCGTTGAGATAGACATGGGGGGTCGGCTCGGCGTCGTCGGTGAGCCGGCCGAGCAGCACCCCCGTGAAGAGCACGGTCATGAGGCAGGCCAGCACCCCCAGGTGATTCCGGCGCCGAGCGCCCCGCTGGGTTGGCCGGGAGTGAGAGTTCTGCCGCATACCGCCGCTAACGATAGGGATGTCTGGTCCTGGGAAAGAAGAGGTCCCAGGGAAACGAAACCTAACCGTTCTGCGTTCGGGTAGACTCGCTCCGGGCTACTGGTCGTTTTGACCTGCGCGCCTTTGGGCGAGTAGCTTAGGTTCGTTGTGTGCATAGGTCCCGCGTGACCAATGCGCGGCGCGTCCGGCGTCATCTCCCGCAATGAGGAGACGGAAGGTCCGGGCCGTCGTGTGCCCGCACCGACCGACCAAATGTAGCTGTCGCATCCGACAGCGCCGAAGACGCGAGCATAAAGAAGGCTACGACCGTGCGCACGTACTCACCGAAGCCCGCCGACGTCCAGCGTCAGTGGTACGTCATCGACGCGACCGATGTCGTGCTGGGCCGGCTGGCCAGCCACGTCGCGACCCTGCTCCGCGGCAAGCACAAGCCGATCTTCGCTCCCCACGTCGACACCGGTGACTTCGTCATCATTATCAACGCGGACAAGATCGCGCTCAGTGGTAACAAGCTTGAGCAGAAGAAGGCGTACCGCCACTCGGGCTACCCGGGCGGTCTGCGTTCCGTCAGCTATGGCGAGCTCATGGAGAAGCGGCCGGACAAGGCCGTCGAGAAGGCCGTCAAGGGCATGCTTCCGAAGAACTCCCTCGGCCGGAAGATGGCGAAGAAGCTGAAGGTCTACGCGGGTTCCGACCACCCGCACCAGGCTCAGCAGCCGGTGCCGTTCCAGATCACCCAGATCGCCCAGTAGTAGTTCGAAAGAGTTAGAGGAGAACCGTGGCTGAGCCCACCGGTGTCGAGACGGCCGTCGAGCCCGAGCTGGAGGAAATCTCCAGCGAGGAATTCCCGTCCGAGTACACCACCGAGTCCGCCGCCAGCGCCGACGCGCCCGTGCGCAAGCCCGTCACCACGGGCAACTCGTACGGCACCGGCCGCCGCAAGGAGGCGATCGCCCGCGTGCGCATCGTCCCCGGCACCGGCAAGTGGACGATCAACGGTCGTTCGCTGGACGTCTACTTCCCGAACAAGGTCCACCAGCAGATCGTCAACGAGCCCTTCGTGGTGCTCGGCGCCGAGGAGGCGTTCGACGTCATCGCGCGCATCGACGGCGGCGGCGTGACCGGCCAGGCCGGCGCGCTGCGCATGGGCCTGTCCCGCGCCCTGGCGATCCTGGACGTCGAGATCAACCGGCCGCCGCTGAAGAAGGCCGGCTTCCTCACCCGTGACGCCCGCGCCACGGAGCGGAAGAAGTACGGCCTCAAGAAGGCCCGCAAGGCTCCGCAGTACAGCAAGCGCTAAATTGGCGCGCCTTTTCGGCACCGACGGGGTACGTGGGGTCGCGGGTCGCGACCTCACGGCGCAGCTCGCCATGGACCTTTCGGTCGCGGCGGCTCACGTCCTCGGCGATGCGGGCGCGTTCGCCGCTGCCGGCCGCAAGAGCAGGCCGGTGGCGGTCGTGGGCCGGGACCCTCGCGCCTCGGGAGAGTTTCTCGAGGCCGCGGTGGTCGCCGGCCTCGCGGCGTCCGGTGTGGACGTGCTGCGCCTCGGCGTACTTCCCACCCCGGCCGTCGCCCACCTCACCGCCGCGCTCGGCGCCGATCTCGGCGTCATGCTGTCGGCCTCGCACAATCCGGCGCCGGACAACGGCATCAAGTTCCTGGCCCGCGGCGGCTTCAAGCTGTCGGACGCGGTCGAGGACGAGATCGAACGGCGGCTGGGCGAGGACTGGAGCTTTCCCGTCGGCTCGGCCGTGGGCCGGGTGCGGGAAGCGTACGGTGAGGCCAACCGGTACGTCTCCCACCTGCTGACCACGATGAACGCCGCGCTCGACGGGCTGAACATCGTGGTCGACTGCGCTCACGGCGCCGCCCACATGGTGGCCCCGGAGGCGCTGGTGCGGGCGGGCGCCAGGGTCGAGGCCATCGGCGCCAGGCCCGACGGCCTCAACATCAACGCCGGCCACGGCTCCACCCACCTGGACAAGCTCGCGCAGATCGTCGTGTCGCGCGGGGCGGACCTGGGCGTGGCCTACGACGGCGACGCCGACCGCTGCCTGGCGATCGACCACACGGGCGCGATCGTCGACGGCGACCGCATCATGGCCATCCTCGCCGCCGCCATGCACGGCGAGGGCCTGCTGGCCAAGGACACCGTGGTGGCGACCGTGATGTCCAACCTGGGCTTCAAGCTGGCCATGCGCGACGCGGGCATCACCGTGGTGGAGACCGCGGTCGGCGACCGCTACGTGCTGGAGCGGATGAAGTCCGACGGCTACAACCTGGGCGGGGAGCAGTCGGGCCACGTCATCATGCTCGACCACGCCACCACCGGCGACGGCCTGCTCACCTCGCTCCACCTGCTGGGCGTGGTGGCCAAGTCGGGCCTGTCGCTGAAGGAGCTGGCCGCGGTGATGACGCCGCTGCCGCAGATCCTGATCAACGTCAAGGACGTGGACAAGGGCAAGGCCGCCGCTCCCGAGCTGCTGGCCGCCGTCGCCGAGGCGGAGGGCGAGCTGGGGGAGACGGGCCGGGTCCTGATCAGGCCGAGCGGCACCGAGCCGATGATCCGGGTCATGGTCGAGGCCGCGTCGGAGGAGCACGCCACCCAGGTGGCCGGCCGCCTCGCCGACGTGGTGCGCACGGCCTGCGTCTGAGCGACGCTTCGAACGGCCCGCGGGGGTGACCCCCGCGGGCCGTTCGTTCATTCGTCCCCGGTGAGCGAGAAGACCCGCAGCCGCTGCCCCGCCCAGAAGACGCCGACCACCGTGACGACGATCAGCGCGGGCAGGGCGAAGCTCAGCGCGACGTCCGCCTGGACGAAGGCCGAGTCGGAGATCTGCTTGGCAATCGTCTGGCCCCACTGCTGGATCGAGAACTTGCGGGCGCCCTGGATGAAGTTGCCCACCACGCTCTCCCAGACGAGGGCGTAGATGATGCCGATCGTGACCGCGTGCCGGGTGACGACGCCCAGCAGGAGGAAGACGGCGGCGTACGCGATGCCGGCCACCAGGGCTCCCAGCGCGAATCCCGGGGCGATGCCGTCCTCGTTGCCGGCCAGGATCCAGGCCGCCACGTAGGTGGGCACGGCGCCGAACAGGGCCATCAGCGAAGCCGCCACCAGGAACTTCGTCCGGACGATGACCGGGCGGGAGATCGGCTTGGACATCAGGTGGATGATCGTGCCGTCGTCGATCTCCGGGGCGATGACGCCCGTGCCGGCGATCAGGCCCAGCAGGGGGAGCATGGTGCTGATGGCGAACTTCTGCATCAGCTGCACGGCCGCGCTCTGGTCGTCCCCGCCGAGCACGCGGAAGAGCACGGCCAGCCCGATCAGGGCGAGCGGCAGCAACAGGAGCAGGATGATACGCCGCCTGCCGAGCAGGGCCCGGTACGTGATGCCCGCCACGACTGTGTTCATCAGGTGCTCCTGGTGATGAGGTAGGAGAAGACGCTCTCCAGGTCCTCGTCCGCCGGGGAGACCTGGTGCAGGTGTACGCCTTCCGCCTGGGCCACCCGGGGGAGGAGCCAGGCGAAGCGGCGGAACTCGGCGGCCTGGACCTCCAGGCCGTCGGGACGGAGAGTGATGCCGCCCGTCGAGTGGTCGCGGATGAGGGCGGCGGCGAGCTTCCTGTCGTCGCTCGAACGGATCACGAACAGGTGGGGCCGGTCGGTCATCAGGCGCCGGATCTCGCGGAAGTTGCCCGACGCCGCGTGCCGGCCCGCCACCAGCACCTCGATGTGCTGGGCGACCCGTTCGACCTCCTCCAGGATGTGGGAGCTGAACAGGATCGTCTTGCCCGCCGTGCCCATGGCGCGGATCAGGTCCATGAGGTGGAGGCGCTGGCGGGGGTCCATGCCGTTGAACGGCTCGTCGAGCAGGAGCACGGGCGGGTCGTGGACGAGCGCCGCGGCCACCTTGACGCGCTGGCGCATGCCCTTGGAGTACGTCTCCACGCGCCGGTCCTTGGGCTCCTCCATCTCGACCGTGGCCAGGGCCTTGCGGGCCGCCTCGACCGGGTCGCCCATCCCGTGGAGGCGGGCGGCCGAGAGGACGAACTGCCAGCCGGTGAGGAAGCCATACACGCCCTCCCGTTCCGGGACCAGGCCGATATTTCGGTAAATGTGGTGGTTCTTCCAGACCTGCTGGCCGTCCAGCGTGACCGACCCGTTGGACGGCGACAGGAAGCCCGCCATCATGTGCAGAAGTGTGGACTTGCCCGCCCCGTTGGGGCCGAGCAGGCCCGTGACGCCGGGGCCGATCGTCATGGTGACGTCGTTGACCGCCACCACGTTGCCGTACCAGCGGGAAACCTGAGACAGCTCGATCTTCACCGTGCGGCCGCCTTCCTGTAGCGCAGCGCGAGGGCGCCCACGGCGAGCGCCACCAGCACCACGAGGGCCGCGGCCGAGGCGGGCCCGCTCGGGTAGTCCCCTTCGGGGATGTGCGGCGGGGTGCCGAACAACCAGGCCTGTACGGAGTCCACCAGCCAGAACGGGTTGGCCAGCCAGGCCCAGGAGGCCGCGGCCTCGTTGCCCGAGGCGTACAGGGACCCGTAGATCAACGGGACCGACGCCGACGACAGCAGGTAGACGGCGATCACGGAGGCCACCCCGAGCCCGCGCCGCGGCGTGAACGAGGCCAGCGCCAGCCCGAACGACGACATCAGCACGGCCAGCAGCAGCGCCATGAGGACGGAGCCGAGGTATTCGCCGGTGGCCGGCGGCCCGGGCATGTCCACCACCAGCTCGCCGGCGTAGATCAACGTCAGGGGCACCGCCACCAGCAGGAAGAGCGCCGCGGTCATCGCCGTGACCTTGGCGCCCACGTACTCGGCGATCGAGACGGGACGCGACAGGTAGAGCGGCAGCACGCGGTAGCGCAGGTCGGGCGCGACCACGGTGGGCGCCTGCGCGGCCAGGAAGACCGCGACGACGGCCTGCATGATGACGGCGAAGCCGCTGTAGGGGAGGATGCGCTGCTGGGCCAGGGCCATCGTCGCGACGGCCACGACGGCCGGCAGGAGCATGATGACGAAGAGGGAGAACGGCATGATCTTGCTGCGGGCCGTGCGCCCGAGGCCGAAGATGCCGCGCAGGCTGTGGACGGTCAGCGCCCGGGTCGCGTAGGCGCGGCCGAGCCGGGGCCCGTCGTAGTGGCGGTAGCCGATGTCGTAGATCTCAGACACCCGCCACCTCCTCCCTGAAGACGTCCTCGATGCGGTGACGTCCCTGTTCGAGGCGGATGAGGCAGAGGTCCAGGTCGACGGCGGCGTCCCGGATCGCGTCGAACGTCTCGGGCCCGAGAACCTTGACCACCAGCAGGCGGCCCTGCTGCGAGACCGTCTGGCCGGCCTCGGTCAGCCGGGCGGCCAGCGGCTCCAGCCCCTCCTCGACCTCGACCGTGACGGTCTGCGTGGCCTGGGTGAACTCGCCGATCGCGGACGAGCGCAGCAGCCGCCCGGAGTCGATGACGATCACGTGGTCGCAGATGCGCTCCAGCTCGCCCAGCAGGTGGGAGGTGACCAGCACGCTGATGCCGAACTCGGTGCCGATGCGCCTGATCAGCGTCAGCATCTCGTCGCGGCCGCGCGGGTCGAGGCCGTTGGTGGGCTCGTCCAGGAAGACCAGCTTGGGGTCGTGCACCAGGGCCTGGGCCAGCTTGACGCGCTGCTTCATGCCCGTGGAGTAGCCCCCGACGGCACGGTAGCGCTCTTCGGCCAGGCCCACGTGGCGCAGCACGTCGGCGGCGCGCTCGCGGGCGGCGGTGCGCGGCAGGCCGGACATCTGTGCGAGGTGGACGACCAGTTCGGTGGCGGAGACGTCGGGCGGGAGGCATTCGTGCTCGGGCATGTAACCGACGAGCCGGCGGATCTCGGCGCCCTGCGCGGTCACGTCCAGATCGAGCACCTTGGCCGCGCCGCCGGTGGGCGGCAGCAGGCCGAGCAGGATCTTGAGCAGCGTCGACTTGCCCGCGCCGTTCGCCCCCACCAGACCGGTGACGCCGGGCCCCACGGTGACCGTGAGCTGGTCGACCGCGGTGACGGTGGGGAAGCGTTTGGTCAGCCCCTCGGTGGCGAGGATGTGCATGTGCCCGACCGTACCCGGCGGGCGAGGGCCGCCGCCTCGTTCAGACGGATGAACGCCGTCCTACTTGAGGCCAGAATTTCCGCTGGACCAGCAACGTGCCCGTGCCCGCGATGATCATGCCGAGGATGTTGACGGCGAGTTGCGAGACCGAGCCGTAGACCTCGTTCCAGTCGCCCAGCGCCAGCGCGACGGCCACGTAGCCGGCCGCGGGCACGGTGGTGACCGAGATGAAGACGCCGACCAGGGCCGACGACTTGCCCGCCGTGACCGACAGCACCCCGGCCGCGCCCGCGAGCAGCGCCACGATGAACGACCACCGGTCCGGCTTGACGATGAACTGGACCTCCGCGTTCCGGAGGAGGTGTTCGATGCCGATCCAGCCCAGCCAGTTCGAGACGAGCGCGCAGGCGAAGGTGATCGCGATCGCCACCGTGAACCCGACGACCAGCGTCTTCAGCGCCGCGATGACCAGGTGCCAGCCGCCGCGCAGCAGGCCGAAGCAGATACCCGCGACCGGGCCGAACTCCGGCCCGAGCACCATCGCGCCGACGATCAGGATGGGGGAGTTCTGCAGGATGCCGATGCCCGCGAGCTGCGTGGCGATGGCCAGGAAGGCCAGGTACGCCCACGTCATGCGGGAGTCGGCGTGCACCCGGTGCGCGAGCTCCTCCCACACCACGGCGTCGTCGGGATCGCCGGGCGCCTCCTCGACCGCGTCGGTCGCGACCTTGGACAGCGACAGATCGACCTGCTCGATGGCGATGGAGCCCTCGGTCTCCAGCCATTTGAGCCGGTTCAGCACCTCGTTGGCCGACTCGCGCGCCGCGTCGCAGAGGATCACGTCGCCCGCCGGCTCGCGGGCCGCGCCCGGCAGGACGACGATGTTGGTGACGCCTGGGCAGTCCTCCAACACCGTCGTCGCCTCGTCGGTCCGCGCGGCCGGGCTGATCAGTCGCAGATGTAGCACAGGGGCCATTGTCGTCTATCGGACGTTGATGGCGTTTTGACACATCTGCGTGAGGCTGACGTGCATGATCCGATACCGATGTCACGACCATGGTGAGGAGTGCTGGTTCGCCGCGGTGGACGACCAGGAGTGCGGGGGCAGGTTGGCCCTCTACCTGTTCGAGGAGGTGCTCAGGTCTGGCGGAGCCGTACCCGCCGTACCGAGTGGTCGGCGCCCTTCTTGAGCACGAGGTCGGCCCGGCCCCTTGTGGGGGCGATGTTCTCGACCAGGTTGCGCTCGTTGATGTCGCGCCAGACGTTGACCGCGAAGGCCGTGGCCTCCTCGTACGAGAGCTCCGCGATGTACCGGAAGTACGACTTCGGATCCTCGAAGGCGGTGCGGCGGAGTTTGTGGAAGCGGTCGACGTACCAGGTGCGGATGTCCTCGACCTTGGCGTCCACGTAGATGGAGAAGTCGAAGTAGTCGTTGACCGCGAGGGACGTGGGCGGGGCCGGCTGGAGGACGTTGAGCCCTTCGATGATCAAGATATCCGGACTTTTCACGACTTGGCTTTCCTTGGGCACGATGTCGTACTCCAGGTGGCTGTAGATCGGCGCGCGCACCTCCGCCGCCCCGGCCTTCACCTCCGCCACGAACCTGACCAGCGCCCTGCGGTCATAGCTCTCCGGGAAGCCCTTGCGGTGCATGATCCCCTTGGCCTCCAGCACCGCGTTCGGGTAGAGGAAGCTGTCGGTGGTGATCAGCTCCACGTGCGGGTGCTCGGGCCAGCGGGCCAGCAGGGTGTGCAGGAGCCGCGCCGTCGTCGACTTGCCGACCGCGACGCTGCCCGCGATGCCCAGTATGTACGGCACGCGCTGCTCGGGGTGACCGAGGAACGCGCTCAGCACGCTGCTGCGCTCTTTGGATCCGGTGAAGTGCAGGTTCAGCAGCCGGGTCAGGGGGAGATAGATGTCCGTGACTTCAGTGAGGTCGATGGGGTCGTCGAGGCCGCGAAGCTCTTCCAGCTCGTCTGCGGTGAGAGTCAAGGGCGTGTTCTTGCGGAGCTCGCTCCACTGCTCCCTGCTCAGTTCCACGTAGCCGTTGTTCACCTTGGCAGCGTAGCGATGAGCGGTGAACCGGATCATGGCCGGGTGTGCGCAGCGAGATCCACAGCCTGTGGATAAACACGTGGGATTACCGAGACTCAGTTCGGGGAAGGAAGATCCGTCTTGCCGAATCACGCGTATGAACATGTGTCGGCGGCTACTGTGCAGGGCTGGGAGGTCTGATGGACCGTCGTCGCTTCATCACGAACGTGATCGCCGTCGCCGGCCCCTTCGCCGGAGTCGCGTGCGCGGGAGTGCAAGGGGGCGTCAAGCCGGTGCAGGGGGGGTACGGGCGGCTGAAGCCTGTGCCGGACCTGCGTGACGGGAAGGTGCGGCTGCACCTGCCCGAAGGGTTCAAATATCGCTCGTTCAGCGCCGCCGGCGAGAAGTTCAGCGACGGGTCGGCCGTGCCGGGCAGGCACGACGGCATGGCGGCGTTCTCCGGCCCCAAGGACAGCGCGATCCTGATCCGCAACCACGAGGTCAACGGCCCCGTCGGCGCGTTCGGCGACAAGGCAAGGGCGTACGACCCGATGGCCGGGGGCGGCACCTCCACGCTGCGCGTCACGCGCTACGGAGAGGTGATCCAGGCCGCCCCCTCGCTCAACGGCACCATGATGAACTGCTCGGGCGGCCCCATGGCGTGGCGGGCCTGGGTGAGCTGCGAGGAGACGGTCAACGGGCCCGACGTGGCCGACGACTTCTCCGGCGGCGACAACGCCAAGCTCACCCGCAAGCACGGCTACATCTTCGAGGTGCCGGTCAACCGCGCCGCCACCGCAAGGCCGATCAAGTCGGCCGGCCGGTTCCCGCACGAGTCGGTGGCGTTCGACCCCTCCACGGGCGCGCTCTACATGACCGAGGACAACTTCTCCTACCCCTCCGGCTTCTACCGCTACCTGCCGCCGAAGCACCCCGTCCAGGCCGGGCGGCTGCTCGACGGCGGGCGGCTGCAGATGCTGGCCGTCAAGGGCGCCAAGCGCAAGGACCTGTCCGTGGGGCAGCAGCCCGCGGCCACCTTCCAGACCGTCTGGGTGGACATCGAGGACCCCGACCCGACCTTCACCGGCAGGCCCGCCTACGACCAGGCTGTCCAGGCCGTGGGCAGCCAAGGGCGGGAGCAGGGCGCGGCGATCTTCTCCCGGCTGGAGGGGGCTGTCTTCCACCAGGGGGTCGTGTACTTCGTCTCCACCCAGGGCGGGGCCACGGCGGCCGGCGACACGCCGCCCTCCGGGTTCGGCAAGGGGCGGGGGCAGGTGTGGGCGTACGAGACGTGGAGCGGGCGGCTCCGGCTCGCCTACGAGTCGCCGCGCTCGGCGGTGCTCGACCTGCCCGACAACGTGACGGCCAGCAGGCGCGGCACGCTCGTGCTGTGCGAGGACGGCGACGGCGACAACTACCTGCGCGGGCTCACCAAGGCGGGCCAGATCTTCGACTTCTGCCGCCTGGAGCCGATCCCCGACGACCCGGGGGCGGAGTTCGCGGGCTCGACGTTCGGACCTGGCGGCCACACCCTCTACGTCAACGTCCAGGCGAAACAGGGCAGGTCATTCGCGATCTGGGGTCCGTGGGAGCGCGGGCTGTTCTGAGTACGCTGGGGTCATGATCCTTGGCATCGGCGTTGACGTCGTGGACATCGACCGCTTCGAGGCGGCGCTGGAGCGCACGCCGCAGCTCAAGGAGCGGCTGTTCACCGAGGCCGAGATAGAGCTGCCGGTGCGGTCGCTGGCCGCCAGGTTCGCCGCCAAGGAGGCCGTGGCCAAGGCGCTCGGGGCGCCCAGGGGGATGGCCCACCTGGAGGCCGAGGTGCGCCGCGACGAGCACGGCAAGCCCGAGCTGCGGATCACCGGCAAGGCCGCGGAGGTCGCCTACGAGCTCGGGGTCAAGCGCTGGCACGTCTCGCTCAGCCACGACGCGGGCGTGGCCGTGGCCTACGTGATCGCGGAGGGATAGCTTCGGATCGTGAAGACTGCCTACACCGCCGACCAGATCCGGGGCGCCGAGCACGAGCTGATGGCGCGGCTGCCCGAGGGCACGCTCATGCAGCGGGCCGCCACCGGGCTCGCCGCCGTCTGCGCCGACCTCCTGGGCAGGGTCTACGGCAAACGCGTCGTGCTCCTCGTCGGCAGCGGCGACAACGGCGGTGACGCGCTCTACGCGGGCGAGCGGCTGGCCAGGCGCGGGGCGTGGGTGGGCGCGGTCCTTGCCGGGTCCAAGACGCACGAGGCCGGGCTCGCCGCGCTCAGGCAGGCCGGCGGGCGGGTCGTCGAGCGGGACGCCCTGGAGCGCGCGGACCTGATCATCGACGGGCTCGTCGGGATCGGGGCCTCAGGGGCGCTGCGGGAGCCGTACCGGACACTCGTCGAGGAGGCGAACGCGGCCCGCGGGCCGATCGTCGCGGTGGACGTGCCGAGCGGTGTGGACGCGAGCAGCGGCCGGGTGGAGGGCCTCGCGGTGCGGGCCCGGGTGACCGTGACCATGGGGGCATACAAGACGGGCCTGCTCGTCGATCCCGGCGCCGAGCACGCGGGCACGGTCGAGCTGGTGGACATCGGGCTCGGGGCTTACCTGCCCGATCCCGACGTCGCGGCGCTGACCGGCGGTGACGTGGACGTCCTGCTGCCGCGGCCCGGCAACGAGTCCGACAAGTACCGCAGGGGCGTGCTGGGCGTCGCCGCGGGGAGCGACCTGTTCACCGGCGCGGCGGTGCTGGCCGTGGGCGGCGCGTTGCGGGCGGGGGCCGGCATGGTGCGGTACGCGGGCCCCGGCGCGCCGGTCGCCCAGGTGCGCGCGCACTGGCCGGAGGCCGTGGTCACCGAGCTGGACCGGCCCTCCGTCGAAGACGTGGGCCGGGTGCAGGCGTGGGTGCTCGGGCCGGGGCTGGGCACCGGGGAGTGGGCGCACGAGGTGGCCGCCCAGGTGCTGGCCTCCGACGTGCCCGTGCTGATCGACGCCGACGCACTGACGCTGGTGGCCCGGGACCACGGGCTGCTGCGGCGGTCGGCGCCCGTCCTGATCACGCCGCACGCCGGAGAGCTGGCCCGGCTCATCCGCGCCGACCGGGACGCCATCGAGGCCGCCCGGCTGGAGCACGTCCGCCGGGCCGCGGCCGAGCTGGGCGTGACCGTGCTGCTCAAGGGCTCCACCACGGTGGTGGCCGAGGAGTCGCGGCCGGTCCGGGCGAACGTCACGGGCACGTCCTGGCTGGCCACCGGGGGGACCGGCGACGTGCTGGCGGGGGTGGCCGGGGCGCTGCTCGCCCAGGGGCTGAGCTGCTACGACGCGGCGTCCTGCGGGGCGTTCCTGCACGGGCTCGCCGGGTGGCGGGCCGCCGAGGGCGCGCCGCTGACCGCGGCCGACGTGGCCGCTGCGGTGCCGGCGGCCATCCGCGCGGTGACCGGCGGGGGCCGCTCGTCGTAGGGGTGGCCGGTCGTCGGGGCGGGGGCGGAAATCGCGCTCGACCACCCGCGTGAGCTGCCACACTAGAAGGATGTACTCCTCGATGGCCACACCGGCCCAGGCGCGGGTCGATCTGGCCGCGATCAGGCACAACGTGGCCCTGCTCAAGGAGCGGGCCGGCGGCGCGGAGCTGATGGGCGCCGTCAAGGCCGACGCGTACGGGCACGGGCTGGTGCCGGCGTCCGAGGCCGTCATCGAGGGAGGCGCGAGCCGGCTGGGCACCGCGTTCGTCCGGGAGGCGCTCGAGCTGCGCGCGGGCGGGGTGACCGCGCCGATCCTGTCGTGGCTCATCACCCCCGGCGAACCGCTGGACGAGGCCCTCGACAAGGACATCGAGCTGTCGGCCTCCGACGCGGGGCTGCTCGGCGAGATCGAGGCCGCAGCCCGCCGCACGGGGCGCACGGCCAGGCTCCACCTGGAGGCCGACACCGGCATGAGCAGGGGCGGCTCTCCGCCGGCCGCCTGGCAGGGGCTCCTCGACGGGGCGCTGAAGCTCCAGGCCGAGGGCGTCGTCGAGATCGTCGGCCTCTGGTCCCACTTCGCCTGCGCCGACATCCCCGGCCACCCGTCGATCGAGCAGCAGCAGGAGGCGTTCAGCACGGCGCTGAAGCTGGCCGAGCGGGCCGGGGCGGCGGGCTCCCACGTGATCCGGCACCTCGCCAACTCCGCGGCCACCGTGACGCTTCCAGAGGCCCGCTACGACCTGGTCAGGCCCGGCATCGCGATGTACGGCCTGAGCCCCATCCCCGAGCTGGGCGACTTCGGGCTCAGGCCGGCGATGACGCTCGTGGCGCAGGCCGGGCTGGTCAAGCGGGTTCCGGAGGGCTCGGGCGTGTCATACGCTCACCTGTACGTCACCGACCGCGAGACCACCCTCGGCCTCGTGCCGCTCGGATACGCCGACGGGATCCTCAGGCACGCCACGGGGCGGGTCGAGGTGCTGGCCGGCGGGCGGCGCAGGTTGATCGCGGGCCGGGTGTGCATGGACCAGTTCATGATCGACATGGGCGACGACCCCCTGTCGGCGGGCGACGAGGTCGTGCTGTTCGGGCCCGGTGACGGGGGCGAGCCGACCGCTCAGGAGTGGGCGGATAATCTCGGCACGATCACGCATGAGATCGTGACCAGGATCGGGTCGCGCGTGCCGCGGGTCTACGAGCACAGGCGCTCGGAGTGACGACGGGCACTTCGCGGCGGGCATGAGCGGAGAAGGATCGGGGAGATGACGACGACAACACGGCGCAGGGTAGGCATCGCCGGCGCGCTCGTCGGTGCGGCTTCCGCCGGCGTCGCGGCGGCGGCGCTGGCCAAGCGGTACGCGGTCGGCAGGATCAGGCTGCGCCCCGACACCGAGGCCAGCGAGCCGTTCGGCGAGCTGCGGGGCAGGGAGCGCACGCTCGTCACCTCCGACGGGAAAGCGCTGCACCTTGAGATCGACGGACCTGAGGACGCCGAGCTGACCGTCGTCTTCTGCCACGGCTACTGCCTCAACCTGGAGTCCTGGCACTACCAGCGCAAGGACCTGCGCGAAAACTACCGCATGGTGCTGTGGGACCAGCGCTCGCACGGGCGCTCGCAGCGCGCGGGCGCCGACGGCAGCACGATCGACCGGCTGGGCGCCGACCTGGCCGAGGTGATCGAGAAGTTCGTGCCGGGCCCGTGCGTGCTGGTGGGCCACTCCATGGGTGGCATGACGATCATGGCGCTGGCCGACAGCCACCCCGAGCTGTTCGCGGACAAGATCCGCGGCGTCGCGCTCATCGCGACCTCGGCGGGCAAGCTGGCCGAGCTCACGCTGGGCATGCCGGCGATGGTGTCCAAGGCGGTGCACAAGATCGCCCCGTCCACGATCTCGATCCTGGGCAAGGGCGGCGCCCTGGTCGACCGCACCCGCCACGCGGGCAGCGACATCGCGTTCCTGATGACCCGCTACATGGGCTTCGGCGACTCGAAGAACGTCAGCCCGACCGTGGTCGACTTCGCCGAGTCGATGATCAGGGCCACGCCGACCGAGGTGTTCGCCGACTTCTACCCGGCGCTGATGAACCACGACAAGCTCTCCGCGCTCGACGTCCTCGACCAGGTGCCCACCGCGATCATGGTGGGCGAGCGCGACTGGCTCACCCCGCCCGATCACAGCAAGGCCATCGCCGCGGCGCTGCCCAAGGCGCAGCTCACCGAGGTGCCCGACACGTCCCACCTCATCCAGCTGGAGCGGCCGGGCGCCGTCAACGACGCGCTGCGCGACCTGATCAAGAGGGTGGAGATGCAGTGAGGCTGGCGACCGCCGAGGACATGCGCGCGTACGGCGCTCGCCTGGCCGGGCAGCTGCGCGCCGGAGACCTGCTCGTCCTGTCGGGCGCGCTCGGCGCCGGCAAGACCACGCTCGTGCAGGGCATCGCCGAAGGGCTCAAAGTGCGCGGCCCGATCACCTCGCCCACGTTCGTGATCGCCCGGGTGCATCCTTCGCTGCGCCAGGGGCCGCCGCTCGTGCACGCGGACGCCTACCGGCTCGGCGGCGACCTGGAGGTCGACGACCTCGACCTGGACGCCTCGCTGGAAGAGTCCGTCACCGTCGTGGAGTGGGGCGAAGGGCTGGTCGAGGGGCTGGCCGAAGACCGGCTGGAGATCCACATCGACCGCGAGGCGGGCGAGGAGGCCCGCATTGTCACCCTGCGCGGCGTGGGTCCGCGATGGGCCGACACGCCGTCTGAGCCGCTGGAAGACTAAAACGCCCGTCAATTTTCGGCAATACTGGCACCCTTGACGTACCAGGCCAATGACATAAATCATGATCGTTGGTCAGGGATTGGCCCAGATTTTCTGGGTATCAGGAGGGGCGACATCCATATTTCTGATGGATGCTGGGTGGTACGACGGCGGAGTGGGGTGCGGCCGGTGCTCAGGGTCAGGCGAGTCGCGTATGCGGGAGCCATCGTGATGGTCGGTCTGACCGGCTGCACGGCCTCCGCCGATGCAAATCCAACAGGCACAGCCACGCCCAGCCCCACAGCCAGCGGCACCGCCGCCCCGGCCGCCACCGCCACGGGCAGCCCGCGGCCCTCGACCAACAGGCAGACCATCTCGGTCCAGCTCAACCCCGACCGCGTCACCGCGGGCGAGACCTCCAAGGTGTGGATCCTGGCCAACTGCCCCGTGCCGACCGGCGGCCCGGCGCACACCGGCACCGGGACCTCGCGCGCGTTCGTCAACGGCGTCGTGCTCAACCCGGTCGCCGGGGCCTCGGCGACCCCCACCGCGACCGCCACGTCCGCCAACGGCTCGCCCTGGGTGCGCGGCGAGGCGCAGGTCTCGGGAACGGTCCGGCGCGGCTCCTACCGGGTCGACGTCAAGTGCGACGGCACCAACGACCTGGGCCGGGCCACCCTCAGGGTCGCCGCGGCCGAGGCCGTGCCGTCCACCGTGCCGAGCAAGGCGCCCAAGGCGGGCGGCGGCGGCACGTACGGGATGGACGCGAGCGACGACTCCTCGATCCCGATCGGCCCCGCGGGCGTGCTGGTCGGCCTCGCCCTGGTCGCGGGCATCGGCTTCGCGGTCAAACGCCGCAAGGCGTAGCGATGGCCCGACCTGGACGGGTGGTGCTCGCCGGCGCCGCCACGGGCCTGCTGCTGGTCGCGTTCGGCAAGAGCATGCAGACCGGCACCACGCCCACCGCGTCGATCGTGCCCGAGAGCATCGACATCCCCTCGATCGACGTCGACGCACCGCTGATGAAGCTCGGTTTATCGAAGGACGGCGAGGTCGAGCTGCCCCCGTACGAGAAGCCGAAGGTGGCCGGCTGGTACTCCGGCAGCGCCGTGCCCGGCGAGAAGGGCGCCTCGGTGATCATCGGCCACGTCGACACCAAGACGGCCCCCGCCGTGTTCTACAAGCTCAGGCAATTACGCAAGGGCGAGACCGTCAAGGTCGAGCGCAGTGACGGCAAGGTCGTGAGCTTCAAGGTCGACCACATCGAGCAGGTGCACAAGGACAGCTTCCCCACCAGGCGCGTGTACCTGGAGGACGGCCTCAAGCTGGTCACCTGCGGCGGCAAGTTCGACTACGCCAAGGGTGAATACCTGGACAACATCATCGTGTACGCCTCCCGCGCCTGAAAAACGGTTTGCGGTCCCTTGCCTCTCGTCCGGGATCATGGACGCGTGAGTGTGAACACCAGCCCGCCCGCGTCCGGTGTGCGCCTGCCCTGGAGGTGCGTGCACCCACAGGTGCGCGCGGCGGTCGAGGACTTCCTCGGGGCGCGCGTGGCCGAGGCGGTCACCCAGCCCGGCGGCTTCTCGCCGGCGGCAGCGGTCCGCCTGCGCGCGGAGAACGGCAGGCGCGCCTTCGTCAAGGCCGTCGGCCCCGAGCCGAACGCCGACAGCGTCCGCATCTACCGCGCCGAGCTGGAGATCGCCGCCGCGCTGCCGGACTCCGTGCCCGCGCCCAGGCTGCTGACCGGCTTCGAGCTGGAGGGCTGGGTCGCGCTGGTCTTCGAGGACGTCGAGGGCGCGCCTCCCGAGCTGCCGTGGCGGCGGGACCAGCTCGACCGGGTGCTCGACGCCGTCAGGCGGATGTCGGCCGAGCTCACCCCCGCTCCGATCGCCGCGCCGCCCATCGCCGAGTCCATCGGCTCGTCCTTCCACGGCTGGCGCGACCTGCTGGAGGAGGACACCGGCGGGCTCGACCCGTGGGCGCTGCGCCACCTCGGCGAGCTGGCCGAGCTCGAGTCCGGCTGGGCCGCGGCGGCGGCCGGCGACACCCTGGTCCACCGGGACCTGCGGGCCGACAACATCCTGCTCAGCGGCGAGCGCGTCTACGTCGTCGACTGGCCGTGGGCCTGCGTGGGCGCGCCCTGGATGGATCTGGTGGCCATGCTGCCGTCGATCGGCATGCAGGGCGGGCCGATGCCGCACGAGCTGTTCACCGATCCCGACCCCGCGGTGACCGCGGTGGTCGCCGGGCTCACCGGCTATTTCATCCGTCACTCCCGTCTTCCGGACCCGCCGGGACTGCCCACGGTCAGGGCGTTCCAGCGGGCGCAGGGGGTGGTCGCGCTCGACTGGCTCAAGCGTCGTACGGGCTGGTCTTGACTTTTGGAGGCGGCGGGCCGTACGGCGGGTAGGCTAGACAGCCGTGCTGGTCCTGGCCTTTGATACCGCGACACCCGCCGTCACCGCCGCGCTCCACGACGGTGGACGGGTGCTCTCCGAGCACACGACGATCGACGCCCGGCGTCACGGCGAGCTGCTCGTCCCCACCATCGAACGCGTGCTGAACGAGGCGGGCGCGGCGCTGCGCGACGTGACCGCCATCGTGGCGGGCAGCGGCCCCGGCCCCTACACCGGGCTGCGCGTCGGGCTGATGACCGCGCAGGGGCTCGCCACCACGCTGGGCATCCCCGCGTACGGCATCTGCACGCTCGACGCCGTCGCCTACGGCAGCGGGCTCGCCGAGCCGTTCCTGGTGGCCACCGACGCGCGGCGCAAAGAGGTGTTCTGGGCGCGCTACGCCGACATGCGCACCCGGCTCGACGGGCCCTTCGTCGACCGCCCCGCCGACGTGCCCGTGGACGGGCTGCCGGTCGTGGGCGCCGGTGCCGGGCTCTACGCCGAGATCCTCGGCGAGAGCGACGCGCCCCCCTACCCCTACGCCGGCGCCCTGGCCGCGCTCGCGGCCGAGCGGCTCGCCCAGGGCACGCCGCTCGACCCGCCCCGCCCGATCTACCTGCGCAGACCCGACGCCGTCGTGCCCGGGGCACCCAAGCGGGTGACGGCGTGAACCTCCGGCCGATGACCGCGACCGACCTGCCGGCGGTCATGTCGATCGAGCGGGCCACGTTCCCGCTCGACGCGTGGAGCGAGGGCATGATGCGCGGCGAGCTGGCCGACATGCCGCGCTCGCGCCACTACGTGGTGGCCCTCGTGGACGGCGAGATCATCGGCTACGCCGGGCTCGCCGCCGCGGCCGACCAGGCCGACGTGCAGACCATCGCGGTGCTGGAGAAGCACCAGGGCACCGGCATCGGCGGCGCCCTGCTGACCGAGCTGCTGGCCGAGGCGGGCCGCAGGGGAGCGCGGGAGATCTTCCTGGAAGTACGCGCCGACAACCCGCGCGCGCAGGCCGTCTACCGGCATTACGGGTTCGAGGACATCGGCACCCGTCGCCGCTACTACGACGACGGCACCGACGCGATCATGATGAGAAGGAATCTTGATGACTGACGAACCACTGGTCCTGGGCATCGAGACCTCCTGCGACGAGACCGGCATCGGCATCGTCAGGGGCCACACCCTGCTGGCCAACACGATCGCCTCCAGCATGGAGGAGCACGCCCGCTACGGCGGTGTGGTGCCCGAGGTGGCCTCGCGCGCCCACCTGGAGGCCATGACGCCGACCGTGGAGGCCGCGCTGGCCGAGGCCGGCCTGAAGTTCTCCGACATCGACGCCATCGCCGTCACCGCGGGCCCGGGGCTGGCGGGAGCGCTGCTGGTGGGCGTGGCCGCCGCCAAGTCGTACGCGCTGGGCCTCGGCGTGCCCCTCTACGGCGTCAACCACCTCGCCGCCCACGTGGCCGTCGACCAGCTCGAACACGGGCCGCTGCCCAAGCCGTGCATCGCCCTGCTCGTGTCGGGCGGCCACTCCTCGCTGCTGCTCGTGCCCGACGTGGCTTCAGACGTGATCTCGCTCGGCTCGACGGTCGACGACGCGGCCGGCGAGGCGTTCGACAAGGTCGCGCGCGTGCTGGGGCTGCCGTTCCCCGGCGGGCCGCACATCGACCGGGCCGCGCGCGACGGCTCGGGCGCGGCGATCACGTTCCCGCGCGGCAAGATCGACGACGGGACGCTCGACTTCTCCTTCTCCGGGCTCAAGACGGCCGTGGCGCGCTGGGTCGAGGCCCGCGAGGCGTCCGGGCAGTCGATCCACGTGCCCGACGTGGCCGCCTCGTTCCAGGAGGCCGTGGTCGACGTGCTGACCCGCAAGGCGCTGCAGGCGTGCCGGAAGTACGACGTGCACGACCTGCTGATCGGGGGCGGCGTGGCGGCCAACTCGCGGCTGCGCGCGCTGGCCCAGGAGCGGTGCGACGCGGCCGGCGTACGGCTGCGCGTGCCCCGCCCCGGCCTGTGCACCGACAACGGCGCGATGGTCGCCGCCCTGGGCTCCAACCTGGTCGCGGCCGGGATCACGCCGTCGACGCTGGAGATCCCCGCCGACTCCTCGCTGCCGATCACGACCGTTCACGTGTGAGGGCCGTGCCGTCGATGACGGCACGGCCCCCGAAGTCAGTCCTAGTCCTTGGCCCTGGTGGGGCGCAGGAGGGCCTCGGCCAGGGCCAGCATGGTCTCCTCCAGGGTGCCCAGGCGCTTGGTGAGGTCGTCGGTCGCGGGCTGGACGATGCCGGTGACCGTCTCCGTGAGCTGGTCGCGGTCGGGACGCGCCGTGACGAGCTCGGTGAGCGCGCTCGCTGCGGCGGTCAGGCGCTCGGCCTGGTCTCCGGCGTGCGCCTGGAGCAGCTCGCTCTGGCCCGCCAGGGCCTCGGGGAGGCGGCCCACGCGCTCGCTGACGGTCTCGATGCGGTCGTCGACGGACTCCAGGTGCGCGCTGGCCTGCTCGGCGCGGGTGGCCAGGCCGTTGAGGTGGGTGTCGAGCCCGTTGAAGCGGGTGTCGATGCCGTCGAACCGGCTGCTCAGGTGCTCCTCGGCCTCGACCAGGCGCTCGTCGACGGAGTCGATCTGGGTGTCGAGCTTGTTGAAGCGGCCCTCGTTGCGCGTGGACAGCTCGCCGAGGCGCTGGTCGGAGGTGGCCATGCGCTCGTCGAGGGCGCCGAAGCGGGCGTCGATGCGTACGTCGAGCGCGTCGAACCTGTCGTCGTGGCGCCCGAGGTGGCCGTCCACGGTGCCCAGCCGCTTGTCCACGCCGCCGAGCTGGTTGTCCACGGACAGGAGCCGCTTGTCGACGCCGGCCATCCTGCCGTCGAGGCCGTCAAGCCTGGTGTCGATGTCGGCCAGGCACTCGTCGGCGGACTCCAGACGGCTGTCGAACCCGGTGAGCCGCGAGTCGAGCCCCGTGAGCCTGCCCTCGACCCGGTCGAGCCGGGCGTCCACGCCGCTGAGCCGGGCGCTCAGGCGCTGCTCGCTCTCGCCGAGCTGGATGGCGAGGTGCTGGTCGGTTTCGTCGAGCCTGGTGGCGAGGCGCAGCTCGACGTCGGACAGGCGGCTGCCGAGCTGCTCGTCGGACTCCTTGAGGCGGCTGCCCAGCCGCTCGTCCGCCTCGACGAGGCTGGTGGCCAGGCGCTGGTCGGTCTCGTCCATCCGGGCGCTCAGCCGCAGGCCGGTCTGGTCGATCCGGTCGGACAGCCGCTGGTCGGTCTCGTCGAGCCGGTCGGAGAGCCGCTCTTCGGTCTGGTCGAGCCGGTCGGACAGTCGCTGGTCGCTCTCGCCGAGGCGGACCGTCAGTCGCTGGTCGGTCTCGTCGAGGCGGTCGGAGAGCCGCTGGTCGGTGTCGTCGAGCCGGGTCGTGAGGCGCTGGTCGGCCTCGACGAGCCGCGTGGTCAGCCGCTGGTCCGTCTCGTCCATCCGGACCGCGAGCTGCTTGTCCTGGGCGCTCAGCCGGGCGGTGAGGTGCTCCGACAGGTCGCCGACCGCGACCTCGACCCGGTCGGTGCGGGTGGTCAGGTCGGCCATCGACTTGTCGAGCCTGGTGAAGCGGCTCGCGGCGGCCTCCATGCTGCTGTTGAGCGTGGCCAGCGTGGCGGCGAAGTCGGACATCCCCTTCGTGAGGCCGTCCGTGCTGTCGAGCACCGTCTGCAGGCGGGTGAGCGCCTCGTCCACGCCCTCGCCCATGGTGCCCAGGTCGGCCCGCAGGCCGGGCAGGTCGGCCACCGGGGCGACGCGGGCGTCCACGTCTCCGATCCGCTCCCCGACGGCGTCCACGTGGTCGCGTACCGCCTCGACGTGCTGAGCCAGCCCCTCCGCCCACATCGGCGGCTTGGCGGTGATGTCGTCGAGCCGCCCGCTGACCGCCTGCAGCGTGCCGCTGAGGCCGCCGAGCTCGCGCTCGCGGACCTCGCGCAGCAGCCACTCCATGCCTTCGAGCCGCTGGCGGATCTCGTCCAGCACGGCCCCCTGCGTGCGCTGCTCGTACACATGATCCTGCGAGGCGCGCGCCAGCAGGTCCCGCATCCTCTCGGAGATGCCGGACTGGCCTCCTGCCTGGAGAAGGGTGGTGTGGTTGGAATGGTCCACCGAAAGCTCCTTTGGCTCGCCGACGGTCTGCCGCGCAGCGGTGGGATATAGGTCGATTTTCAGATGAACGAGCGGGAACGCGGAAAACCGCATCAGGGGAGAACTCCCGTCCGCCCACCTTAGCCTCTCGATCAAGGTCCGTCAGGGGCGAAGAGAAAGATCGAGGTTAACGGCAGAATGACCGGTTCAGGCAGGTGGAGAGGTGTCGCAGATGATGACCGATGGCTTATCGATGATTCGGGTAAGGATGATAGTTGCCGATTTTTCGCCATTTAGACGGAGATCTGAGCGGAGGCGCTCGATGTCGACGGCGGAGCCACGCTTCTTGATGGTGACATTTCCGACTTGTCGCTCACGGAGGGCGGCGCGCAGCTTTTTCCCTGAAAAGGGGAGAACGTCCTCTACTTCATATCTGGCCGCCCATGGGGTGTCGATCGGGTCGTCACCGGTGATGTAGGCGATCATCGGGTCGGGCAGGCGTCCGTTCACGATTTCCGACACCTCGCCCACGAGGTGTGCCCGGATGGCCGCGCCGTCCGGCTCGTAGACGTACCTGCCGACCGGGCCGACGGCGGCCTCGGCGCCCGTGGCGGTCAGTGTGTGGCCGCCGGGCAGCAGGGTGGCGCGGCGCCCTGCTCCCTCCTGGCCGGTCCAGAGGGCGGCCTCCTTGACCTCGCCCTTGTACGAGACCCACTCGGCCTCGGCGCCTCCGGGGATGAACTCGTACGGGATGCCCGGGGCGACCTTGACGCACGCCCGGAAGGCTCTGGAGACCAGGTCGAGCACCACCGGCCAGGGCGGGGAGTAGGCCATGGGGTCGAACGTCCTGCCCCGGCCCGTCCGCCTGGCCGGGTCGGCGAAGAGCACGTCGTACTCCTCCGGCCGGACCTCGGCCGCGTCCCCCACCGACACCGTCACCCTGTCGGCCAGGCCGAGCGCGTCGGCGTTGGCCCTGGCCACGGCGACGGTCAGCGGGTCGGTGTCCACGGCGGCCACGGTGCAGCCGGCGCGGGCCAGCGCGAGGAAGTCGCCGCCGACGCCGCAGCAGGCGTCCACGACCCTCAGCCCACGCCTGAGCCCGTGCGGGGGTGCGTCCGGTCCGTGCAGGGGTGCTTCCGCGACGCCGAGCCCGTGCGGGGGCGCGTCCGCTTGTGCCTCGGCGGTCAGGCGGTGGGCGCGGTGCTCGGCGACCTCCGTCCGCGTGGACTGCTCCAGGCCGTGCGGCGTGAAGTACATCCGCCCGGCGTCCTCGCCGAACTTGGCCCTGGCGCGCTCCCGCAGCCCCGCCTGGGTGAGCGCCGCGGAGGTCAGCGCGGCGTCGTACGTCTTGCGCAGCCTCGTGGCGGCGGCCACCGGATCCGTGCCCACCAACTCCACGGCCTCCGCGAGCGCGCGCTGCCCGCGCGGTGTCAGCAGCTCGTCGAAGGCGTCAAGGTCCACATCACCCGACGTTAGTGCCACGTCCGACCCGGTCGGACCATGGGCGTACGGTATCCAGAGGGGGCGGATTCGGTCTGATCGCTCTCAGCAGACGCGTTCGTGTTGACTGTCAAGCCCCTCTTGCATATGTTTCCTGTTGGCACTCTCCCCTTGAGAGTGCCAACGTGCGACGAGGCAGGTCTGACACCCGCGACGGCAGGCCCAGCTGGTCGCCTCTTCTAGATCATTCAAATCTGAAGGGGAGGTCCGATCGTGACGACCGCCACCAAGGTTCCCGTTAAGCCGCTCGGCGACCGCATTGTGGTTCAGCCGCTTGAGGCCGAGCAGACCACCGCTTCCGGCCTGGTCATCCCGGACACCGCCAAGGAGAAGCCGCAAGAGGGCAAGGTCCTCGCGGTGGGCCCCGGCAACTGGGATGAGGACGGCGACAAGCGGATTCCGCTCGACGTCTCTGAGGGCGACATTGTCCTCTACAGCAAGTACGGCGGCACTGAGGTCAAGTACGGCGGCGAGGAGTACCTCGTGCTCTCCGCCCGCGACGTTCTCGCGATCATCGAGAAGTAAGCCGGATGTGTCGAGCCCCGGGCGCTCTTGAGGGCGGCCGGGGCTTTCGACGCTAGGAGAGGACTTTCAAACAATGGCGAAGATCCTGGAGTTCGACGAGGATGCCCGCCGCGCGCTCGAGCGCGGTGTGAACGCCCTCGCCGACGCCGTGAAGGTAACCCTCGGCCCGCGCGGCCGCAACGTCGTCATCGACAAGAAGTTCGGTGCGCCGACGATCACGAACGACGGTGTGACCATCGCTCGTGAGATCGAGCTGGAAGAGCGCTACGAAAACCTCGGCGCCCAGCTCGCCAAGGAAGTTGCCACCAAGACCAACGACATCGCGGGTGACGGCACCACCACCGCCACCGTGCTGGCCCAGGCCATGGTCCGCGAGGGCCTGCGCAACGTGGCCGCCGGCGCCTCGCCGCTGTCGCTCAAGCGCGGCATCGACAAGGCCGCCAAGGCGATCAGCGACAAGCTGCTCGACAGCGCCCGCGAGGTCGCCGACAAGAAGGAGATCGCCAACGTCGCGACGATCTCCGCCCAGGACGCGCAGATCGGCGACCTGATCGCCGAGGCGTTCGACAAGGTGGGCAAGGACGGTGTCCTCACCGTCGAAGAGTCCAACGCCATGGGCATGGAGCTCGAGTTCACCGAGGGCATGCAGTTCGACAAGGGCTACGTGTCGCAGTACATGGTGACCGACCCCGAGCGGATGGAGTCCGTCCTCGAGGACGCCTACATCCTGATCACCCAGGGCAAGATCGCCTCCATCGCGGACTTCCTGCCGCTGCTGGAGCAGATCGCCCAGACGAAGAAGCCGCTGCTCGTGATCGCCGAGGACGTCGAGGGCGAGGCCCTGGCCGTCCTGGTCACCAACAAGATCCGCGGCACCTTCACCTCCGTGGCCGTCAAGGCCCCGGGCTTCGGCGACCGCCGCAAGGCCATGCTGCAGGACATCGCCACCCTCACCGGTGGCCAGGTCGTCAGCGAGGAGGTCGGCCTCAAGCTGGAGCACGTCGGTCTCGAGGTGCTCGGCACGGCCCGCCGCGTCGTCGTCACGAAGGACAACACCACCATCGTCGACGGCGCCGGTGACCCGCAGGCCATCGAGGACCGCGTCAAGGAGATCAAGCTCGCCATCGAGCAGTCCGACTCCGACTGGGACCGCGAGAAGCTGCAGGAGCGCCTGGCCAAGCTCGCCGGCGGTGTGTGCGTGCTGCGCGTCGGCGCCGCCACCGA
Source organism: Nonomuraea sp. NPDC003707 (assembly GCF_053587055.1). Classification (NCBI taxonomy): domain Bacteria; kingdom Bacillati; phylum Actinomycetota; class Actinomycetes; order Streptosporangiales; family Streptosporangiaceae; genus Nonomuraea; species Nonomuraea sp. NPDC003707. The sequence goes on along the minus strand of NZ_JBSFNK010000005.1, from coordinate 570,858 downwards.
GGTGGAGCTGAAGGAGAAGAAGCACCGCCTCGAGGACGCGATCTCCGCGACGCGCGCCGCGATCGAGGAGGGCATCGTCTCCGGCGGTGGCTCCGCGCTGATCCACGTCTCCAAGACTCTCGACGACCTCGGCCTGACGGGCGACGAGGCCACGGGTGTCGGCGTCGTGCGCCGCGCCCTGGTCGAGCCGGCCCGCTGGATCGCCGAGAACGCCGGTCTCGAGGGCTACGTGGTGACGCACAAGGTCGCCGAGCTGGAGGCCGGCCACGGCCTCAACGCCGCGACCGGCGAATACGGCGACCTGATCGCGCAGGGCGTCATCGACCCGGTCAAGGTCACGCGTTCGGCCGTCCAGAACGCCGCGTCGATCGCGGGCATGCTCCTCACGACCGAGGCGCTCGTGGTGGACAAGCCCGAGGAGGAGGCCCCCGCCGCCGGCGCGGGCCACGGTCACGGCCACGGCCACTGACCCGGCTCTTCTCTCGCCACGGCCCGCACACCCGAAAGGGTTGCGGGCCGTTCGGCGTTCCGGGGACGGTTCAGCGCAGGCCGATCGCGCTCTCCCAGAACCAGTTCCAGCGGATCTCGTCCCGGAAGCGGTTCACGCCCGCCTCGTACAGGACGCCGATCGCGCCGTTGCCGAGGAGCGCCATGTCGGAATATCCGGCGTGGTCGCCGTCGATCCTCACCCCCGCGTTGTTGGTGGAGTTGTCATAGTTCCGCCAGGTCGCGCCCTCGTCGAAGGACGAGCGCACGTTCATGCCCACCGGGTTGTTGTCGGTCTTCGGCGTGGCGGGCGCGGAGAGCAGGATCCGGGTGTAGGGGGCCTTGTCCCGCTGGCGCAGCAGGGCCGGGTGGGTGGGCGGAGCGGTGACGGCGCCGTCGGCCCGGAAATCGCCGTCGAACGACTCGCCTCCGTCCGTGCTCACGCCCCGGGCCAGGCCGTGGACGGAGGCCTGGTCGTCGGGTACGGCGCCGTTGCGGGCGATCACGAGGATGCCGCCGTCGGTCCGCTCGACGAGGGTCTGCTCGCCCAGCTTCAGCACCGATTTGTCGTAGGTCGCGGTCGCGCCGATCTGCCAGGTCGCGCCGTGGTCGTCGCTGTAGATCAGCCGTACGCTCTGCGTGTCGCCCACACTGAAGTAGACGGGCACCACCAGGCGGCCGTTGTGGGCCGGTTGGGTCAGCTGGATGCCGTGCCCCGGCCCTGTGGCGAACCAGTCCCCGGCGCCCGCGGGCGCCTTGACGACGCCCGACAGGTCCTTCGGGCTCGACCAGGTGACGCCGTCGTCCGTGCTGACCTGGACCTTCGGTGTACGCGGCGTCGTCTGGGACGCGGTCGGCTCCGAGGTCGTGAACAGGAACACCGGCCCGCCGGAGTCGGCGACCACGGTCGCGTTCCCCTGCAGGGCCGCTCCGGCCGTACTGGGCAGGACGACCCTGCTCGCCTCCCAGGTGACGCCGTCGTCGGTCGAGCGCCGCATGACGACGTCGAACGCGCCGTGGTCGGCGCAGTTGTTCTTGTTGCGCCGCTCGGCGAAGGCGAGCAGCACGTCGTTCCTGGTCTTCACGACCGCCGGCAGCCGGTAGCAGGTGGCCCCCTGGGATCCGCTGGCCGGGATCGACTTCCACAGGGTCTGCTTGTGGAAGACGTACGTGGGGGCCTGCGCGGCCGCCGCGGGTGATGCGCTGAGGGCGACGGCCATGAGTGCTCCGGCTGCCGCAGTGAACGTCCGAAATGTACGCATCAATGCCTCCATTTACGCGTTCGCGGCCATGATCGTCTCATCGGTCGGTCCCCTGATCCACTGCCTCCTGAAGATCGGTGCCGCAGCTGTGGCGCGTAGGCGAGCTATTCTGTCAAAGAGCCAGAATATCCTGGCGTTTTGCCAGTAATCTACACAGCGTGATCGACCAATCACGCATGCCTCTGTCAAAGGATCCAGGCATGCAGAAACCACCTCCCGCCGTTTTCCCGATCTTCCGCTCTCGGATCACCTGTGCGGTGCTGACGTTTACCTACATAGGGGACCAGGAGCACGCGGTCGGCGATCTGGCGGCGATCGCCGGGACCGACAGTGGCACGATGGCCCGCGAGGTCGCCAAGCTCGAACAGGCGGGAGTCCTCAGTGCTCGGCACGTAGGGCGTACCAAGCTGGTGAGCGCCAACCGCAGCGCCCCTTTTTACGGCGCGCTCCGCGATCTCGTCACGATCACCCTTGGCCCGGCCCAGGTCCTCGCAGAGGAACTGGCGAGCGTCGGTGGCGTGGAGCAGGCCATTGTCTTCGGCTCGTGGGCGGCCCGGATGCGTGGAGAGCCCGGCCCGTCCCCGGTCGACATCGACCTTCTGGTGATCGGACGTCCCGATCGCGATGATCTTCACGATGCCGCGGAACGCGCGAGATCCAGGCTCGGGCGCCAGGTCAACACGGTGGTCATCAGCCGCGCGCGCTGGGAGGCCGGCGAGGACGGGTTCATTCGTGAGCTTCGTAGTCGTCCGCAGGTGATGGTGCCGATCTCCGGCGGAGGGACGGAATGACGAGCTGGGCACGCGGAAGGGAAGAGTCCCTGGCGGCGCTCTTGCAGATCCAGGGTCTGCGGGCGACGACGACCGGTGGCCACCTGGCGGTCCAGCACGCCGCTCGGGCGCAGCTCGGGGCATCCATGGGAGCGATCCTTCGCCCGATCGATCGCATCCGCACGACGCGGCACGAAAGCGAGTACCCGACCAGCAGCGCCTGGATCGATGAGGACGGCGTCCGCGATGACCTGCCGGCGGCGGCCGCGGTTGTGGATGCGGCGGAACGGGCGCTCCCGTTCGTCCTTTGACGCGCATCGTGAAGGCCTTGTTGGCTGAGGGCTCGGTCGGCTGTGGGGCGAGCGGTTGCGCTTGTGGCGGTGACGGCCCTCTGCCGGAACGGCTCTTGGTGGGCGGGGTCGGGGTTGCCCCGTCAGGGCTGTCTGAGCTCTCCATCGCGCGAAGCGCGTCGCCGGTGTGAGGACCATGCCGTTTGCCCCGGGACCCCTTGGGCGCGGGCGGTTGGGGAGAAGTGGGCGGAAAAGGTGGATTATTGGAGTAAACCGGCAGTGGGTGATAAGCGTCCGGGATCTGACAATTGTCGTGCATTCCAGGTTATGGGATGAAACATTATGTCACTAGTTAAGCCTTAGTGTGGTCATTTGATTACTGCCCGTTATCGTCGCTTCAATGTGACCAATCCGTAGCCGTTCGCCATGACGACAGGCCGGATCAGTGCGGGCATCATGCCTATCGTGAGCGAGGGAAGCGTCGCCGACGCCAAAATTGGGGTAAGGCTCGCGTCGAGACTTCCGGCACGGACGGATGACTCCGACCTAAGGGAACTGACGAGCCTCGCCGTGCAGGGAGATCGCAGTGCGATCGAATCCCTGCTCGGTGAGTTGCGTCCGATGGTGGTGCGGTATTGCCGCGCCCGGCTGGGCAGGGTTTCAGGGCAATATCACATTGCCGATGACGTAGCCCAGGAGGTGTGCATCGCGGTCCTGTCCGCGCTGCCGCGATACCGCGACATGGGGCGGCCGTTCGCCTCCTTCGTGTTCGGGATCGCCTCGCACAAAGTGGCCGACGCGCTACGGAGTTCGGTGCGCTCGGCCGTACCGACTCAGGATCTGCCCGATGGGCCGGACGACGGGCCGGGGCCCGAGGAGACCGTGGTCCGCTACATCGAGGTCGAGCACGCGCGCAGACTCCTGGCCAGATTGCCCGAGAATCAGCGCGAGTTGCTGCTGTTGCGGGTGGTGTCAGGGTTGTCGGCTGAGGAGACCGGTAATGTACTCGGTATGTCACCGGGTGCGGTTCGTGTCGCCCAGCATCGGGCGCTTGCCAGGTTGCGGCAGATGGCCGAGCTGGAGTCGGCTTGACGTCAGAGGAGGAGACCGACGCGCTGCTCGACGCGCTCGGTCGTGGAGAGAGCCCTGACTCAGGCGATCCAGCCGCGCGGTTGCTGGCCGTGCTGCTCGATGATGTCGGTCAGCGGCGTTCCTCCGTGTCGATGACGCCGTCGACGTAGCCTCTGGCGTACTCCCAGCTGACGTAGTCGGCGGGGTCCGGGTGAAAGGCCGGCTCGTGGACCTGCGGCTGGCCTTTCTCGATCATTTGTCGTAGGTTGCCGCGCAGCAGCTCCCAGTCGAAGAAGTGCTGCTCGCCGCATTCAGGGCAGTCGAGTACGAGGCCCAGGACCCCCTGCGGTTCGAGCAGGGAGCGGAAGACCTCGACGTCAGCGAGGTCCGTGATGGCCTCGTCGCGTTCGGCTGCGGTGAGTGGCTCGGCGTCGTCGAGGGCGCCCATCGCCGAGGAAGGGTCGTTCGGGTCGTCCGCGAACGGGTCGCGGGGGACGTCTTCCAGCACCTTCCCACCATATGACCGAAGCGGCCCGAGCGGTGGACATTACCTCAGCCATCCGCGCCTGGCCGCCTCCACGCCTGCGTGGAAACGCGACTGAGCGCCCAGTTCGGACATGGCGTCCGCGAACCTCGCCCGGACTGTTCGCACCGATACGCCCAGTTGGCGGGCTATGGAGTCGTCACACATGCCCTGGGCGGCCAGGCGGAGGACCTGGACCATGCCGTCGCCCCGGCGGCCCCACGGCAGGGGCACGGCCCTGGCCCACAGCTCCCTGAACAGCGTGCGGAGCATGCCCACGACGATCGGCGTGCGGATCAGATAGAAGTTGTACGCGTGGTCCGGCAGGTTGCCGCCCCAGTACGGGGGCAGGCCCGCGACCTCGGGCCCCGCGGTCATGAACCAGCTCGGCACCCGGTCCAGCGTGCGTACCTTGCCGCCCGTCTCCAGCACCCGGGTGAGCTGGTCGCGTACGCCCGGCAGAACCAGAGTCGAAACCGGAATGATCACGTGAACCGTGAGAAGTTTTCGTTCTTGCGCGTCAATCCATAGTTCCGCAAATTTGCGCGCGAAATCGATCATTGTGCGTTCGTCGGGAACCGCGGTCAATAATTCCATCGGCGGAGACTGCACGGCTATACCGACCACGCTCTCGTACAGCACGTCGGCCCCGTTCACCATCTCCACCGTGAAGGTGCCGCTCTGGTAGTCGCGGCCGGCGTCGTAGTCGCGGATCAGCGACCGGATCGAGCCGAGCGCCGAGTCGATCCTGCGGCTCTCCTCCGCCAGCCGGTCGAGCCGATCGGCGATCACCCTGCCGAGGGCCGCGGCCGGGTGCCTGGCCAGGTATTCCCCCGATTGCTCGTCGATCACGCCCAGCTTGACGAGGTCGTCGAGCTGGCGGCCGACCTTCTCGACGGGACCGTCCATGGCCTGCGCGAGATCGGTGCGGGTCGCGCGGTGCAGGCGCAACACCGCGGTGTACAGCGCGGTCTGCGTCGGGTCGAGGCCCAGCGTCTCGAAAGGATCAGGCATCGTGCGGGGCTCGTTGCGCATTATGGGCGGCTCCGTTGGGGGGACACGGGCGTGCCGTGAGGATAACCCCGCATTACGCTCGTGTCCCCCCGTTGCGGTGACTGGTCGGAGCGCGGTGTGCAACTTCGTGCAATTGCACGTTTTCGCATTGCGTTGTTCCGTTCCGTAACGCAGGCTTTACCTAGCGTCGGCATCCTGTGAGGGCTGAAGCGACAGCGGGCCATCAGGACGCGGAGGGGGGTTCGGTGGCGCCAAGCGTCGCCTCGACCCGGATGCCGGTGGCCGAGACACGGGACGGATCACCGACCGTCCCGTGTCTCGGCACTTTTCGATGCCGGGAGTACGACGGACCGTGGGGGTCATCGTGCTCCCGGCATCGCCGTTGTCGCCGCGGCCCGGGTGGTGCGGCCGGCGGGCGGCGGCGGTGGGGAGCGGGGAGTTGGGGGCCGGTGGGGGTGATCGGTTGAAGGGGGTCCTGGGGGTGGGGAAGGCGGTGGGCGTGGCGGGTGTGGGTGCTGCGGCGCAGTTTGGAGGCAGGGCCTAGACTTGGCTCAATCAGAGCAACGGCAAGAGGGGGCCGCAGCATGTCCAAGTTCACCGAGACAGGTTTGACCTTCGATGACGTGCTGCTGGTGCCCGGCTATTCAGACCTGCAACCAGGCGAGGCCGATACCAGGGCCCGGCTGTCCCGGGGCATCACGCTGTCCATCCCGCTGGTCTCCGCGGCCATGGACACCGTCACCGAGGCCCGCATGGCGGTCGCCATGGCCCGCCAGGGCGGCATCGGCATCCTGCACCGCAACCTGTCGGTCGAGGAGCAGGCCCAGCAGGTCGACCTGGTCAAGCGGTCCGAGGCCGGCATGGTCACCAACCCGGTCACCTGCAGCCCCGACAACACGCTGGCCGACGTGGAGAAGCTCTGCGCGACGTACCGGATCTCGGGTGTGCCCGTGACGGACGTGGACGGCACGCTGCTCGGCATCGTGACCAACCGCGACATGCGCTTCGAGACCGACCAGTCGCGTGCCGTGCGCGAGGTCATGACCAAGATGCCGCTGGTCACCGCCCCGGTCGGGGTGTCGCGTGACGAGGCGTTCGCCCTGCTCAGGAAGAACAAGATCGAGAAGCTGCCGCTGGTCGACTCCGACGGCAGGCTGCGCGGCCTGGTCACGGTCAAGGACTTCACCAAGAGCGAGCAGTATCCGCTGTCCACCAAGGACGCCGACGGCCGGCTGGTCGTGGGGGCCGCCGTCGGCGTCGGTGGCGACGCCGAGCTGCGGGCCAAGGCGCTGATCGAGGCCGGCGTCGACGTGGTGGTCGTCGACGTGGCCCACGGTCACTCCAAAGGCCTGGCCGACATGGTCGGCAAGATCAAAGCCAACAGCAAGGTGCAGGTCGTCGCGGGCAACATCGCGACCAGGGCCGGGGCGCAGATGCTGGTCGACGCGGGCGCGGACGCGGTCAAGGTGGGCGTCGGGCCCGGCTCGATCTGCACCACGCGGGTGGTGGCCGGGGTCGGCGCGCCGCAGGTCACGGCCATCTACGAGGCGTCCAAGGCGTGCGCGCCCGCGGGCGTGCCGGTCATCGGCGACGGCGGCCTGCAGTACTCCGGCGACATCGTCAAGGCCATCGCGGCCGGCGCCGACACGGTCATGCTGGGCTCGCTGCTCGCCGGCTGCGAGGAGTCGCCCGGTGAGCTGATCTTCATCAACGGCAAGCAGTTCAAGTCGTACCGGGGCATGGGCTCGCTCGGCGCGGTGCGCAACCGCGAGCGCGGCGGCACCTCCTTCAGCAAGGACCGCTACGCCCAGGCCGACGTCGGCGGCGACGACAAGTACATCCCCGAGGGCATCGAGGGTCAGGTGCCCTACCGCGGCCCGGTCGCGGCCGTCGCGCACCAGCTCGTCGGTGGCCTGCGCCAGGGCATGTGGTACGCCGGCTGCCGCACGATCATGCAGATGCACACCGACTGCGAGCTCATGCCGATCACGGCGGCGGGCCTCAAGGAGAGCCACCCCCACGACATCCAGATGACCGTGGAAGCTCCGAACTATCACAGAAGGTAAGTTCATGACTCAGCAGGTGGAGATCGGCCGGGGCAAGGCCGGACGGCGGGCGTACTCGCTTGACGAGATCGGCCTTGTTCCCTCGCGGCGCACCCGGGACCCGGAGGAGGTCTCGATCGCCTGGCAGATCGACGCCTACCGGTTCGAGCTGCCGGTAGTGGTCGCGCCCATGGACAGCGTGGTGTCCCCGGCGACCGCGATCGAGATCGGCCGCCTCGGCGGCCTCGCGCCGCTGGACCTCGAAGGGCTCTGGACGCGCTACGAGGACCCGTCGTCGCTGCTGGAGGAGTGCGCCGCGCTCGACGCGGAGGCGGCCACCAAGCGGCTCCAGGAGATCTACGCGGCGCCGATCCAGGAGGACCTGATCGGCCGGCGGATCGAGGAGATCCGGGCCTCCGGCGTGACCACCGCCGTGCGGCTGTCGCCGCAGCGTACGGTCCAGTACCACAAGGCCGTGATCGACGCGGGTGTCGACATCTTCGTCATCCGCGGCACCACCGTGTCGGCCGAGCACGTCTCGGGCCGGGCCGAGCCGCTCAACCTCAAGCAGTTCATCTACGAGCTGGACGTGCCGGTCATCGTGGGCGGCTGCGCCACGTACACGGCGGCCCTGCACCTGATGCGCACCGGCGCGGCGGGCGTGCTGGTGGGCTTCGGCGGCGGCGCCTCGCACACGACGCGCAACGTGCTGGGCGTGGCCGTGCCGATGGCCACGGCGATCTCCGACGTGGCGGCGGCGCGGCGCGACTACATGGACGAGTCCGGCGGGCGCTACGTGCACGTGATCGCCGACGGCGGCATGGGCACCTCCGGTGACATCGCCAAGGCCATCGCCTGCGGGGCCGACGCCGTGATGGTGGGCTCGCCGCTGGCCAGGGCCGCCGAGGCGCCGGGCCACGGGTTCCACTGGGGTTCGGAGGCGCACCACCCCGACCTGCCGCGCGGCCGGCGGGTCGAGTTCGGGACGGTCGGCACGCTGGAGCAGATCCTGCACGGGCCGTCGAGTGTGGCCGACGGCTCGATGAACCTGATGGGCGCGCTCAAGCGGACGATGGCCTCCACCGGCTACTCGGACATCAAGGAATTCCAGCGCGTCGAGGTCGTGGTGGCCCCGATCCAGCGCTGACGCCCATGCCGGAGACCGCGGTCGAGCGGGTGTTCCGCGAGGAGTACGGCAGGTCCGTCGCCGTGCTCGTGCGGGTCTTCGGTGACATCGACATCGCCGAGGAGGCGGTGCAGGAGGCGTTCAGCGTGGCGGTGCGGCAGTGGCCGTCCGCCGGGGTGCCGCCGAGCCCGGCCGGGTGGATCATCACGACCGCCCGCAACCGGGCCGTCGACCGGTTGCGCAGGGAGTCGGCGCGGCCTGGCAAGTACGCGCAGGCCGCGCTCCTGCACGCCCAGGACGAGCCCGCGGACGTGGGGCCCGTCCAGGACGACCGGCTGCGGCTGATCTTCACGTGCTGCCATCCCGCGCTGGCCGTCCATGCGCGGGTGGCTCTCACGCTGCGGCTGCTCGGCGGGCTGACGACGGTGGAGATCGCCCGCGCGTTCCTCGTGCCCGAGGCGACGCTGGCGCAGCGGCTGGTGCGGGCGAAGAGCAAGATCCGGACCGCCGGGATCCCGTACCGGATCCCGGCGCAGGCCGATCTGCCCGAACGCCTGCGCGCGGTGCTGGCCGTGGTCTACCTGATCTTCAACGAGGGGTATACGGCCGTCCGCGCGGACCTGTGCGCCGAGGCCGTCCGGCTCGGGCGGTTGCTGGTCGAGCTCATGCCGGACGAGCCCGAGGTCATGGGGCTGCTGGCGCTGATGCTGCTGATCGAGTCGCGCCGCGCCGCCCGTACCTCCGAGGAGGGCGAGCTGGTGCTGCTGGGGGAGCAGGACCGCGGGCTGTGGGACCGCGAGCTCATCGCGGAGGGCCAGGAGCTCGTACGGCGGTGCCTGCGGCGTGACGAGCCCGGCCCGTACCAGATCCAGGCCGCGATCAACGCCGTGCACAGCGACGCGGCGAGCGCGAAGGACACCGACTGGGGGCAGATCGTGCGGCTGTACGACCTGCTGGCGCGGCTCGACCCGGGCCTGGTCGTGGCGGTGCACCGGGCGGTGGCGGTGGCCGAGGTGGAGGGGCCCGAGGTGGCGTTGGGGCTGCTCAAGGGGCCCGACGACTACTACATGTTCCACGCGGTGCGGGCCGACCTGCTGCGGCGGCTCGGGCGCGAGGAGGAGGCCGCGGCGGCGTACGAGGCCGCGGCCGCGCGGGCGGGCAACGACGTGGAGCGGGACTTCCTGCGCAGGCGGCTGATCACTGGCGGGCGTACGTCATGACCACCGCCCCGTTGCTGTAGGTCTTCGAGCCGGTCAGCGTGAACACGGTGGGCCGGAACTCGCCGTCGAACGCCGGGATGCCCGCCCCGGCCACCACCGGGTAGCACTTGATGATCAGCTCGTCGATCTCCGGCAGCAGGGCGCCGGCCAGCTTGCCACCCCCGCAGAGGTAGATGTCCAGGCCCTCCTCCTGCTTGAGCCGGCGCACCAGGCCGAGCGGGTCGCCGGTGACCAGCTCGACGGCCGGGTCCTCGATCTCCATGGTGCTGGACACGACGTACTGCCGCAGGTGGGCGTACGGGCTGGTCACGGCCTTGTCGATCTGGTACGTGGCGCGGCCCATGAGCACCGTGTCGAAGCGCCGGTTGGGCGCGTCGAGGCCGATCATGGCGCGGAGGTGGGTGGGGACGGTCTCGGGGTAACGGGCGTTGACGTCGGCCATCATGTCGTCGGCCCACGGGTAGAAGTCGAACTCGCCGTTCGGCCCCGCGATGTAGCCGTCGATGGAGGTGGCGATGTAGTACACGAGCTTGCGCAAAACGACTCCAGATAAAGTACTATGCTTGAAGTGATTTAACCGTAGTACTACAGATGGAGTGGTGTCAACGTGGTGAGGCAGAACGTCGCCAGGCGGACGGCGCTGGTCGATGCCGCGATCGAGGTGCTGGCCAGGGAAGGGGCCCGCGGGCTGACGTTCAGGGCGGTGGACAAGCAGGCGGAGGTGCCGCCGGGCACCGCGTCCAACTACTTCCCCAGTCGCGACGAGCTGTTCACCCAGGCGGGCGGCCGGATCTACGAGCTCCTGCAGCCGGAGGCCGCCATGACCGCCGCCCACATGAGCGGGCCGCGTGACCGCGACCGGGTGGTCGCGCTGATGCACGAGGTGGTCGATCGCGTGGCGGCGTACAGGTCGGGTTACCTGGCGCTGCTGGAGCTCCGCCTGGAGGCCACCCGGCGGCCGGAGCTGCGGGCCGTGCTGACCGAGCGGATCCGCGCCGACGTGGACGCGAACGTGCGCAACCACCTCGAATCGGGCCTTCCCGGCGACACGACGAGCGTGGTGCTGCTCTACCTCGCCATGAACTGGCTGGTCGTCGAGCGGCTCACGCTGCCCGACGTGTTCGGCGAGGAGGAGATCCACAAGCTCGTGACCAGCGCCGTTGAGCGGTTGGTGCCCTAGCATGCGGGCATGGCCGACCTACGCCACACGCACGAGCTGGCCTTCGCCGGCGACGTCGTCATCAAGCGCTACATGGACAGCAAGCCCGGCGCGGCCGAGCGCGAGTGGCGCGCGCTGAACCTGCTGGCCGAGCACGCCCCCGGCCTGGCCCCCGAGCCGATCGGCTACGAGGACGGCGTGGTGACGATGTCCCGGATCGACGGGGTGTCGCTGCGCGGGCTGCTCGCGACGGCGGTGCACGTCGCGGCCCTGGTCGAGGCGCTCACCGAGCTGCACACCGCGGTGCCGCCGCACGTGCTCCGGGCCGTTCCGCTGCGCCCGTGGCAGCTGGAGGCGCTCGCCGACTGGGCCGGGCGGCGCGGCGAGCACTGGCAGCCCAGGGACCCGCTGGCGGACCGGGCGGTCAAGGAGGGCACGCGGTGGCTGCGGAGCTGGTCGCCGGGCGAGTCGGGGGTCACGCCGGCGTTCGGGGCGGGAGACGGCAACCTGGCGAACTTCCTGTGGGACGGCACCCGCGTCCGCATCGTCGACTACGAGGACTCGGGGCGCAGCGACGTGGCGTTCGAGCTGGCCGAGATGGCCGAGCACGTGTCGATGTGGGTGGACGGCGAGGTGGAGATCGCGCACCGGTTCGAGCTGAACCCGGCGGAGGAGCGGCGGATGCGCGACTGCCGAAGGTTGCACGCGCTCGTCTGGCTGTTCCTGCTCTCGCACGAGCACCCGCGCAATCCGCCGGGCACCTTCGAACGACAGGTCGAACGCGTGCTGGCAACATTGGCGGCATGAGACTGGCGGATCACACCGACAAGGCGGCCGTGGAGCGGCTGGTCCACGACGCGTACTCGCCCTGGATCGAGGTCGTCGGCATGCGGCCGCTGCCGATGGAGGCCGACTACGGCGCGCTCATCGCGGCCGGCCAGGTGCACGTCACCGACGCGCTCGACGGGCTCCTCGACGGGCTCATCGTGCTCGTCCCCGAGGACGGCGTCCTGCTGGTGGAGAACGTCGCCGTGCGGCCCGGCCGCCAGGGTAAGGGCCTCGGGCGGGCGCTGATGGCGTACGCCGAGGAGGAGGCGCGCCGGCTGGGGCTGCCCGCGCTGCGCCTCTACACCAACGTCAAGATGACCACCAACATCGCGCTGTACGAGTCGCTCGGCTACGTCGAGACCGGCCGCATGGGGGTAGAAGGCCGCTCCGCGGTCATGATGCGCAAACAGCTCACCCCGTGAGGACGCCCAGGAGGTGGCTGACCTCCCTGGCCACCGCGTCCCGCCCGGCCTTGAGATATTTGCGGGAGTCGACCACGCGCTCGTCGTGGGCCAGGTAGTCGCGCACCGCGCCGGTGAACGCCTTGTTGAGGTGGGTCGCGATGTTGATCTTTTTCATGCCGGTCCGCACGGCCTCGCGCAGCACGTCGTCCGGCACCCCCGACGAGCCGTGCAGCACCAGCGGCACCGGCACCGCGGCCCGCAGCTCGGCGATGAGCGCCAGGTCCAGCACCGCGTCCTTGGTCGTCATGGCATGCGAGGTGCCCACGGCCACGGCCAGGGCGTCGACCCCGGTCTTGGCGACGTAGTCGACCGCCTCGTGCGGCTTGGTGCGCGCGCCGGGCGCGTGCACGCCGTCCTTGCCCCCGACCTCGCCCAGCTCGGCCTCCACCCACACGCCGCGCTCGTGGCACCACGCCACCACCTCGGCGGTCGTGCGGACGTTGTCGTCGTCGGGCAGGGCCGAGGCGTCGTACATCACCGAGCCCAGCCCCAGCTTCACCGCCTCCTCCACGAGCGCGCGGTCGGTGGCGTGGTCGAGGTGGACCGCGACCGGCACCTCGGCCCGCCTGGCCACCGCCAGCGAGGCCAGCGCGACGGGCTCCAGCGCGCCGTGGTAGCGCACGCAGTTTTCGCTGATCTGCAGCACGACCGGCAGGCCCAGGGCCTCGGCGCCGGCCACGATGGCGGTGGCGTGCTCGAGCTGGATCACGTTGAAGGCGCCCACCCCGGCGGGCGACTGGCGGACGATGTCGCCGATGGCAACAAGGGGCATGACGTGCTCCTTACGTGATGATGATCTGGGGGTGTATGTCGGCGTAGACGTCGGGGTCGAAGTCGCCGGCCACGGGCGCGGCCACGGCGGCCGCGCCGAGCGCCGCGGCCCGCCTGAGGCTGTCGGGCCACGACGCCGACTCCACCAGGCCCAGCGCGAGCCCGGCGACCAGCGAGTCGCCCGCCCCCGTCGGATTACCCCGCACGGTGTACGGCATGCGCGCGGTGAAGGTGCCCTCCCCGGTGACCGCCAGCAGCCCGTCGGCGCCCATGGACACCACCACGGCCCCGGCGCCCTGGCTGCGCAGCGCCTGCGCGCCCTCGGCCGGGCTGCCGCCGGGGACGGCCCTGGCCAGCTCCTCCCGGTTGGGCTTGACCACGGAGGGACGGCCCTTGGGAGCGTGGCGGAGGGGATCGCCGTCGGCGTCCACGATGGCCGGGACCCCCTTGCCGGCGGCGACGGCCGCCAGCGTGGCGTAGGTGTCGGCGGGGACGCCACGCGGGAGGCTGCCCGAGATGACGACCGCGCCGGCGGCGTCGAGGAGCGATTCGAAACGCCGGACGAAGCCCGCCAGCTCGGCGGGGGTGATCTCCGGGCCGGGCTCGTTGAACAGCGCCGTACGCGTGCCCGCCTGCTCCGAGACGACCAGCGTCGTGCGGGAGTCGGCGGCCACGGGGTGCAGGGCGGCGGGCAGGCCGGCCGCCCGCAGGTCGTCCTCGATCGCCCGCCCGGTGGGGCCGCCCGCGAGCCCCGTGACCAGCACGTCCTGGCCCAGCGCGGCCAGGACGCGGGCGACGTTGACGCCCTTGCCGCCGGCGCGCCGGTGCACCGCGCTGACCCGGTTGACCCCGTCCCAGTCGACGTCGGGGACCTGGTAGGTCACGTCGAGGGCGGCGTTGAGCGTCACGGTGAGGATCATCAGGGCTCCGTGATCCAGACGCCGTCCTTCATCACCCCGGCCACCTCCAGCGAGTCGGACAGGATCACCAGGTCGGCCGCCTTGCCCACGGCGATCGAGCCGATCCGGTCGGCCAGGCCCAGCACCCGCGCGGGCGTCAGGGAGGCCACCTGGACCGCGTCGGGCAGCGACATCCCGACCTCCTGGACGCTGCGCCGGAACGCGACGTCCATGGTCAGCGTGGATCCCGCGATCGAGCCGCCCTCGACCAGCCTGGCCACGCCGTCCTCCACCCGCACCCGCATGGGGCCGAGCACGTAGTCGCCGTCGCCGAGCCCGGTGGCCGACATCGCGTCGGTGATCAGCGCCGTCCGGCCGGGACCCGCCACCTCGTACGCCAGGCGCAGCATGGCCGGATGCACGTGCACGCCGTCGTTGATCAGCTCGACCGTCACCCGCTCGTCGTCGAGCAGCGCGGCCACCGGGCCGGGCGCGCGGTGGCCCAGTGGCGGCATCGCGTTGTAGAGGTGGGTCGCCACGCTCGCGCCCGCCTCGATGCCCTCGATCGTCGTCTCGTAGTCGGCGTCGCTGTGCCCCACGGCCGCGATCACGCCCTCGGCGGCGGCCATGCGGATGAAGTCGAGCGCGCCGGGCAGCTCGGCCGCGACGGTCACCATGCGGACGTGCCCGCGCCCGGCCTTCAGCAGCTCCGAGAGCTCCTGCCGGGACGGCTCCCGCAGCAGCGTCGGGTCGTGCGCGCCGCAGCGGGCCTTGGCGATGTAGGGGCCTTCGAGGTGGATGCCGGTCAGCAGCCCTTCCTCGCACAGCTCGGCCAGCGCCGCCACGGCCCTGGTCAGCCCGTCGATCGAGTCGGTGACCAGGCTGGCCATCGTCGTGGTGGTGCCGTGGCGGCGGTGCAGCTCGACGGCCTCACGCGCCTTGTCCTGCTCGCCGGTCGGGAACGAGCCGCCCGCGCCCCCGTGGTTGTGGATGTCCACGAACCCGGGGATGACGTGCCGCCCACCCACGCTCAGACCCTGACCTGGGGCGGATCCGCGGCCGACATGCGTGATGCGGCCGTCTTCGATGGTCAGCCACCCCTCGTGGACCCCCTCGGGGGTCACGATCCTGGCGTCGGCAAGAGTAAGGCTCATGAAGAAAGGATCACAGATCGCGTGAGGTGCATGGGCTCGTCCGGGTTCAGCCCTTGGGCGAAGGCCCGGGCGACGGCCACCCGCTGCGCGCGGATCAGCTCGGCCATGGGGTCGAGCGCGGTCTCGAAGAACGTCCCGCCGGTCTCCTCGACCTGCGCGCGCAGGCCCTCGGGGGCGGCGCCGAGCATCCACGTCACGCGTCCGGGAGCGGCGATGCTGATCGGGCCGTGCCGGTACTCCATCGCCGGGTACGCCTCCGTCCACGAGCGGGACGCCTCGCGCATCTTCAGCGCCGCCTCCTGCGCCAGGCCGACCGACCAGCCGGCGCCGAGGAAGCTGAACTGCTCGGCCCGCACCAGCTCGTCGGGCAGCGGAGCGGCCACGGCGGCCTCGGCGTCCTCGACGGCCTTGGCGAGGTCCTCGCCGAGGCTGGCGCGCAGCAGGGCCAGCTGCGTGGTCGCGAACCTGGTCTGCACGACCGACTGCTCGTCGGCGTAGTCGAGCACGACGACCTCGTCGGCGGCCGTCATGATCGGCGTGCCGGGGTCGGCGGTGATGGCCGTGGTCTTCGTGGTCGTCCTGGCCAGCAGCTCCAGCACCTCGGTCGTGGTGCCGGACCGGGTCAGCGCGAGCACGCGGTCGTACGAGCGCCCGATCGGGGCCTCGGAGGCGGCGAAGGCGTCGGTCTCGCCGTGCCCGGCCCGCTCGCGCAGGGCGGCGTACGCCATCGCGATGAACCACGACGTGCCGCACCCGACCACGGCGACCCGCTCGCCGTGGCGCGGCAGCGCGTCGGCGGGAACGCTCGCGATGGCGCGGCGCCAGCACGACGGCTGGGACGCGATCTCGGCCTCGGTGTGGGTGGTCACCACTTGCCTCCCCGGCGATTGATTGTTTCTGCTGGTTTTATACCAGGAAAGTGCATTAATGGACACTGTTGGCCCTGCCCTGGCTGGTTGTGCCACGCTTGCCCTTGTCCCCATCGCCTAGGAGGCCTTGTGTCCCGGTACGACCGCTGGAACGCCATCCTCGAGCTGGTGGCCCAGGAGGGCAGACTGTCGGTGGAGGAGGCCAGCCAGGCGCTCGGCGTCTCCACGGCGACGATCCGGCGGGACTTCGACCAGCTGGCCCAGCAGCAGATGCTCATGCGCACGCGGGGCGGGGCGGTCGCGCAGAGCGTGAGCTACGACCTGCCGCTGCGCTACAAGACGGCCAGGCACGCCGACGAGAAGCACCGCATCGCGACGGCGGCGGCCGAGCTGGTGACGCCCGGCGCCGTGGTGGGGCTCAACGGCGGCACGACCACCTCGGAGCTGGCGCGCACGCTCGCCACGCTGTCCACGCTGGAGAGCGGGTTCACGATCGTCACGAACGCGCTGAACATCGCGGCCGAGCTGACCGTCCGCCAGCACGTCAAGATCGTGGTGACCGGCGGGGTGGCCAGGCAGCAGTCGTACGAGCTCATCGGGCCGCTGGCCACCGGGGTGCTGGAGCAGGTGACGCTGGACGTGGCGTTCCTCGGGGTGGACGCGCTGGACGTCGAGCTCGGCGCGTCGGCCCACCACGAGGGGGAGGCGAGCGTCAACCACCTGCTGATCAGCCGGGCCGCGCACGTGGTCGTGGTGGCCGACTCCTCCAAGATCGGGAAGCGGGCCTTCTCCCGGATCTGCCCGATCGGGCAGATCGACACGCTGGTCACCGACGCCCAGCTCTCCGACGCGCTGGCCGCGGAGCTGACGGAGGCGGGCGTGAAGGTCATCCGCGCCTGACCCCCCCGCGCCGTCGCCCGCCGCGTTACAGCCTGACCGCCCTGAGGGTAGGTATCGAGGCGCAGGCGACAAAGCCGTATCAGGGGGGGATATGACGCCGGGAAGGTTCGTGGCTCAGCTCGGGCCGGCGGAGCGGACCGCGGCCTTGGAGCGCATGGCCGGGGAGAACTTCGACGTGGTCGTGGTCGGCGGCGGCATCGTGGGCGCCGGGATCGCGCTCGACGCCGCGACCAGGGGGCTCGACGTGGCCCTGGTGGAGGCCAGGGACTTCGCCTCCGGCACCTCCTCGCGCTCCTCGAAGCTCATCCATGGGGGTCTGCGATACCTGGAGCAGCTCAACTTCGAGCTGGTGCGCGAGGCCCTGCGGGAGCGGGCGCTGCTGCTGCAGCGGATCGCCCCGCACCTGGTCAAGCCGGTGCCGTTCCTCTTCCCGCTGACCCACTACGTGTGGGAGCGGGTCTACGTCGGCGCGGGCGTGGCGCTCTACGACACGCTCGGCGCCGCGGCCGGGACCACCCGCGGCGTGCCGGGCCACCGGCATCTGTCCAGGTCGCGGGCGCTGCGGCTGGCCCCGGCGCTCAAGAAGTCCGCCCTCACGGGCGCCGTCCAGTACTGGGACGCGCAGATGGACGACGCCCGCTACGTGGTGAGCCTGCTGCGCACCGCCGCCACCTACGGCGCGCAGATCGCGCCGCGGGCGCAGGTGCTGGGGTTCCTGCGGGAGGGCGAGCGGGTCACCGGCGTACGCGTGCGCGACCTGGAGCTGGGCGACGAGCTGGACGTACGCGCCCAGCAGGTGGTGAACGCCACCGGCGTCTGGACCGACGACATCCAGGAGCTGGTCGGAGGCCGGGGCCAGATCCACGTACGCGCGTCCAAGGGCATCCACCTCGTGGTCCCGCGGGACCGGATCCACTCGCTGACCGGGATCATCCTGCGCACGGAGAAGTCCGTGCTCTTCGTGATCCCCTGGGGCCGCCACTGGATCATCGGCACCACCGACACCGAGTGGACGCTCGACAAGAGCCACCCCGCCGCCTCCCGCGCGGACATCGACTATCTGCTCGACCACGTCAACTCCGTCCTGTCCGTGCCCCTGAACCACGACGACGTCGAAGGCGTCTACGCGGGGCTGCGCCCGCTGCTGTCGGGCGAGTCGGAGGAGACCTCCAAGCTGTCCAGGGAGCACGTGGTGGCGCACCCGGTGCCGGGCCTGGTCATGATCGCGGGCGGGAAGTACACGACCTACCGGGTCATGGCCAAGGACGCGGTGGACGCCGTGGCGCACGGGCTCGACCAGCGGGTGCCGCGCTCGTGCACCGACCGCATCCCGCTCGCGGGCGCCGAGGGCTTCCAGGCGCTGTGGAACTCCAGGCACCGCATCGCCCTCACCTCAGGGCTGCACGTGGCCAGGATCGAGCACCTGCTGCAGCGCTACGGCTCGATGATCGACGAGGTGCTGGAGCTGATCGAGCACGAGCCGTCGCTGGGCAGGCCGCTGTCGGGGGCCGACGACTATCTGCGCGCCGAGATCGTCTACGCCGCCACCCACGAGGGGGCCAGGCATCTCAACGACGTGCTGACCCGGCGTACGCGCATCTCGATCGAGACCTTCCACCGCGGCCTGGCCGTGGCGCAGGAGGCCGCCGAGCTGATGGCGGGGCCGCTCGGCTGGGACAGCGAGCAGGTGAAAAGGGAGGTGGAATACTACACAAAGCGTGTCGAGGCGGAGCGCCGCTCGCAGGAGCAGGTCTCCGACCAGGAGGCCGACGCGATCAGGCTCGGCGCGCCGGAGATCGTCCCCGTCGTCGCCCCGGAGCAGCCCTCATGAGCGAGCGTAGCGAGCGAACAATTGGACACGCGAGCGACTCGCTCGTGCGACCGACGAAGGAGGGCGCATGAGCGAGCCGTCCAACCAGCTTTCCGACCCCCGCGCGCTGCTGGAGGGCTACCTCGACCACTATCGCGAGGAGATCCTGCGCAAGCTGGACGGGTTCCCCGAACCCGAGGTGAGCCGGGTGCCGTCGGGGTGGACGCCCGTGTCGATGCTCAAGCACCTGGCGTACATGGAGCGGCGCTGGTTCGTCTGGGATTTCGCGGGCGAGCAGGTCGAGGACCCGTGGAGCGACCGCGACGAGGACGACAGGTTCGTCGCGGCCGAGTCGTTCGAGGAGATCAAGGACTTCTACCTGGCGCAGTGCGAGCGGTCCAGGCAGGCGGTGGCGGGGGCGGGACTGTCCGACGTGGCCTCGCGGATCGGCCGGTTCCAGCCGCCCAAGGAGCCGCCGACGCTGGCGTGGATCATGTTCCACGTCCTGGAGGAGTACATGCGCCACGCCGGCCACCTGGACATCGCCCGCGAGCTGGCCGAGTCGTAAGGGGGAGGGGCGGCACGCGGCGCTGCGGGATCCGCGCACCGCCCCTATCCAGGATGGTCTGTCAGTACTGCGTGGCGTCGTGCACGTCGAGCAGGGGCTCCTTGACGCCGTCGCCGGAGTCGTCGGTCCAGTTGGAGTTACCGGTGGAGATCAGCTTGGTCCGTACGGCCAGCGAGCCCGCCCTGGTCGTCGGCTTGCGGGCGCCCGCGGTGAGGATGCCGGCTGCGCCCGCCACGTGGGGGCTGGCCATCGAGGTGCCGCTGATCGTGTTGTAGCCGCCGTTCATCCACGTCGAGTAGATGCAGGTGCCGGGTGCGGTGATCTCGACGGTGGCGCCGAAGTTGGAGTAGAACGCCGAGGTGTCGTCCTGGTCGGTCTCGCTGCGGCACGAGAGCGTGCTGCCGCCCGCGCCGCCGGCCAGGCCGTCGTTGTCGGTCAGCGCCGAGACGGTGACCACGTCGGGGTGGTTGGCGGGGAAGAACGAGGACGTGTTCGCGTGGTTGTTGCCCGCGGCCACCACGACCACGATGCCGGCGTTGACGGCCCTGGTGATCGCGTTGGTGATCGCGCTGCTCGTGCAGCCGTTGCAGCCCAGGCTCAGGTTGATGACCTCGATGGTGGAGGCGCGGGCCACCACCCAGTCGATTCCGGCGGCGATCCCGGCCAGGGTGCCGGAGCCGGCGGAGTTGAGCACCTTCACGGCGTGGATGCGGGCGCCGGGGGCGACGCCGACCGAGCCGATGGAGTTGTCGATCGCGCCGACGATGCCCGCGACGTGCGAGCCGTGGCCGTTGTCGTCGACGCCGGCGTTGTTCGTGCAGACGCCGGACACGCAGTTGGCGCGGGCGACCACGTTCAGGTCGGGGTGGGTGTAGTCGACGCCGGTGTCGATGACGGCGACGTCCGTGTCGATGCGCACGTCATCGGTGCCGTCGATGTCGAGGTTCGGGTTGCTGGGGCCGAAGATGCGCCGTACGCCGGTGGGCGTGGTCTGCGCGAAGGCGGTTACCTCGGCGTCGGGCTCGACGCTGAGGACGTTCGGGTTCCGCTTGAGCTGCTCGGCCGCGCTCGCGCTCAGGCGGGCGGTGTAGCCCTTGAACGCGTGCTCGTAGACGCCGACGAGCTGGCCGCCGGCCTGGGACACCTGGTCCTGGGCCGCGCTGCGGGGCGCCGCCCGCATGGTCGGCTTGAGTTCGACGATGTACGTCCCTTCCGCGGCCTGCGCGTCCTGCGTGGCGGCGGAGGCAGGCGGCGGCGCCATGGCTAAAGCCACGGCGCTGACGAGCAATGCGAGCAGGGGGGTGCGTGTTCGCATCGGCGTGAGCCCTTCCTGTGTCGCGGACCCAGGAGACCCATGTCATGACAAATCCACTGAGTCCGACATTACATGGTTAGTAAAGTTTTCATCAGTTGTCGGGTCCTGTCCATCGAAAAAGGTGCCAATTTCATACGAAATCAGCACCTTTTCTTGGGTGGATTTTTGTGCTCAGCGGAGCGGGATCCAGGCCTGTTGTGCCAGCGTGGCGGCGTCGTTGACCTGCATGCCGTCGTACGAGAGCGTCCAGATCGAATCGCCGATGACCAGCGCCCGCTCGATCCCGGCCTGGTACTCGTCCTTGGCCGGGTGCTTGATCATGCCGAGCTTCGTCACGCCCGAGTCGTCGATCTTCAGGACGAGCCCGCCCGACTCGTTCTGCTGGGTCAGCGGGATCACCGCCAGGCCGGTCTTGGGCCAGTACAGGAACGCGTGCGGGTCCCACTCGGCCGCCGAGCCCGAGTCCTTCTGGAACAGCTGCGACAGCCTGCGCGGGCCGGCCGGATCGCTCACGTCGAACAGCGACACCTGCGTGCCCAGCGTCCTGCCCTTCTCGCTGGCCTCCTGGCCGATGCCGATCAGCCGGCCCTCGGCGCCGGGGTGCAGGTACGCGGAGTAGCCCGTGATCTTCAGCTCGCCCGTCACCTTGGGCGCCGCCGCGTCGCGCAGGTCGAGCGTGTAGAGCGGGTCGACCTGCTTGAACGTGACGCAGTAGCCGACCGGGCCGATGAACCTGACCGAGTAGATCCGCTCGCCCTCGCCGAGGCCGCCGACCTCGCCGGTCTTGGCCATGGTGTCGGCCTTGAGCACGTACACGGCGCTGGAGCTGGTCTTGCCGTCCGGGGAGGTGAGGGTGGTGGCGACGCGCAGGTGGCCGTCGTACTCCGACAGCGAGTACTGGTTCAGCAGCCGGCCCGGGACCTTGCCCGAGGCCACGTAGGAGGGCGCGCCGGGCGAGCCGATGTCGAACCGGTGGACCTCGGTCTCCTCAGGCGGGATCGTCGGCTCCGGGCTGGGCGACGGGGTGTCCGGCACCGGAGGGCTCGTGGGCGTGGGCTCCACGGCCGGGGCGGCGTCCCCGGAGGACGGTGCGGTCGTCGGGGTCTCCACCGCCGGTTCGCTGATCACCACCGGCATCCACCAGCGCGGGTTGCTGGCCACGTAGAGGCTGCTGCCGGTGCCGTACACGATGTCGCCGTCGGCCGCCAGGCTGATCGGGTCGGTGCCCGCGGCGGTCACGCCCTGCGCCAGGTCGATGGTGTGCACGGTCAGCAGCGAGGTGCCGGTGTAGTCGGCCGGGTGGCTGATCCGCTCGCACTTCACCGAGTCCTTCTTGACGGTGCCGGACGCGTCGGTGATCTCGATCTTGGGGAGCCAGGCGTCCGCCGGGGCCTGCCGGACCGCGGCCTGGTTGCGCTTGACGCGCTCGGCCTCGGAGACGTCGTCCTTGAACTCGTGGAAGGCGATGTCCGGCTGGCTGCGGGTGACCAGCCTGACCGTGGAGCCGACCATCCTGGCGTCCACGTACGAGCCCTGCGGCTTGATCGTGCTCAGCACCTTGGGCTTGCCCGACAGGTCGACCAGCACGTACCTGGTGTCGCCCGGCGGGGCGAAGCCGGCCATCCGCTTGTACATGATGTCGCCGCCGCGCATCAGCACCAGCGCGCGGTCGCCCGAGACGAGCAGGTCGGCGGGCACGCCGGGCCCGTTCTCGCCCTCCGTCAGCTTGAGCGAGCCGGTGACCTTCCTGGTGGCTGTGTCGATGATCCGCAGGACGCCGTCCTTGACGGTGATGACCCGGTCGCCGTCCGTCTTGACCACGTCGGGCTCGTCCACGCCGGTCTCGTGCACGTTCGTCGTGGAGTGCTCGGGGGTGCTCGTCTTGGCGTTCGCGGTGACCGAGCGGGCGGAGTCCTCCATGGCGGCGAAGGGCAGCACGTTGTCGAACCCCCACGGGGTGACGCGCTGGGCGGCGTGCTCGCGCAGCCCGGACAGCAGGTCGTCGCAGCCGGTGTAGGCCACCAGGCGGATCGCGCCGAGCGAGCTCATCCTGGGCTTCGGCGGCGCGCCCGCGGTCGTGGAGGTGCAGGCGACCGCGGCGGTCGCCAGCGCCGCGACGGTCGCGGCCGTGCGGATCAGCGTCTTCATGCCCTCATGACGGCTGCCCCGGGCGGATGGTTCAGGAGCCCTTTTTCGGGTTGGCGGTGAAGACCGGGCTGAAGTCGATGTCGTCCGGCACCTCGAGCAGCTTGCGCACCAGTTTCCCGGTGAAGTCGACCACCTGGACCTCGTCGTCGGCGCCGTTGTCCTGCTCCCAGCAGTAGAGATGGCTCTCGTCGTAGAAGCCGAGGACCTTGTCGCACTGGGAGGAGAACTTACGCAGGCGCTCGCCCGACCTGGTGTCCCAGATGCAGTGGTCGCCGTCTCCGCCGTTGGGGCAGTTCGTGACGAACGTCTTGCCCGAGGGCGAGAAGAGGTCCTGCGTGCCGGCGGACAGCGTGCCGATCTCGCTCGCCGAGTTCGTGGCCTTGCCCAGGGCGTTGAAGAAGCGCAGGTTGCGGTTCTTCTCGTCGCCGTAGACGTTCACCGCGCCGTCCTCGGTGCCGTCGAAGCCGAAGGCCGTCTGGCGCACGGAGGTGTCGCTGACGTCGACCTGGGTGGCCTTCTTGGCGGCCACGTCCACGATGACGAAGCCCAGGTAGAGCCACTTGCTCCCGACCTTGCGCTCGGTGTTGAGCAGGATCTTCGAGCCGTCCCTCGACCACGCCCTGATGCTGCTGATCAGCGGCTCCTTGACGGTCTTGATCGTCGAACGGTCGCCCGTCTGCCGGTCGGTGAGGACGATGAAGTCGAAGTCGTCGGAGCTGTAGCTCCTGCCCCTTTCCGCGAGGTAGCGGCCGTCGGGGGAGGTCCTCGACTCCCAGTTGGCGGCGTACTTCGTGAACGAGCCGCGCAGCGACCCCCTGGCGTAGTCGATCCAGTCGTCCTTCTTCTTGTCGTAGATCTCGTAGGAGGTCAGCACGATCGCGTCGCCCGGGTCCTCGTAGAGGGAGATGTTCGCGCCGGGGAGCGTCTTCTTGATGCCCGGCCTCGGCACGGCCTGCTCGGTGGGGGCCGGGCTGGTGGTCGTCCTGCTCCTCGTCGAGGTCGTCGCCGGGGTTTTGGCCGGGCCGGCCAGCGTCGACGACTTGTCGACCTGGATGTAGACGACCACGCCGGCGAGGATCAGCAGCGCGACCGCCACCGTGATGCCGGCGACCAGCGGCGCCCTGCTCTTCCTCGGCCGCTGCTCGCCCCAGCTCGGGTGCGTGGGCTGGCCGTAGCCTCCGGGAGGCTGCCACGGCGGCTGGGGGGACGGGGCGACGGAGCCGGTGTGCGGGATCGGGCCGGAGTGCCCGCCGGGCCCGTACGGGATGGGGCCCGACGGCGGGACCGGGTGCGGGACCGAGTGTGGACCCGACGCGGGCCTTGGCGGCGAACCTGGCAGGGGACCGGACATGGGCCCCGACGGCGGCCCGGAGTATGGGCCGGAGTGCGGGCCCAGCGGCCCTGACGGCGGCGCGAAGGGCGACGGCGGCGCGGGGGCTGCCTCGGCGGCGGCCTGCGCGAGGAAGCCGGAGCCGGGCGCGGGCTGCGGCCCGGAGACGGGCGTGGCACCCGGCGCCGGGTGCCGCAGCAGCTGCATGATGACCTGCTCGGCCGTCGGCCGCTGCGCCGGGTCCTTGGACAGGCACGCGGCCACCACGTCACGCAGCTGCCCGTCGAGCATGCCCAGGTCGGGATGCTGGTTGAGGACGCGGTTGATCACCGCGGGCATCGTGTCGCTGCCGAACGGCGCCTGCCCGGAGGCGGCGAAGACCATCGCGCTCGCCCACGAGAACATGTCGGCCGCCGGGCCGACCGTGTGCCCCATGATCTGCTCGGGCGACATGTACGCCGGCGTGCCCACGACCATGCTGCTGATCGTGGAGGTGGCGTTCAGCGCCCTGGCGATGCCGAAGTCGATCACCCGGGGCCCGTCGGCGCCGATGATCACGTTGGCCGGCTTGAAGTCGCGGTGGACGATGCCGGCCTGGTGGATGGCGGCCAGCGCGGTGGCGGTGCCGATGGCCAGGCGGTGCAGGACGGTGCCCGTGCGCGGCCCGTCCTCCTGCACGACCCGGTGCAACGAGGGCCCCTCGATGAACTCGCTGACGATGTACGGCCGATCCTCCTCCATCCCGGTGCCGAGGACGGCGGCGGTGCAGAACGGCGCCACCTGCTGGGCCACCTGGACCTCGCGCATGAACCTCTCGGCGCTCACCTGGTCGCCCGACAGGTCGGGGCGCAGCCATTTGACGGCCACGCGGGAGTCATTGTGGCCTTGGGCGAGATAGACGACGCCCTGACCGCCCTCACCGAGCCGGCCGAGGAGATCCAGGCCCCCCAGCCGCTGTGGATCTCCGGGGCGTAGCGGAGCGAAGGTTGCCATGTAGGGATTCTGTCGCTACGGCGCGAATCCGCAAAAACTACCCGTGGGTAGCCGGGCGGAATATCCTTCTGGCATGCACGTGACGTCCAGCGGTAGGACACGGCACATCATCGCCCCCTTCACCGGCGAAACCCTCGCTGAGCTGCCCGTCTCGGACGTCGACGACGTCCGCAGGGCGTACGAGAAGGCCAGGGCCGCCCAGGAGGAGTGGGCGCGCAGGCCCGTGGCGGAGCGGGCGAGACCGTTCCTGCGGCTGCACGACGCGATCCTCGACCGGCGCGCCGAGATCCTCGACATCGTCCAGGACGAGACGGGAAAGGCCCGCAAGCACGCCTTCGAGGAGGTGCTCGACGTCGCGGGCTGCGCTCTCCACTACGCTCGCCGGGCGCCCGGCCTGCTCGCGCCGCGCGCCCGCAAGGGCGTCTTCCCCGGCGCCACCCGCGTCGTGGAGCTGCGCCGGCCCAAGGGCGTGGTCGCGCTGATCTCCCCGTGGAACTACCCGCTCGCGCTGGGCGTCACCGACGCGGTGCCCGCGCTGCTGGCCGGCAACGCGATCGTGCACAAGCCGGACACGCAGACCGCCCAGTCCACGCTGTGGACCATCGACCTGCTGGCCGAGCTGGGCATGCCGCGCGAGATCTGGCAGGTCGTGCTCGGCGAGCCGGCCGAGATCGGCGACGCGCTGCTGGACGACGCCGACTACGTGGCGTTCACGGGATCGACGCGCGGTGGCAGGAAGATCGCCGAGGAGGCGGCCAAGCGGCTCATCGGCTGCTCGCTGGAGCTCGGCGGCAAGAACCCCATGGTGGTGCTCGACGACGCCGACCTCGACGTGGCCGTCCAGGGGGCCATCCGGGCCTGCTTCACGAACGCCGGGCAGCTCTGCCTGTCGATCGAGCGCCTGTACGTGCACGCGTCCGTGTTCGACGCCTTCGCCGAGCGCTTCGTCGAGCAGGTCCGGGGCATGAAGCTGGGCGCGGGCCACGACTGGTCGGTGCAGATGGGCTCGCTCACCTCGCGGCGCCAGCTCGACACGGTCAGCGCGCACGTGGACGACGCCCTGGCCAAGGGCGCGAGGCTGCTGACCGGCGGCAGGGCCAGGCCCGACCTGGGCCCGCTGTTCTACGAGCCGACCGTGCTCACCGGCGTCGCCGAGGACATGGAGCTGTGCCGCAACGAGACCTTCGGGCCGGTGGTCGCGCTCTACCCGTTCACCTCCGAGGACGAGGTGGTCGAGCTGGCCAACGACACCATCTACGGCCTGAACGCCTCCATCTGGACCTCCAGCCTCCCGCGCGGCCGCGCGCTCGCAGCCCGCGTCAAGGCCGGCACGGTCAACATCAACGAGGGGTACGCCTCGGCCTACGCCTCCTACGACGCCCCCATGGGCGGTATGAAGGCGTCCGGGCTGGGCCGCCGGCACGGTTCCGAGGGCCTGCTGCGCTACACCGAGTCCAAGACCGTGGCCTCGCAGGCGGGCTGGCTGGGGTTCGAGCCGCCGTTCGGGCTGCCGTACGAGAAGTGGGCCGCCACCCTGGCCACCACGCTCAAGACGATGCGGCGGCTGCGCTTGAAGTGACGTCTACGCTGTAAACGTGAACGATCAGGGCACGGCCGGGCGCATCGTGGCCGTCGCGCGGCGGATCCTCCTGGAGGACGGCGCCGACGCGGTCAGCATGCGGCGCGTGGGCGACGCCGTGGGCATCACCGCCATGGCCATCTACCGCCACTACCCCAACCGGGACGCCCTGCTGCGCGCGGTCGCCGACCGCAGCGCCCGCGAGCTGGCCGAGTCATGGCGGCAGCGCTCTCCTTCGGGGACGTGGGACGAGCGGTGCATGGCCGCGCTGGACGACTTCCTCGACTTCGCGCTCGGGAGTCGGCATTTGTACCGGTTCCTGATCCTGGACGCCTGGGCGGGGGCGCGGCGCTTCCCGGAGGACTTCCGCGACGGGCAGGGGCCGCCGTTCAGCGTCGTCGCCGAGCTCGTGGAGGAGGGCATGCGTACCGGGCGGCTGCGCGAGGACGATCCCCTGGAGACGGCGATGACGATCACGTCGAGCGCGCAGGGGCTGGTCCAGCAGTACCTGAGCGGGCGGATCGGGATGGCCGAGGCCGACTTCCGCGCGCTCTGCCACCGGTCGACCGGACGGATCATCAACGGGCTCGTCGTGGAATAAGCCGTCCTGAGCCGGTGTCGTTGACGTCCATGGAGATTCGTTACCTCGGAGGGCCGACGGCGGTCCTGGAGATCGGCGGGGTGCGCCTGCTGACCGACCCCACGTTCGACGCGCCCGGCGACTACCCGATCGGGAACAGGGCGCTCACGAAGACCGCGGGGCCCGCCTCCGGCGCGGCCGAACTCGGGGCCGTGGACGCGGTGCTGCTCTCCCACGACCAGCACCCGGACAACCTCGACAGGGCCGGGCGGGACTACCTGGCGTCCGTTCCGCTGGTGCTCTCCACCGGGTCGGCGGCCGGGCGGCTGGGATCCTCCGTGCGGGCGCTGCCCAACTGGACGTCCGTCACGGTGGGCGACGGGCTGCGGGTGACCGGCGTCCCCGCCCAGCACGGGCCCGACGGGACCGAGCACCTGGTGGGCGAGGTGACCGGGTTCGTGCTCAGCGGTGACGGGCTGCCGACCGTCTACGTGAGCGGGGACAACGCCTCGCTGGACGTCGTACGGGAGATCGCCGGGCGGTTCGGCCCCGTGGACGTGGCGCTGCTGTTCGCGGGCGGGGCGCGCACGCCGCTGGTCGACGGCTACCTGACGCTGACCAGCGACGACGCCGTGACGGCGGCCGAGATCCTGGGGGCCGGGCACGTGGTGCCGCTGCACTTCGAGCACTGGGCGCATTTCACGCAGGGGCGGGACACCGTGGAGAAGGCGTTCGCCGGGTTCGGCGAACGGCTCCGGCTGCTCGCTCCGGGCGAAACCACCGAGATCCCCTGATCACGGCACCCGGATTCGCCGGCCGCCCGCCCGATCGGTCGGCTCGTGGCGAACGGCGCCGCCTGGCCCGCCCCGGCCTGGCAGAGTGGAGCTGTGAGCTGGAACGCGCGGGCCCTCGACGTGCTGGCGGCGGGGGAGCCCACCCCGCTGATCGACTTCCCGGTCCAGGCACCCGGGATCAGGCTGCTGCTGAAGGACGAGTCCGCGCAGCCGACCGGGAGCCTGCGGCACCGGCACGCCAGGGCGCTGTTCCGGCGGGCCATCCTCGACGGGCTGGTCGGCGAGGGCACGACCGTGGTGGAGGCCACGGGCGGCAACGCGGCCGTCGCGCAGGCCTGGTTCGCCCGGCGGCTCGGGCTGCCGTACATCGTGGTCATGCCGGGCGAGCGCAGCCAGGCGCGGGCCAGTGCGGTGGAGGCGCTGGGCGGGGAGTGCAGGTTCGTGACGCCGCCACTGGCGATCTACGACGCGGCGCGCGGGATCCCGGGCCATTTCCTCGACCAGTTCGGCCGGGCGGCCGAGCACGACCTGGGGGAGGAGCTGTTCGCCCAGGTGCGGCCCGACTGGGTGGTGACGGGCGCGGGCACGGGTGCCACCTCCGCCACGCTCGGGCGGTGGGTACGCGAGCACGACGTGCCCTGCCGGGTCGCGGTGGCCGATCCCGATAATTCGGCATATTTCCCGGGTTGGACGCTCGACGTGTCCGACTACGCGACCGGGATGCCGTCGCGGATCGAAGGCATCGGGCGGCCCCGCGTCGAGCCGGGGTTCCGGCCCGATCTCGTCGACCTCGTCATCCCGGTGCCCGACGCCGCGAGCGTGGCGGCGGCCCGGCACCTCAGGGCGGTCACGGGGCTCGCGGTGGGCGGCTCGTCGGGCACGGCGCTCTGGGCGGCGCTGGAGCAGGTCGAGCGCATGCGGGCCAGGGGCGAGACCGGCACCGTGGTGTCGCTGGTCGGAGATGCCGCCGACCGGCATCTGGAGACCTGTCACGATGACGCGTGGGCCACCGCGAAGGGGCTGGACGCCGGGCAGTTCGCCGATGAGCTGCGGCGCCGGGTCGCGCTCAGGCCAGGGGGTGGCTGACCCAGACGTTCGGCTCGACGTACACGGCGTGGTCCTGCTCCACGTCGCAGTGCACCGGGGTGAGCGCGCCGGGCACCTCCACCGGGCCAGGACGGTCGAACGGCAGGTCCGTCCACCGCCGCCACTCCGCCAGCGTGCCCGACACGACCATCGAGCGCGGCGCCACCTTGACGATCTTCCCGCCCACCCGCACGTGCACCCGTAACCAGGCGTCATGGGGCAGGCCGTCGGCGCGGGTCCTGAAGGCGTACTCGGCCATGGGGGTGCGCGGTTCGAGGTGCTTCCTGTTGGGCCTGACCGGCGCCACCAGCTCGCGGTATCCGAGGCCGGCGGCGCGCTCGCGCATGGCCGCGAGCATCAGGTAGGAGAGCCCCGTCCCCTGGAGGTCGCGGCGGACGGAGATCTCCAGGGCGGAGATGCTGTCGGGCCGCTCGCCGCGCTCGCGGGCCAGCCAGCCGTACCTGATCACGCCGTCCCACCCGTCGTCCGGCAGCTCGGAGCTCCCGGAGAGGAACGGCATCATGCACGCCCGCGCCGCCAGCCGTCCCGGCTCCTCCTCGGAGTCGGCCACCAGCACGTAGTCGGCGTAGGTCGTGGTGGCGAACGGATAGAACAGGTCCGCCATCGGGTCCTCGAGCACGAAATCGTGCCACGTATGGTCCATCTCGAACAGCGACGACGCGAACTCGGGACGCTCCGCGAGCGTCGTGATCCGGAGGGCCATGAGAATCATTCTCACATTACGGCCGACCGCTACGCACTTGTATAAAACAGGGCGAAAGGTGTGCGCTAGCGTCGGCCGCATGACAGAACTTGACGCCAGGCTGCGAGCCATCACCGACCTGTTCGTGGCCGAGGCGCGCGAGGGCGGCGGCAGGCACGAGTACGACGGCCGGATCCAGGACCTCTCGCCCGCGGGCGTGCGGTCCGGTCTGGCGCGGCTCGGCGAGGGGCCGCTGCCCGCGGACGCGCATGACGCCGAGCACCTACAGGTGTTCGAGGAGAGCCTGCGCACTCAGTTCGGCGAGCTGGAGCTGCACCGCAAGAACCCGCTGATCCATCTCTCGAACCTCGACCTCGCCTGCTACGACCGCGACTACGCCCCCGAGGAGGAGCGCGAGGCGGCCAAGGCGGCCCACCTCGCGCTCTGGCCCGAGGCGGTGGACCAGGCGCTCGCCTCGCTCGACCAGGTCCCCGCCCCCGTCGCGCAGTCCCTGCTCGCCGCGACCAGGGGACTGTCCGCCGGGGTCACCGACGAGGCCGCGCTCAAGGCGCACAGCCTGCTCGTGGCCCACGTCGAGCGGGCCGCGGCCGAGGGCGACCCCGACGCGGCGCTCGGCGGCGAGGCGCTGGCCAGGCTCATGGGCACGGCCGAAGGGCTGCCCGTCGACCTGGGCAGGCTCGCCGAGCGCGCCGACGCCGAGCGGGACCGGCTGATGGGCCTGCTCGCCGAGTCCTGCGCCAAGCTGGGGGAGCGGGACCGGGCGCCGCTGGACGTCGTACGGGAGCTGGTCAAGGACCATCCCGACCCCGACGGGGTCATCGAGGCGGCGCGGATCGGCACCGAGAAGGCCATCGCGTTCACCCGCGAGAAGGACCTCGTGCCCTACCACGACGGCGAGTGCCTGGTGGGGCTGGCGCCCGAGTCGCGGCGCTGGGCGATGGCCATGATGGCGTGGAACTCGCCCGGCGAGCCCGAGGGCCCGTCCTGGTACTACATCACGCCGCCGGACCCGTCCTGGCCGGAGCAGGACCAGGAGGAGTGGCTGGAGGTCTTCAGCAACGCGACGCTGCCGGCGATCAACGTGCACGAGGTCGCGCCCGGGCACTTCTCGCACGCCCGCGCGCTGCGGCGGGCCAAGTCGGACGTGCGCCGGCTCCTGCAGTCCCTCGCGTTCATCGAGGGCTGGGCGCACTACGCCGAGGAACTGTGCGTGGAGGAGGGCTTCGAGCCGGACGACCCGCGGTTCGAGATCGGCGTCTGGGTGGAGGCGCTGCTCCGCGTCACCCGGCTGGCCTGCGCGATCGGCGTGCACACCGGGCAGATGACGGTCGAGGAGGGCGCCAGGCGCTTCGAGTCCGACACGCACCTGGCCGGGCCGGCCGCGCTGTCGGAGGCCAGGCGGGCGACGTTCGACCCGACGTACGGGCGTTACACCTGGGGCAAGCTGCTCATCCTCGACCTGCGGGAGCGGGCGCGGGCGGAGTGGGGCGCGGACTTCAGCCTGCAGCGCTACCACAAGGCCCTGTTCGACCTCGGCTCGCCGCCCCTGGGCCTGATCGACCGCATCCTCTAGATCGCCCCCTCCCTTCTCAAGAAGGGAGGGGGTAGCGTCGGTCGCGAGCGAGGGGAGGATGATCCTGTGCGGGAGCTCTCCGGCAAGGTCGCCGTGGTGACCGGCGCGGCCAGCGGCATCGGGCGGGCGCTGGCGCTCAGGTTCGCGGCCGAGGGCATGGCGCTGATGCTCGCCGACGTCGATCCCGGCGGCCTCGCCGAGACGGCCTACCAGGCAGGCGACGGCAAGGTGCTCACGCAGGTCACCGACGTCTCCGACGCGACGGCCGTACGGCACCTGGCCAACCGCTGCTTCGGCGAGCTCGGCGCCGTGCACGTCCTCTGCAACAACGCCGGCGTCTTCCAGGGCGGCCGCATGTGGACCCGCGGCGAGGAGGACTTCGCCTGGCTGCTGGGCGTGAACCTGTGGGGCGTGCTCCACGGCATCCACGAGTTCGTCCCGCGCATGATCGAGCAGGACACCGAGGGGCACATCGTCAACACGGTGTCGGTGGCCGGGCTGTTCACCACGCCGGGATCGGGCGGGTACGCGGTCACCAAGTACGCCGCCATGGCCGCGTCCCAGGCCCTCGCCGAAGACCTGGCCGCCACGGGCGCCAAACTCCGGGTGACCGCGCTCTGCCCCGGCGCGGTCAGGACCCGCATCGCCGACTCCGAGCGCGTACGCCCGGCCGGTCTGGCCGCCACCCCCACCCAGGACGAGGCGGACGCGCAGGAATGGGTCGGCCGGGCGGCCGAGCGCGGCATCGAGCCGGCCGAGGTGGCCGGCCTGGTCGTGGCGGCCATCCGCGAGGAGCGGTTCCTGGTGCTGACCGATCCCCGGTACGCCGCCCGGCTGCGCCTGCAGACCGAGACCCTGCTCACCGGGAACCTGCCGCCCTACCAGTGACGTTCGTGCGCCAGCACCCGCACCACCGTGCCGCTGTGCGGCCTGACCAGCAGCCGGACGTGGTCGCCGGGCAGCACGTCCTGGTAGAGGCCCTGTGTGACCAGGAACGACCTGGCCTTCTCCGAGCTGCCGTCGTGCACGGCCACGTAGTAGGCGCACCTGCCGCTCGTCGTCTCGTGGTCCGGGTCGGCCACGGCCCAGTGCTTGACGACGTAACCGGAGACCTCCTGCCGTTTGGGGCCGGACGCGGCTGATCCGGGCGGCTCGATCTCGTCCCCGTGCCAGCCGCTGCCCGTGAAGATCCACTCCTGCCCGGGATCCGTCGGCTCGGCGTCCGGCCCGGCGATCTCCCGCCCGGCCGGGGTCAGCAGGAACCCCCGGCCCGCCATGAGCAGCCCCACCCCGGCCACGAACGACACCATCGTCGCGATCATCCCCGGCCACGACAGCCCGGCCGCGGAGATGGTGGCGTACCAGGGGATGAACAGCCCGGCGGCCAGGAGCACCGGAACGATCATGGTCGGCCAGCGCCGCCGCGCCAGGCCCAGGTCGATCGCGGTCTGCCGGGCCAGCGGGACCAGGCCGCCGTCCAGCTCGGCCCCTTCGGGCATGACCGCCATCACGGGCGCGTACGGCCGGCCCGCCAGGCGGGCGACCACCCGTTCCAGGACCCATCGCTCGTACGGGAGGAGCGGCTCCTGCCTCAGGGGCGCCAGCGAGAGGCGATCGTCCTCGATCGTCAGCCACCCGCGCCCGGCCAGCTCGAACAGCGCCGAGTGGAACACCTCCTGGGCCCGCATGCCGCGTAACAGCTCGACCACGGCCGGTGGCGTCTCGTGTCGCGGCGCCCGTCGCGGGCGGTCGCGGCTGGACACCTTGAAGGCGGCGGCCAGCGTGGCGGCCCACAGGGCCCACGCGGTCACCGGCCAGACAAGATCCATTGTTCTGTGTTAGCACGAGTGCCGGTGGCAGGCCAGGCGTAATGCACAAGGCCGATAGACTGTAGTCACCGCATTTCGCCTTTGGGGGGTTCTCACGGTGTCTGAATTCGACACAGTGCTGGTGGTCGACTTCGGCGCACAGTACGCGCAGCTCATCGCCAGGCGTGTGCGCGAGTGCCACGTCTACTCCGAGATCGTGCCTTCGACCATGCCGGTCGAGGAGATGATGGCCAAGAACCCCAAGGCGATCATCCTGTCCGGCGGCCCTTCCTCGGTCTATGCCGAAGGCGCTCCGCCGGTGCCGCACGGGCTGTTCGAGACGGGTGTGCCCACGTTCGGCATCTGCTACGGCTTCCAGGCCATGGCGCAGGCGCTGGGCGGCGAGGTGGCCCGCACGGGCGTGGCCGAGTACGGCGGCACCGCGCTGGACGTGCTCGAAGAGGGCGTGATCTTCGCCGGGCTGCCGGACGCCCAGACGGTCTGGATGTCACACGGTGACAGCGTCGCCGCCGCCCCCGAGGGCTTCACGGTGACCGCCTCGACGAGCGAGACCCCGGTCGCCGCCTTCGAGCACCCTGAGCGCGGCCTCTACGGCGTGCAGTTCCACCCGGAGGTGCTCCACTCCGAGCACGGCCAGGTGGTCCTCAAGCACTTCCTCGACGCCGCCGGCTGCCGCCCGTCGTGGACCATGCTCAACATCGTCGAAGACTCCATCGACGCCGTGCGCCGCCAGGTCGGCGACGGCCGCGCGATCTGCGCCCTGTCCGGCGGCGTCGACTCCGCGGTGGCCGCCGCGATCGTCCAGCGCGCCATCGGCGACCGGTTGACCTGCGTCTTCGTCGACCACGGCCTGCTGCGCAAGGGCGAGGCCGAGCAGGTGGAGCGCGACTTCGTGGCCGTCACGGGCGTGAAACTGCGCGTGGTGGACGCCGCCGACCGCTTCCTGAAGGCGCTGGAGGGCGTCTCCGACCCGGAGGAGAAGCGGAAGATCATCGGCCGCGAGTTCATCCGTGTCTTCGAGGACGAGCAGCGCGCCATCATGGCCGACGGACCGGTGGAGTTCCTGGTCCAGGGCACGCTCTACCCCGACGTGGTGGAGTCGGGCGGCGGCACCGGCACCGCCAACATCAAGTCCCACCACAATGTCGGCGGCCTGCCTGACGACCTCCAGTTCAAGCTGGTCGAGCCGCTGCGCGCGCTCTTCAAGGACGAGGTGCGCCGGGCCGGCGAGGAGCTGGGGCTCCCGTCCGCCATGGTCTGGCGCCAGCCCTTCCCGGGTCCCGGCCTCGGGATCCGCATCGTGGGCGAGGTCACCCGCGAGCGCCTGGACCTGCTGCGCGAGGCCGACGCGATCGCCCGCGAGGAGCTGTCCCGGGCCGGCCTCGACCGGCAGATCTGGCAGTGCCCCGTGGTGCTGCTGGCCGACGTGCGGTCGGTGGGGGTGCAGGGAGACGGGCGCACGTACGGGCACCCGGTGGTGCTGCGGCCGGTGACGTCGGAGGACGCGATGACGGCCGACTGGGCGCGGGTGCCTTACGACGTGCTCTCGCGCATCTCGACCCGGATCACCAACGAGGTTCGGGAGGTCAACCGGGTGGTGCTCGACGTGACGAGCAAGCCTCCGGGCACCATCGAGTGGGAGTAGTCCGCTAGCTGGGCCGGGGCGGGAGAGCTCGGGGCTCAGGGGGCTTTTCGGGGCTCAGGGGGCGATCGGGGCTTTTCGGGGCTCAGGGGCGGCCGGGGCTCGGGTGGTTTCCGGGCTCAGGCGGCGACCGGGGCGAGGGCGCCGATGGGGGCGTCGGTCTCGGCGCGGGCGAACACCGGCAGCTCGAACCAGATGGCCTTGCCGCGCGCCGTACGCTCGCCGCCCCAGCAGCAGGACAGCATGTCGACGAGGAACAGCCCGCGTCCGCTCTCCGCGTCCGCGTCGACGACCCGCATGTGCGGCAGGTCGGGGTTCTCGTCCTCGACCTCGCAGCGCAGCAGGCCGTCCTCGGCGGAGAAGCTGAGGCGGACCGGCCCGTACGCGTGCTCCAGCGCGTTGCCGACCAGCTCGCTGACGAGCAGCTCCGCGGCCTCCACCTGGTCGTCGAGGCCCCAGGCGGCGAGCTTGTCACGGGTCAGCCGGCGGGCATCGCACACCGAGCCGAGGTCAGGCGAGAGCCACCACGAGACCGTGCGGCACGTGGTCTGGCGGCGGCCGGTGACCGCGGTCAGGATGCTGCTCATCAGAAGCCTGTTCATGTCCTACCCCGAGTGGGTCCTCTTCCTTGCCTCTCGTTCAGTGAGCCTGGGTTGCTCACACCATCGAGAATGCCTCAGTGAGGTGCCGCAGGAAGAGGTGAAAACTCCCCGTATAGGTACCTATTCCACGTACGTAGGCAGCCCACGGCAGGGACTGGGGATGCTTTCTGATACGAGGGTGCCCTATGAGGTGGTCTGGGGCACGACGCAGTTGTTGTTCGGGGGCTTCCCCTCCGGCCAGGCGACACCCTTGAACGTCAGCTTTCCCGAGGCCGGGTCCAGCCGGACGACCGGCAGGGCCTTGTCGTACGGGTTGCCCGCGCCGGTCAGGCAGATCAAGCCGCTCGCGCCCTGGATCCGGTAGGCGGCGTGCAGGTCGGCGAGAACGTCCTTGACATCCTGCCGGGAAGGGACCTCCGTGGGGCTGATCGCGACCGCTTTCGCCAGGGCCCGGTGGGCGGTCAGGAGCACGTCGTGGGTGATGATCGTACGCCCGTCCTCGAGCGCCACAGGGCCGATCTTGGCGGTGGCGATGAGGTGCTGGAGCCGGGCCAGGGACTCCTGCGGCTCGGCGAGATAGCGCGGGAGGTCTTCCCGCTTCGGCTTGGAGCCTTTGCGGGTGTTCTCCCGCCACCACTTCTCCACCTCGACGTTCCAGGCGGCGGGGTGGGCCGGGGCGGCGTACTCGACGGACACGGACGGTCTGCCGCCGCCCGGGTCGCCCCGGATGAGTTCGAGGTCCTCGGCGTCCAGGCGGCTGTCGAGTGTCGTCGCGTCGGAGCCGGTGATCACGGTGTAGGACTTCTTGCCGGCGCAGTAGGTGTTCGCCAGCGTCTTGACGAAGAGCTTCAGATGGAAGGCCCGGCCGGCGAAATAGATGAAACGGGCGTTCGACTGACAGATGTTCAAGGCGAAGTCCTGGAACCGGTTCGGCGTGCGGCCGGGCTCCTCGAGGCCGGGTGACTCGTACGTCATGTCCTGGACCCCGGTGCCCTTCTTGCCCTTTCTGGCCTCGGTGAAGGCGTCGCGCAGCGACTTGTCGTAGTTGTCCAGGGGCCGGGTGTCCGCGACGAGCGCGCTCTCGGCGCCCGCCAGCTTCGGGTCGGACTTGAGCAGCGCCTCGGCCTGCTCTTTGGTGGTCGAGACCACGCGGGCGAGGCCGGGGAACGGATCCCCGCTCCGGTCCTGGGTCTCCGGGTTGGCGAAATCAGATGAGGTGACCAGGCTTGCGACGACGGGGATCCCCAGGTCCTTCGTCAGGTGGTGCATCGCGTTCCACGTGTTGGTCAGGCTGAGGTTGAACCCGGCGACGACGCGGAGCTGCGGTTCCCTCTCGGTGAGGTAATCCACGGTCTTCTGCCAGTACCCGTAGTCGCGGCCGGGGTTGGCGAGGACGAGGCGGATCGGGGGCTTCGCGGCGTCGGGGGTGTTGGCCTGAAGCTGGGCCAGATAGGCGCCCTGCACCTCGCTCAGGATCTGCTTGCGCACGGCCGGGATGTCCGACTGCATGGGGATCATCAACGCCACGGTGGCGTACGGTTTCGCCGCGATCCGATTGTTCTCCGCCTCGACGCGCGCGAAGACCTCCGGCATGCCGTCGAGATCCGGCATGAGCACGCCTGTGCCGTCCGACACGCCGATGCAGTCGCGGCCCATCACCACGAGCCCTTCCCCGCAGCTCACCGGCTCCGGCGGCGGGAGGATCACCGCGTACGTGACGAAACCCAGGACGCCCGCGAGAGCGAACATCTCGGTGGTGAGGGTCAGCGGTCCCGGCCCCCTGCGGGGCGGTTTCGGCGCCGGACCCGATCCCAGGGTGACCGGCAGCAGCCGGCTGGGCACCGGCTCGGCGCCGCCGGCGATGACGTTCTCGATGGCCTCTTTCCGCCGTGCGAACAGCGCCGGAATCTCCTTGGCGAGTTCGCCAGGAGAGACGGGCGGATTGGCCCCTCTCGCGACCGGTGCCTCGCCCCGCGCCGAGGTCGCCACGACGACGGGATAGACGCGCAGGCCGCGAGATCCGTGATCGTACGCGGCGAGGAGCGTGTCTCTGATCTTCCGCCGCGCCGGGACGAGGTCGACGTCGGGCAGGAGAATGACGGGACGGCGCACCCGGTTGAGCCGGCGGAAAAGCCCGTGGTGCGCGTTGATATCCGCCAGCAGGGCCTTGACGAGCAGGAGCTCTTTTTCGTCGATGTTGTTCTTGGACGGCTCGATCAGCAGCCGGCGCAGTTCCCTGACGAGCTCCTCGGTGGTCCCCAGCGGCCGTCTGAACGCCTTCTTCCGGTACCAGCGCAGGGTCCAGTGGGCACGGACCTGGAAAGCGCCGAATATGCCGATCACCAGGCCGACAAGGCCGCTCGCCAGGTTTCCGAGGTAGGAGTTGGTGACGACCTTCTTGATCGCCTTGCGGACCTCCTTCAGGATCTTCTGCCGGGCCTTGTCGATCGCCTCCTTGACCTTCTCCTCCAGCTCGGCGTCCAGTTCGCCCAGCTCGGCGAGGCGCTTCTGCTCCGGGTCGCGGAGATTCCAGTTCGCGAGCGCGTACGCGGCTTCGAAGCGGGGGAAGACGAGGGGGAGCCGGTAGGCGGGACGCGAGAGCCTGTGCACGACGGCCCGCAATTCCGCCGCGAACTGCGACAGGTCGGCGTTCGGCGGGGTTGTGCACGGCTCGTTGATCGGCAGGACGCTCGAATACTCTTCGTAGTACTCCGCGGGCCACGATCGAATCGCCTCGAGGTCGGCCGCGTGGTCGTCCGAGGGCTCGCACTGAAGGACCAAAGGCCCGGTCCGGCGGCCGAAACGGACCTTCCTCCGGCGGAGCCGGCGGAGGATCACCAGCTCCGCCAGCGCCGCGTTCAGGTGCTGAGCCACCTCGGCCCCCATCGTCGTCATCTCTGCGCCAGCGAGTGGGTTGGACTTTAACCGGTCGTGACCACGTCGTCACTGGATTTGGAGAAACGCCGAGGTCCTGTACGGCGGCGCTCGCCGTACAGGACGAGGGTTATGCGGGGTCAGTTGGCTTTCTTGTCCTTGTCGGCGAGCGTGCCGCAGGTGAAGCCCTTTTCCCGGTCGGGATCGAGCTGGATGTCGATCAGGATCGTGCTCTCCGAGAACTTGCGGAAGGTCATCAGCTTGTCGCAGTCATAGAAGGCGTATCCGCCCTCGAACTCGCCCAGGAGCATCATCCAGCGCCCGTCGTAGAGCGTCTTGCCGCTGCTGTCCTGGAGCCTGGCCCACTGGTCCTGGAAGCCGAGGCTGTCGAGCAGTGCGTTGGCCTGCCCGGTCTCCTGCACCTGCACGGCGCCGAAGACCATCTGGATGATGAGCGCGTATCCCAGCCCGACCCCCGTGAAGGCCCCGATCAGGACCTTCATCCCGGCGCGGCCGATCGACCTGCGGCGCAGCAGCCGGAAGGGCACCACATAGGCCAGGAAGCCCAGCAGGATCGCGAAGACGACCTCACCACCCCCCAGGTGCTCTTCCACCGCGGTGTACACGTAATAGAGGAATCCCATGTAGGACAGACCGGCCCAGACCGCGGCGATCACGGCGACGATCCACGGGCGTTTCCGGACGGCCTGGAACAGGCGGCCGGCCCAGCCGCGGGTGATGAGGTTGAGCAGCCAGCCCAGGCTGATGAGCAGGCCGATACAGGAGGCGGCGATCAGCGTCAGCGGCAGCAGGGAGCCCAGGAGCCGCCCGAAGAGCACGGACTGGTCTATGCCGGCCTGCTCGGGCGTGATGCCGAAGACGCTGTACATCTCCTTGAAGCCCATGTACAGCAGCGCGTACAGCGTGACACCGGCCGGGACCACCACCGAGCCGATCTTCTCGAGTACGTCGAGGACGCCGCCGCTGTCCTCTTCGCCCTCTGCCGTCGCATTGACGGCCTCGGCCGGGGGAGCGTCCGGCGTCGCCGGCTGAGCCGGAAGCGGCTGATCTAACGGGTAAGACTGATAAGTCATGATAAATCGGAATCCATGCCTGTTTGACGGAGTACGGGAGCAATTGCAAGATCATTGGCCGCTTGAGGGCAGTGCGGATTGACCCCATCCCGATCGCCTTAATGGCGATCCAGCACAAAGCCCTCAAAGCGGGCGGGCCAGGATCTCGGCAAGAGTAGGGGGACGCGGCGACGCCGCAGTCGTCACTTCAACTTCCTCGAAATGTTCCCCTGATCTTCGCTGATCGTCCGAGGTCGCCGCCTCGGCGGCGGCGCTCAGCCCCATACCGTAGCGGTCGAGGCGGCACAGCCGCGACAGAACCCCCTTGATGCCGATATGTGGCTGTAAGCCGCCGGAAGCTGCCACAAGTGCGCGGCGTTTTCACTGACTCGCACATTTACCTGACCGGTCCTGTGGTCAGTCGGAGTCATTCGTGTCATCACGTATTCACCGGCCGGGTGTGTCGTCCGCGTGTTCGCCGATCAGGGGGACGAACCGGGCGGGTGTCAGCAGGCGCTCCTGGACCAGGCGGTCGTGCCGCTTGCCGAAGAGCACGACGGTCTCGTCCAGCTCCGCGTGGATCGGCATGACCAGCCGTCCGCCCTCGGCGAGCTGCTCGGCGAGCGGGGCGGGCACGGTCCGGGCCGTGGCGGACACGAGGACGGCGTCGAAGGGCGCGTGCTCGGGCAGTCCGGCGGTGCCGTCGCCCACCAGTACCTCGACGCCGGTCACCCCGGCCCAGGCGAGGTTGGCCCGCGCGTGCCGGGCCAGGTCGGCGTGGCGTTCCATCGAGTACACCCGGCGGGCCAGGCGGGCGAGCAGGGCGGTCTGGTAGCCGTACCCGGTGCCGATCTCCAGGACCGTCTCCGTGCCCGACAGCCGCAGCGCGTCGATCATCTGCGCGATCAGGGACGGCTGCGAGGTGGGCTGGCCGTGGCCGATCGGGATCGGTTCGTCGAAAGGGGCGCGGTCGGCGTAACGCGGCGGCACGAACCGGTCGCGCGGTGTGGTGGCGAGGGCCGCCAGCAGCCGGGGATCTTCCACCCCGGCCCACTGGGCGGCCTTCACCAGCGTCTCGAACTCCATCGGCGGTCACCCGCCGACGTGCTGCTCCGAGCCATGCCCACCTGCTTCCCCACAGGCCGGGCTCGATGCTGTCGGTGTCAGCAGTTCTTGCCGCTGTTGACGCAGCGGACGATGGTGTTCATGAGCCTGTGCGACATCACGCCGATGGCGCCGGCGTGGTCGGTGCTCGGGTCGTTCTGCTCGCTCGCGGGTCCGTCCACCGCGAAGGGGACGTCTCCTGAGGTGGGCACGTCGTCGTAGGTGAGCGTCATCCGGAGCTGCGGCACGGCCTCGGTGCCGCTGGGGCAGGCGCCGGTCTCGTCAGGGAAGACGAGGTGCGTGCGGTGGTCGGCGCTGTCGAGGTTCTGACCGTCCCAGCAGCTGGGCATGTCGAAGACGCGGACCAGGTCGCTGCCGGAGGGGCAGATCGGATACTTGTCGGTCAGCCGGTCGGTGAAGCCCGTGCAGGTGAACGTCGGGCGGGCGTTCTCAGCGCCGTTGCTGGCCGCCCTGGCGTCGCCGGAGATCATCCTGAGGAACCGCGGCGCCGCCGTCACCTCCGAGGTGAGGTTCCCGCGGTACTCGAGCTTCACAGACGTCGGCTGTACGGGGGTGCCGGCGTTGTTCGTGTCGTCCCCGGCCGCGGATTCGTCGTCGGATCCGCGTACGCGCAGGGTCGGCCAGAAGTAGGCGGACCGGTCGTCGCTGGTGCGGCAGGTGGTGTCCGCGGCGGCCAGGCTCTCGTTGGTCGAGAACGCGTCCGTGGACATGTTGCCCACGTAGTCCTGCCTGAGCTGGGCCCCGTCCGACATGCCCGGGGCGAGGATGAGGTTGTCGGTGTTGGAGTGACCGTCGCGGTTCGTACCGCATCGGGAGGCGTACGTGCCCGTTGAGGCGTTCTCGCCTGCCTCTGGCTGCTCCGCCTTGGGGACGTCACGGATGTCGACGTAGTCGTCGGCCGTGGGCCCGGCATCCGCCGAGTTCTGGGCGTCGTCGAGCGAGCAGGTGGCGAGTTCGTCGAGGCCGGTGGGGCGTTCTGCGACGCGTCCGATGGCTATGGAGATGCGGTCGATGGCGGCGGCGCGTTTGTCGGCGAGTGGGCCGAGGATGGCGTTCTGGACGAAGTTGGCGCCTCCTTCTCCTGCTGAGGTGGCGAGTCGGTCGTTGGCCTCCTGGAGTTGTTTGTCGAGTTGGGCGAGGTTGCGGTCCACCTCGGCCTTGGCGGCGGCCGGGACGTCGGCCAGCTTGTCCGCCACGTTCGGGCAGACGATGGTCTGCGCCGCCGGGGCCGCGGTCTGGCTGCCGCTGGGATCAGGCGTGGCGGAGCCGGTCGCCGGGGGTGCGGTGGTTTGTTCCGGTGGGGTGGCTTGGTCGGATGAGGTTGCCTGGTCGGTCGGGGTGGCTTGGTCGGTCGGGGTGGCCTCCTGGGATGGGGTGGCCTTCTGGGACGGAGCGGCGGCGTCGCCGAGCGAGCAGGTGGCGAGCTCGTTGAGGCCGGTGGGGCGTTCTGCGACGCGTCCGATGGCTATGGAGATGCGGTCGATGGCGGCGGCGCGTTTGTCGGCGAGTGGGCCGAGGATGGCGTTCTGGACGAAGTTGGCGCCTCCTTCTCCTGCTGAGGTGGCGAGTCGGTTGTTGGCTTCTTGGAGTTGTTTGTCGAGTTGGGCGAGGTTGCGGTCGACCTCGGCCTTGGCGGCGGCCGGGACGTCGGCCAGCTTGTCCGCCACGTTCGGGCAGGAGATGCCCTCAGTCGCGACCGTGCTCAGATAGACATCCACCGCCCCGGTCTGCGCGTACGGCGGAGAGCCTGACAGGACGAGCGCGACGCTTCCGCTCAGGCAAACCGCCCCCAACCACGGCCTGAATCGTCTTTCCCCCGATGGACTCCACATGCGACCACTCCCTCCGGTTTTGTCGTGGGCAAGGAAAGTCCGATCTTCGACAGGTACGGGGGTTCTTACGGGAGGGTTCACCCGCATGCGTCCGGGAAGGGCCGCCAGACCTCCTCCTACCAGCGCGAATGCGTATTTATACACATTTGCGGATTGAACCCGGCGCGAGGCGCGGGTCGTACAACCGGGCGTCGAACACCGCTACGGGCCTCACCCCTGAGGCAACTGAAAGGGTCAATCATGACGAAGCGCATCCTCACCGCCTCCGGCCTCGCGCTCGCCACCGCGCTGATCGCCGCCTCCG
Source organism: Nonomuraea sp. NPDC003707 (assembly GCF_053587055.1). Classification (NCBI taxonomy): domain Bacteria; kingdom Bacillati; phylum Actinomycetota; class Actinomycetes; order Streptosporangiales; family Streptosporangiaceae; genus Nonomuraea; species Nonomuraea sp. NPDC003707. The sequence goes on along the minus strand of NZ_JBSFNK010000005.1, from coordinate 528,226 downwards.
TCAGCCCGGCCATGGCACAGGCGGACACGCAGTCGAGCACCGACGTCTATCTGGCGGCGACGCTGCTGGGCAAGAACGAAGTACCCGCCCCCGGCGCGAAGGTGGGTGACCGGAACGGCAGCGCGATCGCCGTGTTCCGCATCCACGGACAGCAGGTCGACTATGCGATCCGGTGGCAGAAGGTGGCCGCGCCGACCGCGTTCCACATCCACCGGGGCAAGTCCGGCAAGAACGGCGACGTCAAGATCCCGTTCTTCGGCGCGGCCCTGCCCGCCTCGCTCAGCGCCGTCAAGGGCACCGTCACGGTCAAGGACTCGGGCCTGCTCGCCAGGATCGCGAACAACCCCAAGGGCTGGTACGCCAACCTGCACACGGGCGAGTTCCCCGGCGGCGCCGTCCGCGCCCAGCTGCACCGGGTACGCCCAGTTTCGCTCGACTCGGTGCTGGCCGCCGGCTCGTCCCACCACACGCTCACCGCGCTGGCCGACGGCCGCCAGGAAGTGCCCGCGCCCGGCACCAAGGTCGGCGACCAGGACGGGCGCGCCGCGTGGCTCGTCTGGGTGAAGGGCACCAAGGTGCACTTCGCCACCGCCTGGAAACGCGTCGCCCCGCCCACGAACGGCCACGTCCACCGCGGCGTGAAGGGCAAGAACGGCCCGGTGGTCGTGGACTTCTTCGCCGCCGCCAACGGCCTGCCGGCCGGCGTCAACGGCATCGCCGGCACCGGCACCGCCTCGGCCAAGGTCGCCGACGGCATCAAGCACAACCCCAAGGGCTGGTACGTCAACCTGCACACCGCGGAGTTCCCCGGCGGCGCGGTGCGCGGCCAGCTCCACAACGGTGGCTGGTAGCGGCGCACGCGAACGCGCCGCGCGGGATCTCGCCCGCGCGGCGCGTTCGCGTGTCCCGGCTCAGGCGCTGATCAACGCCACCAGGACGAGGATCGAACCGCCCATCACCACCGTGTGCCGGACGTTCTGCAGACCCGGCATCACCCAGCTCGGGAAGCCGCTGCCGGCCGCCTTCAGCAGCGCCGGCACGTCGACGCGCCGGAGCATCGGGTCGCCCTTGCGCTCGAAGGCCTTCCGCACGGACGTGGCGGCGGTCAGCTGGCTGTAGAGGATGAGGACGTTGCCGACGAGCACGAGCGGCTGGAAGGCCCAGGACAGGACCTGCCCCCAGTGGTTTCCCATCAGGTTGAGCACGGCCAGGGCCGTCATGATCAGCGCGACCGTGGCGGGCACGATGGTCTCGTGGCCACTGGCGTCGAAGCTGATGTTGTTCTCTTTCAGGATGCGGGCGGGGACGCCCTGACGCTCCAGCTCCCGCACCGCGGCGACCCCTGCCTCGCGGCCGTAGCGGTGGCGTACGAGGGGGATGCTCACGAAGCCGAGAGCGATGAGCAACTGCAGAACGGCGGCGAAGGTCATCATGGCGGGGGCTCCTCATCGGGGGTGCTTCTCGATGAGGAAGACGATGCCGACCACCGCTGCTCCCGGGCTGACCGCGCGCTGTCACGGCCCTGCCGTCACGTATCAGCGACATCCCGCTCGGCAGAGCCTGGGCCCTATGGCAAATGGGACCGTGCCACACCGGCACCCGGAGCCTCACCGTGCGCTGGAACCCCTGACGTGCAGCTACGTAGGTACCTACGTAGTCCGGAATAGGTGCCTATATGGGGATTTTTCACCTCTTCTCCAGGGGGCCCACCGAGGCATTCTCGTGGTGTGAGCAATTCACGCTCACCTGAAGAGAGGACCGGAGGGAACCGGACGGCAGCCACCTCAGCTGCCACACGGGGTGCAGGGCAATGAACAGCGTTACGCGGACCAGCAGCCACACGACGGCCACCAGCCACAGCCCGGCAACACGCCGCACGGCTTCGTGGTGGCTGACGCCTGACCTCAGCTCGGTGCGTACCGCTCGCCGGCTGACCCGCGACAAGCTGACCGACTGGGGCTTCGACGACCAGATCGAAGTCGCGGAGCTCCTCGTCAGCGAACTGGTCGCCAACGCGCTGGACCACGCCCACGGACACGTCCGCCTCGGCTTCTCCGCCGAGAACGGCCTGCTGCGCTGCGAAGTCGAAGACGAGAACCCCCAGCTGCCCACCATGCGCACCGTCGACCTCGACGCCGAGCGCGGACGCGGGCTCTTCCTGGTCGACATGCTCTCCGGCTCCTGGGGCGGTACCCCCACTCCCCGCGGCAAGGCCATCTGGTTCGAACTCCCGACATTCGCCGAAGCCGAAGCCGACCCCTTCGAGGCATTCACCCCGATGGCAGCCTGAGAAACAGACAGGCCGGTTCCGCGTGGGAACCGGCCTGTCTGAGGCGGGGCGGTCAGGCGGACACCGCCACAGACTCCCGGTCCCTGGCGGGCCTGGGGAGCATCGTGAGCGCCGCCGCCAGGCCGACCGCGGCCAGCAAGGTCGAGCCCAGGAACGCCATCCGGTAGCCCGAGACCAGCGCCTCCGGCGCGGGGGAGCCGCCCGTGACGCCGGCCGCGACGGCCACCAGCACCGCGATGCCGACCGAGATGCCCACCTGCGTCGTCACGTTGAACAGGCCCGACACCATCCCCGACTCCTCCGGCGAGGCGTCCGAGGTGGCGGCGACGGTCACCGCGCCGACCAGGAGGCCGAAGCCGAAGCCGGTCAGCAGCTCGGCGGGAAGCAGGACCAGCAGGTAGTCGCCCTGCACCCCCACCCGCAGGTAGAGCGCCGCGCCCACCAGGATGAAGGCCATGCCGGCGGCCGTCGTCGTGCGCAGGCCGTACCTGGTCAGCACGCGTCCGCCGAGGAACGAGGCGGTCAGCGCGATCGTCGCGGGGATCGCCAGCGTCGAAAGGCCCGACAGGGTAGCGCTGTAGCCGAGCACGAGCTGGGTGTAGAGGCTGAGCAGGAAGGCCACCGGCTGCATCGCCATGGCCACCAGGAACATGATCACGTTGCCGGCGCGGAGCGTGCGCCTGCGGAAGACGTTCAGGGGGACGAGCGGGTTGGCCGAGCGGTACTCGATGGCGAGGAAGGCGACGATGAGGGCGATCGCGACGGCGCCGACGCCGAGCGTCCTGGCCGAGGTCCAGCCCGCCTCCGCCGCGTCCACCAGGGCGTAGATGAGCAGGCCCAGCCCGGCGGTCGAGGTGACGGCCCCGGCCACGTCGAAGCCGCGGGTCCGTTCGGCGGAGCGCGCGGCGGGCAGCAGTACGAGCGCCAGCGCGGCGACGCCCAGCCCGATGGGCGCGTTCACCAGGAACACGGAACGCCAGCCGAACCAGTCGGTGAGCAGCCCGCCGAGCACCAGCCCGGCCGAGGCGCCCATGCCGCCGACGGCGCCCCACAGCCCCATCGCCTTGTTGAGCGCAGGGTCGCCCTTGAAGATCGTCATCACCAGTGACATCCCGGCGGGCGCCACCAGCGCGCTGGCCAGCCCCTGCACCGCCCGTACGGCGATCAGCAGCACGCCGGACGCGGCCACGCCGCCGATCAGGGACACCGCGCCGAACAGCAGCATCCCGGCGATGAAGATCCGGCGCCTGCCCACGTAGTCGGACAGCCGCCCGCCGAGCAGCAGCAACCCGCCGAACACCAGCGAGTACGCCGTCGTCGTCCACGACAGGTCCTGGGCGTTCATGCCCAGCTCACGACCCATGTGCGGCATCGCGATGCCCACGATCGTGGAGTCCAGGATCAGTACGAACTGGGTGGTGGCCAGTAGCGAGAATGCGGCCCATTTGTTCTTCATGACCAAGTCTTCCTAGGGGAACGATTTGTAACAGTGGCCATGATGTGTGACCATCGAGGTCAACCGGAAGAAGGCACTTTCATGTCCCAGAGGAACACCGCTGTACCAGAGCAGCTCAGGACGTTGGACGACGCGCAGGCGATGATCGAGCAGGGCTTCTGCCCCATCCCGCCGCGCGAGATCCTGGACAAGATCGCCGGGAAGTGGGCCATCCAGATCGTCGTGGTGACCGCTCGCGGGCCGAGGAGGTTCACGGAGCTGGAGCGGGAGATCGAGGGCATCAGCCGTCGCATGCTCACCCTCACCCTGCGCAATCTTGAGCGCGACGGGCTGCTGGAGCGCACGGTCTATCCGACGGTGCCGCCCAAGGTCGAGTACCAGGCCACGCCGATGGCGCTGGAGCTGTACGAGGCCATGCTGACGCTCACCAACTGGTCGCGGAAGCACAGCGCGTGCGTGGCCGCCTCCCGGGAGCGATACGACGCCCGCCAGGCCGCGGAGGACACGCCGGGCTTCGTACCCGCTCCGGGACGCTTCCCCGCCACCGTCTGAGCCCGGCCCGCCGGCCTACTCCCGATCGCCCTCCCGCCCAAGCGCCCCCGTCCCGCCCGACGCGCCTGGGGCTCCTGGTCCATTCGGCTCGCTCGGCTGAGGGTCTGGCGTCACGGGCTCCGAGAGCGACGCCGCCCGAGCCGTGCGCTCACCCGGCTCGGGCCCGTGACCCGCAGCCCCGTGAGCCGTGGCCTCGTCCGCTGATGGCGCATCCGGCGCGGCGGCCGTAGGTGCGTCCGGCGCGGGGGCGTTCCCTGAGGGCGCGTCCGGGGCGGGCGCGGGGGTGCCGGGCTGTGGCAACGGGGGCCGGGGCGCGGCAGGCTTGCGGCGTAGTGCGCGCCCGACCCCCCGTACCGAAGCCACCACCAACCGCCCCGCACTCCCCAGCAGCAACGGCACCAGCAGCACCCCCACGAAGATGGGTGAGGCCATGTACCGGAAGTCCTGCGCCGAGATGTTGGCCAGCACCGTGAGCTGCTGCCCGGCCACCACGGCCGCCACCCCCAGCACGTACCGGTTCCGCAGCGCCAGCGCCCCAAGCGCCACCGCCAGGTACGACACGTACGCCCACAACGCCCCCCGCCACAGCACCCAGTCGTACTGCGGCGCCAGCGCCCCGGTCAGCCACGGATCGGCCACCTGGTTCAGCTCCCACGACTTCGGCCGCAGCGAGTAGACCCACCGTCCCGGGAAGTCGGGCACCTTGTTCGGCCCGACGTAGGTGTCGGCGTTGGGCCGCAGCGAGAACCGGTACGTCATCCCGCCGATGGCGAACTCGTCCTGCACGGGCCGCCACGCGATCGCCCCACGGCACAGCCGGGTGTCGATGATCATGCGGGGTTCGGAGATCAGCAGCCGTTTCCACAGGTCGAGCAGCTCGGAGGCGTGCGCGTCGGCCTGCGGCCAGCTGAAGTCCCGCCGCCAGATCAGCGGGTTGATCGTGTAGCAGGTGCCGCCGTCCCACCACCGCGTCAGCGGCGCCACGGTGGCCATCAACGCCTTGTCCTGCTCGGTGAACAGCTCGGGACGGTCCCGGTACGCCACCGCGATGTCGCCGAAGGCCGTGTGGTACACGTACGTCTTGGACGGGGCCATGATGCCGAACTGCGGGAAGACGAGGTTCGTGAGCACGAGCGGCAGGGCCGCGGCGAAGGTGCCGGCGAGCAGCAGCCGTACGCGCATGGTCGTGACGATCGCCAGCAGCGCGAGGACGGCGACGCCCACGACGAGGAAGCCGTTCGCCCGGAAGAGCCCCAATGTCGTGAAGAGCAGCCCGAGCCCGACCAGCGTGGGCACGGTGACGGCGCGTCTGGCCGCGATCCGGGCGCACACGCCCGCGACGGCGATCGCGCAGATCGTGAACGGCACGTCCTTCCACAGCGTCACCGAGAACGCGCCCACGGGCGGCGCCAGCGGCATGAGCATCGCCACGAGCGTGGTCGGCAGGCGTGGCGCGCCGAGCGCCTTGAGCGACTGAGCCAGGTACGTCAGCGCCGCCGCCATGGCGGTGGTCTGCGCGAACGTGACCGCGCCCAGGTCACCCGTCTTGGTGAAGCTCAGCGACAGCAGCGCGTCGTAGAGCACCGAGTGGTCGCTCACCCAGGGGCCGACGACGGTGTGGCTGAGGTAGAGGACCGAGTCGCGGCTGAACAGGCCGGGGTAGAAGGCCGCCCACCAGCAGGCGAGGACGGCCTGAATGATCAGAAAGGTCGGGATCGCGACCCACGGCCTTGGTTTCGCGGTGCCCATGGCCCGTCAGGGGTAGCTCACTCCGGGCTCGGGTTTCTTGCCGCGTAGCAGGGTCGGCACCGTGACGAGGTGATAGCCCTGCTTCTTGAGCTCCTTGAGGATGGACGGCATGGCCTTCACGGTCGCCGGGACCGTGTCGTGCATAAGAATCACTCCGTCGCGCTTGGCCAGCCTGAGCACGGCGGCCTTGATCTTCTTGGCGTCACGCAGCTTCCAGTCGAGCGTCGTGCCGGTCCAGAGCACCTGCGCGAGCTCCACCTGGTCGGCCAGGCCCAGCACGCGGTCGTCGGTGTGCCCGTACGGCGGGCGGAACATCGCCGGCCGCAGCCCCGTGGCCTGCTGGATGGCTTCCTGCGTGGTCTTGAGCTCGTCGAGGATCTGGTCGTCGAGCAGTGTCGGCAGGGAGGCGTGCGACCAGGTGTGGTTGCCGATCGCGTGTCCCTGCGCCAGCGTCTGCCTGGCGATCTGCGGCCGCTGCTCCACCTGCTTGCCGACCAGGAAGAACGTGGCCTTGACCCCCTCCTGCTTGAGAAGCTTGAGCAGGGTCGGGGTGCCCTCGCCCGGACCGTCGTCGAACGTCAGCGCCAGGCACTTGACCCGGTCACAGTCGACCGTCGCCGCCTGGGCGGGCAGCGAGGTCGTGGCCAGCACGGCCGCCAGCAGGGCATGAATCACCACGGATCACAGCCTAAAGCCAATGCGCGCACACCGTTGAACACCCCCACGTCTCGGTCTGAACACGCTCATCTCCCGAGCCGGGCCCGCAGGAACAGCGTGACGCCCTTGAGCGACTTGACCGGCAGGTACCGCTCGGCCCGCACGACCGCCGACAGCCCCGCGTTGACCAGGAGCGGCATCTTCCGCAGGTCGCTGCCCCTGGACCGGCGCCGGTGCCGGGCGACGAGGGGACGGAGCAGCACGTTCCAGCTCCAGACGCGATCGACCTTCAGCCCGGCCTGCTCCACCACGACGGTCAGCGATTCGCGGGCGTAGCGGCGCACGTGCCCGACCGCGTCGTCGTGGGCCGACCACAGTGCCATGTCGCACGGGACCGCGATCAGCGCGTGTCCGCCGGGCGCCAGCACCCTGGCGATCTCCTCCACGACCAGGTGGTCCTCGCGAACGTGCTCCAGCACGTCGAACGCGGTCACCAGGTCCAGGCTCCCCGGCTCGAACGGCAGCGCCCGCGCGTCGGCGCGCACGGCCTTGAGCCCGCGCTGCCTGGCCACCTCGACCGCCGTCGCGCACGAGTCCGTCGCGGTCGCCTCCCAGCCCGCCTCGACCAGCACTCTGGTGTTCCCGCCGCCGGCGGCGCCGATGTCCAGCGCCCGCCCGGGACGGCCCAGCCCGCGCAGCTCCCTGCGCAGGATGGCCCGGCGCTCGCGGTACCACCAGTGGCGGTCCTCGAGCGCGATCAGGCGGCGGATCTCAGTGGTTTCCATCGATCAGTTCCTCGTACGGGAGAAGACCCAGCGGTCCAGGGCGGTGAAGCGGATCAAGGTGAGCAGGCAGTACGTGCCGGCGACCGCGCCGACCTCCGTCAGCCGCCCGGCGTCACGGGGCAGCGCGAGCACGGCCATGGTGGTGAGGGCGTAGTTGGCCAGGAAGAGCGTCGCCGCCCGCACGTGCATGGCGGTGCGCCGGTGGAATGTCCAGCGGCGGTTCGCCTCGGTGCCGACGACTCCGGTGAGGACGAGTGCGGCGAAATTCGTCATTGCCGGCGACCAGATATCGCGCAGCGGCAGATAAATGAGCGCGTACAGAATTGCGGAAACAATGCCTATCACGGCGAACGAGGTGAATTTCGCCGGCGTCACCGCGCGGGGCCGCGCCACGACCGCGTCCGGGTGCGTGGGTGTGAGCTCGGACCGCGCCACCTCCACGCGGGCCCGGCCCATCGACATCGACCAGGCGACCCTGGCCAGCCCCTTCAGGTCGTCGACGGCCGTCCTGACGATCTTCACGCGCGAGTCGGTGTCCTCGATCCAGTCCACCGGCACCTCGTGCACGCGCAGGCCGTTGTGCTCGGCCAGCAGGAGCAGCTCGGTGTCGAAGAACCACGAGTCGTCCTCGACCTTGGCCATCAGCGGCCTGACCACGTCGGCCCTGGCCGCTTTGAAGCCGCACTGTGCGTCGCTGAAGCGGACGCCGAAGCCGTACCTGAGCAGGGCGTTGTAGCCCCGCGACACCACCTCGCGGCGCAGCGAGCGGCGGGTGCGCGCGCCCCGCGCGAGCCGCGTCCCGATGGCGATCTCGGAGTGGCCGCCGGCCACTGAGGCGACCAGCGGGAACAGGGCGCCGAGGCCGGTGGACAGGTCGACGTCCATGTACGCCACGATGTCGGCGGGGCTGTCCTGCCAGGCCGCGCGCAGGGCCGCGCCCCGGCCCCGGATGTCGAGCCGGCGGACGTGTACGCGCTCGAACTGCCCGGCCAGCTCGTTGGCGACCGGCCAGGTGGCGTCGGTGCTGCCGTTGTCGACGATCGTGATGCGCCACGGCAGCGGGAAGCCGTCGCCGAGGAAGCGGGCCAGCGTGCGGATGCAGCCGGGCAGGGCGCGTTCCTCGTTGAGCACGGGGATGACGATGTCGACGCTCGCCGGCCGGGCCGTGGTGTCGAGAACGCGGGGGCTCGGCTCCGTCGCGGCACGCGTTTTCATGGGAGTTCCTGATCCTGATCGGTGGCCGTACGTCCACGAAAATGCTCCTGGGGCCGTCCAGCGTGGCGCGGGCCGTTTCTCCGCAGCATTCCGTGAGGGGGAGAGACTTTTACCGGGCGGTGAGCCGGTAAACGGAGAAGGACGAATTGCGGAAGCGCAGTCGCGCGTATTTCCCCAATTCCGGGTTCATCCCGGTGAAGAGCCACTTGACGCCGTAGACCTCGGCGAGGCGCCGGACGTTCTCCGCCGTGGGCGCCCGGAAGACCGCGTCGTTCGCCGCCAGCCGTACGGGATCCGCGAACGGCACCTCGAGATACGGCGAGACGAACAGCTCGGCCCGCGACAGCGTGCTCTCCGCGTACGCCCATCCCTCGACCAGCACCCGCCGCTCGGTGAACCCCGACACCCAGTAGTGCCGGCTGTCGCACCCGGGCGCTTCGACCGGGCGGCAGTGCAGGTCGGTGGCCACCACGTCGCCGGGCGAGGAGTGCGCACGCAACCACCGCCCCGCCCTCAGCGCCCCCGCGGGGATCTCCGTCTCGCGGCCCTCCGGCACCACCCGCAGGACCAGCTCGCGCGCGGAGGCCGGCACCGCGTACCCCGCCAGCAGCGCCACCACCGCCAGCACGGCCCCGCGCCGCCACACCAGCACCGCCGCCGCCACCACCCCGAGCACGAGGTACGGCACCACCACCCGCACCGCCGCGTCCCCGGGCACCACGATCCACGTGGCGAGCAGCGCGACCCCCGCCCCCGCCGCGACCATGCCGACCGACATGGCCCACGGCACCCGCCGCCCGGCCACCCCGCACACCGCGGCGACCGACAGGTAGGGCCGGACGCTCTCCAGGAAGTAGAGCTGCGAGTCCGACGGATGCCCGAGCAGCGCCGCCGCGCCGACCCCCGCCGCCCCCATGCCGAGCAGCAGCGACATGGACGGCTCCAGCGCCCGCCGGCCCAGGGCCGTCACCCCGCCCCACACGCAGAGCAGGCAGAACAGGTGCACGACGGTCAGGACCAGCAACGGCGTCACCGGCACGGCGGCCAGCTCGGGCGCCGCCACGCCCGTCACCAGCCCCCAGAGCCCCCGCATCGCCGCGAACGGCGCGATGGTCGTCCCCTGGGACCCCCGCCCGAACACCACGAGCTGCGCGACCAGCAGGCACGCCAGCGTGATCCCGGCCACGCCGAGCCACGCGCCCGGCACCCGCCGCTCCACCGCCCACCGCACGGCCACCACGACCAGCAGCCCCGCGAGCAGCAACGGCAGGAACGTGGCCTTCGCCCCGGTCAGCGCCAGCAGCAGCACGACCAGCGCCGCCCAGCACCGCCGCCCGCCGGTCAGCAGCAGCAGCACGGGCGCGAACAGCAGCGCCCCGAACGTCTGCGTCGGGCTGGCCCAGGCGGTGAACATCGGCCGCGTCGTGAAGACCACGTCCTCCTGAAGGACCGGCCCGAGCAGGAAGTACGTGACCCCGGCCGCCGCGACCCCGGCGCCCCAGCTCCCGCCCAGCCGCCGCCCGAGCACCGCCACCAGCACGACCATGGCCGCCGTCATCGGCAGCGTGGCCAGCCGGTAGACCAGCGTCACCGGCTCGATCCCGGTCACCCAGCTCGTGGCGGCCAGCTCGGCGTAGACGAACCAGTGGTAGGAGAGCCGCTCGCCCAGCACGGACGGCAGCGTGGGCGGCACGTGGTGCTTGACCTCGCCGACCAGCGCCAGGTGGTAGGGCAGGTCCACGTACGCGGCGGAGACCGGCACCCGGTAGAGGTTGAGCGTGCTCCACGCGATCAGGTAGGCGACGACCGCCGCCAGCGCCCACGCGCACCATGCGGGCATGCGCTCCCCGGCGGCCCCGCCCCGCCAGTGCCGCCGCAGCCGGGGCACGCAGGCGAACGCGCAGAGCACCCCCGCGGACGGCACCAGCACGAGCAGCGGCACCCCGGCCGCCCTGGCCGGGAGGTAGGCCAGGACCTCGACCGCGTACCCCATCGCCAGCCCCGCCGCGACGTCCTCGGCCGTCGACCTCCCGCCGCCGGTCAGCGCCCGCCACAGCAGCGTCCCGGGCAGCGCCACCCCGGCCCCGAGGTAGGCCGCGAAAACGGCCAGGTCGCGGGCGGAGACCCCGCAGCACAGAAACACCACCACCGCACCGGCGCACACGACCCCCGCGGGCACCCACCCGAGCCACCGCCCGGACGACGCCGGCCACCGGGCGAGCCAGGCCGTGGGGGGCGCGAACGTCATCTGATCACGGTCACCAGTCGCGTGAACTCGGCCGGGAGATCGAACCCGTCCCACACCCGATGGAAGCTCAGCGCGCTCCCGATCGGTACCATGCGATCGACCCCGCGCCCGCCCAGCTCCCTGGCCAGCCGCTCCAGCTCGGCCCTGGCGAACCCGAAGTGCGTCATCGTCTGGTCCCGCCGCTCGACCAGCGAGCCCAGCTCGGCCAGCGACCCGAGCCTGGCGTGCGCGAACGTACCGGCGCCCAGCCACTGCCTGGGCGCGGCGGCGGCGGCCGACAGCGTGACGTTGGCCAGCGCGTTGCCCCGGAACTCGATGCTCTCCGCCAGCCCGTCGGCGGCCAGGCCGTAGGTGGAGACCCGTTTCTCCACGGCCATCGCGGCGTCGACTCCCCACCCCCGGACCGTGACCACGCGCGACACGTGCTCGCAGAAGTCGGCCCGCGCCGTGTCGCAGTCGCCCTCCGCGCCCACCCAGAACACCGTCCTGGGCGAGGAGCAGGCGGCCTGGTCGAACCAGTAGGTGTCGTTGACGAAGCCTTCGGCCACGGTGACCCGCGCGGCCCTGGGCGCGCACAGCCAGGCCGCCGCGCCCACGACGGCGAACGAGGAGCGGTCGGGGAAGACCAGGTCGCGGGCGTGCGGGGCGAGTGAGTGCCGCCGCATCTCCTGCACGGTGCGGTCGCCGCCCCACACCACCCGCAGGTCGCAGGCGGCGGAGAGCGCGGCGGTGACGGAGTCGCTGCGGCCGTAGGAGACGATGCGCTGGGTCGCCGCTATGACGGGGTCGGCGTCGGCCAGCGCGTCGTGCAGCGTCTCCAGGATGACCTCGGCGACCGCGCCGGAGCGCGGCGAGAGGCGCACGATGTTGCGGTTTCCCATCAGGGCCGACAGGGCCCAGGAGTAGACGAAGACGGTGTCGACGTTGGCGGGCGGGATGTGGAAGACCATGCCGCGCGGGACGCGTACGTGCTCGTTGGCGAGGCCGTCGACGGTGCGGGCCAGCTCGCTGGGGCGCAGGAAGAAGCCGAGCGAGCCCAGCTCGGGATGGCGCCGCGCCAGCGCGGGCCGCAGAAGCCGCTTGCCGAAGCCCGAGAGGAACTCGCGCACCCGCTCGTCGCCCACGTCGAGCCCGCCGCGCAGCTCACCCAGCAGGTCCTCGGCGGACACCGGAGCGGCGGCGGGAAAACGCACGTCGAGCTTCGGGTCGTCCAGCATCAGCCCCGCCCCATGGTGTCGCTGCAGCCGCGCGCCTCGGCCCTGGGCAGCCTGCCCAGCACCTCGAACCGCTTGCCCGGCCAGTGTCCGTCGTCGACGCCGTGCACCACGCCCAGGTCCTCGGTCAGCAGGACATGGCCCGGGTAGGACGTGGGCAGCGTGCTGACGACCTCGATCAGCCCCGGCTCGCCGACGGGGACCTCCTGCCAGGTCTCCGGATCGCGGACCACGACATCGGCGAAGTCGGGGCAGTAGAGCCCGTCGCCGTCGGGCCCCTCCAGGAAGACGGTCCCGATCTGCTCGACCATCCCGTAGAAGTTGTGCACCCGGGTCAGCCCGCACTCGGCCGCCAGCCGCCGCCGGAACTCGGCGTTGTCGACCGCCTGCTCGGCCAGCCGCTTCCACCCGCCGGAGTGGACCAGCACCCCCTGCGACAGGTCCGCCCCGAGGTCGCGCAGGTGGAGCCAGACCATGAACGTGAACCCGAAGATCAGGAACCGCTCGCCGCCGTAGCGGGCCAGGAACCCCTTGACCGCCTCGGCGTCCACCCGGCCCCGCTCGTCGAGCACGAACGTGTGGTCCCTGCCGAAGTTCATCATCCCGAGCACCCCGGCCCCGCGGGCGCTCAGCGTGGGGTCACGGACGACCGAGCGGCTGTCCACGACCAGCATCGGCAGCCGCCGCCCGCCCAGCACCTCCCTGAGCGTGGCCGCCAGCATCCGCGGCTGCGTCGCGGCGGCCTCGCGGTCGAGGTAGACCCGGCTCGGCCGCTGCCCGGTGGTCCCGCTGGAGGTCAGCACCCTGAACACCTGGTCCTCGGGCACGCTGCGCAGCTCGTGCGTCTTGAACAGCCGCACCGGCAGCCAGGGCAGGTCCGCGAGCCGCTCGTACGGGGGGCCGGCCTGAATGGCGTCGAGCACCCGCCGGTAGGGGGCGCACGCCCGCCGATGCCGCTCGGTCAGCGCCGCCAGCTCGCCCACCAGCGCTGCCTCCCGCTGGGGCTCCGCCAGACTGAAAACGCTCATCCGCCACCCTCCGCCGTCATGTGCGGGACTCCAGGGCGCGGTAGTCGATCTTGCCGGTGGCCAGGAGCGGGAGGCTGTCGACGGCGCGCACGTCGAACCCGCTCCAATGGACCCGCAGCTCGGCGCCCAGCTTGCGGGCCAGGCCCGCGCGGCCGGCCGCGTCGAGGCCCTCGGCCCACACCGTCACGCGGTCGTCGCCGCTGGTCGCCGCCACCGGGACGGAGCCGCGCAGCAGGCGTTCGACGTCGTCGAGGTTGACCCGCACGCCGAAGATCTTGGCGATGCGTTTCAGCCGCCCGGTGAGGTAGAGGAAGCCCTCGGAGTCGAGCCGGCCCAGGTCGCCGGTGCGCAGCACCCCGCCCAGGTCGTCGCCCCTGGCCAGGTCGGCGGCCGTCTCGGCGTAGCCCATCATGACGTTGGGCCCGTGGTAGACGACCTCGCCCTCGTCGACGGTCAGCCGCCCGCCGGGGATGGCCGGCCCGGCGGAGCCCGGTTTGTCGGCCAGCCGGTCGGGAGGCAGGACGGCGATCCGGGCCGTCGCCTCCGTCTGCCCGTACATCACGAAGAACCGGTCGGCCTGGCCCGCGAACTCCTGGACCAGGTCCTGGCCGAGCCGCCCGCCGGCCTGCGTGAGCGTGGCGAGCGCGGGGTGCTCGGAGCGGTCGTAACGCAGCCTCCGCAGCATCTCGTACTGGTAGGGGACGGCGGCCAGCGACGTGCACCGGTGGGCGTCCAGATGGGTCCAGAACGACCGCTCCAGCAGCCCCGCCTCCGTCAGCATCACCGTCGCCCCGACGATCAGGTGGCTGTTGAGCACGGACAGCCCGTAGCTGTAGTGGAGCGGCAGGCTGGTGGGCGCGATCTCGTCGGGGTCGATGGCCAGGGCCGTGGCGATGGCGGTGGCGTTGGCCAGCACGGCCTGGCGCGACAGGCGTACGAGCTTGGGGTTGCCGGTCGAGCCCGAAGTGGCGAGGAGCACGGCGAGGTCGGGATGCGGCTCGGGCACGTCGCGGCGCGGCGGCGGCGAGCCGTCGGCCGCGTGCGTGAACCCGAGCAGCGCCGCCGGCCTGAACCGGCCCACCAGCTCGGCCAGCGCCCCGGGAGCCAGGTCGGGGTCGAGCAGCGCGATCGGCCGGCCCGACCGCCAGGCGGCGAGGTAGCGCAGGACGGACGTGACGTTGTTGCGCATGCCGCAGAACAGCGGCCCGGGCCGCAGCCGGGTCAGGGCCTCCGCGGTGCGCGCGACGTGGCCGGCCAGCTCGTCGCCGCCGAGGCCCGCCGCCTCTCCCGCGACGACGAGCCGGGCCTGTGGGTGCGGGAACATCACAGCACCAGCCCGCCGTCGACGCCGATGACCTGGCCGGTGACGAAACCCGCGTCTGGCGAGAGCAGGAACGCGGTCACGCGGGCGACGTCGGCGGGCGTGCCGAGCCGCCCGAGCGGGGTCGCGGCGACCGTGGCCACCCGGCTCTCCTTGTCGAGCGTGGCGAGCATGTCGGTCTGGATGTAGCCCGGGGCCACGGCGTTGATCCGGATCCCGGCGGGCCCCAGCTCCTTGGCGGCGGCCTTGGTGAGGCCGATCACGGACGCCTTGGTGGCGGAGTAGACCGCCTGGCCCGCGCCGCCCATGCGGCCCATCATCGAGGAGACCAGGACCACCGCGGGGGAGCTGCCCCGCCGCAGCAGCCTGAGCGCGGACTGCAGCGTGTACGTCGCGCCGACCGCGTTGACCTGGAAGAGCCGTTGGACCGTGTCGTGGTGGGCCATGCCGAGCGGGCCGGCCGCGTGGATGCCGGCATTGATCACGAGGGCGTCGAGGCGGCCGTGGCGCTGGTAGATCTGCCGCATCACGGCCGAGACGGCGGCGGGGTCGCCGACGTCGCAGGCGACCGAGTCGGTCACCCCGCCGGTCTCCTCCGCGACCTCGGCGGCGGCCTTCGCGGCGCGCTCCTCGCCGCGGCCGTGGAGCACCACGTCGTGGCCCGCCCCGGCCAGAGTGACCGCCACGGCCCGGCCGATGCCCGCCGTCGAGCCGGTGACCAGGACGACCCTGGGCTCAGCCGGCGGCGGCGCCGACGCCATGCTTCTCCAGCAGCCCGGCCGCCTTGGCGAACGAGCTCATGTCGATCATCTCGTCGGTGTCGATCATGACGGAGAACTCGTCCTCCATCGCGGCGATCAACGCCATGTGGGCCAGCGAGTCCCACTGGGGGATGGCGCGGTATTCGAGCCCGTCGACGTAGGTGTCGGCCGGAAGGTTGAGCGCGCTGCGGAAGACGGCCCGCAGGCGGTCGAGATGACTCATGATCACTCACTCTCTGTCCTCAAGCCACGACGTAGTGTAGCGGGAATTGCGCGCCAGGAGAAAACCAAGACCCCCTCTCGGGTAATGGAACCGTATAACGAGGCGTGGCACCCGTTGAGGGCTGGGAATGTCGGACGGGACACGGTCCACCGTACGGGGGGAATGATGGACGAATCCAATCACTGGTACGGGCACTCTCGCATAATCGGCCGATACTGCGGCCTTCCGGATGAGACGCCGAAACGCATCCAGGGCTTCCTTCAGCACGGATGGAACTATCTCCACGGATTTCCGCCCAACGACCACTGGTGCAGCCCTGGATATCCCCGTTTCATCTGGTCTGACGTGCTACATCGCCGGGGTTGGTCGATGGGCCGCAGGGGGCACTACCTCATCGGCGCGCCATGGATATACCTCCTTCATCTGGAGCCTGAGCTGGGCGTGGTCCCCGAACGCAAGGGTACGATCTGGTATCCCTTTCATGGCTGGGAAAAGCATTCCGTCAGTGGTGACCATGCCCGGTTGGCCGACGAAATCCGAAATGTCGAGACCGGTCCGGTCACGGTCTGCCTTTATTGGCTGGAATTCGCGAATCCGGACATTCGGCGAGCGTACGAATCGAGGGGATTCCGGGTCACCTGCCATGGCGAGCGCGGCTCCCGGTGGGAGGGAAAGGGACGCGACTTCCTGCGCAAGCAACTGGTCCAGTTGCGACGCCACCGCAGGGTGGCCTCCAACCGGCTCGGCAGCGCGCTGTTCTACGGCGCCTCGGTGGGATGCGAGGTGGCGGTGTACGGGGATCCGATGCAGTTCGAGGACGAGCGTCCCGAGTACGGGGGGACGGCGCGCCGCATGCGGCTCTGGCCGGAGCTGCACGGCACGCGCGTCGACACCGAGCTGGCGTCGGAGGTGGCGCGGCGCGAGCTGGGATTCGAGTATCAGGCGACACCGGAGGAGCTACGGCGAATGTTCGGATGGAAACGGGGGGCGCGCACGTGATCACGGGGGAGGCGCCCGAGAACGTTCGGTTGATCGGCGGGGAGATGCTGCTGTGGTCCGACATGTCCAACATGGGCGGCATAACGGACTGGCGGGGCACGGCACTGGAGCTGGTCGGCCGGCTCGTCCCCGACAGCGGCAGGGTGCTGCTGGTCGGCCCGCATCCGCAGGTGCTGGTGGACGACGTGGTCGCGCGGGCCCCGTCGGCGGCCGTGCTGCTGCGCTCCTACCCTGACGCCTGTGCCCTGGGCGAACGGCACCCGGGGCTGGCGGTGTTCTGCGGGCGGCTGGAGGTGTTCGCCGCGGAGCAGCCGTACGACCTGGTGCTGGCCCTCGACGGGCTGCTGCGCACGCACTCCGCGGAGGCTTCGGCGGCGGCGTGGAGCGAGTCGCTGGCGGCGCTGGCCGAGCTGGTCGCGCCCGGGGGGCGGCTGGTGCTCGGCGTACGCAACGACCTGGGCGTCGATCGGTTCCTGGAGGCCAGGCCCGCGGACCGGGAGGGCGCCGACGACCAGTGGGCGCCGCACGGCTTCGACCCGAGCTACCCCAGCGGGCCCGAGGCGCTCGACCGCGGGCTGGAGTCGGCGGGGCTGCGCGTGCGGCGGTGCTACGCGGCGTATCCGGGCAGGCAGGCGCCCCGGGCGCTGCTGTCCCGCGAGGCGCTGGCCGCCGACCTGCCGGACGCCCTCACGTTCCCGCTGAGCGCGCGTGGCGGCGACCGCATGCTGGTGGCCGACCCGCTCCGGCTGACCCGCCTGGTGTTCCGGCACGGGCTGGGCGAGGAGCTCGCGCCGCTCTGGCTGGCCGTGGCCACCGCCGCTTCAGACGATGACGACCACGTGGAGCTGCCGTTGGGGCTGGTCGAGGAGGGCTCCGCCCTGTACGAGCTCACCGCCGGCGGCGCCAGGCGGCTGCCGGACGGCGAGGAGCTGCCGATCCCGGCCGGCCGGGTCGTCGAGGAGATCCTCGTCGAGGCGTGCGTCCGCGAGGACGTCAGGACCGTGCGCGAGCTGCTGGCCCGGCTGGCCGAATGGCTGGAGGCGGGCGGCGACGTGACGGCCGCGACCGACAGCCTGGTGTACGACGGCGAGCGGTTCGCGGCCATCAGCCCAGCCGCCGAGCCGTCCACCCCGCCCGGCCCGAAAGTCGTCCTGTGCCGGATCCTGTGGCGGTTCGCGGTCAGGCTGCTGGCGGCCGGTCACCACCACCCGTGGCCGTGGCCGCTGGAGGCCGACCAGCTCGCGCTGACCCTGTGCGGCATGGCCGACCGTCCCTGCGACCAGGGCGACCTCGACCGTGCCCGCAAGCTGGACGTGGAGCTGGGCTGCCCCGCCGAGGTGGCGGAGCACGCGCCCACGTACCGGGATCTGCTGGGCGCCCGGGACCGCCTGGCCGACCAGCTCACCGCGGCGCTGGCCAGGATCTCGCGCCTGGAGACCAAGCTCTCCTACCGCGAACGCGAGCTGGTCAGGGCGAAGGCCAAGCTACGCAGGACCCAGCGCAAGGCCAGCGCCTTCCGCAGGACGCTCGGATATCGCCTCTCCCGCCGCCTGGCGCGCCCCGGCAAGGTCGCCCGCAAGGTCATCCGCCTCCTGTCCGGCTGATACAGCGAGGACGCAGGCGCAGGGCGGAAGGACGAAGGACAAAAGGAAGAGGAATAGGTGTGCCGGTTCTTTCGGTGATCGTTCCGTTCTACAACGTCGAGAAGTACATCGGACCCTGCCTGGATTCCATCGCCGCGCAGACGCTGGGTGATCTGGAGGTGATCTGCGTCGACGACGGCAGCGTCGACGGCGGCCCGGCGGTCGTCGAGTCCAGGCAGGCGGCCGACCGCCGGATAGGTCTCATCAGGCAGGACAACATGGGCGTGGGCCGCGCCCGCAACGTGGGCGTACGCCGGGCGACCGGCCGCTACCTGGCCTTCGTGGACGGTGACGACACCGTGCCGCGCGACGCGTTCAAACGCCTGGTGACCTCGCTCGAGTCCACCGGCTCCGACCTGGCCTGCGGCAACGTCATGCGGCTCTACCGCAACCTGCTCATGCCGTCGTGGGCCCACCGGGAGGCGTTCGCCAAGCCGGTGAAGAGCACCCACATCACCCGCCACCCGCTGCTGATCCGCGACCGCATGTTGTGGAACAAGGTCTACCGCCGCTCCTTCTGGGAGCGCCTGGGCCTGAGCTTCCCCGAGCGCATGTACGAGGACCAGCCCGTCGCGATGGCGGCCCACGTGGGAGCGAGGTCGGTGGACGTGCTGGCCTCGGTCGTCTACCACTGGCGGCAGCGCGACGAGCCGGGCAGCTCGATCACCCAGCGCTGCCTGGAGCCCGACAACCTGCGCGACCGCCTCCTGTCGGTGCTGGAGACCGCCTCCCTGCTGGGCCGCGGGGCGCCGGCGCTCAAGGCGGACTTCGACCGCGACACGCTGGACATCGACATGGCCGTCGCCGTGGAGGCCATGGCCGCCATGGGCACGACGGCGGACCCGGCCCTGCTCGACATGATCGTCCGCTACCTCGACGGCGTGTCGCGCGAGGCCTGGCACAGCATCCCGTTCGCGCAGCGCCTCCAGGTCCACCTGCTGCACCGGCGCCGCCTGGGCGAGCTGGCGTACGTGTTCACCCAGGACCGCTGCGGGCAGCTGCAGCCGCGCGTCGGCGCGGCCGGGCTGCTGCGCAGGCGCTGGTACGCCAGGCACCCGTCGATGCCGCCGCACCTGTCGGAGGTCTCCGGCGAGCTGGCCCTGGTCCCCCGGCTGGTCGACCTCGACTGGCGCGACAGCGTGCTCTGCGGCGCGGGCCGGGTGGCGGTGGGCCGGTTCGACGTGGGGGAGCTGCGCCGCATGCGGGTGCGGGTCTGGCTGGAGGAGCGCAGGACCGGCGCGACCATCCCGCTGTCCGACGAGGTGAGCGCGCCCACCTGGGAGAACGTGGTGCAGGAGGACGGCGGCGCGCTGCCGGAGCACGCGTTCCCGTTCCGCTTCGCGTTCGACCCGGCCGTGCTGACATCCGCGCAGCTCGCCAGGCGCGGCCGCTGGGACCTGCGCGTGCAGCTCAGAGGGCATGGGCTGCGGCTGGACGGCCGGGTGGCCGGGCCGCGCTGGCTGCCGCCCCTGATTCCCGCGCCGAGGCGCAGGTCGGGCGTGTGGGTGGTGCCGATCCGCAGCACCAAGGGCGCCTGGGGGCTGCGCCTGCGCAAGGCGCGGGCGGTCATCGGGGAGTGCCGGGTGGACGGCGGCGACCTGGTGTTCTCGGGGGAGATCACCGACATCGGCGACGGCGAGCCGGTGCTGCGGCTGCGGCGCAGGAGCGACGGCGAGGAGATGTACTTTCCGGTGACGCTGGCGGGGCGCGACTTCCACGCGCGGGTGCCGCTGGCCGACATCGACGAGAGCGTCGGCCACGAGTCGTGGTGGGAGGTCGTCATCGACCAGGGCACACCCATCCGCCCGCTGGTGCGGACCGGGCAGCGGCCGATCGCGACCGTCGCGGCCAGGCGCTTCCTCGTCGACCGGGGCGAGGACGGCTGCCTGCTGCTGGCGGAGCGCTAGCGCAGGATCGCCGCCAGGGTCTCCACGGCCCGGTCCTGCTGGGCGTCGGTCAGGTCGGGGAACAGCGGCAGCGACAGCTCCTCGGCGTAGTACGCCTCCGCCCGCGGGCAGAGCCCGCGCCGGTAGCCGAGGTCCTCGAACACCGGGTGCCAGTACGCCGGCACGTAGTTGACCTGCACGCCGATGCCGGCGGCGCGCATGCGGTCGTAGACCTCGCGCCGTCGGCCGTCGCGGACCCTGACCGGGTAGAGGTGCCAGCTCGGCCGCACGTACGCGCGCTGCGCGGGCAGCGTCAGCCCCGGCACGTCGCGCAGCAGAGCGTCGTAACGCGCGACGAGCTCGCGGCGCCGCTCGCGGAAGCCCTCCAGCCGCCGGAGCTGGCTGACGCCCAGCGCGCACAGCACGTCGGGCAGCCGGTAGTTCAGCCCGAACTCGTGCACCTCCTGGTGCCACCCGCCCACGTCCGGCTCCCGCTGGTCGGCGGGCTCCCTGACCAGGCCGTGGTTCCTGAAGCGGGCGGCCCGCCGGAACCGCTCGGGGTCGGCCGCCGCCACCGCCCCGCCCTCCGCCGTGGTCACGGTCTTGGTCGGGAAGAACGAGAAGGCCGTCAGATCGGCCAGCGCCCCCACGGGCCGGTCCTTGTACGCGGCCCCGATCGAGTGCGCCGAGTCGGCCATCAGCACCGCCCCGGCCGGGTCGGCGACCGCGCGCAGCTCGTCGTAGTCGGCGGGATGGCCCGCGTAGTCCACCGCCGTGACGACCCTCGTCCTCGGGGTGAGCACGGCGGCGACGGCGTCGGGGTCGAGGTTGCCCGTGTCGGGCTGAACGTCGGCGAAGACCACCCGCGCGCCCAGTAGCGCGGCCGCGGCGGCCGTGGCCACGAACGTCAGGGGCGAGGTGACCACCTCGTCGCCCGCCCGCACCTCGGCCGCCACGTAGGCGACGTGCAGCGCGGCCGTCCCCGACGTGACCGAGACGCACGGCACGCCGCCGGTCCAGCGGGCCAGCTCCGCCTCGAACCTGCCGACCGCGGGCCCGGTGGTCAGCCAGTCGCCGCGCAGCACCTCGGCGACCGCCTCGATGTCGGACTCGACGATCGACTGCCGTCCGTAGGGGAGCATCAGCGGGCCACCATGGCGCGCAGGTCGTCCACCGAGAGCCATTCGTCGTTGGTGTCGGAGCGGTAGGAGAAGCCCTCGGGCAGCGGCTCGCCGGTCTGCGGCGGCGTGTAGCCCCAGGTCGCGATCGTGGGCTGGACGATGTAGCGATCGGCCAGGCGCAGCGTCCTGCGGCCGTCGTCCGGCCCGATCATCTCCTCGTGCAGCTTCTCGCCCGGCCTGATGCCGATCTCGTAGAGCGGGCTGTTCGGCGCCAGCGCCTCGGCCAGGTCGGTGATGCGCATGCTCGGCAGGCGCGGCACGTAGAGCTCGCCGCCCCGCATCAGATCGAACGAGTCCACCACGAACCGGACCGCCCGGTCGAGCGTGATCCAGAACCTGGTCATGCGCTTGTCGGTGATCGGCAGGCTGGCGCCCTGCTCGGCCAGGCGCAGGAAGAGCGGCACCACCGAACCCCGGCTGCCGACGACGTTGCCGTAGCGGACGACGGAGAAGCGGGTCTCGTGGGCGGCGGCGTAGTGGTTGGCGGAGACGAAGAGCTTGTCGGCGACCAGCTTGGTGGCCCCGTACAGGTTGATCGGGCTGGAGGCCTTGTCGGTGGAGAGCGCGACCACCTTGCGCACGCCGCTGTCGATCGCGGCCTCCACCACGTTCTGTGACCCTGCGACGTTGGTGCGGACGTACTCGAACGGGTTGTACTCGGCCGTGTCCACCTGCTTGAGCGCGGCCGCGTGGACCACGTAGTCCACCCCGTGCATGGCGCGGGCCAGCCGGTCGCGGTCCCTGACGTCGCCGATGAACCAGCGCAGGCGCTCGTCGTCGCCGAAGAGCTGCCTGGTCTCGTACTGCTTGAGCTCGTCGCGGGAGAAGACCACCAGGCGCCGCACCCCCAGCGAGTCGAGTGCGTTGCGGATGAACGCCTTGCCGAAGGACCCCGTTCCTCCGGTGATCAGAATCGACGATCCACTGAGAATGCTCACGTGGCCCCCTGGGTTCGCGCTTACGCGCAGTAGTCGTTCGAGCAGGGCGGTAGCATAGCGCGATCGATAAGCGACACACGGTCACACGGGGGATTGGGGCATCGGTGCGCATTGTCGGGATTGTTCAGGCGCGGATGGGCTCGACACGCCTGCCGGGCAAGGTGCTCCGGGAGCTGGGCGGCCGGTCGGTGCTGGAATGGGTGGTTCGCGCCGCCCGCGAGGCGGGCACGCTCGACGAGCTCGTGGTGGCCACCACGACGGAGCAGGCCGACGACGCGGTCGTGGCCGAGTGCCGCCGCCTCGGCGTGTCGTGGCACCGTGGGCCGGTGGACGACGTGCTGACGAGGTTCATGGAGGCGCTGGCGGGGCGGCGGTGGGACGCGATGATGCGGTTCACGGCGGACTGCCCGCTGCTGGACCCGGCCGTGATCAGGGAGGCGGCGCTGGTGTTCCGCGCCGTACGCGGGCTCGACTACCTGAGCACCGCTCTGACGCGGACGCTGCCGCGCGGGCTCGACGTGGAGATCGTGGGCAGGAGCGCGCTGGAGCGGGCTGACGCCGAGGCCGCCGACTTCCACCGCACCCACGTGACCTCCTACGTCTACTCGCATCCGGACGACGCGCGGCTGCTCGGGCTCGCCTACCAGCCGATCGCCGGCGACCTGCGGGTGACGCTCGACACCGAGGACGACTGGCGGCTCATCACCCGGGTGGTGGACGGCCTCGGCGACCGGTGCGTGCCGTTCGGGACGCTGGTGAGCTGGCTGCGGGAGCGCCCCGAGGTCTGCAGGCTCAACGCCCACGTCCAGCAGAAGGAGCTCCAGGACGCGTGATCCGGGTCGGCTTCCGGTGCGACGCCGGGGTGCGCAGCGGGGTCGGCCACCTGGTGCGGTGCGTGGCGCTGGCCGAGGAGCTGCGCGCGCGGGGCGTCGAGGTGACCTTCCTCGGCGAGGTGCGCGGGTCCGCCTGGGCGCGGGCCCAGCTGCGCGAGCGCGGGCTGCCGCTGGTGCCCGCCCCCGAGGAGCCGTCCCGGCTGGCGGCGCTGGCCCGGGAGCTCCGGCTGGACGCCGCGGTCCTCGACTCGTACGAGCTGCCGGAGGGGACGGGGGCGGCGCTGCGGGGAGCGGGCCTGACCGTGCTGGCGATCGTGGACGGCGACCCGCTGGGCCAGGAGGCCGATCTCTACCTGGACCAGAACCTCGGCGCGGAGCGCCGCCCCTTCCCCGTGCCCGCCCGGCGCCTGGCCGGGGCGCGTTACGTGCTCCTGCGTGACAGCGTGCGCGGGCTCGGGCGGGCACGGCCGGCGGGGCCGGTGCCGCGCGTGCTGTGCTTCTTCGGCGGCACCGACAGCGCCGGCGTGGCCCCCGCCTGGGCCGGGGCGCTCCTGGCGGCCGGGGTGCCGTTCGAGGCGACGGTCGTCAGCCCTGCGCCCTTCGAGGCGGGCGGGCCGATCGCCGTGATCCCGCCGACGGACCGGCTGCCCGAGCTCATGGCCGGGGCCGACCTCGTCGTCACCGCCGCCGGCTCGGCCGTCTGGGAGCTGCTCCACCTCGGCGTCCCCACCGCCCTGACCTGGGTGGCGGACAACCAGCTCATCGGCTACGAGGAGCTCGTCGGCCGGGGCGTCGCGGCCGGGCTCGGGCGCGCGGCCGACGCCGCGGCGGTCGGCGTGCTCGCCCGCCTGCTCGCCGGCCCCGCCGCCCGCGAGGAGCACGGGCGGCGGGGCCGCGGCCTCGTGGACGGCAAGGGCAGGGAACGCGTCGCCGACGCGCTCCTTAGATCAGATCCCAGGTGAACGGCGTGCCGTAGGGCACGTCCTTGGTGAACTGCCGCCCCATGACCACCGTGGCCGTGTCCGGGGGCAGGCCGCCCGCCGGCCGGATCGACCGTACGTTCGCCGGGGACACCACGTCGCCCTTGCGCACGTCCTGCACCACGTAGAGCGACCGGCGGAACCGCAGCCCCTCGCGCTCCGACGGCCGCGGTCCGATGATCACCTCTCCCAGCGACAGCCACGCCCGCCGGCTCTCCACCACCAGCGCTGCCAGCTCGTCCGGCTCCAGCGAGAAGGCCGAGTCGACCCCGCCGTCGGCGCGCGACAGGGTGACGTGCTTCTCGATCATGCACGCCCCCAGCGCCACCGCGGCCAGCGGCACCCCGATCCCGGGCGTGTGGTCGGAGAGCCCGACCTCCACGCCGGTGAGCGCGCTCAGCGCCATCAGCGACCGCAGGTTGCTCTCGTCGGGAGAGGCGGGGTAGCTGGCCGTGCAGGACAGCAGGGCCAGCTGGCTGGTGCCCGCTTCCAGCGCGGCGACCAGCGCGGCGTGGATCTCGCCGAGCGACGCCATCCCGGTGGAGATGATCACCGGCTTGCCGGTGGCGGCCACGAGCCTGATCAGCGGCAGGTCCACGATCTCCGACGAGGCGATCTTGTACGCCGGCACCTCCAGCTTCTCCAGGAACTCGACCGCCGTGGGATCGAAGGGCGTGGAGAACGCGATGAGCCCGTGCTCGCGCGCCCGCTCGAAGATCGGCTGGTGCCACTCCCACGGCGTGTGGGCGCGCTGGAAGAGCCGGTAGAGGCTCTCGCCGCCCCACAGATCGTGCCCGTCGCCCACGCGGAACGAGGGCCCGTCGCAGTCGATGGTCAGCGTGTCGGGCCGGTAGGTCTGCAGCTTCACCGCGTGCGCCCCGGCCGCGGCGGCGGCGTCCACGATGGCCAGGGCCCGCTCCAGGCTCCCGTTGTGGTTGCCGGACAGCTCGGCGACGATGAACGGCGGGTCGTTCCGCGAGATCGGCCGCCCCTCGATGGAGATCATGACTGCTCCTTCACAAGCCGGATGGCAACGACGTCGCGGGACTCGCCGTCGACGTCCCGCAGGTAGGCCCCGACCTCCAGGAAGCCGAACCGCCTGTGCAGCCGCCTGACCGCCTGGTTGCAGGCCAGCACCTCGCCGCGCAACGTCGTCAGGCCGAGCGTCCCGAAGGCGTGGTCGATCGCCGCCCGCTCCAGGCCGATCCAGGCCCGCAGCAGCTCCCCCGACCGCTCAAGCGCCTCCAGGTCCAGGTAGAAGCCCCAGGAGGCGCTCTCGGACGACAGCCCGAAGAAGGTCACCACGCCCGAGGGGGTTCCGTCGTGCTCGTAGATCAGCACGCGCTTGCGCGCATCGGCCCGGGTGGCCTCCCACCACTGGGCGTGCTCGTCCTCTCCGATCTTGTGCGTGGCGAAGCTGGCCGCTCGTACGCGCGGATGATTGCGCCATCGCCGCATGGACGGCAGATCTTTGTCCTCGACGCCTCTCAGCACCTCTCCCCCTACTGTTGGTGTCCAATCAATTGCTCAACGTAGCCGATTATGCGTCCGGTAAAGAGCTGATCAGGGACACGGAATCCGCGGAGTGGTCAAGGCATGCTGCCCTCGAACCCACATCCCGAGAGCCAAGGAGCAAATCGGATGATCCCCCTGCTCAGCGTGGTCGTCCCGATCTACAACGTCGAGCCGTACATCACGGAATGCCTGAAGTCGCTGGCCACCCAGACCCTGGACGACATCGAGGTCATCCTGGTCAACGACGGCTCCGGCGACGGCAGCCGGCGCGTCGCCGCCGACTTCGTCGCGCGGGACGGCCGCTTCGTCCTCATCGACCAGCGGGACAACCTGGGACCGGGTCCCGCGCGCAACGTGGGGATCCGGCAGGCCCGCGGCACCTATCTCGCCTTCGCCGACAGCGACGACGTCGTGCCGCCGGAGGCGTACGAGCGGCTCGTCGGCACGCTCGCGGAGACCGGCTCCGACCTGGCGTGCGGCGCGGTGGCGCGGCTCGTGGACGGCGTGCTGGAGGAGTCGATCCTGCACGAGAAGGCGTTCAGGCGGCCGGAGCTGTGCACCCACATCACCGACAAGCAGGTGCTGGTCAGGGACCGTACGGTGTGGAACAAGGTCTACCGGCGCGACTTCTGGGAGCGCAACGCGCTGGCCTTCCCCGCCGGCATCTACGAGGACGTGCCCGTCGCGATGCAGGCGCACGTCCTGGCCGGCAGCGTCGACATGGTCGGCGACGTGGTCTACCACTGGCGCAAGCGGGACGCGGGGGAGACCTCGATCACGCAGCGCCGGGCCGAGCTGCCCAACCTGTGGGACCGGCTGGCCGCCATCCGCGCGGTCCGCTCCTTCCTCGACGAGCGGGCGCCCGAGCTGCTCGACGGCTTCGACGCGCTGGTGCTGGAGAAGGACATCGTGTTCCTGTTCCAGGCGCTGGAGGGGAGCGATGAGCCGGGGGCGCTGCTGGAGCTGGCCGACGCGTGGCTGGCCACGCTGAGCCCGAAGGCACTGGCCACCGCGCCGTCGCTGCGCCGCCTGGAGCTGCACCTGCTCAGGCGCGGCCTGGTGGCCGAGCTGCGCAAGGTACGCGAGTTCCGGCGCACCTGCGAGGACGGCACCCGCATCGTGCCGCGGGGGCTGCGCGTCACCAACTGGTACGGCGACTATCCCTTCTTCCGCAGGCGCCGCCGGCTCCGGATCCCCGACGAGGTGTTCGACGCCCGCGACGAGCTCAAAGTGGTCGCCAGGGTCGAGGAGTGCGCGTGGACCGGGTCCGAATACCGCCTGCGCGGGCAGGTGGCGATCCACCGGGTCGACCGCAAGGTCGGCAAGGTCAGCCTGTGGCTCAGCGACGGCCGTCGCCGGGTGCCGCTGGAGGTGCGGCGCGCCGGCCGCCACGGCGTCTCCGCCGCCTTCGACCCCAAGCGGCTCGAAGGCGGCGGGCCGACCTGGCGCCTCATGGTGCGCGCCGAGACCCGCGGCCTCGTGCTCAAGAGCTGGTTCAGGGACGGGGACGCGAACTCCGCGTGGCGGTTTTCCGTGCCGGGTTGGTCAAGAAGCGGCATGGACATCACCCAGTAGTTCCAGACAGTAATCGATCAGGCGCGTCGCGTGGTCATGCTGGAGTCCATGAGGACCTATTCGCTCGATGACGTCTTCGAGACACGCAAGCGGAGAGATTCCTGGTGGACCGTTTACTTCGTGGACCCGGTCGCCTGCCGGGTCGCCCTTCCCATCGCCAACCACACCCAGCTGACGCCCAACGGCCTCACCGTGCTCTCGCTGGTCCTCGGTGCGATGTCGGCCACCTGTTTCGCCCTGAACCACCACGTAGCGGGCGCCGTGGTTTTCTATCTCAGCTTCATGATCGACTGCGTGGACGGCAAAATCGCCCGGCTGAAGGGCACGGGCACGCCGTTCGGCCTCTGGCTCGACTACGTGGGGGACCGGGTCAGGGTGGTCCTGTGTGCCGGGGGGCTGGCATACGGGCAGTACGCCCTCACCTCGGATGTGCGCTACGTCGTGCTCGGGGCGGCGGTGGCCGTACTGGACCTCTTCCGGTACGTCAACGCGCCGCAGATGAAGCGCGTCCGCGATGCCGTCAGGGAGGAGCGGGGGGAGCGCGAGCCTGAGCCCGAGTCCGAGGAGGACATCGACTCTCTCGAGCGGGTGGCTCTCGTCCCGAGGCCACGCCGGCCGCGCAGCTTCCCCAAGCGGTTCAACAGGTTCCTGGCCCGGCACCGGGTCCGCTCGCACCTGATCAGCGGCATCGAGTTTCACGCCGCGGTGTTCGTGGTCGCGCCCCTTGCGGGGGCATGGGCGCTGATCCCGCTCGCCGCGGTGGCCGGGGCGCTGCTGCTGGTCAACGAGGTCTTCCTTGTCTACCGGTTGTGGCGCTTCACGCGCAGGCACGGCGTGCCCTCCTCTCAGGAGAGCCGAGAGCACGTTCTCGTCTAGTTTTCGGGGGTTACTACGAAATGTCCGACCGGCCAGTCTTCGTCATTGGATGTCCGCGGTCCGGCACCACGATGCTCCAGCTCATGCTCCACTCGCACCCCCGCATGGCGGTGCCGCCGGAGACGCGTTTCCTCATTCCCGCCTACTACCGCCGCCGGACGTGGGGCGACCTGCGGATCGTCTCCCGCCGCCGCGCGCTGGCGCAGTGGATCGCGACCGACCGCAGCACGAAGTTCCGCGAGCTCAAGATCGACAAGGACGACTTCGTCAGGCAGGCCGTGGAGGGGCCCGGCTCGCTGGGATCGGTGATCGGGACGGCCTTCCGCATGTACGCCGACCGGTTCGACAAGGTCCGCTGGGGCGACAAGCGGCCCAGCTACGTCAAGCAGGTCGACCTGCTGCTCAGGCTCTTCCCCGACGCCCAGTTCATCCACCTCATCAGGGACGGCCGCGACTGCGTGGCCTCGCTGAAGGAGATGCCCTGGTACACGCTGGACTCCTTCCACGCGGTCGCCACCTGGGCCGAGGCCATCGACGCGGGCGGCCGGCTCAAGCGCACGCTGGGCGAGGACACGTACTACGAGCTGCGGTACGAGGACCTCACCGACGACCCGATGACCGAGCTGAAGAAGCTCTGCCACTTCCTCGACGAGGAGTTCTCGGCCTCGATGATCTCCCCGCGCGAGGCGGCCAGCGTGGCGGTGCCCCAGCACAAGGTCTGGCACAGCAACACGCACGGCGAGGTCATCCGCAGCCGCGTCGGGAGCTGGGCGAACCGGCTGGACGACTGGGAGATCGCGCTGTGCGAGCACATGCTCGGCGACCGCCTGGAGTCCATGGGGTACGAGCTGACCGGCGCGCCCAAGCCGGCCAAGGAGCACGTGACGGCCTGCCAGAAGACCATGCAGAAGCGCAAGGCCAGCCGGATGCGCAAGCAGATGCGCGACCGGTTCAACCGGCTGCGCGAGCCGAGCCCCGTGGGCGCGATGCTCACCGCGCGCCAGCGGTCCCTGGCGGGCGTGCCTCAGCACCGTACGGAGCTGGCCGAGCCCGTCTAAAAGGCGCCATCTGGTGCCGTCTAGCGCCGGATGTGGGCGAACAGCCGCTCCCAGCCGTCGAGCACGTGGTCGAGGCGGAACGCCTCGGCCCGTGCGCGGGCGTCGGCCCCCAGCCGCCGCCGCTCCTCCCAGGAGGCGACCAGCCCGCCCAGCGCGGTCGCGAACGCGTCCACGTCCCCCGGCGGCACCAGCAGGGACCCGGCGGAGCGCACGCCGCCCGACACGTCGAACGCCACCGACGGCACCCCGTGCGCGGCCGACTCCAGCAGCACGACGGGCAGCCCTTCGTGCCCGCTGGTCAGGCCCAGGACGGAGGAGTTCAGGTATTCGGCGGGCATCCGGTCGCTCGGCACCAGCCCCTTGAAGACCACGCGGTCGCCGACGCCCTCCCCGTGCGCGTGCTCGCGCAGCCGGTCCAGCTCGGTGCCGTCGCCGATCAGGTGCAGCTCCCACGGGGGCGGCGCGCCCGAGCGGGCGAACGCGCTGATCAGCCGGTCGAACCGCTTGACCCCTTCCAACCGGCCCACGCCGAGGACGCGGGAAGCGTCGAGCGCGGAGAGCTCCTCCGGCCAGTGGGCCAGGGGGTTCGGCAGGGCCCAGGCGTTGGGCAGCAGCGCGTGCTCGGAGAAGAGCCGGGCGTCGTCCTCGCTGAGGAAGACCGCCTGGTCGAGGCCGGGGTAGTGCCGTTTGATGGAGCCGAGGTGCCAGCAGCCGCGGGCGTGGTCGTACGAGCCGTGATACTGCCCGATCGGCCGGAACGCCGGGGGCAGCAGCCTCGACACCCGGGCCACCGCGGCCGGCGAGGTCATCACGGCGTAGCCGGGCCGGATCTTCCCGAGCAACTCCTTCAGCCGCCGGCCGGCTCTCTTGCGGGCCAGGAGGCCCTGCGACTCCGTCGGCCGCCGGCTGATCACGTGGTGGTGGTAGAGCGGGCGGTCCACGTACCGGAACGGCGCCGCCGCCCGGTGCAGCCCGATCACGTGCACCTCGTGGCCGCGCCCGGCCAGCCCCTGGGCGAGGGTGTGCGTCACCCGCTGGACGCCGCCGAGCGTGTCGGCGTCCACGCAGGCGAAGACGACGCTCATCGCGCACCTTCGAAGAAGTCGTCCACGATCCTGGCGGCCGCGTCGCCCCGCTCGTCGGCGCACCACAGGTCGCGGAAGGCCGCGTACCGGCCGGCGTAGGCGTTGTGCAGGTCGGGCAGCCGCCTGAGGGCGTCCACCAGCTCGGCGGTGGTCGACACGCACGGGCCCGGCGCGATGGCGGGCAGGTCGTGGTACACCCCGCGCTCGGCCAGCCGGTAGTCGTCCCAGTCGTCGATGTAGAACAGCATCGGCTTGCCGGTGAGCGCGTAGTCGCACATCACCGAGGAGTAGTCCGTCAGCAACGCGTCCGAGGCCAGCATCAGGTCGTTGATCTCGGGGTACGACCCGGCGGACCGGACGAAGTGCTTGAGGTGCTCGGGCGGGCTGTAGCGCTCGACCGGGTGCGTACGCAGGATCAGCACCCACTCGCGGGCCAGCTCGTCGGCCAGCAGCTCCAGATCCACCCGTACGGACTGGCCGCTGCCTTTGACGCTATCCCTGTACGTAGGCGCATAAAGCAGGATTTTTCGGCCGGGTGGGATCTCCAGCCGCTCCAGCACGTCATCGGCCCGCTCGGCCCGTACCAGCGCGTCGCACCGCGGCGTCCCGTACCGGTAGACCTTCCCCGCATAGCCGTTGGACGGCAGGAACACCCGCGAGAACTCGGCGCTCGGCGAGACCAGCGCGTCCCACCGCGCGACCGCGGCCCGCCACTGCGCCCGCGGCCCGTCGAAGTCGGTACGCAGGTCGGGCGCGTCGAACCCGATCGACTTGATCCCCTGCCCGTGCCAGGTCTGCAGGTAGCGGGTGCCGTGCGGCTTCGGGTAGTCCAGCGGGAACCCGTGGCTGTCCACCCAGATCCCGGCCCTGGCCATCGTCCAGACGTAGGCCCAGCTTCCGCGCCGGACGAGCCGCGCGTCGGCTGGGAAGTTCCGGCGCCCCTTGGCCACCGACCAGACCACGTCGATCGGCAGGTCGCGGCGGCGCAACTCCTCGTAGATGGCCCGGGGGCTGCCGCTGTAGCCCTTGCCGACGTCGGACTCGAACAGGGCGAGGTTCTGCCGGGGCGGCACCACCTTGATGAGCAGCTTGTAGGCCCGCAGCTTGTTCGCCGGTGTGTTGAGCCGGCTCATCAGCGCCTGCTTGACCCGCCGCAGCACCGAGCGGGTGACGGAGTCGGGGCGCACGCACAGGTACGCGGCGCATCCCTCGGCCTTCACCGTGCACCCCGGCAGCTCGACGGGCCGCAGCCGCGGGTCGGCGAGGATGCGGTCGGCCGTGGTGTGCCCGTCGGAGGTCCTGGTGAAGACGATGCGCGGCTCGCACCTGCCCGTGGGCCTGCAGACGACGTCGGTGACGTAGCCTCCACCGCCGGACGGCTGCGGCTTTATCGGGATTTTTAGGGATCCGAGCTCCAGGGTCGCCGTCCAGTCCAGCGGCAGCGCCCCGAACGGGTCGTACGTGCGCACGGTCATCCGCACCCGCTCGCCGTCCGAGATCATCTCCGTCAGCTCGTGGCGCAGCCTGGACTCGGAGAAGGGCAGCTCGGCCAGCCGCAACTTCGTGATGTCCATGCCGGGCGAGACCGTCGTCCCCCAGTAGGTGCGCCCGTTCAGCCGCACCGCCGACCGCGGGGCGGCCCTCGGCCCGGTGAGCGAGGCCGCGGCCACCCGCAGGTCCTCGGTTCGGTCGTCGAGGATGAGCTGGCAGCAGACCCGGTCCAGCGGCTCCAGCTCCTCCAGCACCCAGCGGGGCATCTCCTCCATGTACGGCCGGACCACCGCGGCGAACTCCTTGACCCACACCGGCTCCCGCGCCGGCAGCGGGTTGAGGTAGACCCGCAGATCCTGGCGCACGAACCGGCGCTGCCGCTGGGGCACCAGGTCCCCGGCCCCGTGGGCGCGCAGGACGTCGTCGCTCAGCCGGGCCGCGATGACCCGCTGCCGCACGTTCTCCAGGTCGTCGACGCTCAGCGAGATCGAGTCGTTCGTCGCCGCCCGGTGCCAGAGGTAGACCGTCCACGGCACGATCGCGAACCTGCGCGAGACCGCGTAGAGCCCGGCCGAGAAGACGTGGTCCTCGTAATGGATGTCCTCGGGGAAGCGCAGCGCGTGGTTTCGCAGCCAGCCCACGTTGTAGAGCTTGTTCGTGCTGAAGCAGTCGAGGAACAGGTCGGGCTCCTGGCGGATCCCCTCCACCACCCTCCGCCTGGCGAACAGTTCGGGATAGTAGGGTCTCAGCCGCCCGTTCGACTCGAACAGCCGCGAGATCTGCCCCGACACGAAGTCGGCCCCGGACCGCTCGATCTCGGTGAGCAGGCTCTTGCAGGCGTGCCTGGGCAGCTCGTCGTCGCTGTCGAGGAACATCACGTACGGCGCGGCCGCGGCGTCGAGCCCGTCGTTCCTGGGCGCGCCGCAGCCCCCGCTGTTGACCTGCCTGCGCAGGTAGAGCACCCGCGGATCGTTGTCCATGAGCCGGGCGGCCACCTCCGGCGTGCCGTCCGTGCTCGCGTCGTCCACGATGATCACTTCGAGGTCGCGCAGGGACTGCCCGAGCACGGATCGCACGGCCCTGGGCAGGCGGGCCGCGTCGTTGTAGGAGATCACGACCACGGTGCAGTCCGGCATCCCACGTCCCCCCGCTGGTTCGACCACCTGCGGAAATGGGACTTCCCTCAGCTCGGGCGAAGTGTCCGGACTTGATGGAGTATTTGCTGAAAATCAGCCCTTTAGGCGATCAGCGCCGCAGCCGGCGGATCACCCACACGATGACCAGCAGCGCCGCGAGCGCGCCCGCGACGGGCGCCAGGCGCTTCAGCAGCGGCTGCCCGGCGATCTCCAGCAGGTCCAGCGCCTCCTCGTCGGCCGTGCGCGACGTGCGGGTCGTGCCCGCGGGCCGCGACTCCGGCTCGGGCGGCGTCGGCACCGCGGTCAGGTGCCGCTCCTCCTCCGGTCCCGGCGCGGCGGCGACCAGCTCCACCGTGGGCTCGGACAGCAGCTCGGCCAGGTTGGCCGCGAACTTCTCGATGAGCTTGCCGCCGACCTCGGCCATCACGCCGCGCCCGAACTGGGCGGGCCGGCCGGTCACGTTGAACGACGTCTCCACGGTCACCCGCGTGGCCTCGTCGACCGGCGCCAACCGCGCCTTGACCGTGGCCGAGGCCGTGCCGGAGCCCCGGGCCTCCTTGCCGGACGCCCGGATGGTGAGCGTGTAGGAGTCCTTGTCGACGTCCTCGAACCTGGCCGAGCCCTTGTAGGTCACCACGATCGGGCCGACCTTGACCTTCATCCTGCCGGTGAACTCGTCACCCTCGAAGATGTCCAGCGTCGCCCCCGGCAGGCACGGCGCGACCCGCTCGACGTCGAGCAGCACCGCCCACGCCTGCTCGATCGGAACTGGAACAGTGAATTCGTGCTCGAACCGCATCGCCATCGATCCGCTCCTTTTCCCGCTGGTTGCGACACTACGTCGGGGTGGGGGCGCCCCGGAAGAGGCGCCCCCTCGGACCTCGGTGGTCAGGGCGATCCGGCCGCCGTGCGTACCGCGCGGTGGGTCAGGACCCTGGCCAGATGCCGCCGATAGTCGGGCTGTGCGTGCAGGTCGGACGGCGGCGAGGTGCCGGCCGCCGCCTCCGCGCACGCCTGGCGCACCTGGTCGCCCAGCTCCACGCCCTCCAGGGCGGACTCGGCGGCGTGGGCGCGCAGCGGCGTCGAACCCATGTTCGTCAGCCCGATCCTGGCCTCGGCGATCGACCCGTTGGAGCGCCTGACGGCGGCGGCCACGCCGACGATCGCCCACGCCTGGGCCGTCCGGTGGAACTTCTCGTAGTGGAAGCCCCAGCCCGCGCCCAGTTTCGGGACCTTCACCCCGACCAGGATCTCGCCGGGATTCAGCGCCGACTCCCAGTAGTCGACGAAGAACTCGGCGGCCGGGATCTCCCGCTCACCCTCCTGCGACCAGGCCACGAACGAGCCGTCCAGCGCCAGCACCACGGCGGGCAGGTCGCCCGCCGGGTCCGCGTGGGCCAGCGAGCCGCCGAACGTGCCGCGGTGCCTGATCGCCGGATCCGCCACCTGGGCGGTGGCCAGCGCGACCAGCGGGCAGTCGGCCCGGACGACGCCGGAGTGCAGGATCTCGTCGTGCGTGGTCATCGCGCCGATGAAGACGTGGTCGCCGCGGTCGTGCACACCCTTCAGCTCGGGCAGCCGGCCGACGTCGACCAGTTTCGACGGGTACGCCATCCGCAGCCGCATCAGCGGCAGCAGCGACTGCCCGCCCGCCAGGACCTTGGCGTCCTCGTCGGACGCGAGCTCCTGGCAGGCCTCCGCCAGCGAACCCGGCCGCACGTAGTCGAACTGCGCGGGGATCATCGCCGCACTCCTTCCATGGCACGCCATACGCGTTCGGGCGTGCACGGCATCTGCACGTCGTGGATGCCGCTCGGGCGCAGCGCGTCCACGATGGCGTTCACGACGGCCGGGGTCGAGGCGATCGTGCCCGCCTCGCCCACGCCCTTGACGCCCAGCGGGTTGCTGGTCGCCGGGGACTCGGTCCGGTCGAGCTGGAACGCCGGCAGGTCCGCCGCCGACGGCAGCAGGTAGTCGGCCATCGTCGTGGTCAGCAGGTTGCCCTCGGCGTCGTAGACGGCCTCCTCGAACAGCGCCTGCGCGATGCCCTGCGCGATGCCGCCGTGCACCTGGCCCTCGACGATCAGCGGGTTGACGACCTTGCCGACGTCGTCGACCGCCACGTACGAGCGGATCTTCACCATGCCCGTCTCGGTGTCCACCTCCACCGCGCACAGGTGGGTGCCGTGCGGGAAGGAGTAGTTCTCCGGGTCGAACGTGGCGTCGGAGTCGAGCCGCGCCTCCACGCCCTCCGGCAGGTCGTGCGCCGTGAACGCGGCGTAGGCCAGCTCCTGGATCGTCTTCTGCGCGTCCGTGCCCCGCACCTTGAACGCCCCGCCCGCGTACTCCAGGTCCTCGGGCGAGCACTCGAGCACGTGCGCGGCGAGTTTGCGGGCCTTGTCCTTGACCTTCTCGCACGCCTTCAGCACGGCGATGCCGCCGACGACGAGCGAGCGCGAGCCGTAGGTGTCCATGCCCTTGTGCGCGATGGCCGTGTCGCCGTGCAGCACCGTGACGTCGTCGAACGGCACGCCGAGCGCGTCCGCCGCGATCTGGCTCCACGACGTAACGTGGCCCTGCCCGTGCGGAGAGGTGCCGGTGATGACCTCGACCTTGCCCGTGGGCAGCATCCGCACCGAGCCGTGCTCCCAGCCGCCGGCGCCGTAGTTCGCCTCGCCGAGCATCCTGGACGGGGCCAGGCCGCACATCTCCGTGTACGTGCTGACGCCGATGCCGAGCTGCACCGGGTCGCCCCGGTCACGCCGGTCGGCCTGCTCCGCGCGCAGCTTGTCGTAGCCGAACAGGGCCAGCGCCTTGTCCGTGGCCGCCTCGTAGTTGCCCGAGTCGTACGTCAGGCCGGAAATGGTGGTGTACGGGAACTCGTCGTGTTTGATCCAGTTGCGCCTGCGCACCTCCACCGGATCGATCTTCAGCTCGGCGGCCAGCTCGTCCATCATCCGCTCGATGCCGAAGGTCGCCTCGGGCCGCCCCGCGCCCCGGTAGGCGTCCGTGGGCATCTTGGTGGTGAACACGCCCGTGCAGCCGAACTCGTACGCGTCCATCTTGTAGATCGCGTTGAACATCGACGCGCCGAGCAGCGGGATGCCCGGCGTGACCAGCATCAGGTACGCGCCCATGTCGGCCAGCAGGTCGACCTGCAGCCCGCGGATGCGCCCGTTGGCCTCGGCGGCCAGCCGGATGTGCTGGATCTGGTCGCGGCCGTGGTGCACGGTCAGGTTGCCCTCGGAGCGGGACTCGGTCCACTTGACCGGCCTGCCGAGCTTGCGGGCCAGCAGCAGGCAGAGCACCTCCTCCGCGGTGACCTGCAGCTTCGAGCCGAACCCGCCGCCCACGTCGGGGGCGATCACGCGGATCTTGTGCTCGGGGATGCCGGTCACCACGGCCAGCATGACCCGCAGGACATGGGGGATCTGCGTGGACGACCAGACCGTGAACGCGTCGCCGTCGGTGTCGGCCATGACCGCCCGCGGCTCCATCGCGCTCGGGATGAGCCGCTGCTGGATGTACGTCCGGTCGATGACGACGGGGGCGTCCCTGAACGCGGCCTCGAGGTCACCGGAGTTGATCTTGACGCTGAACGCCTTGTTGCCGGCCTCGTGCACCTTCGGGCTGCCATCCGTCAGCGCCTCGTTCATGTCGAGGACCGCGGGCAACGGCTCGTACTCGACGTCGATGGCCTCGAGCGCGTCGGCGGCGCGGTAGCGGTCGGTCGCGATCACGCAGGCCACGGCCTCGCCGACGTACCTGACCTCGGACACCGCCATCGGCGGGTGGTCGGGGATGACGACGTCCTCGCTCACCGGCCACGCGCACGGCAGGCTGCCCTGCTCGGCGGCGAAGTCCTGGCCGCTGAAGGCCGCCACGACCCCGGGCAGCTCGCGCGCCCCCGACACGTCCACCCTGGTGATCCGGGCGTGCGCCATCGGGCTGCGCAGGAACATCACCTGCAGCATGCCCGGCCGGACGAGGTTGTCCGTCCACTGCGTGCGCCCCGTCAGGAGCCTGGCGTCCTCTTTGCGCTTCCTCGGCCTGCCGATTTCCTGGCCGATTTCCTGGCCGGCCTCCTGCTGGACGGTCATGGCGTGGTCACCGCCCGCCCCATTTCCTGCGCGCCCCGGCGGACGGCCTTGACGATGTTGCAGTAGCCGGTGCAGCGGCAGAGATTGCCTTCCAGGCCCTCCCTGATCGTCTCCTCCGACGGCTCGGGATCCTCCCTGAGCAGGTCTATCGCGGCCATGACCATGCCGGGCGTGCAGTAACCGCACTGCAGTGCGTGTTCTTCGTGGAAGGCCCGCTGCATCGGGTGCATCGACCCGTTGACGCCCAGGCCCTCGATCGTCAGGACCTCGCAGCCGTCGGCCTGCACGGCGAGCACGGAACAGCTCTTCACACTCTTGCCGTCGAGCATGACCGTGCAGGCGCCGCAGTTGCTGGTGTCACACCCGATGGGGGTGCCGGTCTTGCCGAGCCGCTCTCGTAGCAGATGTACGAGCAGGAGCCGCGGCTCCACGTCCTCCTCGTACTTGATCCCGTCGACGGTGACGGTGATTCGGGGCATACGTCCTCCCTCAGGAGCAGGGGATTGGCGGACACACCCGAAACTACGCCGGTGTTTTTCCCGGTCAAGGGTTACTTACCGCGAACCACCCTGGCGATGATCGCCACCAGCCCCGCGAACGCCAATCCCAGCACCAATACCCCGATCAGGACCAGCGGATCCGTGATCGCGCGTGTCACTACGAGAATGCCCAGAACCACGAAGAGCACACCGCTGAGCAGCGCCATCCAATCCGTTCTGTGCAGGCGTCGTGGCCGTTCGACGTCACGCGGCACGCCGCACCTCCATGTCCCCGAGCCCGCCCCGCAGGTTGAGGACGATGGTCGAGACCTTGCCGTCAGGCTTGACCTCGGGCTCGAGCACCTTGTCGTACCGCACGTCCACGCCGCCCCTGACCGAATGGTCGACCTTGACGTCGCCGACCTTGTTGGTGGCGTGCACCTCGATCCTGGCCGTCGGCGGCACGATCACCATCAGCTCGCCCATCGTCACCGCGGCGTTGAACGTCACCTCGGCGCCCGGCTCCAGCTTCAGCTCCGACAGGTCCAGCCGCCCGTCGCCGACCCCGACGTCGTACAGCATGGTCGACTGGGTCACGCTGGTCGGCGCCCAGTCCGACTCGCCGATGTTCCGCGGGATGCCTCCGAGCACGAAGCCCAGGGCCACGATGACCGTCACGAGGGTCCCCGCGGCCACCAGTCCGGCCCCGCGTCCCCACCAGGCGGCGATGAGCAGCCCGGCGCCGATCGTGATGAGCACGGCGCCGCCGACGATGGTCGGGCTCACTCCGGCGGCCGACCTGGCTTGGACCGCCACGACGATCCCTCCAATGATGATTGCCAGCAGGATGGTGATGGCGCCGATGAACGACCTCGGGCGCGGCTTCCGCTCCCTCTTGGGGACCGGACGGCCGTACAGGACGGGGTCGTACGGCGAGTAGCCTGCTGCCCGCTTGGCCGGGTCGAGCGGCTGGTAGGGGCCCTTCGGCGCGAACGGCTCGCCGTAGGGGGTGTAGTCGAGGCGGGTTCTGGGCTGCGACTGGTACGAGGGGACCCGGTGCTCGGCGGTGACCTTGGTGTCCTCACCGGCGGGCACGTCCTCACCGGCGGGCGGGGCGGGTGGGGCGGCCTCGTGCACCCGGGTCGGCGGCTCCGGCTCCCGTTCCGTCTCCCGAACAGCTTCCTGCACCGGCTCCGGGACGACCGCCTCCTGCACCGGCTCCGGGACAGCGGGCTCCTTGACCGGCTCCTGGGCGGCAGACTCCTTGACCGGCGGTGGCCCCGCCGCGGGCGCGGGCGTGGGCGGGGGTGTGGGCTGTCTCACCGGCGACGGCTCCGGGGAGGACCATACCGGCGACGGCTCCGCGGGGGGCGTGGGCCTGACCGGCGGGGCTTCGGGAGCGGCGGTCGCGTGCCGCTGCCTCCTGCTCAGCCGTTCGGGCATCGAGCGGGCCAGCCCCAGCAGGTCCACCCCGCTGGAGTGGGCGGCGAGCAGCGAGACGGCGAGCAGGACGGCCACCACCAGGGTGCCGACGTCGAGCCACACCGTCGCCAGGTTGAGCGCCAGCCCGAACGCCAGCACCGCCGTCATCAACGCCATCACGGCTTCGGCGTCGAAGTCGCGGCGCGTCCACTGCTCGATGATCCCCGGCTTGCCGTTCGGCTCCTTCATCAGCAGGAACGCCGCGAGATAGAGGAACAGGCCGATGCCGGAGCCCAGCAGAAGCACGGCGAAAGCCACGCGGAACACCACGGGGTCGATGCCGGTGTGCCGCCCAAGACCGGAACAGACCCCCATGAGGAAGCGCCCCTCGTTGCTGCGTCGCAGCGACCGGGGCGGGGCGGCCGGTTCTTTGGGCGGAGCTTCTGTCATGTCACCATCGTGGACCTACGTGTGGTGTGCTCGCATCCGGGACACCCCTGACCCGACCCGGGGGTTGTTCCCTGATGCCCGAAGTGCCCCCGACATGTGACTATGGCGATGTTATGGCTGACCAGAAGACTCTCGCCGAGCCGACCGGCGACGCGCCTTATCGGCGCTTGATGCGCCCCATGGAGGGCCGCCTGCTGGGCGGTGTCGCCCAGGGCCTCGCGACGCAGCTCTCGCTCGATCCCGTGGTGATCAGGCTGATGTTCGTGCTGCTCAGCGTGGTCGACGGCGTCGGCATGGTGGCGTACGCCGTGTTGTGGATGGTCACGCCGCGGCAACCGTACGAGGGGCAGCCGCCGCAGCGGGACTGGAGCCAGCTGGCCGCGTTCAGTGCGATCGGGGTGGCGCTGTTCGCGGCCAGCTGGCTCACGGGGGCGTCCAAGGGCGGGATCGGCATGCTTCCGTTCGCCGTGGGCGGGATCGGGGCGCTGATCCTCTGGCAGCAGGCCGACCCGGAGCGCCGTAAGAGCTGGGTGCAGGGCGCCACCACGAGCATCAGGAAGAACCGGGTTCGCACGCTGCTCGGCGTGGTGCTCGTGGTGATCGGCGCGGCGGGCTTCCTGTACGCGGAGGGCGAGCTGAACCAGGCCAAACCCGGCCTGCTGTTCACCGTCGTGGTGGTCGGCGGCCTGGCCGTCATCGCCGCACCCTGGCTCGCCGGCCTGTGGAAAGAGCTGCAGCTGGAGCGGCGCGAGCGCATCAGGCAGGAGGAACGCGCCGAGGTGGCCGCCATGGTGCACGACTCGGTGCTGCACACGCTCACGCTCATCCAGCGCGTCGCCCACGATCCGCGCGAGGTCACCCGGCTGGCCCGCTCCCAGGAGCGCGACCTGCGCAACTGGCTCTACCAGCCCGCCCAGGACGCCGACGCCACCGTGGCGGCCGCCGTACGCAGGATCGCGGCGGAGGAGGAGGACGCCCACGGGGTGCCCATCGAGGTCGTCTGCGTGGGAGACATCGCCCTCGACCCGGCGGGTAAGCTGGCCGCCCAGCTCAAGGCGGCCCGGCAGGCGATGGTCAACGCGGCCAAATACTCTGAGAGTCCAGCTATTTCCGTTTATGCCGAAGTAGAGGGTGAAGAGGTCACGATTTTCGTGAAGGATCGTGGCAAGGGGTTCGACCTCGACGCGGTGCCACTCGACAGGATGGGCATTCGGGAGTCCATCATCGGGAGAATGGAACGCCACGGAGGCACGGCCCGGGTACGCACCTCCGTCGGTGAGGGCACGGAAGTGATGTTGACCATGAAGGTGGAGAAGGCATGACGCGCGTGTTGATCGTCGACGATCACCGGCTGTTCCGCTCCGGCGTACGCGCCGAACTGGGTGACTCGATCGAGGTGGTGGGCGAGGCCGAGGACGTGGAGACGGCCGTCAAGGCGATCGCCGAGCACCAGCCCGACGTGGTCCTGCTGGACGTGCACATGCCGGGCGGCGGGGGCCAGGAGGTGCTGCGCCGGGTCCTGGGCGCCGGCTCCCAGGTGCGTTTCCTCGCCCTGTCGGTCTCGGACGCCGCCGAGGACGTCATCGGCGTGATCCGGGGCGGGGCGCGGGGCTACGTGACCAAGAACATCAGCGGCAAGGAGCTGACGGACGCCATCCGCCGGGTGGCGGAGGGGGACGCGGTCTTCTCGCCGCGGCTGGCCGGGTTCGTCCTGGACGCCTTCGCCTCGTCGGAGGCGCCGTCCATCGATCCCGAGCTGGACTCCCTGACGCAGCGCGAGCGCGAGGTGCTGCGCTTGATCGCGCGGGGGTACGCGTACAAGGAGATCGCCAAGGAGCTCTTCATCTCCGTCAAGACCGTGGAAACCCACGTCTCGTCGGTTCTGCGCAAGCTCCAACTCTCCAACCGCCACGAACTCTCCCGCTGGGCCACCGCCCGCCGCCTCGTCTAACCCCACCCCTCCGCACCCCACCCCACCCCACCCCTCACCGGGGCCACCCTTCACCTCCTGCACCCCCTCACGTCCTCCACACCCCTCACCACGGCCCGCCTCACCGCGCACCGCGGCCCACCTCACCCCTCACCCCGTCCCACCTCACCGTGGTCCGCCTCCTTTGGCCACCCCTCACCCCGTCCCACCTCACCGTGGTCCGCCTCCTTTGGCCACCCCTCACCGTGGCCAGCCCCACCGCGGCCAGCCCTCACCCGGCCGGTCCCTCCCGGTGCTCCCACAGTCCGTCCCCGGCACTCACCGTCCCACCAGCCCAGCGCCTCCCGCCCGTCCCGTGCACTCCGCCGTCCGCGCCATCCCCGCGACCGCCGCCGCACCCCGCATCGGCCACCGCCGTGCCAACTGCCCGCCCGTCGCGCGCCCTGCCGTGCTCCAACGCCCCCGTAATCCCGGC
>NZ_JBSFNK010000005.1:266124-486579 GCF_053587055.1 Nonomuraea sp. NPDC003707 | reverse complement strand
CGGCACCCGGCACCCGGCACCCGGCACCCGGCACCCGGCACCCGGCACCCGGCACCCGGCACCCGGCACCCGGCACCCGGCACCCGGCACCCGGCACCCGGCACCGCGTCGGGCGCGGGTTCCCCGTGGGGAGGGGGTTCATCCGTGCCGGTTTGGAACGTTACGGGATAGTTATCGTTGGTACGCCCACAAAACTCCCGCCTCAGTTGTCACACATAAAGGAGAAAAAGCACATATCCCAGGAGTAGCCCCCTTGAATCGCGTCCCCCGGATGCTGCCGGTCCTGGTCGCATTGGCCGCCATGACGGCCTGTGCGGCGGAGAACGTCCCCGTTGCGCAAACGCAGCAAGCCTCGGTGGTCCGGGCCGCCGGCGCGGCGAGCGTCACGGCCCCGGATGAGCCGGACAAACCGGCAAAGAAGGTCAAGCTCGATATAGCAGACATCACCCCGATGGGGGAGAAGGCGGAGAAGGTAGGCGTCGGCTTCCCGATCATCGTCACGTTCGACCGCGACGTGAAGGACCGGGCGGCCGTGGAGGCGCTGCTGGAGGTGGAGGCGGAGAAGCCGGTCGACGGCGCCTGGCGCTGGGTGTCGGC
Organism: Nonomuraea sp. NPDC003707; assembly: GCF_053587055.1. Lineage (NCBI taxonomy): Bacteria > Bacillati > Actinomycetota > Actinomycetes > Streptosporangiales > Streptosporangiaceae > Nonomuraea > Nonomuraea sp. NPDC003707. Next base: position 485,982 of record NZ_JBSFNK010000005.1, on the reverse strand, counting down.
GCGCAAGGTCATCTACCGGACGAAGACGTACTGGAAGCCTCACCAGAAGGTCCTCTTCACCGCCCGCCTGTCGCAGCTCCCCGGCAACACCGGTGCCAAGGACGTCTCCCGCCGCTTCGCCGTCGGCACGTCGCAGATCTCCGTGGTCAACACCCGTAACCACCAGATGAAGGTCTACCGCGACGGCAAGCTGACCAAGAAGATCCCGATCAGCGCAGGCAGGGGCGGGCTGATCAAGAACGGCGTGGACGTCTACCTCACCACCAGCGGTGTTCACCTCACCATGGGCAAGAAGGCCGTGGAGACCATGACCTCCTCCTGGATGGGCGTGACGGATCCCAAGGATCCGCGCTACTACAAGGAGGAGATCCCGTGGGCGGTCCGCATCTCCGACAGCGGTGAGTACGTCCACCAGAGCGCCGGCTACTACCAGTTCCTCGGCCGCTCCAACCAGAGCCACGGCTGCGTGCGGGCCACCCCCGCCGGAGCCAAGTGGTTCTACGGCATCGCCCAGCGCGGCGACGTCGTCAAGATCACCGGTACGAAGCGCAAGCTGCAGTGGAACAACGGCTGGAGCTACTGGCAGCTGAACTGGACCCAGTGGAAGAAGGGCAGCGCCCTGAAGGGCTGACCCCGTAAAGACATCAGGGCCGCCCTCCCAAGGCCAGGGAGGGCGGCCCTGCGGCCGTCAGGGGGCCGGTCAGAGCTTGTCGATGGGCGCGTACGCCAGCAGCAGCGTCTTCTCCCCGCCGCTGCCAAAGTCGATCTTGACCTTGGTCTTCTCCGCCACCCCGTCCACGGACACCACCGTGCCCAGCCCGAACGCGTCATGCGTCACCCGGTCGCCGGGCGCCAGCGAAGGCACCTTCCGCCCGCCGGTCTTGGCGGGTGGGCGGGCGGCGGGCTCCTTGCGGGTGGCCGCGCTCCACGCGGACTTCTCCGGATCCGTACGCCAGTCGATGAGCTGCCCCGGCACCTCGTTCACGAACCGCGAGGCCGGGTTGAACGCCGGCGCCCCCCAGGAGCTGCGTACGGCCGCCCGCGTGATGTAGAGCCGCTGCTGCGCTCTGGTGATCCCCACGTACGCCAGCCGCCGCTCCTCCTCCAGCTCCTTGGGCTCCCCGAGCGAGCGGATGTGCGGGAACACCCCGTCCTCCATGGCCGTCAGGAAGACGACGGGGAACTCCAGCCCCTTGGCGGTGTGCAGGGTCATCAGCGTGACGACCCCCTGCCCGCCGTCGGCCTCGGGGATCTGGTCGGCGTCGGCCACGAGCGACACCTGCTCCAGGAACTCCACCAGCGTCCCCTCCGGATTGGCCTCCTCGAACTCGGAGGCGACGGAGATGAGCTCGTTGAGGTTTTCCAGGCGCGACTCGTCCTGCGGGTCCTCCGACGCCTCCAGCTCGGCGCGGTAGCCGGTGGCCACCAGCACCTCCTCGGCCAGCGCCGACGGCGGCATGCCCTCGGCCTTGGCGATCAGCTCCTCGAGCATCGCGACGAACTCGCGTACGGCGTTGAGCGAGCGCGTGGCCATCCCGTACGCCTCGTCGGCCCTGCGCAGCGCGTCCCAGAACGGGATGCGCTCGCGCGACGACAGCGCCTCGACCATCGCCTCGGCGCGGTCGCCGATGCCGCGCTTGGGCACGTTGAGGATGCGGCGCAGCGAGACCACGTCGGCCGGGTTGGCCAGCACGCGCAGGTACGCCAGCAGGTCCTTGACCTCCTTGCGCTCGTAGAAGCGCACGCCCCCGACCACCTTGTACGGAAGCCCGGTGCGGATGAAGATCTCCTCGAACACACGGGAGGCCGCGTTGGTCCGGTAGAAGACGGCCACCTCGCCCGGCTTGACGTCTTCCTCGTCGCTGAGCCGGTCGACCTCCTGGGCCACGAACATGGCCTCGTCGTGCTCGTTGTCGGCGACATATCCCACGATCTTGGGCCCGTCGCCCTGGTCGGACCAGAGGTTCTTGGGCTTGCGCGACTCGTTGCGCGCGATGACCGCGTTGGCGGCGGCCAGGATGTTCTGGGTGGAGCGGTAGTTCTGCTCCAGCAGGATGGTGCGCGCGTCCGGATAGTCGCGCTCGAACTCCAGGATGTTGCGGATCGTCGCGCCGCGGAAGGCGTAGATGGACTGGTCGGCGTCGCCCACCACGCACAGCTCGGACATGTCGGAGCCCGTCCGGACCAGCTCGCCGTCGGTCGTGCGCAGCTCGGGATGCCCGACCAGCTCCCTGATCAGGATGTACTGGGCGTGGTTGGTGTCCTGGTATTCGTCGACCAGCACGTGCCTGAACCGCATCCGGTAGTGCTCGGCCACGTCGGGGAAGAGCTGGAACAACGTCACCGTGTTCATGATGATGTCGTCGAAGTCCATCGCGCCGGCCTCGGTCAGCTTGAGCTGATAGGCCTTGTACGCCTGCGCCAGCGTCTTCTCCAGGTGCGAGCCCGCCTTGTCGAGCGCGGTCTCGTAGTCGATCAGCTCGTTCTTGAAGTTGCTGACCTGGGCCGAGAAGGAGCGCGGCGGGTAACGCTTGGGATCGAGCTCCATCTCCCTGCAGACCATGGCCATGAGCCGCTGCGAGTCGGCCTGGTCGTAGATCGAGAAGCTCGACGGGAACCCCAGCCGCTTGGCCTCCCGCCGCAGGATGCGCATGCAGGCGCTGTGGAACGTCATCACCCACATCGCCCTGGACCGCGGGCCGACCAGCTTGTCGATGCGCTCCTTCATCTCGCGGGCGGCCTTGTTGGTGAAGGTGATCGCCAGGATCTCGCCCGGGTGCACCTCACGCTCGGCCAGCAGGTACGCGATGCGATGCGTGAGCACCCGCGTCTTCCCGGAGCCCGCCCCCGCCACGATGAGCAGCGGACTGCCATGATGGATCACGGCCTCGCGCTGCTGAGGGTTGAGGCCGTCGAGCAGAGGGTGGTCAACAGAGACTTGGGTCGGCACCTACCTAGGTTAAGACGCCCCACCGACAATCGGCGCCCGGAATGCCTTCGGCGGAGGGCCGGTTGTCTTTTCGTAGAACTTCAGAAAGGGGAGTCATGCTGCCGGAAGCCGAGATCAACCGGGTCCTCGTGGTGACCGCCCATCCGGACGACGTCGACTTCGGCGCGGCGGGGAGCGTGGCGCTGTTCGTCGACAAGGGCGTCGAGGTCACGTACCTGCTGGTCACGGATGGCGACGCGGGCGGCAACGAACGTACGTTGGACAACTCCGGCATGGCCGAGCTCCGCAGGACCGAACAGCGGGCCGCCGCCAAGGCGGTCGGCGTCACCGACGTGCGGTTCCTCGGCTACAAGGACGGGCTCGTGGTGCCCTCGATCGAGCTGAGGCGCGACATCTCCCGCGTGATCCGTCAGGTCAGGCCGGACCTGGTCATCACCCACCACCCCGATCGCAACTACCACAATGTCGCCCCCAGCCACCCCGACCACCGCGCGGTGGGCGGCTCCGCCCTGGACGCCGTCTACCCGGACGCCCGCAACCCCTACGCCTTCCCCGAACTGGTGCGGGAGGAGGGCCTGGAGGCGTGGACCGTACGTGAGGTCTGGCTGACGGGCGGCTCGACCCCCAACCACTGGGTGGACGTCACCGAGGCCATGGACCGCAAGCTCGCGGCCCTGCAGTCACATGTGAGCCAGGTCGCCCACGTGGAGGGGTTCGTCGACTTCGTCAAGACCCGCTTCGCCGCCTGGGCCGACCAGGCCGGCTTCGCCTCGGGCCACTACGCGGAGGCCTTCCAGGTCGTCCCCACGGGCTGACCCTCCCTAGGGCACCGACCCTGGGGACACGACCCAGAGCGAGGGCTGGCCGGTGACCTCGGAGATCACGTCGAAGTCCCGGTCGTAATGCAGGATCGTCGCCCCGTGCACCTCGGCACAGGCGGCGATCAGCAGGTCGCTCGGTCCGACGGCCCGGTGGTGCGATTTGCGCGCGAGGATCGCCTGGACGTCCAGCGCCCGGGCGGCCGCCTCCTTCTCATGGATCGACAGGAGGCGGAAGCCCTCGCGCAGGTAGTGGGCGTCGCGCTCGTAGCCCGCCGGGTCACGCGCGCTGAAGAGGACCTCAAGCTGCGTGACCTCGCAGATGGCCAGCATCTTGTCGAGCATGAGCGGCTCGAGTGCCCGGTGGACCGCCGGGTGCGGCATGCGCGCCAGTGCGCTCTTGTCGATGAGGTAGACCACGCCGGTGGCTACCACGCATGCTTCATGATCTCCGGATCCAGAAGATCGGAGTAGTCCCGGGTGCGCCAGTATTCGAACGCTTCGCGACGCTTTGCCCTTTCGGCGATCTCCTCCAGGGCCGCGTTCACCGTCTCCTTCATGGTCGAAGTCCCCAACTCGTGCTGGGCGACCTCCAGCAGCTCCTTGTCGATGTCGATTACCGTACGCATGCAACACCACCTCCGTGCCTCCATCGTATATCAGAACTCATGATCTTGATATACGCATTTCCCGACCTCGGGAAGCGCGCGCTGGAGACGTTAAAGCATCGAGGTGGAGCGTGTATGGAACGCTCCAATCGAAGGTGAAGGATCTTCCCCCTTCAGGTCAGGAATCCTCATCCTCGGCTGATCAAAGATCCACCGGAGTGCCGGAAATGCTCACGTTCCGTCACTTTCGCTTGGCGGCGAGGCGAGCGAAGAGATAGCCGAAGGAATTGGTGGCCAGGTGCAGCATGGCCGGGGTCAGGAGGCCGCCGCGGCGCCGGAGCTCGCAGAACAGCACCCCGGCCGCCGCCGTGGACACCACGCTTCCCGCCACCACCCGCGCCGTGTCCAGGCGGGCCGGGGAGTCGGCCGACGTCAGGGCGCCGAGGGCGGGGTTGGCGTGGGCCATGTCGATGGCCGGGAGGATGTGCCAGAGGCCGAACAGGGACGACGAGATCGCCGTGGCGGCCACCGTGCCGTGATCCTTGCGCAGCATCGCGTACAGGGCGCCCCGGAAACCCACCTCCTCCAGCAGGACCGTGCCCAGCGGGACCTGGAGCAGGGCCTCCTCCAGGACGCGGGCGCGCGAGAGCGACAGGGCACGCTCGTCGTGGAAGAGCTGCCTGGTGCGGGGGTTGGCGATGCCGACGGCGTAAACGGCCGCCACCGCCGCCGCCAGCGCGCCTCCCGCCACGGCGCCGCGCCGGCCGTGCTCGAACCCGAGCTCCTTCCACGACAGGCCGGACCTGCGGGCCGCCGCCACCAGGGCGGCGGTCGCGGCGGCCGAGGTCAGGGGGGCCAGGCGGGGGGCCACCTTGTTGTTCAGGAGGTTGGCTGCGGCGAGGATCGCGATCGAGCGGAGCAACACCCTTGCCAGGCTACGTCGCCCACCTCATCTTCGCCCACGCACTACGCACTCCACCCACCCCGCCGGCTCCGCCCACGCTCACGCGCTCGGCTTCGCCTACGCCGCCGGCTCCGCTCACGCTCACGGGGTCGGCTTCGCCCGCGTCGCCGGCCGATTGGCGTCAGGAGGCGGCTGGGCGGCGCCAGCCTGTGGGGAAGCGGCTGCGGCGGCGCTCCTCCGGGGTGAGGCCGCCCCAGATGCCCTCCGACTCGCCCGAACGTAACGCGTACGCGCGGCACTCCTCGATGACCTGGCAGCGCGCGCAGACCGCTTTGGCGCGGGCCTCCTGCAAGGGGGTGGGGGCGAGGGGGAAGAAGAGGTCAGGGTCGCTGGATCTGCACGCACCCCTTCGCAGCCAGCCGATCTCCTCCAATGGCATGGGTCAACGGTAGAGCGTGGGCATGATCAGATACATCATCCTCTGGGTTGACCCGCGTATACATCCTGGGGTCCGATCCGCGCCCCTCGTGTACGCCCCGGTCAGCATGCGTTCACGCCGTCCCGGTAGCCGGTCGCGAACGACGTCTGGCGCTGCTCGGCCGTCCCGTGAGCCGACGGGTTCAGCCAGTCGTCCGTCGGGTCGCCCGCCGCCTCCAGGCTCGTGAGCAGCTCGTCCTCGTCGCCCGGTTGCGTGTCGAGCACGCCCGAGCGCACGAGCGCCGAGAGGGTCCCGCCCGCATAACAGTCGGCCTGGAGCTCCATTTGTACGTTGAGCTGGAAGTTCGTCTGGAGCTGCGCCTGGATCGCGTGCCCGAACTCGTGGGGAATGATCACATAGACCGACCCGTCGCCCATCTCGTTCCAGAGCGACTCCATCCAGGTCTGGTCAAAGGCGATGAAGTGGCCGATGGGGCAGTAGAAGGCGTTGTTCGGGACGGCGGGCTCGTTGCCGCAGCTGGGTCCGGAGTTCCCGGAGTAGGGGACGAAGTCGGAGATAGGCCGATAAGTCCGCCCGCTCTGCTGGAACTGCCGGGTCCAGAACGCCTCCGTCAGCGTACGGGCTGTGCGCACATCGTCCTCGAACGAGTCGGCCCCCTGGGTGTCCATGGACGGCCGCCTGCCCAGACCGCAGGCGCCGACCAGGAGGACCAGGGCGAGGACCAGGATGCGCTTCACGGGCTTCACTCGTCCCAAGTGTGCACGGGTTCGTTGGTGTGCATCCGCTCGACGTACTCGAGCGTCATGGACCGCAACGCCTCGTGCCGGTCCCCGGAGACTTCTTCGTGCGCGCGCACGCGTTCCACCTGCCAGCTCGCCCCCGTACGGCCGGTCAGGCAGCGCCCCTCGATGATGCCGAGCAGCCGGTCGGCCACGGGACCGTCCACGCCCCACCTGGCCAGCCCCTCGCGCGCCATGGGCAGCAGGCGCCGCAGGATCAGCTCGGCCGCTGGCACCTCACCCATGCCCGGCCAGTACAGCCGCGCGTCCAGCCCGTGCCGCGCCGCCGCGCCGAGGTTGTCCTCCGCCGCCTGGAACGACATCTGGCTCCAGATCGGCCGCTCGGTGTACGGCAGCACGCGCATCAACCCGTAGTAGAACGCCGCGTTCGCCGCGATGTCGGCCACGGTGGGCCCGGCGGGCAGCACGCGGTTCTCCACGCGCAGGTGCGGCACCCCGTCCACCACCGCGTACACCGGCCGGTTCCACCGGTAGATCGTGCCGTTGTGCAGGGTCAGCTCGTGCAGGTGGGGGATGCGGCCCTGTTCGAGCTCGGTACGGGGGTCCTCGTCCTCGCACAGGGGCAGCAGGGCCGGGTAATAGCTGACGTTCTCCTCGAACAGGTCGAAGACGCTCGTGATCCACCGCTCCCCGAACCACACCCTCGGCCGCACGCCCTGCGTCTTCAGCTCGGCCGGCCGCGTGTCCGTGGCCTGCTCGAACAGGGTGATCCTGGTCTCCCGGTGCAACTCCTTGCCGAACAGGTACGGGGAGTTGGCCGCCACCGCCACCTGAGGCCCGGCGATGGCCTGGGCCGCGTTCCAGTGCGAGGCGAACGCGTCGGGGCTGACCTGCAGATGCAGTTGCACGCTCGTGCACGCGGCCTCGGGGGCGACGCTGTCCGCGTGGGTGTCCAGGCGCTCGACGCCCTCGATGGCCAGGTGCAGGTCCTCGCCCCGGGCCGCGAAGATCTGCTCGTTGAGCAGGCGGTAGCGGGGGTTCGCGGAGAGCGTGCCCTCGCCGATGTCCTGCTCGCGCAGCGTGGGCAGGATGCCGATCAGTACGAGGTGACCGTCCTGGGAGCGGGCGCGTTCCTCGGCGTGGTTGAGCCGTGTCCTGACGTCGTCCTCCAGGCGGAGCGCGCCGTCGCCGCCCAGCTCCTGCGGCTCGATGTTGATCTCGATGTTGAACTGTCCCAGCTCCGTGGCCCAGTCCGGCTGCTCGATCGCGGCCAGCACCTGGGCGTTGCGCATGGCCGCCTCGCCGTACGCGTCCACGATGTTGAGCTCGATCTCCAGGCCGGCGAGGGGGCGCTCGACCTCAAAGCGGGACTCGCGCAACATCTGGGCGAAGACGTCGAGGCATCGATACACCTTTTCCCGATATTTCCGTCGGTCGTCCCGGCTGAAGACGACGCTTGGCACGTCTCTTCCCATATCAGGAAATGTCGCACGCCAACCCAGGACCAACAAGCCCAGACGATGTGGTCGAGGTGCGGTGGCGAGTTCGGCTGTGACGCCGGGGCGTGTCTGCGCTGATGGCGGTGGGGCTCCTGCGGCGCGGTGGCGAGGTCGGTTATAGGAGCGGTCCGGGGGGTTGGGGCGTAGTTCTGGCTTGGCTGTGAGGGGCGGAGTCGCGCCGAGTGCGGTTCGGGGTACGGCGTGATGGGGGGAGGAGCGGAGGCGCAAGTGAGCCGGACCCAGCCGGACAAGCTGATCAAGGGGTGCAGGGCTGTTCGTGTTTGAGCGTGCATGACATGGGTCTGGTCACGTCATCGCCGGAGTGCGGATTCGACGGCACGTGTGCACGCAGGGGTAGTCCTCGCTCGGCGTATCGCTGTCGCACCGGGTCCGCTCTGCTCGGGTTCCGGCTTGGTCAGTGGGGCTGCGTTGTGCATCTGCCGAGGCTAATCGCGCACATGTTCTACCCGGCAGCGCAAACGCTTGGTATCTTTGTGATCACACAACGTGAAAACCGGGAGAGTGAGTGCCAGTCATGTCGGCGTGCCCGTTCGACCGCGATCCGCAGGTGCCGACCGTGTGGTGCCCTCGTCGGTCGGCTATGGACCACGACGGCATCACGGCGGAGGTCGGCGAGCATGGCTGAGCTGCGCCTGATCGCCCCCGCCTTCGTCGTGTCCGGCCCATCCGGTGTGGCCGTCCGCGACCGGCTCAAGCGCCTCACGCCTGAGGACGACAGAGTGTTGCGGCTGGTCGGCGCGCATCTGGGCACGCTGGCCTCCGCCGATCTGAAAACCAGGTGCGCCGACGGGCTGGGGCACTCCTCTGACACCTGGGCGGCGCGCAAGCGCGAGTTGACCGTGCAGTCGTCGGCGCGCTGGGCCGGGGCCATCACCAAAGCGTCCCACGATCAGTGGGCGCTGGCCCGCCGCTGCCAGACCGACCACATCCGCGACCTCTCCGCCGCCATAGTCACGATCACCCGTCGGCTGTCCCAGCCCGTCGGGAAGAAGGGCACCCGCAAGGAGCCGGGCGGCTACCGCTCGACGCAGGAGTGGTTCGCCAAGTCCCGCCGCCTGCACCTCCTGCAAGACCGGCTCGCCCGCCAGCGGGCCGACCGCCAAGCCGGGCGGGTGCGTGTGGTGCGAGGCGGTAAACAGCTCGCCCGCGCCCGGCACAACCTCGCCCAGGCACAGCTCGCCGAACCGGAGTGGCGGCAGCGGTGGGAGGCCGAGCGCTGGTTCCTGGCCGCCGACGGCGAGTCCGGCAAACGCTTCGGTAACGAGACCATCCGCATCACCCCCGACGGCCAGGTGTCAATCAAGATGCCCGCGCCGCTGGCGCAGCACGCGAACGCGCCGCACGGCCGCTACGTGCTCGCCGCCCGGGTGCGTTTCGCCCATCGCGGCACCGAGTGGGCGGATCGGATCGAGGCCAACCGGGCCGTGGCCTACCGCATCCACCTGGACGCGGCGCGCGGACGCTGGTACATCACCGCCTCCTGGCAGCGACCTGCTTTCCCAGCCATCCCCATGGCTGCCGCGCTCGCCCACGGGGTGATCGGCGTGGACACCAACGCCGACCACCTGGCCGCCTGGCGCCTGGACGCCCACGGCAACCCCATCGGCAACCCCCGCCGCTTCGCCTACGACCTGTCCGGGTCGGCAGACCATCGTGACGCCCAGGTCCGCCACGCCCTGACTCAGCTGCTGCACTGGGCACGCACCTGCGGCGTGAACGCCATCGCCATCGAGGACCTCGACTTCCGCGCGGAGAAAACTCGGGAGAAACACGGCCGCCGCAAACGCTTCCGCAAGCTCATCTCCGACATGCCCACGAGCAAGCTCCGGGCCCGGCTCACCTCGATGGCTGACCAGACGGGTATCGCGATCATCGCCGCCGACCCGGCCTACACCTCCAAGTGGGGCGCCCAGCACTGGCAAAAGCCCCTCACCACCACAGAACGCACGACCACCCGCCACGACGCAGCCGCCGTGGCGATCGGCAGACGCGCCCAAGGGCACCCGATCCGGCGACGGACGGCACCGCCCCCTGCTCACCGGAGCGATGGACAGGGGCATCGGACCGTCCAGGCCGGACCGGACGTCCGCGGGCGTGAGGGACCCCGCCCCCGCATCCCCGGACCACGGACACGATCCGTGCCGCCCGGACGCGGCGCGTACGCGGGCGACCAGAACGCTCAACACCGTTCGGAGCGTTCGGCTGAGCATATACAACTCATGCTCAGTCTCTAGGTACGGTGCTGGGATGCGTGTATTGATTACTGGCGGGGCGGGATATATCGGGAGCACGGTCGCGTCGGCGTGCCTCGATGCCGGGATCGAGCCCGTCATTCTCGACAACCTCATCACGGGCAGGCGCGAGTTCGCGAAGGGGCGGGCGTTCTATGAAGGGGATATCAGCGACGGCCCGCTGATTGACAAGATATTCGCCGAATATCCGGATATTGAGGCCGTAGTCCACTGTGCCGCGCTCATTGTGGTCCCCGACTCCGTCGCCGACCCCATCGGCTACTACCGCGCGAACGTCACCAAGAGCCTCGAGTTCGTCGATCACCTGATCCGCAACGGCTGCACCCGGATGATCTTCAGCTCCTCCGCGTCCATCTACCGCACGGGCGACGACCACACGGTGAACGAGGACTCCCCCCTCGACCCCCAGAGCCCGTACGCGCGGACCAAGGCGGTCTGCGAGGCCATGTTCGCCGACATCGCCGCAGGCCGCCCGATCAGGATCCTCTCCCTGCGCTACTTCAACCCGATCGGCGCCGACCCCGAGATGCGCACCGGTCTGCAACTGCGGCGGCCCAGCCACGCCCTCGGCAAGATGATCGAGGCGTACGAGGACGGCATCCCCTTCCGGATCACCGGCACCGGCTACCCGACCAGGGACGGCACGGGCATCCGCGACTACGTCCACGTCTGGGACCTGGCGACGGCGCACGTGGCGGCGCTGCGGCGGTTCGACGAGCTGGACGTCGACGTGATCAACCTGGGCACCGGCGCCGGCACCACCGTCCGTGAGCTGGCCGAGGCGTTCAACCGCGTCGTCGACCGTCCGATCGAGGTCGTCGAGACCGACCCGCGCCCCGGCGACGTGGCCGGCGCCTACACCCGCAGCGACCGCGCCCGCAGCCTGCTGGACTGGCAGGCCCGCTACTCCGTCGAGGAGGGCATCAGGCATTCGCTCGAATGGGCGGGCCTGCGGGAGTCCCGGCTCGAGTAGACCCCGGTCCTGAGGCGGAGTACAGTTCGTACACGAATAGTTCGTACACGAAAGAAGTGATGGAAGAAGCGGAGGCGGCCCGCGAGGTCGCGCGGCTCTACCCTGCGATCTACCGGCGGTTCAAGGCGTCCAAGCGACCGGTCGCGGCCGGGCTGACCGCCAGGATGCACGCCGTGCTCGGCCACCTGCAGGCCGCCGGGCCGCTCACCCTGAGCGAGCTGGCCGAGCACCTGCAACTGTCCAAGGCCGCGACGACCGAGCTGGTCAACCGGGTCGAGGAACGCGGCCTGGTGGGCAGGATCAGGGACGAGCGCGACCGGCGGCGGGTGTTCGTGTGGGTCACGGACGAAGGGCGGGCGGCCTTCGCGGCGGCCGCGCCGCGGGTGCTCGAGGACGACCTGCTGGCGCGGGCCGTACGTCAGATGACGTCCCAGGAGCGCGAAGGGCTCGTCACGGGGCTCCGGGCGCTCCTCAGGGGCGAAGACCCAGGAGAGGACGAGCCGTGAACTGTCAGAGCTGCGGGATGCCCATGCGGACCGCCGACGACCACGCCCCCGGTCACCCGGACAGCACGTGGTGCCGGATGTGCGCCAAGCCGGACGGGACGCTGCAGGACTTCGACGAGCGGTTCGAGCGCATGGTGCAGTGGCAGACCCAGCGCACCGGCCAGGCCAGGGCCGAGGCCGAGGAGGCCACCAGGGCCTACATGCGCTCGATGCCCGCCTGGCGCGGCCACCCGAGGCTCGCGTCATGAGGATCCTCGGCGTCGACAACATCCTGGTCGGGGTCGCGGACCTGGCGCGGGCCCGGGAGTTCTACGGGGGTGTGCTGGGGTTGGAGGAGAAGTTCGCGACGGGGGAGCTGGCGCTGTTCGCGATCGGGGAGGAGACCCCTGGGCTGCTGGTACGGGTCCAGGAGGGCGGGCCGGGCTCCATGCGCGTATGGCTGGAGGTGCCCGATGCCCGCGCGGCGGCCGATGAGCTGGGGATCGAGCCGTTCGAGGTGTTCACGGGGTGGACGGTCGAGGTCGCCGACCCCTGGGGGAACATCATCGGCCTGACCGACTACACGAAACAGCCTCACTTGGCCCGCGCGGGCTGAGGACCGCCTGTCGGGAGGAGAGCGCCTCGTTCGGGAGGATCCGCAGTTCCTGCAGCATCTCGTCAATGAGCACTTCCGAGCTGGTCACCAGCTTCTCGGGCGGGGCTTCGTCACCTTGTGGCCCCGCCCAGGCACGAACCGGCTCTTCAGCGCCTTCACCGGATCAGAGGTCGGGTGCGGCGGTGACCAGCGCCGTGGCGGCCACCGCCGCCGCCAGAACTCGCCTATGCGCAGGAGAAAGCCTCCTCCCACCCGGCGGGCGGAAGGAGGCGGAGAGGGCTACTCAGTTGGTGAGCGAGTTCAGGGAGTTGTTCGGGATCTCCAGCGGAACGTCGCTGTCCTCACCGAGGTCGTCCACGTCGACCCACAGGTCCTTGGCCGGAGCCTTGATCTTGACCTTGGATCCCCACCCGAGGTACCGGGTCTCGGTCTCGGAGCGGGTCTTGCCCAGGACGCCGAAGTCCAGGCTCCAGCCCGAGGTGAGCGCGGTGACCAGGCCCTTGGAGTTGACCTTCAGCGCGTAGTCAATCTTGATCTTGCCGATCGTGCCGGACAGCTTCTGGCCGTAGGCCTTGGCCAGTTCGCTGTACGTGAGGGCGCCCTTGTACGTGCCGCCCTTGAAGCTCTTGGCACGCGACACCAGCGTCTTCAGCACCTTCGGCTCGAAGATGTCGAGGATCTGGTTGTAGGTGCCGCCGGTCGCCTCGCCACCGCCGTAGCGAACCCACTTCTTGCCCTCGGGCAGGTCCTCGGTGAACAGCCCGCCCTGAACATAGCTGTAGCCGCCGACCGTGATGATGCGCGGCGGGGCGAGCGCGGCCGCAAGGCTCTTGTCCTTGCTGGGCCTGCGGGTCCGGACATCGCTCGCGACGATTCCGGACTTGCCGAACTCGAAAGAGCCGAGCGTCGTGCTGACCCCGATGCTCTTGCCGTCCATGGACATCCGGGTCTTCTCGGAGATCCGTACACCGTGCCCCGCGACGAACTGCTTCTTGAGCGCCTTCACCGGGTCCACCGGCGCGGCCTGCGCGGCAGGTGTGGCGGTAACGAGCGCTGCGGCCGTGGTTAACGCCAAGCCCGCGAGAATTCGCTTCATACGATTTCCCCGTTCGATTCAAAAGGAGAGGGAGCAGAAGCCTGCCAATAGAAGATCACGACCATATATCGACAGCCCGGGCACGCGATGCCAAAACGGTGCATTTTTCGTGCAGGGTCGGTCTGGAGAAGTGAGATGACCGTCACAGAGCGGAAGAACCATGCCCCCATGACCTGTGCAGGTCAAGCTTCGGGCTAGGCTTTACCGGCGGAAACGCCCGGCACGCACGGGTTGCCCGGGGCGTCGAACATCAGTCGGAAAAGCAGGGCGCGAACCCGACAGAGGGCGAGCGACCAAACGGAAGAGGACGGACCCTCGTGGACCTGTTCGAACATCAGGCGAAGGAACTCTTCGCCGACTACGGCATCCCGGTGCCACGCGGCATCGTCGCACACAACGTGGAGGAGGCGCGGTCGGCCGCCGAGGAGCTGACCGGCCGCGTTGTCGTCAAGGCCCAGGTCAAGACCGGTGGCCGAGGCAAAGCCGGAGGCGTCAAGGTGGCCGACGACGCGGCCGACGCCGTGACGAAGGCCGAAGCCATCCTCGGCATGGACATCAAGGGCCACACGGTCCACAAGGTCCTCGTCGAGGAGGCCAGCGCGATCGCGGAGGAGTACTACTTCTCCTTCCTGCTCGACCGCGCGAACCGTACCTTCCTCGCCATCTGCTCCGCCGCGGGCGGTATGGACATCGAAGAGGTCGCCCACACCGCGCCCGAGAAGGTCGCCAAGGTGCCGGTCTCGGCGCTGACCGGCATCGACCGCGCGAAGGCCCGCGAGATCGCGGTGGCCGGCGGCCTGCCGGAGAAGGCGCTCGACGGCGCCGCCGACCTCATCGAGAAGCTCTGGTGCTGCTTCGTCGACGAGGACGCCACGCTCGTCGAGGTCAACCCCATGATCCTGTCGGCCGACGGCCAGGTCAAGGCCCTCGACGGCAAGGTCACGCTCGACGACAACGCCGGCTTCCGCCAGACCGACCACGAGGCGCTCGCCGACAAGGCGGCCGAGGACCCGCTCGAGGCCAAGGCCAAGGAGAAGGACCTCAACTACGTCAAGCTCGACGGTGACGTCGGCATCATCGGCAACGGCGCGGGCCTGGTCATGTCCACGCTCGACGTGGTGGCCTACGCGGGCGAGCAGTTCCCCGGCAAGCCGTCCCCCGCGAACTTCCTCGACATCGGCGGCGGCGCCTCGGCCGAGGTCATGGCCGCGGGCCTGGAGATCATCCTCTCTGACCCGAGCGTCAAGTCGATCTTCGTGAACGTCTTCGGCGGCATCACCGCCTGCGACGCCGTCGCCAACGGCATCGTCTCGGCGTTCAAGCTGCTGGAGAGCCGCGGCGAGGCTGTGACCCACCCGCTCGTGGTCCGCCTCGACGGCAACAACGCCCAGCTCGGGCGGCAGATCCTGGCCGACGCCGCGCTCCCGCGGGTCGAGCTGGTAGACACGATGGACGACGCGGCCAAGCGTGCCGCCGAGCTCGCTGCGGTAGGTGCGTGACCCATGGCCATCTGGTTGACTGAGAACAGCAAGATCATCGTTCAGGGCATGACCGGTGGTGAGGGCACCAAGCACACCCGCCGCATGCTCGCCTCCGGCGCCCGCGTCGTCGGCGGCGTGAACGCCCGCAAGGCCGGCATCACGCACGAGGGCCTGCCGGTGTTCGGGACGGTCAAGGACGCCATGGAGAAGACCGGCGCCGACGTGTCGGTCGTGTTCGTGCCGCCGGCGTTCACCAAGGACGCGGTCATCGAGGCCATCGACGCCGAGATCCCGCTGTGCGTGGTGATCACCGAGGGCGTCCCGGTCCACGACAGCACCGCGTTCTGGGCGTACGCCGTCTCCAAGGGCAACAAGACCCGCATCATCGGCCCCAACTGCCCCGGCATCGCCTCCCCCGGTGCCTCCAACGCGGGCATCATCCCGGCCGACATCACCACCGCGGGCCGCATCGGCCTGGTCTCGAAGTCGGGCACGCTGACGTACCAGCTGATGTACGAGCTGCGTGACTTCGGCTTCTCGACCGCTGTGGGCATCGGTGGCGACCCCGTCATCGGCACGACCCACATCGACGCGCTCCAGGCGTTCCAGGAGGACCCGGGCACCGACGCGATCGTCATGATCGGCGAGATCGGCGGTGACGCCGAGGAGCGGGCGGCCGCCTACATCGAGCAGCACGTCACCAAGCCGGTCGTGGCCTACGTCGCGGGCTTCACCGCCCCCGAGGGCAAGACCATGGGCCACGCCGGCGCCATCGTGTCGGGCTCCGCGGGCACCGCCCAGGCCAAGAAGGAGGCCCTGGAGAAGGTCGGCGTCCGCGTCGGCAAGACCCCCTCCGAGACCGCCCGCCTCATGCGCGAGATCATGCAGGCACGCTGATCACCGGGTTTCCGTTTTCCGAAAGCCCCGTGCGGTTCGCACCGCACGGGGCTTTCCCCTCCCCATCTTTTACGCTTGCGGCGGGCAACCCACCCGCCGCACGTGGCCGGCCCCTGTCCAGGGAGACGGTCACGAGGTGCGCGGGGCCGGCCGCCGTTACGCCGCCCCGTGGGCCGTCTCCGTGGCCGGTTCGGGGCCCGGAGGACAAATCGGGTGTAGTTCGACGCCACAAAGTGGGTGGACGGCGGCGCGTCAACCAAGCGCCGGTCGGGAAACCTTGAGAAAATCGCCTACTGTGACGGCGATTCTCGACCAGTTGCGTGCTGCCCCCCGGTCGATGCTAGGCAAGCTCCCCGGGAGCTCGGGCGACGACGACGAGACGAGGCGGCCGCTACCCGTGTCCGGGATGCTGGCCGCCGCCGCCACGCTGGGCGTCGGGCTGGCCGCGCTCACCACGCTCACCCTCGTCGGCTGGATCGCCGCGCCGCGCGGCACGCTGGGCACGGGGCTGCCGGGAGTGTTCCGCACGGCGGCGCAGCTCTGGCTGGCCGCGCACCACGCCGGGTTCGCGATCCAGGGCGGGCGGGTCGGGCTGCTGCCACTGGGGCTGATCGTGCTGCCCGCCGTGCTCCTCTACCGCGCCGGGCGGTGGATGGCCCGCGACGCCGACCTGCGGCTGCGGCTGCCCGCCCGGCTGCCGAAGAACAGCCCCAAGGAGCAGGCCGGAGCCCGTCGCCGCGCCCAGCTCGCCGTGGTCGTCCAGGCGGGGGTGTCGCTGGCGGCGCCGTACGCGCTGCTCGCGGGGTTGATCGCGCTCGCGGCGAGCAACGAGATCACGCAGCCGTTCATCGGCGAGGCGTTGCTCAGCCACTTCGTGCTGGCGTTCCTGGCGGGGTCGCTGGCCACGGCGCGGATGATCGGGCCCTGGCGGGTGATGCTGCGGCTGCTGCCCGAGCGCATACGCGCGCTCACCGTCGGCACGGCGGTCGCCACGGCGTTGCTGCTCGTGGCCGGGCTCGCGCTGGTGCTGGTCGCCATCGTGCTGAACTTCGGGCAGGTCAAGGAGCTGTCCGACGTGCTCTCGCCGGGGCTCGTCGGCGGCGTGCTGCTGTTGCTGCTGCAGCTCCTCTACCTGCTGAACGCCGTCGTCTGGGCCTCGTCCTACATCGCCGGGCCCGGGTTCGCGATCGGCGCCGAGACCCTGGTCGCGCCCACGGGGGTGCAGCTCGGCACGGTGCCGAGCCTGCCGCTGCTGGGGGCGTTGCCGGAGAGCGGGCCCGTGCCGGGGTGGATGATGGCGGTGGTCGCGGTGCCGTTCGCGGCTGGGGCCGTCGCGGGGGTCATGGTGGCCCGGATCTCGCCGTCGCCCTCCTACGAGGCGGCGCCGCTGTGGGGGTTCCTCAGCGGGGTCGTCACCGGGCTCGTGGCGGGACTGCTGGCGGCACTCTCCGGCGGGCCCATCGGCGGCGGGCGGCTGGCCACGATCGGGCCCTCGCCCTGGGAGGTGGCGCTCTCCGTCGCGGTGGAGGTCGGCGTGGCCGCGGGCATCTCCGCCGGCGTGGCCAACCTGCTGCTGCTCAACAAGCGCGCCCGCACGCCGCTCGACAAGGCGGCCGCCCCCGTACGCAAGGCCGGGGCCGCCATCGCCAAGGCGGCGAGCAAGGTCGGCCTGGCCGAGTCGGACCCGCGCCCGCTGCCCGGCCACTGGATGGACGCCACCGAGGCCGACACTCAGGAGATCCCGGTCATCCGGGACGACTGGCAGGACGAGCACGCCTCAGCCGAGGCAGAGACGCTGGCCCAGGCCCGCCCGCGCCTGCCGCAGCCCGACCGCCCGCCCCGCAAGGACATCGTGGACGAGTCGGACGACCGCGGCGGCCACGTCATCTACCTCGACCCGTACGCCTGGGACCGCGACTGACCCGCGTCCGGCTCAGGGCTGCACGGTGCCGAGCAGCTGCAGCACGTCGGCGGGCAGCTTGCGCTGGGCCGCGTCCCTGAACTGCGTGAAGCACTCGCCCTGCGCCGAAACGGTCCCCGCGCCCTTCATGCACTCCTGGTAGGCCGAGTATTCGTCCATCAGGTACAGCTGCATCCCCGTGGCCATGGCCGACAGCGCCAGCGCGATCGAGGAGACCGTGATGCCGCCCACGGCGACGCCTGCGGACCGGCCCGCGGACTTCAGCAGCGGCAGCGCCCGGATCCCCGCCACGAGCGCGAACAGCGCCATGACCAGGCCTGCGAGCGGCAACATGAACGTCATGGCCAGCGCTGCGATGGACAACCAGATCGCTCGGCGACCCGCCGAATCGGCGGGCTGCTGGCCTGCCGGTGCCTGCACCGGTGTCGACACCTGACCTCCTCTGCGTCGCCGGGCGAGGAACCGATATTCTGACACCCCCACCCTGTTTCCTCATTGGAGTGTGCGTGTCAAAGGCTGGGCGGCTCGTCGTCCTCGTCTCCGGCTCTGGAACCAACCTACAGGCCCTGCTGGACGCTTCCGCCGACCCGTCGTACGGGGTTCGCGTGGTCGCGGTCGGTGCGGACAGGGATGGGATCGAAGGGCTGGCCAGGGCAACGAGGGCACAAGTCCCAACTTTCGTTGAAAAATTGGGCGATTATGCGACGCGGGCGGAATGGGATTCCGCCATCGCGGCCAGAATCGCCGCGTACGAGCCTGACCTGGTGGTGTCGGCGGGTTTCATGAAAATTCTGGGGCCGCCGACCCTCGACGCCTTTCCCGTGCTGAACACGCACCCCGCGCTGCTGCCGTCGTTCCCCGGCGCGCACGGCGTGCGGGACGCGCTCGCCCACGGGGTCAAGGTGACCGGCTGCACGGTGATGCTGGCCGACTCCGGCGTCGACACCGGTCCGATCGTCGCCCAGGAGGCGGTGTCCGTACTCCCGGACGACGACGAGGCGGTCCTGCACGAGCGCATCAAGACCGTCGAGCGGCGCCTGCTCGTCGAGATCGTCGGCCGGATGGCTCGCGAGGGCTGGACGGTCAGCGGACGCCAGGTCCGCATCGGCAACCTAACAGGAGGGGAATCCACGTGACACGCATCGCCATCCGGCGCGCGCTGATCGCTGTTTACGACAAGTCCGGGCTCGAGGAGCTGGCCAGAGCCCTCGACGGCGCCGGGGTGGAGATCGTCTCGACCGGTGGCACGGCCGCCGCGATCTCGTCGTTCGGGATCCCGGTGACCAAGGTCGAGCAGCTCACCGGGTTCCCGGAGTGCCTGGACGGGCGGGTCAAGACGCTGCACCCGCGCGTGCACGCCGGCCTGCTGGCCGACGTCACCAAGCCGCACCACGTGTCCCAGCTGGAGGAGCTGGAGATCGACCCGTTCCAGCTGGTCGTGGTCAACCTCTACCCGTTCCAGGAGACGGTGGCCTCCGGCGCGTCCGACGAGGAGTGCGTCGAGCAGATCGACATCGGCGGGCCCGCCATGATCCGCGGCGCCGCCAAGAACCACAACACCTGCGCCGTCGTGGTCGACCCCGGGTTCTACGGCGACGTGCTCAACGCGCTGACCGAGGGCGGCTTCACGCTGGCCGAGCGCAGGGGGCTGGCGGGCATCGCGTACGCGCACACGGCCTCGTACGACGTGGCGGTGGCCAACTGGTTCGCGCGGACGTACGGGGAGGACCGGTTCCCGGCCTTCACAGGGGCGACGTACGAGCGCAAGGCCACGCTGCGCTACGGCGAGAACCCGCACCAGAGCGCCGCCCTCTACACGGCCGGCACGAGCGGGCTGGCCAACGCCGAGCAGCTGCACGGCAAGGAGATGTCGTACAACAACTACCTCGACTCCGACGCCGCCTGGCGGGCCGCCTGGGACTTCAGTGAGCCGTGCGTGGCCATCATCAAGCACCAGAACCCGTGCGGCATCGCCATCGGCGCCGACGTGGCCGAGGCGCACCGCAAGGCGCACGCGTGCGACCCCGTCTCGGCGTACGGCGGCGTGATCGCCGTCAACCGCGAGGTCACGGCCGAGCTGGCCCGGCAGATCGCCGACATCTTCACCGAAGTCGTCATCGCGCCGTCTTACGCGGCGGAGGCGCTGGAGGTCCTGCGGGCCAAGAAGAACCTGCGCCTGCTGGAGTGCCCGGAGGGGCCGTCGCGGCAGGTGGAGCTTCGCGAGATCGACGGCGGCGTCCTGGCGCAGTCCGTGGACAAGGTGGACGCGTCCGGCGACTCGGCCGCGCAGTGGGAGCTCAAGACCGGCACCCCGGCTTCGCCCGAGCAACTGGCGGACCTGGAGTTCGCCTGGCGCGCCTGCCGCTCGGTGAAGTCCAACGCCATCCTGCTGGCCAGCGACGGGGCGACGGTGGGCGTGGGCATGGGCCAGGTCAACCGGGTCGACTCGTGCCGCCTGGCGGTCTCCAGGGCGGGCGAGCGCGCGGAGGGGGCGGTCGCGGCCTCGGACGCGTACTTCCCGTTCCCGGACGGGGCTCAGGTGCTGATCGACGCGGGCGTCCGGTTCATCGTGGAGCCCGGCGGCTCAATCCGGGACGAACTAGTCATCGAGGCCGCCGAAAAGGCCGGCATCACCCTCTACTTCACCGGCACCCGCCACTTCTTCCACTAACCCACCCACGGCAGCCCGCACCCTCACCACCTCAGGGCCAGAACCCGCCTCTGGCCCTCACTCACCTCACCCCGGTGGCCGTGCGAGGACCTCCGTGTCGCTCGGGGGTTCGTAGGGCGAGGCAGGGGACCTCCGTGCCGCCTGGAGCGTTCGCCGGGTACGGCGGACACCATCACCTCGCTCGGAAGGGGTCGTCGTGCACGGAGGGCTCGGGGGCATTCGCTGAGTACGGCGGGGGCCGCTGTGTCGCTCACGGTGGGGATCGCGGTGTTACCCAGGGCGGGACGATCGCCGTGCGAGGGGCACCGGATTTGTCGACGCCCACGAGTCGGCGGTCCCGGCGCTCATTGCGTGATGATCGTCCGATGTCGTCTCAATCGTCCGCTAAAGAGCTGCATTGACGATCATGTTGTCGTTTGGCCGTTTTATGGGCAAGCACGCGCCGGCTGCGGTTACCCTGAGTGCCACCCCTAGCTCGCCCAATCCCACGGAGCCCCTCTTGCTCGAGTTGATCCTGCAGGTCTTCGTCACCATGAACGGCATTGCCACCAGCCCCTTCGTCCTCCTGGTGCTCGCCCTGATCGGGGCCTACCTCGGCAGCCGCGTGGTGGAGATCATCCCGATCACCCGCCGGATCATCGAACGTCGCGAAGCCCAGGCCGCCGAACGCGAGTAACCCACCGCTCCACCCCCACGGGCTGAACGTGATCGGCGCCTCCGCCGGTACGCCATCGATCGATCGCGTACCGACAGGAGGCGCTCAAAGGCCGCCTAACGGGCCATAGACGCCAAACGGGCTGCTCCCGCCAGGGCTGCGTCCACGCCAAGGGTGCTCTGATGGACCTGCACCACCCGGACGAACGCCAGCCCGGCCACGTCATCGAGGATCCGCTCCAGCGGATCGAACAGCACCTTCCCGGCCGCCGACACGCCACCCCCGATGACCACGGTGGTGATCTCGACCGCGGCCGCCGTTGAGGCGATCATTCCGGCCAGCGCCCGCGCGCCGCGTTCGAACGCCGCCACCGCGACCGGATCGCCCGCTGCCGCGTCCCTGGCGAGTGCTCGGGCGTCCGCCTTCTCCTCAGGTCCATCGAGGGCGGGGGACCAGCCGTTGTCCAAGGCCCAGCGGGCGAGGTTGGGTCCGCTGGCGTAGCGCTCGACACAGCCCCGGCCGCCGCACTCGCACCGCTCGCCGTTGGGGTCGATGGACATGTGACCGACATGTCCGGCATTCCCGGTCGGTCCCAGGAGCGGCATGCCGTCGATCACCAATCCGCCGCCGATCCCGGTGGACACGACGATGCCGAGCAGGGACGTACTGTCGCGTCCCGCTCCCAGCCAGTGCTCGCCGAGCGCGAAGCACTGTGCGTCGCCGGCGAGCACGGTGGGCAGCCCTGTCAGCTTCCGCACCTCCTCGCGCAGGGGGAATCCGCGCCAGCTGGGCATGTTCACCGGGCTCACCGTCCCGGCGGTCAGGTCCAGCGGGCCGGCGCATCCGATCCCGACGGCTTCCGGTGGCGGGCCGCCCTCGGTCACTTCCGTGATGAGAGCCGCCAGGGCGGACATGACGTCCGTACGCGGCGTGGGCCGTGTACCGGAACGCAACACGGAACCTTCCTCGTCCACCAGCGCGGCGGCGAGCTTGGTCCCTCCGATGTCGATGGCAAGTACGTAGTTCATCAATGTTTGTGGTGGTTGTCGGGCTGGCGGGGGTCGCCAGGGTGTTCGAGTCCGGGCACGAGTTCGACCTTCTTGGCGCGCATGTTGCTGGCGCCCGCAACACTAAGCCCTTCCAAGATCAATGACAACGATGTCAATGATTACCTGTGGATAACCGGGGCTGGCTACCTGGTTTCTGTGGATAACTTGTGGATACCCCGGCCCAGGATGGGCTCTCGGGGGCAAGGGCGGGTGGCCGCTGTTGGGAGTGGCGTGTTGAGGGCGTGAGGGGACGTGGAAGGATTGCCGCATGAGCGCAGTGAAACTCGACGGCAAGGCGACCGCCGCCAAGATAAAGGCAGACCTCACGACCCGAGTGGCCGCGCTCAAGGAACGCGGCATCACGCCCGGCCTGGGCACCGTTCTCGTGGGTGACGACCCCGGCAGCCAGATCTACGTCGCGGGCAAGCACCGCGACTGCGCCGAGGTGGGCATCGCCTCCATCCGCGTCGACCTCCCGGCGACCGCCACCCAGGCCCAGGTCGAGGCGGCCATCGACGAGCTCAACGCCTCACCCGAGTGCACCGGCTACATCGTCCAGCTCCCTCTCCCCAAGCACCTCGACGCGATGGCCCTGCTCGAGCGCATGGACCCGGCCAAGGACGCCGACGGCCTCCACCCGATCAACCTGGGCCGCCTCGTCCACATGGTCGACGCCCCGCTCCCGTGCACCCCGTACGGCATCGTGCTGCTCCTGCAGGAGTACGGCGTGCCGATCAAGGGCGCCGAGGTGGCCGTGGTCGGGCGCGGCATCACGGTGGGCCGTTCGCTGGGCCTCCTGCTCACCCGCCGCAGCGAGAACGCCACCGTGACCCTCTGCCACACCGGCACCCAGGACCTGGCCGGACACGTTCGCCGGGCGGACATCGTGGTGGCGGCGGCGGGCGTACCCGGTCTGATCACCCGTGACATGGTCAAGCCCGGCGCGGCCGTCCTCGACGTGGGGGTCTCCCGCGTCAACGGCAAGATCGCCGGTGACGTGGCGCTCGACGTGGCGGAGGTCGCGGGGTTCCTGACGCCCAACCCGGGCGGCGTCGGGCCCATGACCCGCGCTCTGCTGCTGTCCAACGTGGTGGAGGCCGCCGAGCGCTCCCTATGAGCTGCTGAACGCTCTCGACGTACGTGCGGCCGGCGCCCCGCGCCGGCCGCACACCCCTAGAACGGGTACGTGGCGATGTCCCCCTGCATGGTGACCCACTGCGTCTCGGTGAAGGCGTCGACGTTCGCCCCGGTGCCGCCGAACCGCGCCCCCGTCCCCGAGGCCCCCACCCCGCCGAACGGCGCCACGGCCTCGTCGTCCACGGTCTGGTCGTTGATGTGCACGATCCCCGTCGGCACCAGGTCGGCCAGCGCCATCCCCTTCATCACGTCCCGCGTGAGGATGCCCAGCGACAGGCCGTACTCCGAGTCCGCGGCCAGCGCCGCAGCCTCCTCCAGCGTGGAGAACGTCGTCACCGGCGCCACCGGCCCGAACACCTCCTCCGCGTACGCCGGCGCGCTCACCGGCACCTCGGCCAGCACGGTCGGCCGGTAGAACAGCCCCTCGTACGTCCCCCCGGCGGCGAGCCGGGCCCCGGCGGAGACGCTCGCGGTGACCAGCTGGTGCACCCGGTCGCGCTGCCCGGCGTCGATCAGGGGCCCGAGCGCGACCTGCCCGGTGGCGGGGTCGCCCACCGGCAGCCCCGTGGCCTTGGCGGCCAGGCGCTCGACGTATTCCTCGGCCACGGCCTCGTGCACGAGGTGCCGTCCCGAGGTCATGCAGATCTGCCCCTGGTGGAAGAACGACGCCCACGCGCCCGCCGACGCGGCGGCCCCGAGGTCGGCGTCGTCGAAGACGACCAGCGCCGAGTTCCCGCCCAGCTCCAGGTGGACCCGCTTGAGCAGGCGCGCCGCCGCCTCCCCGACCTTGCGCCCGGCGGCGGTGGAGCCGGTGAAGGAGATCACGGGGATGTTCGGGTCGGCGACCAGCGCCTGACCGGCCTCGGGACCGCCGGGCAGCACGTGCAGGAGCCCGCTCGGCAGCCCGGCCTCCTCGAAGACCCGCGCGATCGCGAACCCGCCGCACACGGCCGTACGCTGGTCCGGCTTGAACACCACCGCGTTCCCCAGCGCCAGCGCCGGGGCGACCGACCGGATGCCCAGGATCAGCGGGAAGTTGAACGGCGCGATCACCCCCACGACCCCGACCGGCACCCGCCGCGCGAAGCTGAGCCGCTTGCGGGCCGTCGGCAGCACCTCGCCCAGGGGCTGCGAGGCCAGCGCCGCCGCCTCGTAGCACTCCTGCGCCGCCACGTGCGTCTCGAACCCGGCCTTGCCCGGCACGCCGCCGGACTCCCGGACGATCCAGTCCTGGATCTCCTGCGCGTGCTCCTCGAACAGCCGTCCGGCCCGCCGCAGCAGCGCCGCCCGCTCCTCGTACGGCGTGGCGGCCCACGCCCGCTGCTCCGACCGGGCCCGTACGGCGGCAGCGGTCACGTCGTCGGCGCCGGCGGTGCCCGCGCGGCCGAGTTCGTCGCCGGTGGCGGGCTCGGTGACGGGCGCGTCACCGGCGCGCGAGGCCGTCCATCCGCCGTCGAAGATCGATCCCGTCCAGATCTTGGGGTCGAGGAACGTCATGGTGAGCCTCCTAAGGCTGGAAGTCCGGATCCACGGTCACGGTCACGTCGAGCAGCAGGGGCTCCTCGCGGGCCGCGAGCGACGGGAGCACCGCGTCGAGTGCCGCCGTCAGCTCGTCGTACGAGTCCACCCGCCTGGCGGGGCAGCCCAAAGACCTGGCCAGGCCGCCCATGTCCACCTCGGTGAACGGCGGCCACGGCGCCTTGCCGCCCTGCTTGTCGGCCAGCCGGTCCATGATCGCGTACCGGCCGTTGGAGAGCACGACGAACAGCGCGCCCACCCGGTAGTGCGTGGCGCTCCAGAGCCCGTGCACGCCGTAGAGGGCCGACCCGTCGCCCACGACGGCGACCACGGGCCGGTCGGGGAGCGCCATCCGCAGGCCCACCGCGGCGGGCACGGCGAACCCCAGCCCGCCCATGGCCGCCGACAGGAAGCCGAGCGGGGTCCTGGCGGGCACGAGCCGGTGCAGGTCGGGGCGGGACGAGGGGGTCTCCTCGACGAGCACGGTGTCGGCGGGCAGCCGCAGCGCCAGCTCGCGCAGCACGTGCGCCGCCCGCAACGGCCGCCCCGCAGCGGGCAGTTCGGGAACGTCCGCCATGGGAGCCCGTCCCGCGGCCGGTGACGATGAGGGGAGCAGAGCGGCCAGCCGGGCGCAGACGGCCGACGGCGAGGCGAGGTAGGCCAGGTCGGCCGGGCTGCGATGTGCCTCGGCCGGGTCGTCCGTGATCACCGCGACCGACGTCCCCGCCGCCACCAGGGGACCGGGCGCGTACGGATACTGCCGGAAGACGGGAGCCCCCACCGCGAGCACCACGTCGTGCCCCGCCAGCGCCTCCCGCAGCCGAACCCGGTCGGCGGGCAGCACCCCCGCGTACTGCGGATGGTCCTGCGGGAACCCGGCCCGCCCCCCGAACGACTCCTGGAACACGGGACACCCGAGCCGCTCGGCCAGCGTGACCAGCGCCTCCCACCCGGCCCCCGCGCCCGCGACGATCGCCGGCGACCGGGCCCCCGACAGCAGCTCCACCAGCGGCGCGAGGTCATCGTCCGGGATGCCGGCGGGCCGCACCATCCGCGCGGGCGCCGCCACCGTCTCGCCCGAGAAGGGCGCCTCCCAGTCGTCCATCGGCACCACGACCAGCGCGGGCCCGCGGAAGGTCGTCGCCTCGTGAAAGGCCCGGGCCACCGCCCCGGGCACGTCCTGCGCGCGCACCGGCTGGTCCACCCGCACCGGATAGTCCCCGGCCAGCCCGCTCAGGTGCCCGGTCAGGAACGGCTCCAGCGCCAGATGCCGCCGGTCCTGCTGCCCGACCAGGATCACCAGCGGCACCCGGTTCACCCGGGCGGTGGCGATGGCCCCCACCGCGTTCCCCAGCCCGGCCGTGGTGTGCAGCACGGCCAGCGCGGGCGCCTCGTGCCCGATCGCCCACCCCGTGGCCATCCCCACCACGGACCCCTCGTGGAGCGCGAGCACGAAACGCAGGTCGTCCGGGAGCCCGGTCAGCAGGGTCACCTCGGTGGAGCCGGGGTTGCCGAAGATCGTAGTCAGGCCGTACCGCCTGAGCACGTCGAACGTGGCGTCCCGGACGGTCGTCATCGCCGGTCCCTGGCCCGCTGGATCTGCCGGTAGACGTGCCCGCGCAACTCGCCGAACCGGGGCAGCGAGCGGGTCGTCAGCTGGTCGCGTTCGGGCGGCAGATCCACCTTCAGGTCCTCCAGGATCACGGTCGGCGACGAGGACAGCACGATGACGCGTTGCCCCAGGTAGACCGCCTCGTCGATGTCGTGGGTGACGAACAGCGTGGTCACCTCCAGGTCCCGCCACAGCCGCAGGATCAGGTCCTCCAGGTCCGCTCGGGTCTGGGCGTCCACGGCGGCGAACGGCTCGTCCATCAGCAGCACCTGCGGCTGGTACGCCACCGCCCTGGCGATGGCCACCCGCTGCTGCATGCCGCCGGAGAGCTGCCACGGATGGGCGTCGGCGGCGTCGCCGAGACCGACCGCGTTCAAGGAGCCGTGGACCAGCTCGTGCCGCTGCCCGGCGGGCACCTTCTTCTCCTTCAGCGGCAGCTCGACGTTCTCGCGCACGGTCATCCAGGGGAAGAGGCTGCGCCCGTACTCCTGGAACACCACGGCCATCCGCGGCGGCGGCCCGGTCACGGGCACGCCGTCCACCCGCACCTCGCCCCCGCTGGCCGGCAGCAGCCCGGCGACGCACCTCAGCAGCGTGGTCTTGCCGCACCCCGACGGCCCC
The DNA here is from genome assembly GCF_053587055.1 of Nonomuraea sp. NPDC003707. Lineage (NCBI taxonomy): Bacteria > Bacillati > Actinomycetota > Actinomycetes > Streptosporangiales > Streptosporangiaceae > Nonomuraea > Nonomuraea sp. NPDC003707. The sequence continues at coordinate 459,019 of NZ_JBSFNK010000005.1, read as the reverse complement.
ACCACGCACACCAGCTCGCCGGCGCCGACGCCGAACGTGATCGAGCGGATCGCCTCGACGGTGCGGCCGGGGCTCTCGTAGACCTTGCGCAACGAGGAGATCTCAAGCACGGGCGGCTCCACTGCCGTAGTACCAGGCCAGGACCCACCGCTCCACGCGGCGGAAGAGGACGGACAGGGTCAGGCCGATCAGCCCGAGCAGCAGGATCCCGCTCCACATCTCGGCGATCTGGAACTGCCGCTGGAACACCAGGATCGTGAACCCCAGCCCGCTGGAGCTGGCGAACATCTCGCTGATGACCATGAGGATGATCCCGATGGACAGCGCCTGCCGGAGCCCGGTCATGATCTGCGGGCTGGCGCCGCGCAGCACGAACCGCCGCAATCTGGCGGTTCCGCGTACGCCGTACATGCGGCAGGTGTCGGCGAGCACCTCGTCCAGCGCCCGTACGCCCTCCACGGTGTTCAGGAGAATGGGCCACAGGCAGCCAGAGACGATGACCAGCACCTTCATGGGGGTGTCGATCCCGGCCAGCAACATGATCAGCGGCACCAGCACCGGCGGCGGGATGGCCCTGAAGAACTCCAGCACCGGTTCGAGCGTGGCCCGCAGCCGCGGCGACAGCCCGATCGGCACGCCGAGGCCCACGCCCAGCAGCCCCGCCACCGCGTAGCCCGCCAGCAGCCGCCCCACGCTCGGCAGCACGTCCTCGACCACCCGCTCGGAGAACCAGGTCTCCGCGAACGCCTGCCCGACCAGGCCGGGGCTCGGCAGGTAGAACGAGCTCCCGCTGACCGCCCACCAGACCAGCACCAGCGCCGCCGGCAGGGAGAGCAGCCTGACGACCCGCATCATGCGGCCACCTCCGACCGGACGCTCGGATGCCACGCCAGCACCCGGCGCTCCAGGAGCCGCACGGCAGCGTTCACCCCGATGCCGACCAGCCCGGCCAGCACGATCAGCGCGTACACGGTCGGCACGGCCCCGCTGCTCTGCGCCACCTGGATCTCGGCGCCCAGCCCGGGGCTGCCGATCACGAGCTCGGCCGTCACCGCCAGGATGAAGGCCACCGCCGCCGCCAGCCTGAGCCCGGTCATGACGTACGGCAGCGCCGTCGGCCACACCAGGTGCCTGACCCTGGACCAGGCCGACAGCCCGTACGACCGGGCGGTGTCGAAGGCCACGGAGTCCACGGCCGCGACGCCGTACAGGACCTGGATGAGCACCTGCCAGAACGACGCGTACACCACGAGCAGGAGCGTCGAGCCCAGCGACGGCCCGAACAGCAGCGTCGCCAGCGGCACCAGCGCGACCGACGGGATCGGGCGCAGGAACTCGACGGTGGAGTTCGTCATCGCACGCAGGCCCGGCACGATCCCGATGACCACCCCGGCCGCCACCGCGGCGCAGAACGCCAGTGCCAGCCCCAGCACCCAGCCGAGCATGGTCTCGCCGAGCGCGATCCACAGCCCGGGCGTGGCCAGCTCGGCGGCGAGCGTGCCCAGGATGCGCGAGGCGGGCGGCAGGAACCGCTCGTCGACCAGGCCCAGCCGCGGTACGGCCTCCGCGAGCACCAGCAGCCCGCCGAGGCCGACGAGCCCATGTCCGAGCCTGCTGAGCGAGCCGGTCACGGCACCAGCGCCGAGACGTCGACCTTCTGCTTGAGCACCCCGTCGGCCAGCGCCAGGTCGGCCACGGTCTGCACGGAGGCCTTGTTGACCTCGACGGGCCACTTCGGCAGGTTGATCTTCGCGATCACCTCGGGCGCGATCTTGGTGTACGTCTTCAGCACCTCTCTGACCTCGTCCGGATGCGCGTCCGCGTACTCCAGCGACTTGCGCATCGCCGCCGTGAACCGCCTGGTCAGGTCGGCGTCGGTCCTGCCCGTGGTGAAGTACATGGCGACGGTGAGGTTGGGGGCGGCGTCGGCGAAGTTCCAGGCCACGGGGCGCGCTCCCTGGCTGACGGCCTGGCTGACGAACGGCTCGACCACCCAGATCGCGTCCACCCGGCCGCTCTGCAGCGCGGCGGGCGCGTCCGGGAAGGGCAACTCCACGAACTCGATGCCGGTGGGGTCGCCTCCCGCGTTGCGCACGGAGGCGCGTACGGTCGTGTCGCCGATGTTCTTGAGCTGGTTGACGGAGATCTTCTTGCCCGCCAGGTCCTTGGCCGTCCTGATCGGGCTGTCCTGCTTGACCAGCACCGCGCTGAAGTCCTTGCCCTGCTGACCGGTGGAGGAGACGCCGTTGGCGACCACCTTGACGTCGAGGCCCTGCTGCTTGGCGGTCAGCAGCGAGGTCGTGTTCGCGAACGCGAACTGGAACTGCCCGCTCACCGCCCCCGAGACGGCGGCCGCGCCGCCCTGGACCGGGGTGATGGTGAGATCGATGTTCTGCTCGGTGAAGAAGCCTTTGGCCTTGCCGAGGTGGATCGGAGCGGTGTCGACGATCGCGATCACTCCGGCGTTGACCTTGTCTGCCTGTTTGGCCTGGCCGGGGGAGGTCGAGGGCTGGGTGCCGCCGCAGGCGGCCGTGAACAAGGCGGCGAGGACGATGAGAGCGCGACGCACGGCTGCTCCTATTTGTTCGCGATGCGCACATGTATTCTCTGACCGAACAATCCCGTATCGCGGAACCTACGCTCTTGCCAGCTCATGTCAAGGGGATCACGATGGTTGATCATGTGCAGTCGCTGGCCCGGGGGCTCGCGGTGATCCGGGCGTTCAGCGCCACCGACCCTGAGCTGACGCTCAGCCAGGTGGCCCGCGCGACCGGCCTCAGCAGGGCCGCGGCCAGGCGATTCCTGCTCACGCTCGAGGACCTGGGGTACGTGCGCAGCGACGGGCGGCTGTTCTCGCTCACGCCCCGGGTGCTGGAGCTGGGGTACGCGTACCTGTCGAGCCTGTCGCTGCCCGAGGTCGCCGACCCGCACCTGGAGCGCCTGGCGGCCGAGGTGCACGAGTCGGCCTCGGTGGCGGTGCTGGACGGGGAGGACGTCGTCTACGTGGCGCGGGTGGCGACGGCGCGGATCATGCGGGTGACGATCAGCATCGGGACCCGGTTCCCCGCGTACTGCACGTCGATGGGGCGGGTCCTGCTGGCCGCCCTCCCGCCGGACGAGCTGGAAGCGTATCTGGAGGGGGCCTCGTTGCGCCGCCTCACCTCGCACACGATCGTGCTACCGGCCGCGTTGCGAGCCGAGTTGGGCAAGGTGCGCGGGCGGGGGTGGGCGATGGTGGACCAGGAGCTGGAGGAGGGGCTGCGCTCGATCGCCGCGCCGATCCGCGACCGTTCGGGGCGGACGGTGGCCGCCGTGAACGTCTCGACCCACGCCAGCCGTACGACCCTGCAGGCGGCCCGCCGCGACCTTTTGCCGCCGCTGCTGGCCACGGCCGCCAAGATCGAGGCCGACCTGGCCGCCCTGTCGGTCGCCCGAGCCTGACCCCCGCCCGCGAAGGCGGCGGTCGTTTGGCCGCCCCCTCGACGGGGTCCCTCCCAAGGGACAGCAACCGACGTCGGCGGTCGCGCCGGAGTCGGTGCATCGTGGGCACGGCCATGGGCCGTGTGCGACGTCGGGGTCAGCGGTTGCGGTAGCGGTCCGTGGCGTCCCGGGTGGCCCGGATGGCCGCGTCGGCCGTGTCGTACGTCCGCTGCGCCAGCCCCACGAAGATGCAGTCCACGATCAACAACTGGCTGATCCGACTGGCCAGCGCCCCAGGCCGGAAGGCCGTCTCCCGCCCCGCCGACACCAGCGTGTGATCGGCCAGCTCCGCCAGCGACGACCGGGGGTTGTTGGTGATGCCCACGACCAGCGCCCCGGTGTCGGCCGCGGTGCGGGCGGGCACCAGCACGTCGGGCGTCTCGCCGCTGCAGCTGATCGCCACCACCACGTCGGTCTCCTTGAGCAGCGCCGCGCTGGTCAGAGCCAGGTGCGCGTCGCTGAACGGATGGCTGGACAGCCCGATCCGCAGCAGCTTCTGCGACATGTCCGCCGCCACCAGCCCCGAGGCCCCCACCCCGTACACGTCCACCCGCCGCGCCACCGAGATGGCCTTCACCACGTCGCCCAGCTGGTCGGGGTCGAGCTGCGCGGCGGTGTCGGCCAGCGCCTCCGACTCGGCGCGGGCGACCTTGGCGATCACGTCGGTCAGCGGGTCGTCAGGCCCGAGGTCGCCGGGCACCAGCCGCTCCGGCTCCTTGGCCACCGCCGCCGCCAGGGCGAAGCGCATCTGCGAGTATCCCGCAAACCCGAGGGCCCGGGCCGTGCGCACGATGGTGGCCTCGCTCGTCCCGGAGACCGCGCTGAACTCGGTGATCGTGCTGCGCACCACCAGCCCGGGGTCGTCCAGGATGATGCGGGCGATGGACTGCGCCGCCGGGGTGAGCGAGGGCAGCACGGCGCGTACGGTGGCGACCGGGTTCGCGGGTTCGGCGGTCACTGGGTCAGCCATTCTGCCGCCGCCTGTGCGGACACGCGGGAGATGCCGTGGGTGGCCAGGTGGACGGCCCCGCCGGGCGGCGCCGGCACGCCGGTGTCCACCACGATCACGTCGGGCCGCACCGCCAGCGCCTTGGCCACCGTCGAACGCACCCAGTCGTACCGGGCGGCGTCGTGCACCACCAGCACGATCGGCCGCCCGTCGGCCGCCAGGTCCGGCAGGTCGCCCATGGGTTCGAGCTGCAGCCGGGCCGTGTTCGGCAGGAGAGAGGTGAGGGCGGCCGTGATGCCGGTCGGCGTCGAGGGGTCCACGGCCTTGCTGAAGCGGGTGTTGACCTCGACCACCAGCGGGGCGCGGTCGAGCCGGGCGGTGCCGGAGGTGGTCAGCGCCGCCCTGGCCGCCTCCAGGCCCACGCCCTCGTCCACGTCGCTCCGGGCCTTGTCGCGCAGCGCCGCCTGCGCCCCGTACCACTGGGAGAGCGCGAGCACCCGCGCGGCCGCCTCCGCGAGCCGCTCCTCGGGCAGCTCCCCGGCGCGTACGGCGGCCACGATCGTGTCGCGCATCGCATGCAGGCTCTCCTCGGTGGCCAGCCCCACGCAGATGGCGTCCACGCCCGCGCCCAGGGCCCGCACCGCGATCTCGCCCGGCGTGAACATGGCCGCCACCGCCTGCATCTCGATCGCGTCGGTGACGAGCATCCCGTCGAAGCCGAGCTCGCCCCTCAGGAGCTCGGTCATGGCGGTACGGCTCAGCGTCGCCGGCATCGACGGATCGAGAGCGGGGACGAGCAGGTGGCCCGACATGATCGAGCGCACCCCGGCGGCGATCGCGGCGCGGAATGGCGGCAGGTCGCGCGCGAAGAGCACCTCGCGCGAGGCGTGCACGGTGGGCAGCGCCAGGTGGGAGTCGGTGACGGTGTCCCCGTGGCCGGGGAAGTGCTTGGCGCACGTGGCCACGCCCGCGCCCTGGACGCCGTTCACGTACGCGACCGTGTGCCGGGAGACCAGGTCGGGCGTGGGGCCGAAGGAGCGGATGCCGATGACGGGGTTGGCCGGGTTGGAGTTCACGTCGGCGTCGGGCGCGTAGTCGAGCGTGATGTCCAGCTCGCCGAGCATCCGGCCGATCTGGCGGCCCACGCGCTCGGTGAGCGTCACGTCGTCCACCACGCCCAGGGCCCGGTTGCCGGGGAAGGAGCTGCCGGCCTGGACCTCCAGCCGGGTGACCGCGCCGCCCTCCTCGTCGATCGCGACGACGGTGTCCGGGTTCTCGGCTCGCAAATGCCGTACGAGCTGCGCATCTATGACGTTGCGGGCGAACAGGACAACCCCGCCCAGACCCTCGCCCAGCGCGCGGCGCAGCCAGTCGGGGACCGAGGTCCCCTCGTACCCTGGGTGCAACACTGTCATCGCCAGTCTGGACAGGTCACCGCTCATCGGCACTTTCCTTCACGGTTGTTGATCTGAAGGTAATTTTCTGTCATCGTCGCCTTCGATACAACCACTTTCCGAGAGGCCACCCCCCATGCCGAGCAGACGGACTCTCTTGAAGGGCCTCGCCCTCGCTGCAGCCGCCACCGCCGTTCCGATGCCTGCCTTGGCGCAGGACTACGTGCCGCCGTTGCGTCAGATGCGCGGTATGTGGATCGCCTCGGTGGTCAACATCAACTGGCCGTCGAAGCCAGGGCTGACCGCCGACGAGCAGAAGGCCGAGTTCGTCGCCTGGCTGGACGTGGCCGTGCAGCGCAAGCTCAACTCGGTGTTCGTGCAGATCAGGCCGACCGCGGACGCGTTCTGGCCGTCACCGTTCGAGCCCTGGTCACAGTATCTGACCGGAACCCAAGGTCAGGACCCTGGCTATGATCCGCTCGGCTTCGCCGTGGAGGAGACGCACAAGCGCGGCCTGGCCTTCCACGCCTGGTTCAACCCGTACCGCGTCTCGATGCAGACCGACCCCGCCAAGCTGCACCCCGACCACCCCGGGCGCAAGCACCCCGACTGGATCCTGCCGTTCGGCGGCAAGCTGTACTACAACCCGGGCCTGCCGGAGGTACGGAAGTTCTGCCAGGACGCGATGATGGACGCGATCACCCGCTACGACATCGACGGCCTGCACTTCGACGACTACTTCTACCCCACGAACACCACGGCTTTCGACGACAGCGCCACGTTCGCCAAGTACGGCGCCGGCTTCCCCGACCTGGCCACCTGGCGGCGCAACAACGTCGACCTGATGGTCCAGGAGATGCAGCAGCGCGTCCTGGCGGCCAAGCCGGAGATCGCGTGGGGGATCAGCCCGTCCGGCATCTGGCGCAACAAGGCCTCCGACCCGCTCGGCTCGGACACCAACGGCGGCCAGTCGTACGACAGCCTGCACGCCGACACCCGCGGCTGGGTCAAGAAGGGCTGGCTCGACTACATCGCGCCGCAGCTCTACTGGTACATGGGGCAGCCGCCGGCCGACTACTCCAAGCTCGTGCCCTGGTGGTCCGACGTGGCGAGCGGCACCAACACGCTGCTGTGGATCGGCCAGGCCGCCTACAAGGCGGGCGACCCGGCCCAGGCGGCCCAGTGGCAGGCCCCCGGCGAGCTGTCCGCCCACCTGACGCTCAACCGGGACCACCCCGAGATCAGCGGCGACATCTGGTACAACGCCAACGACGTCAAGGTCGACCGGATCGGCTCCATCACGACCGCCGTCAACGACCACTATCAGCGGCCCGCGCTGGCTCCCGTGCTGCCCCGGCTGGCCAACGGCGAGCCGCCGCACAGGCCGGTCCTGGCGTACGCGCTGCGCAAGCCCGGCGGGGTCGAGGTGCGCGCGGTGGCCACCGGCAGGGACGAGCCGTTCCAGTTCGCGATCTTCCGCTTCGGCGGGAACGCGTCCTCGCGCGACTTCGCCGACGCCCGCAACCTGGTCGCGGTCGTGCCCGGCGACCGGAAGGTCCGCTGGACGGACGCCGACGGGAAGCGCGGCGACCACTACTACGTGGTCGCGGTGGACCGGGCCAACCGGACCAGCAAGCCGAGCAACGGCTTCAGAGTGATCTGAGCGCATGCTTCGCCGATGAGCGTCGCTGGCCGGTTTCCTGGCCGGCGACGTGCCCGTTTCCCGTGGGTCGCGGGCACGCTGACGCTCAGGTTCCGACGCTGCCGGAACCCCTCGCCGAAGCCCCGGTCGCGATCAGGCCCCAAGAACCGTCGTCAAGAAGCCCTTCGCCCAGCCGCCGACGGCTGCTCGGCGGGGGTGCCCGTCGACCGCTGTGGTGGCACCACGGGGGTCGGACGGACCAGACCGAGCGCGACGACCTCATTGGCCAGGCGCGTGCGCCGGTTGGTGCCCTCGGGGATCCTGAACTTCTGGTAGAGCCGCAGCAGATGCTGCTTGACCGCGGCCTCGGTCACGACCAGGTCGTCGGCGATCTCGCGCGCGGTCGCCGGGGCGACGAACGCCTCGTCCGACAGCGCCGGCCTGCAGAGCGAGGTCAGCACGTCGACCTCGCGCCTGGTCAGCTCGGGCGCCGCCGCCCTGCGCAGCTCGACCTCCGGGGTGAAGTCCTCTCGGGGGACTCCACCGATGCGACCCCGCGCCGCGCCGAAGGAGACCACGTCGCCGTCGTCAAGGACCCTCCGGGCGATCGGCCTGCCGTTCACCCGCGTGCCGTTCCTGGACAGCCCCAGGTCGACGACGTACAGGTAGGGTCCTCGTCTGACGAACTCGGCATGGAGTCGAGACACACTGGGATCGGTGAGCCGGATGTCGACCCCCCGGCCTCTCCCGACCGTCGTGATCTCGGGGCGCAACGGGACCACCTCGCCAGTGTCCTCGATGCGTATGAACGGCCCCTCCACTGGCGGTTCCTCCCCTTGTGAGGCAGCGTATGAACGGCACGCCTCCACCTGGGCACGGCAGTTCCTCCCCAGGTAGCCCGCCGTAACTATTACTACAGCTCCGGCTTACCCAAACGAGGGGATGCGGAATCGCCTTTGCCGAAAGGAGAATCCGGCGTGAAATTGGTCTGGACCTTTGAGGCCGGTTTTGCCTGCTCACGGGTAGACTTCGGACGAAGATAAGCGGAGGAAACACTCATGGCGGACAAGCCCACGAAAGGCCTGGCCGATGTCGTTGCCGCGTCCACAGCGCTGAGCGACATTGACGGAAAGGCCGGCCGGCTCTTCTACCGTGGATACGACATCCACGACCTGGCCGGTCGCGCGACGTTCGAGGAGACCGCACACCTGCTTCAGCGTGGCAAGCTGCCCAACCGGTCCGAGCTCGACGCGTACGTCGACGAGCTGGCGCAGGGCCGGGAGCTGGGCGCCCTGGCTTCCGCGAACATCGCCGAGATCGCCGAGAAGCAGAAACCGATGGAGGCGCTGCGCAGCCTGGTCTCGCTGGCCGGCGCCGACGACGCGGACAAGGACTCCATCTCCCCCGACGCCAACCTGCGCAAGGCGGCCCGGCTGACCGCGCAGCAACCGCTGCTGGTCGCCCGCTACCACGCCGCCCGCACCGGCGGGAGCGTTCCCGAGCCCGACCCGTCGCTCAGCATCGCCGCGAACTTCCTGCACGAGGTCACCGGCCGCGTCCCCGATCCCCGGGCGGTCGAGATCTTCGACGAGTGCCTGGTGCTGCACGCCGACCACACCATGAACGCCTCCACGTTCGCCGCCCGCGTCTGCGCCGCGACCCTCTCGGACATGCACTCCGCGATCGTCGCCGCCATCGGCACCCTCAAGGGCCCGCTGCACGGCGGGGCGAACGAGCAGGTCATGAAGCTGCTGGAGTCGATCCCTCCGGGCCAGGTGGCCCAGGTCGTACGTGACAAGCTGGCGGCCCACGAGAAGATCATGGGCTTCGGGCACCGCGTCTACAAGACCGAGGACCCGCGCGCGACTCATCTGCGCAAGATGTCCGCCGAACTGGCCGAGGCCGGCGGCGACGACACCTACTACCGGATGTCCAAGGAGATGGAGGAGGTCGTCTTCGAGACGAAGGGCCTCTACCCCAACGTCGACTTCTACGCGGCTTCGGTCTACCACTATCTCGGGATCCCTACGGACCTTTTCACGCCGGTCTTCTCGATCAGCCGGATGTCTGGCTGGACTGCCCATGTCATAGAGCAGCACGCAGACAATAGGCTGATCCGGCCCGACAGTGAGTACATCGGTGAGACCGATCAGAAGTGGAAGCCTCTAGAGGAACGTTGAGCCACGGGACCAAGCGTGAGAGCTGGGGGCCGTACCCGCTGATTCTGGCGGGTGCGGTCATCGGCGTACTCGTGATCTTTTTCGTGAACCCGCGCTGGGGCGGGTTCACGCTGGGCGCCGTCATCATGATCGCCGCCGCCCTCCGCTTCGCCGGTTACGGTGGGCAGCTGTCCATCCGCAGCAAGAAGGTTGACGTCATCACGCTGGCCGGGTTCGGGTTCGTGCTGGTCCTGACCTCGCTCCTGCTCTACAACAACGAGCTCAAAGCGTTGATACTGTCCCTTTTCGCCTGATGACCGGACGGTCCGATAGCCTCAACGCATCAAAACATTGAAGGGGAACCATTCGCATGCCCAAGATCAAGGTGGAGGGTCCTGTCGTCGAGCTTGACGGCGACGAGATGACCCGGATCATCTGGCAGTTCATCAAGGACCAGCTGATCCTTCCCTACCTCGACGTCGACCTGAAGTACTACGACCTCGGCATCCAGTACCGGGACGAGACGGACGACCAGGTCACCATCGACGCCGCGAACGCCATCAAGAAGTACGGCGTCGGTGTGAAATGCGCCACCATCACCCCGGACGAGGCGCGGGTCGAGGAGTTCGGTCTCAAGAAGATGTGGAAGTCCCCCAACGGGACCATCCGCAACATCCTCGGCGGCGTGATCTTCCGCGAGCCGATCATCATGTCGAACGTGCCGCGCCTCGTCCCCGGCTGGACCAAGCCGATCGTCGTCGGCCGTCACGCCTTCGGTGACCAGTACCGCGCCACCGACCTGAAGATCCCCGGCGAGGGCACGCTGACCCTGACGTACACGCCGAAGGACGGCTCCGAGCCGATCGAGCTCGACGTGTACGACTTCCCCGGCAGCGGCGTCGCGCTGGCGATGTACAACCTGGACGAGTCGATCCGCGACTTCGCCCGCGCCTCGATGCGCTACGGCCTGGCCCGCAACTACCCGGTCTACCTGTCGACGAAGAACACGATCCTCAAGGCGTACGACGGCCGCTTCAAGGACATCTTCGCCGAGGTCTACGAGAGCGAGTTCAAGGCCGACTTCGAGAAGGCCGGTCTCACGTACGAGCACCGCCTCATCGACGACATGGTCGCCGCGGCGATGAAGTGGGAAGGCGGCTACGTCTGGGCCGCGAAGAACTACGACGGCGACGTGCAGTCCGACACTGTGGCGCAGGGCTTCGGCTCCCTCGGCCTGATGACCTCGGTCCTGATGACCCCCGACGGCAGGACCGTCGAGGCCGAGGCCGCGCACGGCACCGTGACTCGCCACTACCGCGAGCACCAGAAGGGCAACCCCACCTCCACCAACCCCATCGCCTCGATCTTCGCGTGGACGCGCGGCCTGGCCCACCGGGGCAAGCTCGACAACACCCCCGCCGTGACCGACTTCGCCAACAAGCTGGAAGAGGTCTGCGTCGAGACCGTCGAGGGCGGCCAGATGACCAAGGACCTGGCGCTCCTGGTCGGCGGCGACGCCAAGTGGCTCACCACCCAGGACTTCCTGAGCGCACTGGACGAGAACCTCAAGAAGAAGATGGCCTGATCGTTCTTTTCGGGAGGGCCGCCCACGTGGCGGCCCTTTCGCTTGTCCGCTTCCCAGACCATCTCTTGACAGTGGCGCGGCGTGGCGCAGTTGATCAGCTGGGTAAGAGCCACCTCGTAACAGTCGTACGCGTCTCGGGGGGTTCGGATGCGACTGCGTATTTTCAGTGGAGTGGGGCTGTTGGCCGCCGCCGCCCTCCTGAGCGGCTGCGACTCGCAGCCCACCACCGTCAAGATGGCCGACACCAAGGTCGACGCCGCCGCCAAGCTCAAGGCGACCCAGGCCGCCAAGGCCAAGCGCGCCGCCGAGGTCAAGGCGAACGAGCTGGGGCAGATCCCGGTGCTGATGTTCCACCGGGTGATCGACAAACCGGGCTCGACGGACGACAGGACGCCGCAGCAGTTCCGCGCGGATCTGGAGCGGCTGGCCAGGGAGGGGTACGTGCCGATCACCGCCGCCGAGATGGTGGCCGGGAAGATCGACATTCCGGCGGGCAAGCACCCGGTGGTGCTGACCTTCGACGACTCGTCGCCGTCGCAGCTGACGCTCAACGAGGTAGGCGTCCCCGCCCCGAACACCGCCGTCGCCATCCTCAAGGACGTGGCGGCCAAGAACCCGGGCTTCCCGGCGAAGGCCACCTTCTACGTGACCCGCGACATGTTCGGCAAGACCATACGCGAGGAGCAGGCCCAGATGCTGGGCTGGCTCAAGGACAACGGCTTCGAGATCGGCAACCACACCCGCGACCACATCAACCTGCGCGGACGCTCGCACCAGGAGGTCGACGAGCAGATCAGCACGATCGCCCAGCAGATCGCCTCCCTCTCCGGCGTCCACCCCACCACGATCGCCCTGCCGTACGGCAACCAGCCGAGCACCAAGGAGTGGGCCATGCACGGCAAGGCCTACAACCACCTGGGCGCGTTCCTGGCCGGTTACACGCCCGCGCCGGCGCCGTTCAGCAAGGCGTTCGAACCGCCGGGGATCCCGCGGATCAAGGTCATGGAGAAGAAGGGCGACTGCAAGCAGTTCTGCTCGGAGGCGTGGCTGGACTGGCTCAAGAACAACCCGGACATGCGCTACACCTCGGACGGGGACGTGCGGACCGTGGCGTATCCGAAGTTCAAGAACCCGTACCTGCGCAAGACCTTCTCCAAGTGGGGGCTGCCCTACTGACGGACCTTCCCGAGGGCCACTCCCAGTTCGGCGGGCTGCAGGAAGAGGTCGGCCACGTCACTCATGCGAACGTCGAGTCGCCGCGCCGCCCCGGTGGCGAGGTCCACGACGTGGTAGGCCATCTCGGCACGAGGTCCGGAGGTCTGCACGACGACGGCGTCCTCGCCGTCCCAGCGCAGGACGCTCGTGGCCTGCCGGCCCGCCGGCAGTCGCGGCGCGACGGTCCGCGCCGGCCTGCCGGTTGACGTGTCGGTGAGCACGATGCCGTGCCCGACGAGGCCGTCCGGCGTGATCTCGCGGGCGAGTGTGGCCGTCGTGCGCCCGGACGGCGACGGCATGGCGCCCGCCGCCAGGTTGCCGGGCAGCGTGAAGCGTCCGACCACCTTGCCCTTGGGCGACCAGACGGTGAACGAGGCCGACGTGGTGTGCCCGGGCAGGCTGTTCGTGCGACGGGTCGTCTTGGTCATGAGCCCCGCGGACGTCCAGCCGACGACCTGCCCGACGGCGGGCAGGTGACGGACGGCGCCGGTGCCGAGGTCCACGATCATCGGGTTCTCCAGCACGGTCTCGTCGTCCTTGTCCAGGTGGTCGCGCTGGATGAGCAGGTGGCGGCCGTCGAGGGAGAACAGCGGGATCTGGGCTCCGAACATCTCGCCGACCGTGCCGCCCTTCTGACGCACGGGGAGCGCCTTGACCGCTCCGGTGCGCAGGTCGGCCACGACGTACGTGTCGTCGCTCGTCCGCAGGTAGGCCGCATGTGTGCCGTCCGGGCTGAGGGAGAGCGAGTCCGCGGCGTCGGTGCCGGGCAGCCGGCCTCGCTCGCCGCCCCACGCGACAAGGACCCAGTGGCTGCACGGGGCCGAGTCGTTCTCGCAGGCCGGGCTGTACGCATACCGGATGGGGGAGGCGTACCTGCTGCGTTCTTCCGGGGCGGCAGTGACCGTGCGGGTCGGCTCGGGGCGGGCGAACTGGACCGGCGGTTGCTCGCCGGTCGGGCCGATCACCCACGCGGTGGCCACGGCCAGCGCTGCCGCGGCGAAGGCGTACCACCACCGGCTCACTGGATCCTCCCGAACACCGCGCCGTCGAGGTTCGCCGGCAGGTCCCGCATCGGGCTCGCCTCGCCGGTGCCCGGATCGACCAGCTGGAACTCCTTCTCGGCATCCGCGTCGATCTTGATGAGGAGCCGTCCGTCCCGCGCCCAGGCGAGTGCCTTCGGCGTGCCGGCTTGCTCGGGCACGCTCAGCTTGGCGTGCCCGCGGATCTCGGCCGTGCGGGGATCCATGGTCAGCACCTCCTCCTCGGTGAGGACGACCAGCGCGCGGGCGTCGGGGGAGGAGATCACCTCGAGCGTCGGATCGAAGGGTGCCCGGGTCCGCACCGTGCCGTCGTACCCGATCGTGAGGAGTTCGGTGTCGGGGGAGCCCGCCGGCGCACGGCGGCCGGTGGTCGCCATGACGCCGTCGGGGCCGAAGCCGAGCACGCGGCCGACGCCCGGCAGGCGGGTGCGGGCTCCGGTGCGGTTGTCGATCACTTCCGGGCCGACGCTCACGTACCGGCCGTCCTGGGACAGCACCACCTCGGGGAGGGGCCTGCCGGTCAGCGGCCCGGTCAGGTCGCGCCGCGCGCCCGGCCCCGACAGGTCCTGCTGCACGAGGCGGCGAGTGGCTTCGTCCACGTAGACGAGGTGCAGGCCGTCGCCGCTGAGCACGAAGGCATCGCCGGACAACCGCGTGCTCGCCTGGCCCACCTCCTGCTGCTGCCCTTCGCTCCGCAGCGTCCACGTGCCGGACCCCGGATCCATCAGCGCGTACTGGAAGGGTCCGGCGAGGATCTCGGGAGCGGCGGCGTCCGGCGTCTCCTGCCACGCGGACCGGCCCAGGGCCAGTCCCACGCCGGCCAGTGCCACACCCGCGGTGACCCAGAGCCAGGTCGTCCTCCGGCCCGAGGCGCCGGCCCGCCAGGCGTTCGAGGCCAGGGCCAACGCCAGGATCGGCAGGCCGACGAGGGCCGGCACGCCTATGTCGTTGAACTGCTGTACGGGCAGGGCGATCACCGACGTCCAGAGGGCCGCGGACGCGCCCACCCCGAGCAGCCGGCGGGCGGCATGGGACCGCGTGGCCAGTTCCCCGCCCACGAGGTCAGCCGGCCCCGGGAGCAGCGCCCGCCGGTGCAGGCCGCTGACCATGAACTGGACGCCGGCCACCACGGCGAGCGCGGCCGCGGCGCCGAGTCGACGGCCGACGGTGGTCTCCGCGGAGAGGGACCGTTCGACCGTGCTGAAGGCGACCCCGCAGGAGAAGGCGGCGCAGATCAGCCAGGTCGCGGTGAGCTGCGGCGGGACGAGTCGTATTCCCGGCGCGCGCCGAATTGGGCCCCGCGGACGGCCGAATGCGATTTCACCGGTCATGACTCCCAGGAGCCAGCCGATCAGCACGAAGTAAGGAGCCAGAAACATTGAGCCGGATGTTGCGCTGAAAACTCCTGTGGCCAGTCCCGCGCTGGTGCCCATCCACCGGAATCGCCGCGTCACCTGGAGATATCGCAGTATGTGAGGGCCGTTGAACGCGGTGATGTCCACCATTTGGCGGTGTCCGAATCGGTCCGCCTCAACGCGGTGCAGGGGTGAGTTGGCGGCCGCGGCGGCCATCGGTATCACCAATAACAGGAAGACCAGAAAGCCGGTCAGCAACAAGAGTCGTCTTTCGCCACGCCCGGAAAAGTAGCAGAATGCGGAATCGCCAAAAAGGGGGCTCGAGTGATTTCCGATGAAGTCTGGGTGCGCCTGGACCCAAGGACGGGCATGGTGCGCCGGTTCGCCTACGGACGCTGGGTCCTGGCCGCGATCGCGGTGCTCGTCGCCGGGGTCACCTGGATGAGCGGAGCGATCGTCCCCCGCCTGTCGCACGACGCGAGCGGTGGCACCGGCACGACGTCCCAGGATGAGGCGGGTCGGCGGCGCGTCGAGGTGCAGATCGTCCTGCAGGTCGTCAACGAAGGCTGGCTGCCCACGACGGTCACGGCGGTGGGCGTGCGCTCGGCCGGTCTCGCGCTCCGATCGGTGACCCTCGACGGTGGCGGCGCCTTTCCCCGCTCGATCCCGCCCCGCACGCGGATGACGCTGACCCTCGTCCTCGGTGTCACCGACTGCCGGGCCGCCCTGTCGGAAGACGTCCCCCTCGTGGTGGAGACGGAGCAGTGGTGGGGCCGCACCACTGCCGAGCCCCTGGCCGAGGAACCCTGGCACGCCCTCTCGATCGAGTCCGCCTGCCGCCTCAACGCTTCCTGACGAAGGAGATGTCCGCCGCGCGCAGGCGGTCGATGAGCGGCCGGCCCATGGCCGAGGCCGTCGTGAGCTGGCCGGCGCGGTCCGGGAGGTCGTCGAAGGCGAGGCAGAGGGCCGACTCCGCGAACATCCTGGCCGTTGCGCCGTAGCCCGGGTCCCCGCCCGCGACCTCCGTGACCACGCGCTCGCCCCCGCCCTCGCCCAGGAACGTGACCTTGAACCAGTTCCGGGCGCGGCGCTCGGCCGACGGGCCCTCGCCGGGCTTCAGCCGGTCCTGGATCCAGCCGCGTACGGGCGGGATCTGGGCGAGTGCGGCGAAGGCGCCGGCGGCCGTCACGGTGGCCAGGGCCTCGGGGAGGGTGCGGACGGCGTAGTGCTGGCGGTAGGTGAAGTCGGGGCCGTAGCGGTCGAGGAGGCGGGCCGAGTAGCCGACCACGAACGGGTCGAGGCTCGGCATCGGGAGCGCCCAGCCGCCCACGTAGCGGACGCCGCCGGGCAGCGAGCTCACCCTGCGGCCGCTGGGCCGGGGCTCGGCGGAGCGGCGCTGCGTGCCCTGCTGGACCGTCTGGCGGGCGCGGCCGAGGATGGACATCATCGTGGCCAGGGTGCCGCCCGACGGGGCCATCCTCGCCCGCAGGAAGCCGCTCACCCTGAGCGGGACGCCCTCGGGGAGGTGGGTGACGGTGTGGAGCACGCCCAGGTCGTACGGGATGGAGTCGAAGCCGCAGGCGTGCACGAGCTTGGCGCCGCTCCTGGCCGCCCGGTCGTGGTAGCGCACGTAGACCAGGTCCACGAACTCGGGCTCGCCCGTCAGATCCAGGTAATGGGTGCCGGCGTCGGCGCACGCGGCCACCAGCGGCTCTCCGTACGCCACATAAGGGCCGACCGTCGTGGCCAGGACGCGCGTCTGACGGGCGAGCGCGGCCACCGAGGCGGGGTCCGTGGCGTCGGCGAGCAGGATCGGTACGTCGAGCCCCAGCCGCTCCAGCTTGGCGCGGTCGCGCCCGGCCAGCGCCCACCGCGTGCCGGGTCCGGCGGCCTGCGCGAGGTAGGCGGCCGTGAGCGCGCCGGTGAAGCCGCTCGCTCCGAAAAGTACGATGTCGTAGGGGCGCTCCATGATCCAGAGCCTCCCCTCGACGGCCCGCGCGCGCAACTCCACGCCGGTAAAACCGTGACGTCACGAACGCTTAACGGATCCCTGAGGAGTTGCTGAACGTCGTAAAGTTTGCGTCGTTGGGGTTAGCACACGTGGGGATGACGAATGCCGCAAATCTCGCCGCTGGTCGCCGGCGATCCCACACAGCTGGGGTCCTTCCGGCTGTCCGGACGGATCGGGGAAGGCGGTCAGGGCATCGTTTACCTGGGCGTCAACGACAACGGGGAGCAGGCGGCCATCAAGCTGCTGCACGTCAAGTTCACCGGTGACACGATCGCCAGGTCGCGCTTCGCCAGGGAGCTGAAGGCGGCCAAGCGGGTGGCGTCGTTCTGCACGGCCAGGGTGATGGAGGCCGATCTCGACGGCAACACGCCGTACATCGCCAGCGAGTACATCGACGGCCGGGCGCTCAGGGACATCATCGAGACCGACGGGCCGCTCACCGGCACGGTGCTCGACCGGCTGGCCATCGGCACGGCGACCGCGCTCACCGCGATCCACCACGCCTCGATCGTCCACCGGGACTTCAAGCCCGACAACGTGCTGATCGCCGCCGACGGGCCGCGCGTGGTGGACTTCGGCATCGCCCGGATCATCGACTCCACCGGCACGATCACCAGCCGGGCCATCGGCACCCCCGCCTACATGGCGCCCGAGCAGATCGCGGGCGACGACGTCGGGCCCTACACGGACGTGTTCTCCTGGGGCGCCACCATCGCGTTCGCGGCCACGGGGACGCCCGCGTTCGAGGGCAAGTCCATCGCCGTGGTGCTCAACCGGATCCTCAACCACGAGGTCGACGTCGGCATGATGCCGGAGCCGCTGCGCGGCGTGGTGAGCTCCGCGCTGTCCAAGTCCCCGGCCGACCGGCCGTCCGCCGACCAGATCCTGCTGCGGCTGCTCGGGCAGCCGTCCACGGTGGGGGCGTCCACGGCGGTGCTCACCCGGGGCGTGCAGGTGGCCAGCGACGACACGACGCCGTTCAACAGGGTGTCGGCGGGGTCGATCACGGACCTGCCCCGGCCGCAACCCACGACGGCCCCGTCCGCGACGGCACCGCCTCCCGCCACGACGGTGTCTCCCACGACGGCGCCGCCCGCGACGGCGCCGCCCACGGCTGCGTCACCCGCGACGGTGCCGCCGGAGGGGGGCGGGCTGCCGTACCCGGTGACCGAGCCCTCCCTCCCAGGGCGGTCGCGCCGCGCGAGGGTGTGGATCGCGGTGGGCACCGCCGTCGTCCTGCTCGCCGCCGCCGCCATCGCGCTCGCGATGAACGGTGGCTGGTCGCTCGCGTTCCGCGAGGGGCCCGTGCCCACGGAGACGGTCGAGCAGAAGACTCCCTCGACCGCGTTCGCCACCGTGGTCGACAAAGTGGCGCAGACCGGGAAGATCGTGATCGGCGTCAAGGGCGACCTGCCCGGCGTCGCGCTGCAGGACGGCGACGACTTCCAGGGCTTCGACGTCGAGGTCGCCAAGCGCATCGCCGCCGAATTAGGAGCGAAGGACACCGCGCTCGTCAAGGTCAGCAGGGGCGACCGGGCCGACGCGCTGGCTGAAGGCAGCGTCGACCTGGTCGTGGCCACCTACTCCGTCGACCGGTCCGAGACTCAGTTCGCGGGGCCGTACTACGTGGCGCACCACGACGTCCTCGTCCGCGCGGGCAGCGGCATCGACTCCGTGGACGACCTGGAGGGCAAGAAGCTCTGCGCGCCCGACAGCCCGTCCGTCGGCGAGGTGCAGCAGAAGGTGAAGGTCGAGCCGGTCTCGGCCGGCGACTACGCCGTCTGCATGCAGCTGCTCCGCGACGGCAAGGTGGACGCGATCCCCGGCGACGACCTGATCCTGGCCGGGTTCGCCGCTCGCGAGAACATGCGCTACAAGATCGTCGGCGCCAAGCTCAACAACGAGCGGTACGCCGTCGGCATCAAGAACGGCGACCTGAAGACCTGCAAGGCGGTGAAGGCGGTCATCGCCGACCTCTATCGCACGGGCTTCATGAAGCAGCTTCTGAGCAAGTACTTCGCCAAGGTCGAATTCGATCCGGAGCTGAAGGTGCCCGCGATGGAAACCTGCGGATGACGAGCAGGTAGCATCCCAAAGTCAACGAATATCCTGCGAGTGAGGGGAAGGCCATGGCGTCGTCAGCCAACGGGCCCGTCAAGGTAACCGTCACCGGAGCCGCCGGTCAGATCGGTTACGCACTGCTGTTCCGCATCGCGTCGGGGCAGCTGCTCGGCGCCGACGTCCCGGTCAAGCTCAGCCTGCTGGAGATCCCGCAGGCGGTGAAGGCCGCTGAGGGCACCGCCATGGAGCTCGACGACTGCGCGTTCCCGCTGCTGTCCGGCATCGAGATCACCGATGACCCCAACGTCGCCTTCGCCGGGGCCAACGTCGCGCTGCTGGTCGGCGCCATGCCGCGCAAGGCCGGCATGGAGCGCGGCGACCTGCTCGGCGCCAACGGCGGCATTTTCGGCCCCCAGGGCAAGGCGATCAACGACCACGCCGCCGACGACATCAAGGTCCTGGTCGTGGGCAACCCGGCCAACACCAACGCGCTCATCGCCCAGCAGAACGCGCCCGACGTGCCCGCCGACCGCTTCACCGCGATGACCCGGCTCGACCACAACCGCGCGCTGTCCCAGCTGGCCGCCAAGCTCCAGGTGCCGGTCGCCGAGATCAAGAAGATGACGATCTGGGGCAACCACTCCGCGACGCAGTATCCCGACCTGTTCCACGCCGAGGTGGGCGGCAAGATCGCGGCCGAGCAGGTCGACGGCGAGTGGCTGCGCGAGACGTTCATCCCGACGGTGGCCAAGCGCGGCGCCGCCATCATCGAGGCCCGCGGCGCCTCCTCGGCCGCCTCGGCCGCCAACGCGGCGATCGACCATGTCTACGACTGGGTCAACGGCACCGAGTGGACCTCCGCGGCCGTCGTCTCCGACGGCTCCTACGGCGTGCCCGAGGGGCTCATCTCGTCGTTCCCCGTGCGTGCGGCGAACGGCAAGTTCGAGATCATCCAGGGGCTCGAGATCGACGCGTTCTCCCGCGACCGGATCGACGCCAGCGTGCGCGAGCTGGTGGAGGAGCGCGACGCGGTCAAGGAGCTCGGCCTCATCTGACGACCGGCCCGGCCCCCCGCGCGAGGCGGGGGGCTTCAGGGCGGACAGGACACGGGCTGCACGGCGGGAACGGCCGGCGGGGTCGCGAAGATCACGCCCGCGGCGGCCAGGAGACTACCTGTCACGATGAGGACACCGAAGAGCAGCTTCGTGACCCTTGGTGAAAAGTTCCTCACATTTCGGTATCACAGCACATTTTGCGGTGCGGCATCACGCATTTGCGGAAAGCGCGTCCCACGCGTCAGAAACGATGTCACGCAGCGCGGGTCGTTCGGCCTTCCAGCCGAGCTCCCGCTGGATCCTGGCGGACGAGGCGACCAGCACGGCGGGATCGCCGGGGCGCCGGTCCGCGACCACGGCCGGGATCTCGTGCCCGGTGACCTCGCGGCAGACCGAGATCACCTCCTGGACGGTGAAGCCGGTGCCGCTGCCCAGGTTGTAGATCTTGTGCTCGCCCGGCGTGATGGCGTCCAGCGCCAGCAGATGCGCCCGCGACAGGTCGGACACGTGAACGTAGTCGCGCACGCAGGTGCCGTCGGGCGTCGGGTAGTCGGTGCCGAAGACGCTCACGGACTCGCGCTCGCCGGTCGCGACCTTCAGGACGTTCGGGATGAGGTGGGTCTCGATCGTGTGCCGCTCGCGGTAGCGGCCGTAGGCGCCGGCCACGTTGAAGTACCGCAGGCTCACCGCTCCCAGCCCGCGGATCGCCGCGAACGCGCTCAGCGCGGTGTCGACGGCCAGCTTGGAGGCGCCGTAGGGGTTGGTCGGGCGCGTGGGGTCGTCCTCCTCGATGGGGGAGCGCTCGGGCTCCCCGTACGTGGCCGCGGTCGAGGAGAACACGATCCTGCTCACCCCCTTGTCCCGCATGGCGTCGAGCAGGGCCAGCGTGCCGCCGAGGTTGTGCGCCCAGTAGAGGCCCGGCTTCTCCACCGACTCGCCCACCAGCGACTTGGCCGCGAAGTGCAGCACCGCGTCCATGCCGTCGAGCACGTCATGTGCCTCGGTGATGCTTTTTTGGACAAATCGGGCACCTTCCGGCACCGCGTCCTGATGCCCGGTTGACAGGTCGTCGAGTACGGTCACCTCGTGCCCTGCCTCGATGAGCTGCGCCGCCACGACACTGCCGACGTATCCGGCACCCCCGGTGACCAATAGCCTCATGTGTACTCCTGTTCAAATATGTTGGATTTTGTACGGCTCGCCGCCCAGCATACGCGCGAAGGCCGCCGAGTACGCTGCCAACCACCATGTTTGACACCCTCGCGGCCAACATCGCCCTGGTTCTGGTGTTCATCCTGATCGGGGGGTTCTTCGCCGCCGCCGAAATCGCCATGGTCTCCCTCCGGGAAAGCCAGGTCCGCAAGCTCTCCCAGCGGGGCCGCCGCGGCGAGCGGGTGGCCAAACTCGCCCATGACCCCAACCGCTTCCTGTCCGCCGTCCAGATCGGCGTCACCGTCGCCACCATGTTGTCGGCCGCGTTCGGCGCCGACCGGCTGGCCGCGCAGCTCGTGCCCGTGCTGGAGCAGTGGCAGGTGCCCAAGGCCGTGGCCCCCGTGCTCGGCCTCGTGCTGGTGACGCTGGCGATCTCGTACGTGTCGCTCGTGCTCGGCGAGCTGGCGCCCAAGCGCCTGGCGCTGCAGCGGGCCGAGGGGCTGTCGTTGTACGTGGCGCCGTTCCTCGACCGGATCGCGTCCCTGTCGCGGCCGATCATCTGGATGTTGTCGAAGTCCACCGACCTCGTGGTCCGGCTGCTCGGGGGCAATCCGGAGGCCGACCGCGAAGAGGTCACCACCGAGGAGCTGCGTGACATGGTGGTCGGGCACACCGACCTCACCGCCGACGAGCGCAAGCTGATCGCCGAGGTGTTCGCGGCCGGGAAACGGCAGCTCAGGGAGGTGATGCTGCCGCGTACCGAGGTCGAGTTCATGGACGCCGAGACGCCGCTGGACGAGGCGGCCCGCCTCGCGGCGGGGCTGCCGCACTCGCGCTTCCCCGTCTATCGGGAGACGTACGACGAGGTCATCGGGTTCGTACACGTACGGGACCTGCTGGACCCCGAGCTCACCGGGCGGACCGAGCCGATCAGCGCGGTGGTGCCGATCCGCGCGGCCAAGTTCGTGCCTGCCTCGAAGCGGCTGCTCAGCACGTTGAACGAGATGCGCGACGAGGGCCAGCACCTGGCGATCGTGGTGGACGAGTACGGCGGCACGGCGGGCATCGTGACCATGGAGGACCTGGTCGAGGAGCTGATCGGGGACATCAGGGACGAGTACGACGAGGAGCAGGACGTCGTGGTCCTGCCCGCCGGTGAGATCGAGATCGACGGCCTCACGAACCTCAACGACTTCGCCACCGAGACCGGCATCCGATTGCCGGACGGCCCTTATGAGACGCTTGCCGGATTTGTCATGGCGATGCTGGGGCATGTGCCGGTCGTGGGGGAAAAGGTGGAAATATCGGGTTTTGAGATGACTGTCACAGAGCTGGACGGGCGCCGTATCGCCAGGGTGAGAGTGAAACGCGGCCCGGCGGTCGAGTCGCCGCCCGAGCAAGATTCCTGACACAATTACGTGCTATGGCCAGACCTCGTGTACTCTCCGGCATCCAGCCCACAGCGGACTCCTTCCACCTGGGCAACTACCTGGGTGCCGTCCGTCAGTGGGTTGCTCTGCAGGAGACCCACGACGCCTTCTACTGCGTGGTCGATCTCCACGCGATCACCGTGCCGACCGAGCCCGCCGCGCTGCGCCGCCGCACTCGCGTCGCCGCCGCCCAGCTCTTCGCCGCGGGCCTCGACCCGGAGCAGTCCACGGTCTTCGTGCAGTCGCACGTACGTGAGCACACCGAGCTCGCCTGGATCCTGATCTGCCTCACCGGCATGGGCGAGGCGGGCCGGATGACCCAGTTCAAGGACAAGTCGGCCAAGTTCGGGGAGAGCGCGGCCAGCGTCGGCCTCTTCACCTACCCGATCCTGCAGGCCGCCGACATCCTGCTCTACCAGGCCAACCGGGTCCCGGTGGGCGCCGACCAGAAGCAGCACCTGGAGCTCACCCGCGATCTGGGCCAGCGCTTCAACCACCGCTTCGGCGACACGTTCACGCTGCCCGAGCCGTACATCCTCAAGGAGGTCGAGAAGATCACCGACCTCCAGGACCCCACGGCGAAGATGTCGAAGTCCTCCTCGAGCCCCGCCGGCATCCTCGACGTCCTGGAGCAGCCCGGCCCGCTGCGCAAGAAGGTCATGCGGGCGGTCACGGACACGGGCTCGGAGGTGCTGTTCGACGAGGAGAACAAGCCGGGCATCTCCAACCTGCTCCGCATCCAGTCGGCCCTGACCGGCACCCCCATCCCCGACCTCGTGGCCCGCTACGAGGGGCAGGGGTACGGCACGTTCAAGAAGGACGTGGCGGAGGCGGTGGCGGACACGTTCACGCCCATCAGGGAGCGCACGGAGAAGCTGCTGTCGGACGAGGCCGAGCTCGACCGCCTGCTCGCCATCGGCGCCGAGCGCGCCGCGGCGGTGGCCAAGCAGACCATGGCCGAAGTTCGTGACAAGGTCGGCTTCCTGCCCACGCTGTAGGTCGCGCGGCTCCACCCACCCGTTGCCCGGTTACCGGGTGGGCCTCCTGGAGCCCACCCCGAGCGGTCCTCGCTGTCGCTCGGGCTGCCTTCCTCGGGGCGGCCTTCGGCCGCGCTATCTCCCGAGCGCGGTTCGTCGACCATGGGGGCACGGGCACCTCTATGAGCTTCGTACCACCAGGCCGCTGACCAACAGCGCTCAGCCGCCGCCGGCCGTTCCACATCGGCGTTCCCTGCTCTGCGTGACAGTCGACAGAGGGGTGGCTCGTACGCGCACGAGCCACCCCTCATCACGAGATCACCCGAAGATCAGTTGAAAAGGCCGGAAGACATCCAGCCAGGCGTTCCGGGCAGCGGGGAGACGGGCTCCCTGAACGTCTGGACCTCGGCAGGTGGGACAGCCGGGCAACGGGTCCCCGGCGCCGGGAGGGTCCGCGAGATCAGGTAGGTGTCGACGGCCCCCGTGGTGCAGGCTCCACGCCCGTAGGCGATGTGACCCCAACCCTCGTACGTGAGCAGCCGGCCCGACCGGCCCAGCTGCTGGGTCGTGCTGAGCGCCCACGGATAGACGGTAGCCGGGTCGTGCAGGGAGTTGAGGACCAGCAGCGGCGTGTTCGTCCGCACCTTCAGGCGGTGCTGCGGGTTGGGGATCGGGTCCGGCTGGCCGAGGCACGAGATGACCGGACCGATCGCCAGCGGGCTGTAACGCATGTCGGGCGCGATCTTCGCCAGGCGGCGCAGGTGCTTGCCGAACTCCCGGTAGTCGCGTACGGGCAGCCGGAAGTCCAGGCAGAAGACCTGGAACGGGTTGGGGCTGACCTCCTGCGTCCGGTCGATCGCCAAGGGGAGCGCGCCCGGGCGCGGGGTCTCGCCGGCCTCCAGATCGGCGAGCAGCTGGGAGAGCGGCTGCCAGTTGGCCGGATCGTAGAAGGCGCCCAGGGCCTCGCGGATCAGCATGAACGCGGTCACCTTGGTGTCCGGCTCTCCCGGGACGGGCAGTTCGCCGCGGTCGGCGCGCTCCAGCAGCCCCTTCCAGATCGATCTGACGTCCTTGCCGTGCTGGACGCAGCGGCTGTCGCGGTCGCACCAGGCCACGAACTCGTTGAAGGCGTCCTGCGCGCCCCAGGTCTCCGTGTCCATGAAACCCCGCGTGTCCAGGCTGTGGTCCATCGTGCTGTCGAGCACGAAGGCGCGGACCCGCGACGGGTAACGCTCGGCGTACAGCTGGCCGAGGAGGGTGCCGTAGGAGCCGCCCCAGAAGGTCAGCTTCTCCTCGCCGAGCGCGGCGCGGAAGGCGTCGAGGTCGGCCGCGGTGCTGAGCGAGTCGACGTGGTCGAAGAGCGGGCCGGTACGGGCCCGGCAGTCGGCACGCAGGCGGTCGTTGTAGGCCAGCATCCGGTCGAAGTCGGCCTGGCTCTTCAGGAGCGGATCCGGGGCCTGCATCATCACGTCCGTGGAGCAGACCACGGGGTGGCTGCGGTTGGTGCCCCGCGGGTCGAGGCCGACGATGTCGAAGCGGCGCAGGATCTCGGGACTGAACGTGTGCGGGCTGCCGAAGACCAGCCGCACCCCGGATCCTCCCGGGCCGCCCGCTCCCAGCACGAGCGCGCCGATCCTGGCGGCGGGATCGGTGGCCTTGCGGCGGGCCACACCAACCTCGAACGTGCCGCTCGACGGCTGGTTCCAGTCGATGGGCACGGTGAGCGTTCCGCATTCGACGGCCGGCTCCTCCGGACACGGCGTCCACGAGATCGTGTCCCGTGGCTGCGCGGCCTGCGTGGTGGCGGCCGAGACCGGCGTGAGTAAGGCGAGCGGCGAAATGAGTCCTAACAACAATGCGGTGAGTCTTCGCATGCTCTGATCTTCAACGGCCTCCGGACAACTGTGAATCGGGCGCAAGTATGGACCGGCGACTCCTTCGCGAGGACGACGGCACTGGGTCTTTGGTCCTATGCACCGGTTTCCATTCATTCCGGAGGTATCGATTCTCATCAAAGGTCGGGCGCCTAGCGCCTGGCGGCGGACTCGCCCAGGCTGTGCGTTTCCACCCGGGCCAGTAGCTTCTCCCACGTTGTAGCGGGCACGCCGCGATACGCTCGCGGCGTGTCCGACGATGCCTCCGCGCAACCTCCCTTACCGGAGCTCACCCGAATCCTGATCGGTCCGCCTGGCAAGGCGCTGCTTCCCCTGGTCGTCCTGCTCGCGCTGATCATCCTGAACCACTGGAGCCTGCCGGGCGGCGGTCCCTTCCCGCTGGTGTTGACGGGCTTGCTGCTGGGGCTCGCCACGGTCGTCGTCTGGACCGCCCGGTTCCTGGTGGGCCTGCTGCGTTCGGACGGCCGCGCCGGGCTGCGACGGCACTGGCTGCGCTGGGCGTGCGCGCCGGTCATCGGGGTGGCCGTGATCGGCCTGGTGTATACCGACCTGCCGTTCGCTGCCCGGTTCGCGTTATCGGAGGCGAGCCTGGAGCAGCTCGCCCGGACGGTCGCCTCGGGGGACGAGGCCGGCGGGCACGACGACCAATGGGCGGGGCTCTACCCGTTGACGTCGATCGAGCGGATCGAGGGCGGGGCTCGGTTCCTGGTGAGCGGCACAGGGTTCCTCGATGGGTACGGCTTCGCGTGGAGCCCCGGCGGTGAGCCGCCGGACGAGTCCCACACCGGATACACGCATATCCGGGGCCCCTGGTACGTATGGGAGAGCCGGTTTTGAGAGTCCCCGGAACGCCCGGCTTCTGGGTCTACCTGGCTGCCGCGCAGCTGATTCCCGCCTGGTACGTCTCCGGGGAGATCGGCTGGCTCGTCGCGCCCGCCGTCGCGCTGCTCGCCATGATCGCCGCCGTGGTCCGGGCGTACCAGGACGCGGCACACCTGCGAACCGCGGAGGATTCACCACCGGACGAGCAGTAGGGGTGCCGCTGACCAACGTCTCCTGGCAGTACTTCACGCAGCACGGGCGCTTCCCACGCGGGTGAGCTCGGACCATCACCATCGGCGGCGGCATTGTTCGACGACTTCACGCCCGAAGAGCGAGGTAGGCCGGCGTGCGGGTCGCCGGAGTGGCGCCAGAGATCGAACAACTGGTCGCCACCTTCTGCGTGCCTACTCGGGGACGGGGAGCCGCGGCGCCGGGAACAGATCGCCGACCAGCAGCGTCGCCGCTTGCGTGGCGATGGCGAGGATGTCGTCGTCCGTGGCCTCGGTGCCCTGGGCGGCCAGCACGGCGTTGTGCACACTGAGCAGGGCCATCCGGACGCGCAGCCGGTCGGTCAGCGGCGCGTCGGGGCCGAGGAGGAGCTGTGTGGCCCTGCCTATCCGTTCCAGCGGGCCACCGTCCCGCAGCGGCATCACCTTGCGCAGGGTGGCATGGTTGGCGGCGGCGAACCGCATGACCCGCAGCCCCCGTATGCCGCTCAGAGCGATCCAGCGGCCCAGGAATTCGGAGGACAGCTCCGGGGTGAGCGCCTGGCCTGCGGCCCAGTCCAGGAGGTCGTCGAGGGCGCGCATGTTGTCTTGGAAGAGGCTGAGGATGATCGCCTCTTTGCTGTCGAAATGGTAGTAGAGCGCCGCCTTGGTGATGCCGATCTGTTCGGCGATCTCGCGCATCGAGGTGGCGTCGTAGCCGCGCTCGGTGAACAGCGACAGCGCGGCCTGCTGGATCTCAGCCCGCGTCTGGCTGCCCTTGCGTCGCGGGGCCGTCGCCTGTTCCGTCTTTGACATCGCTCTTCTTGCTCCCAGGCTCAGCTCTCCGGAAAGTCTACACCCACTTGCTTACCGGCCGGTCAGCAAGTAGCTTGCTAGCCGGCCGGTAGGCAATCACCTCCGGGGCGGAGCTGGGGTGTTCGATGACCTGGCCCAGCCGGAGGCGACTGGAATCGCCATGATCGAGGAAGGAAGGGCCGGCATGAGTTTGCGAGTTGTGGGAGCGGGATTTCCGCGTACGGGGACGACGTCGCTGAAGGCGGCGTTGGAACGGCTGCTCGGGGCGCCCTGCTACCACATGCAGGACCTGTTCGGGCGGCCGGACGACGCCGCGGTCTGGCGCGACGCCTGCGCGGGTGTCATGCCTGACTGGCAGCGATTCCTCGCAGGATACGCCGCCGGGGTGGACTGGCCGGTGTCGTGGTTCTGGCGGGAGTTGTCCGCCGAGTTCCCGGACGCGCTGGTGCTGCTGTCCCGGCGGGAAAGCGCCGAGCGCTGGTACCAGAGCATGGACCGGACGGTGCTGGAAGGGGCGCGCCGCCTGACGCGTGGCGACTTCGCCGGCGCGCGGCCGCCGATGGACGCCAGTGGCACCCCCGAGCAGGCCCGCGCCATGGAGGAGATGATCCGGGCCCTGTTCGGCGGCGCGTTCGGCGACCCCCACGACCGCGACAAGGTCGTCGCGGCCTACGAGCGGCACCTCGCTGAGGTCCGCGCCACCGTGCCGGCGCACCGGCTGCTGGAATGGCAGCCGGCCGACGGCTGGCAGCCCTTGTGCGCCGCACTCGACCTACCGGTTCCCGACGAGCCGTTCCCGCACGAGAACACCACAGCCGACATGCGGGCCCGGATGAGCGACCTCGGCGGGCAATGACCTCGGCGCCGCGTCAGATGCCGGCGAGGAGGGACAGTCGTGCAATTGCTTACCGGCCGGTTAGCAAGTAAGCTTGCCGACCGACCGGTAAGTTCTATTGCATCGATGGGAGCGCAATGATGGCAGGAGACGGCGCGACGAGTCCCCCGGTGGCGGGGCAGCAGGCCGGACTGGGGTTCAGCCATCGCCAGATCCTCGTGACCATGAGCGGTCTGGTCATCGCCATGATGCTGGCGATGCTGGACAACATGATCGTCGCCCCTGCGCTGCCGACCATCGTCGGTGATCTGGGCGGCCTGAACCACCTGGCGTGGGTGACCACCGGCTACGTCCTGGCCTCCACCGTGGCCACGCCGATCTGGGGCAAGCTCGGCGACCTGTACGGCCGGCGCATCGTCTTCGTCGCCGCCGTGGCGCTCTTCCTGCTCGGCTCGGTCTTGTGCGGGATGTCACAGGACATGGCGCAGCTGATCGGCTTCCGCGCGCTGCAGGGCCTGGGAGCGGGCGGCCTGATGGTCGGCGTGCTGTCGATCATCGGTGAGATGATCCCGCCGCGGGACCGCAGCAAGTACCAGGGCGTGATGATGGCCGCCATGCCGGTGGCGATGATCGGTGGCCCGCTCATCGGCGGCTTCATCACCGACAACCTGAGCTGGCGCTGGGCCTTCTACGTCAACCTGCCGCTCGGCGCCATCACCCTGGTCCTGTGCTGGATCACCCTGGCCAAGCTGCCCAAGGGCACCGGCAAGGCCGTGATCGACTGGTGGGGCACCGCGCTGCTGACAGTGTGGATCACCGCGCTGGTGCTCATCACCAGCTGGGGCGGCACCCAGTATGACTGGAGCTCGCCGCAGATCCTTGGCCTGGCGGCGCTGGCACTGGCCGGGTTCGTCGCCTTCGTGATCGTCCAGCGGCGGGCAGCCGAGCCGATCATGCCGCTGCGAGTCTTCAAGAGCCGCAATTTCTCCCTCGCCGGTGCCGTCGCCTTCATCTCGGGTTTCGCCATGTTCGGCGCCACGGGCTTCCTGCCGCAGTTCCAGCAGTTCGTCCAGGGCTCCTCGGCCACCAACAGCGGCCTGCTGCTCATGCCCATGATGATCGCCGCGATGGTCGTCAGCCTGGCCGGTGGCTCACTGATCAGCAAGACCGGGCACTACAAATCGCTGCCCATCATCGGCTCCATCCTCGTCACCGTCGGCCTGGCACTGTTCGCCACCGTGGGCCTCGACACCACCACCACGATGACGGCCCTCTACATGGTGGTCCTCGGCGCCGGCATGGGCGCGCTGATGCAGACCAGCACCCTCATCGCCCAGAACAGCCTCGACCTGCGCGACATGGGCGCAGGCACCGGGGTGTCGACCTTCCTGCGCAACATGGGCAGCTCGCTCGGCGTCTCCCTGCTCGGCGCCGTCTACACCAGCCAACTGGCCGACTCCCTGGCAGCCGCCGGGCCGGCCGGGCAGGGCGTGGCCGCCTCCGCCGTCTCGATGACCCCGCAAGCGCTGCGTGCCCTGCCCGAAGCAGCCCGGCACCTGTTCCAGCAAGCCGTTACCGACGGCATCACCACCCTGTTCACCTGGGGCGCGGCGGTGACCGCCGTCGGCGTCATCCTGGCCCTGTTCATCCGCCAGGTCCCACTGCGCAGCGCCGCCGCACCGGCTGCCAGCCCCGACACCGAGCCGGTCGCGGCCGGTAGGTGAGGCCATCCGCCGCCACCGGCCGGCACCAGGCAACGCCCACGACAGCGAGGCGATGCGGCACCCAGTAGTCATGCGGCCTTAGCGGTGCTAAATTTGCCTTAGCGACGCTAAGGGGGCGGCTGATGATCAGCGTGATGACGGCCGACGGGACCGAGGCGCGGGCTGTCGATGAGGGGCAGGGGCCGATCGTTCTCGTTCTCCATCCCGGCCTCGACGACGGCTCGTCCTGGCGGGAGGTGGCCGCGCGGCTCGCCGCGGGCTACCGGGTCGTGCGGCTGCACCGGCGGCGGTACCGGCTCGATCTCGACGGCGCCTCCTGCATGGTCGCTCAGGAGGTCGAGCACGTCCTGGCCGTGGTGGCGGCGCTGGGTGGCGGGCCGATGGTGCTCGTCGGGCATTCCTCGGGTGCCGTGATCGCGCTGGAGGCCCTGGTGGCCGACCCGTCGGCGTTCGCGGGGGCGGTCCTGTACGAGCCGCCCACCGTGATCGGGGTGCCGCTCGGCGGGCCGCACGGTGAGGTGCACGCGCGGGCTCGGGCGGCGATCGCGGCCGGTCGGCCGGGGAAGGCGTTGAGGGTCTTCCTGCGGCGCTCCGTGCGGGTTCCCGCGTGGGTGGCGTTACTGGCCGGGGTGTTCGTGACGGTGGTGCCGAGGATGCGGGCGCTCGTTCCGTCGCAGATCGAGGACAACGTGGGCATGGACTCGCTCGGCGTGCGGCTCGACGCCTACTCGGGGATCGAGGTGCCCACCGTGCTGCTCGGCGGTGATCGCAGTCCGGCGCATCTCGGGGAGCGGCTCGACGCGCTGGAGCGGGCGATGCCGCGGGTGGAGCGGGTGGTGATGCGCGGGCAGGGGCACGCCGCCCACGCCAAGGCTCCCGGTGAGGTCGCCGCCGTCATCGATGCCTTCGCAGCCAAGGTGCTCGGCCGACCCGGTCGCTGAGGTGCCGGAGTCGCGGAAGGTCCCGGCCGGTAGTCGAGGCTCAAGGGTCGCCGAGGTCTCGGCGGGCCGCTGCGATGGCCCGGTCAGCCCCGGCGGGTGCCGCGGTGGAGCCGGAGCAGGGCGCGCAGGGCCGCCAGGCTGGGGCGGGTGAGGCGGGTGTCCCCGTGGGTGGCGGTCCAGCCTGAACGATCCCGCTGGAACGACCACCCGGGGAACTCCCGCGTTGCCTCCTGAAGCAGTCGTTCCATGACGAACTCGGCACTCGGCGCTGTGGTCATGAACACAGCGTGTCACCCACACCCCGCTCCGTGACGAACTCCGGCCGCAGAACTCCCCGTTCATCCGGCCCGAACTCTCAGTTCGCGATGCCGTGGCGCTCGGCCAGGTAGCGGACCTCCGGCGCCCACGACGGCCGCGCGCGCCGCGCCAGGGACCGCACCATCTCCCTCAGCAGCAGCTTGTGGTCCAGCTCCTCCGGGCATTCGCGCTCGATCCGCAGGAGGTGGAGCAGGCTGGCGGCGTCGTCGCCCACGTCCTCGCAGGCGCGGGCGACCTGGCTGAGGTGGGTGGCGCGCCGCTCGATGGACGGCGTGTGCCGCAGGTCGATGTCGTCGGCGATCTGCAGCACCGCCTCCGGCCGCCCCAGGTCGTTCTCGATGCTGGCCATGTGGATGGCGACGTTGGTCGGCCCGAAGAAGGCCAGGTCGTAGACGTCGGCCCCGTCCTCGACGCGCTGAGCGAGCCGCGCCGCGGGCCCGCGGACGATCTCCCTGGCCTCGTCGTCGTCGCCCCCGCGCGCCGCGCCGATCGCGGTCAGCAGGTGCAGCGCGCCGAGCGCCTTGACGTGGCGGTCGTCGCCGTCGGCGACGTGGGGTTCCAGCATCTCGATGCCGCGCCGGCCCACGTCGTACGCGATCTGGTGCATGTCGTCCGACAACATCGACTGCCCCAGGCTCCAGTACGCCCACGCCCGGATCAGCGGATCCCCCGACTCCTCCGCGAACCTCATGGCCCGGTCCGCGGCCAGATGCGCGAGATCGACCCGCCGCAGGTGCTTGAGCACCCCCCTGGCCAGCATGTACGCGTCGGACGCGACGCGGTGGGCCTGCGGCGTGTCCGCGAGCGCGAGGTTCTCGGCGTCGGAGATCAGGGACGGCAGGGACGCCATCAGGATCGAGTAGCGGTGCGCCGAGGTGAACCAGGCGCTGCGGGCCGCCGCCACCCGTTCGGAGAGCTGTTCGGCGTCGGGCGGCTCGATGTCGGGCTCCAGCGAGCGCCACGTGAACAACGCCCGCTCGATGTCGCTGATCTGCGGCCGGCTGGGCTCGTGCGAGTCGCGCGGGGTCTCCCCCAAGAGCACGGCGGTGCGTACGCCCAGCACTTTGGCGATCTCCCGCAGCAGGGGGAGCGAGGGGGTTCGTTTGCCGTGCTCGATCAGCTCGATGTGCCTGGGGGTGCAGCCGGACTGGGTCGCCAGCGCGGTGGTGCTCATGCCCCTTCGTTCGCGCTGGAGCCTGATCATCTGCCCGGTGGCTATTTCGGACATGGACGTGCGGCCTCCTGGGTGGGTCCCGACATCCCACAGGCTAGGGCTCCAGGAGATCGCCTGTCCTGGATTCAGCCCTGCTCAGGGGAGCTGCCGGAGCGCGCGTGATGCTCCAGGAGGCGGGTCAGCAGACCTGACAACTGCTCGCGTTCCGGTTGGCTCAAAGGGGCGAACAGCTCGTCCTGAAGGCTCGCGATGAGCGTGTGCAGCCGTCGTACCTGCTGGATCCCCTCGGGGGTGAGGGTGATGACGTTGCGGCGGCGGTCGGCGGGGTCGGGGGCGCGCTCGACGAAGCCGCGCTCCGCGAGCTCGTTGATGACGGCGACCATGTCGCTGCGGTAGATGCCGGTGCGCCTGCTCAGCTCGGCCTGGCTCACCGGGCCCGCCTCGCGGAGCGCGACGAGCGCCGCGTAGTGCCACTTTCGGGCGTCGACGGCGGCCAGGCCCTCGTTGACCAGCCGGTCGGCGTGCATCGCGACCAGCGACAGCGTCCGGCTCGGCAGGAGCCGGAGCGCTGCGGGGGTGGCCCTGAGGTCGTCCGTCATGCTCCCGATGATAGTCCCTTGCGTTAGTGGCACTAACGATGTACGTTCGTTAGTGTCATAAACGTTAGTCGCACTTACGAAATGAGAACCGTCATGCCGACGATCGACGTGCTCGACTCGACCATGTACTTCGAGGACTCCGGCGGCTCCGGCCTGCCCTTCGTGTTCCTGCACGGGAACCCGGCCTCGTCCCATGCGTGGCGGAAGGTGCTGCGAGGGTTGGACGGCCGCCTGCTCGCCCCCGACCTCATCGGCATGGGGCGCTCGGGGAAGCCGGACATTCCCTACCGGTTCGGCGACCACGCCCGTTACCTCGACGCGTGGTTCGACGCGCTCGGGCTTGAGGAAGTGGTGCTCGTCGGGCACGACTGGGGTGGCGCGCTCGCGTTCGACTGGGCCGCCCGTCACCCGGAGCGGGTCCGGGGGGTGGCGTTCATGGAGAGCATCGTCCGCACGATGAGCTGGAGCGACCTGGGCGAGGCCCCGCGTGCCCGCGCCGAGATGCTGCGGAGCGCCCAGGGGGAGGCGCTGGCGCTCGACCAGAACTTCCTCGTGGAGACGGCGTTCTCGGGCGGCGTGCTGACGAGCCTGAGCGAGGAGGAGAAGGAGCCGTACCGGGCGCCGTACCCCACCAGGGAGAGCAGGCGGCCGCTGCTGGAGTGGGCGCGGTCCCTGCCGCTGGACGGCGAGCCCGCCGACGTGGCCGAGCGGGTCGAGGGTTACGGGAAGTGGCTCGCGGCCGGCTCTGACGTGCCCAAGCTGCTGCTGACCTTCGACTCCTCCCCGACGCTGCTGATCGGGCCCGAGGCGGCCGCCTGGTGCGCCGCGAACATGGCCGCCTTGGAGGTCGAGCACTGCGGCCCGGCCGGCCATCACGCCTCCGAGGACCAGCCGGAGGCCATCGCCGCCGCGATCGCCGGCTGGGCGGCCCGCCACGGGTGGCGCGCGAGCACGTCCTGAGCGGAGGTCAGCGGAAGCGGCGGCGGCCGAGGCGGGAGAGGACCTCGCGCAGCGCGTCGGCCGCCTCGCGCACGACCTCGTCCGGGATCCCGCCCGCCACCTCCTCGGTCGCCCGCCCCGAGGCCACCAGCGCGGCCTCCGCCACGCGCTGCCCCTCTTCGGTGAGCTGCACCCAGCGGCTGCGCGCGTCGCCCGCGTCGGCCTCGCGCTCGACGTATCCCGCCGCCGCCAGCCGCTGCAGCACGTTGCTGATCCCGCCCGACGTCAGGAACAGCGCCTTCGACAGCTCGCTCGGCTTCATCCGGTACGCCGGCGCCCGGCTGAGAGCGGCCAGCACGTCGAACTCGGCATACGTCAGCCCCAGCTCGGCCAGCTCGGCCTTGATCACCTGATCGAACAGCAGATGGAGCCGCGCCGTCCGCTTGCTGAGCTCCAGGGCGGCGATGAGCGACGGCGACAGGCCCGCGTCCTTCCAGCGGGGGACCAGCGCGTCGACCTCATCGTGTGTCACGCCATCGAGGATACCTGTCACAATATTGCTTTCTGAAAAGCTTCTTACTAAGCTTTCGGCCATGACATCTACGATCTTGATCAAGAACGGCGTCGTCGTGGACACCGAGCCCGAGCCCGTCGTGCTGGGTCAGGTGGACGTGCGGATCGAGGACGGCCTCATCGCCGAAGTGGGCCCCGGCCTGCCGGACGTCCCGGGTGCGGAGGTGATCGACGCGACCGGGCGGATCGTGCTCCCCGGCTTCGTCGACACCCACCGCCACACCTGGCAGGCGGGCATCAGGGCCGTCGCGACCGACATCACGTTCGACACCTACCTGCGGCGGGTCCTCACCGAGCTCGCACCCCGCCACCGCCCCCAGGACGTCTACGCGGGCAACCTCGCGGGCGCGCTGGAGTGCCTGGACGCGGGCATCACCACGCTGCTCGACTGGTCGCACGTCCAGTTCAGCCCGGAGCACACCGACGCGGCCGTGCGGGGGCTGGGTGAGTCGGGCATCCGGGCCGTGTTCGGCTACTGCTACGGCGGCGATTCCGACGAACTGACCAAGGAGACCCGGCGGGTCCACGACTCGCTCTTCTGCTCGTCCGGGCTGGTCACGATGGTGGTCGCGGCGCTCGGCCCGGAGATCGTGGGGGAGGAGCGCTCGCTCGAGGAGTGGCGCGTGGCGGCCGAGCTCGGCCTTCCCGTCACCGCGCACCTGGGCGGCCACGGCCCGGAGAGCGCCGAGCGCGGGCTCGCGTTCCTGGAGGCCAACGGCCTCCTGGCCACCCCCACGACCTTCGTGCACGCGCTGCACTACACCGACGAGGCGCTCCGGCGCATCGCGGCCGCCGGCGGCACCGCCTCGCTCGCCCCCGTGGACGAGATGAACCTCGGCCTCGGCTACCCCGCCACCGGCCGGCTGAGGGCGGCGGGGATCCCGACCGGCCTCGGCGCGGACACCGTGGTCTGCGCGCCGGGGGACCTGTTCAGCCTGATGCGGGCGGTCCACCTGCTCGAACGCGGCCGCCCCGACGGCGCCGGGATGGGCTTCACCACCCGCGACGCGCTGCGCATGGCCACCATCGAGGGCGCCCAGGTGCTGGGCCTCGCCGACGTCATCGGCTCGCTGCGGCCGGGCAAGCAGGCCGACCTCGTGCTGCTGCGTACGGACACGTTCGGCATGGCCGCGGCGCACGACCCGATCGGCGCCGTCGTGCTCAACGCCGACACCAGCGCCGTGGACACCGTGCTGGTCGGGGGCCGGGTGGTCAAGCGTGACGGGCGGCTGCTCCACCACGACGTGGCGGCGGTCCTCTCCACACTGATCGAATCCGCGGATATGGTGGCGAACCCCTGATCGTCGCCCCGGCGCCGGGGTAGTGGGTCCCCAGGAGGCGCGTGATGGCGAGCGTGATGAAGCGGATCGAGGCGGTCAAGGCCCGGGGCCGCCGCAAGGTGACACGCTGGCGGGAACGGCGTCCGGCGTTGGACCACGCGATCAGGGCGGTGCGGCGGTACCAGCACCAGTCCGGCGACACGCTGGCGGGCGCCGTCACCTACTACGCGTTCCTGTCGTTCTTCCCGCTCGTGGCGCTCTCGTACGCGGTGCTCGGGTTCGTGGTGGCGACCAGCGAGGCCACCAGGGACGCGCTGGAGAAGGCGATCGTCGAGCGGCTGCCCGGCATCGCCACCCAGCTCAACCTCGACGCCATCGCCACGGCCAGGCAGACGGCCGGGGTCATCGGTCTGCTCGGTCTGCTCTACGCCGGGCTCGGCGCGCTGGACGCGCTGCGGGGGGCCCTGCGCGAGATGTCGATGACCACCGCGCCACCGCTCGGCTTCCTCGTCGGCAAGCTGCGCGACCTGGCCTCGATCCTCCTGATCGGGGTCACGATGATCGCGTCCGTGCTGGTCGCCGGGTTCGCCACCACGGCCACGGACAAGGTCATGCAGTTCGTCTTCGGGAGCGAGTCGGCTCTGGCCACCTGGGGGCTGCGGCTCGCGGGCGTGGTGGCGAGCGTGGGGGCCGACTGGCTGCTGTTCCTGATCCTGCTCGGGTGGGTGGACCGGCCGACCCGGCCGTTCCGGCTGATCGCCAGGGGGGCGCTGCTGGGCGCGATCGGGTTCGGGGCGCTCAAGCAGGCGGCGACGCTGCTGCTCGGGCAGACGCTGAGCAACCCGATCTACGGGACGTTCGCCGTCATCGTCGGGCTGCTCGTCTGGATCAACTTCTCGGCCAGGCTCGTGCTCTACGTCGCCGCCTGGACGGCCACCGCCGGCCGCTGCCCGCCGCCTTCTCCGACCCCGGTCCCGTCCTGGAACCCGGACGGCTGGGCCGTGCGCGAGGGCACGTCAGGAGCCTGAGCGGCCGCGCCGGCGGCGGATGCCGAATCCGAGCCAGACCAGCCCGAACAGCAGCCCTCCGCCGATCACCACGGATCCGATCATCTTCGTGGAGTCGGTCTGCTTGGAGGCGGCCGTGTCCAGCAGCGGCGGCTGGGCCGCGGGCGTGACCTTGGAGGCCGGCGGAGCGGAGGAGCGCGGGGCGGCCTGGACCGCCGGGAGCGGGTCGACGAGCCGGCCGACCGGCTGGACCTTGCCCCTGACCGAGAAGCCCCAGTCGAGCAGTTTGGCCACCTCCTCCCAGAAATACCCCTCGTGCCGCATGATGCTCACGACGATCGTGTGCCCGTCGCGGGTGGCCGCGCCGACGAAGCTGCCCAGGGCCTTCGAGGTCCAGCCGTTCTTGATGCCGATCATGCCCTTGTAGCGCCAGAGCAGCTTGTTGTGGTTGCTGATCTCGTAGTAGCCCTTGGGCGCGGGGAACTTGGACGTCTTCGTACTGATATATCCACGGAAAGCGGGATTGGCGAGGCCGGCGCGGGCGATCAGCGCCAGGTCGTACGCCGAGCTGCTCTGCCCCGGCTTGTCCAGCCCGCTGGGCGTCTTGGCCACGGTGTCGTACGCCTGCAACTGCTTGGCCGTGGCATTCATGTCGCTCATGGTCTTGGCGACGCCGCCGTTCGTCTCGGCCAGGGCCATGGCCGCGTCGTTCCCCGACGACATCATCAGCGCCCTGAACAGGTCGTCGATCTTGTACGTCGCCTTGACCGACAGGCCGACCGCCGTGCCCTCCTGGTTGCAGGCGTTCTCGCTGGGCCGGATCCTGCGGTCCTTGTCGAGCTTGGGAATGAGCGTGAGCGCGGTCAGCGTCTTGAGCGTGCTGGCCGGCAGGTAGCGCCCGTGAGGGTCCTTGGCCGCGAGCACCTCACCCGTGTCCACGTCCGCGACGACGTACGACGTAGCCTGGGTTTTGGGCGGTTCCTTGACGCCCTCGGGCGTCACCAGGCCGCGGCTGCCCAGCGCCTCACCCCCGACCGGTGTCGTCGGAGCGGCATATGCGGTCCCGCCGGTGAGCGAGACCGAGGCGATGAGTGCCGTGACCGGCACGAGTTTCGTCCACATGGCGGTCTCAGCGTAGCTTCGAGTGAATGCCCATGTGGCGACACATCCCCCGTTGATCCACCTTCGATACTAGAGAGGCGCTCATGTCACGAAAGATCGCCGGATTCCTCATCATCCTCGGCGCAT
Organism: Nonomuraea sp. NPDC003707; assembly: GCF_053587055.1. Classification (NCBI taxonomy): domain Bacteria; kingdom Bacillati; phylum Actinomycetota; class Actinomycetes; order Streptosporangiales; family Streptosporangiaceae; genus Nonomuraea; species Nonomuraea sp. NPDC003707. The sequence continues at coordinate 421,137 of NZ_JBSFNK010000005.1, read as the reverse complement.
TCATGATTTTCGAGTGGGTGAACCTCGGGTTTAACTTGGCCGACGGGCATCCGACCAGCTTCTACGTGGTGCACGGAATCCTCATCGCGGTGAACATCATCCTCGCCATCGTGCTGGGGATCATCGGCTGGCGGGGGTTGCGCGGGAGTCGCGAGAAGGGGGTCACGGGCCGCACAGGAGACGCCGGGTGAGGGCGTGCAGCTCGTCCGCCTCCTCCCGGGAGTCGCCGATCGTGGTGAAGCCCAGCTTCCCGTGCTCGGGCACGGCGCCGAGCAGGTGGAAGACGTTGCCGGTACGCCGTTCCGCGTCGAACCCGACCCCGAGCCGATCGGCCATGCGCACGACCTCGCCGGGGCTGCGCCCGCGCAGGCAGGTCGATGAGCAATTGTCGGTCGCGGTGTAGAACTTCGGCTGATTTCCGGACATGAGGAGGCCGGTGGCCGGATCGTACGTGGCCTCGGTCGTCAGCACGGCGGCGCCGAACGGATGCGTGGTGCCGCCGATCCGCAGATTGATCTCGCACAGCAGCGCCGCGTACCCGGCGTCGGCCTTCAGCGCGAAGAAGTCCATGCCGAATATCCCCACCACGCCCCGATCGGCCAGCACCTGGGCGATCCGCTCGGCGGACGAGCCCACCTCGGCCCGGTACTCGAGCGCCGCGGGGAACGTGCAGCCCTGGTAGACGTGGCCGTTGGGCCCGCCGAGGATCTGGTCGTGCGTGGCCAGCACCTGCGCGGTGCCGCCCGGCGTGATGCAGGCCAGCGCGCTCGGGTAGTACAGCGGCCGGTGCTCGATGAACTCCTCGACCACGGCCCCTCGGTCCCTGATCTTCGCGGTGAAATTGGCCCAGGTCTCCCCGGAGGCCGAGAAGCTGGTCAGCGACCGGTCGGCCTTGGTGACGATCGCGTTGCCGAGCCCGGAGTAGCTGTCGTTCAGCTTGACGATCACCCGCTCGCCCGGCAGGGCCTCGATCGCCTCCTCGATCTCCAGCACGTGCCGGACGTCGCCGAAGCCCCGCGCCATCGGCACGCCCGCCTCGTGGCCGACCTCGCGCGCCCCGCTCTTGGAGCCGTAATAGGCCAGGGCGGTAGCCGGTCCGTAGAGGGGGACGTTGAGTAACGAGGCGAGCTCCTCCTCGAGCTCGCTCAGGACGAACGGCACCAGCCAGGCGTCGCCCTCGATGGCCGCGCGCACTTGCTCCAGCGCGTCCGGGCGGGCGAGCAGGGCCTTGGTCAGCGGCTGAGACCAAGGGTCGTCGAGGCTGATCAGCGTGAGCCGTTTGGCCGCGTCATCCGGATCCGGCAGGAACGCGAAGTAGTAGTCGATGATGTCGGGATCGATGGGCGCGGAGGAGAGGTAGACCACCTTGACCCCGGGCTCGCGGAGCGTGAGCAGCAGGAACAGCAGCCGCTCCTCGTAGGATCTGGCCCCTGTGATCCGGCGGAGCTCATCCTGAGGAAGGGAGAGCGAGGGTACGACCACCAGGGTCCCCTCGCTCGGCTTGAAGATGCTCAACCCAGCATACTTCTCCCCGAACGGGATATTAGTGATCATATTGCGAGTGAAACACGCATTCTTCTCAAATGCAGCCATCGTCGAAGTGTGATGACCATGACAGAAGGTGACAGGATTCGGAATCGCTGACCACGTTTGAACTGGCAGCATCGGGTCATGATCTACTGATCCGTTGTGACCATTTCCGGATCACCTGAATGTTCACGGACCGTGACCACCTGGGGTTACGGACATGCTCACAGGAACTTTTGGAGTATCTGTCACCGCGAACTTGCGCCGGGGCGATAAAGTCGAAGCATCGCCATCGGGCTCACGGCCGACCGCTGTGCTCCCGGGCTGCAGCGGCGCTCGCGACTGACGAACGCAAAGCCCATGCTGACGATCTCGCGCACCCTTACCAATGGGTGTGTTTTTTGATCCGCCGAGTGTGCCGCTCGACCGGGAGGCCACGGCGGGATGACGAGCTTTCACAGCGGATGAGCCGCGGTGGTCAGACATATTGGTGCGCGCGGCATGGACGGGACGGTGACATATGCGGGGACGTGAGCTTCGGGGGGAACTCGACGCGTTCCTGGCGGAGACCGAGCAGGATCTCGTGGCGTTCCGCCGCGACCTGCACATGCACCCTGAGTTGGCCTTCGCGGAATATCGCACGACGCAGCGGATCGCCGAGCGGCTCACCGCCGCCGGGTTGACCCCGTCGGTGCTCCCGCGCGGCACCGGGCTGATCTGCGACGTGGGCAGCGGCGACGGCCCGACCGTCGCGTTGCGCGCCGACATCGACGCGCTGCCGCTGCAGGACGAGAAGGACGTGTCCTACCGCTCCACCGTGGCCGGTGTCTGCCACGCGTGCGGCCATGACGTGCACACCACGGTCCTGCTCGGCACCTCGCTCTTCCTCGCCCAGCAGGCCGCCGCCGGCCTGCTGCCCGGCCGGGTGCGGCTGATCTTCCAGCCCGCCGAGGAGCTGCCCGGCGGCGCGCTCGAAGTCATGGCCCAGGGCGGCATCAGCGGCGTCGACCGCATCTTCGGCCTCCACTGCGACCCGCGCGTGGACGTCGGCCAGGTCGGGCTCAAGGCCGGCCCGATCACCTCGGCCTGCGACAAGCTGGTCGTCAGGGTGTCGGGCCCCGGCGGGCACACCGCCCGCCCCCACCTGACCGCCGACCTGGTCTTCGCCCTGGCCAAGATCCTCACCGAGCTGCCCGCCGCCCTGTCGCGCCGGGTCGACCCGCGCTCCTCGCTGAGCCTGGTCTGGGGCAAGGTCGAGGCCGGCACGGCGGCCAACGCGATCCCCGACGACGGCCTGGCCGCCGGGACGGTCCGCTGCCTCGACGAGGGCGCCTGGCACGCCGCCCCCGACCTGATCAAGTCGCTGCTGGAGTCGGTGGCCGGCGCCTACGGCGTGGAGGCCGAGATGGACTACACGCGCGGTGTGCCGCCGGTCGTCAACGACGAGGTCAGCGTTGAGATGCTGGCCGAGGCCGCCGAGCGCGTGCTGGGCGCGGGCGCGGTGGTCCCGACCCAGCAGTCACTCGGCGGCGAGGACTTCGCCTGGTACCTCGAGTCGATCCCCGGCGCGTTCGCCCGCCTGGGCACGCGTTCGCCCGACGGCGTGACGTACGACATCCACCAGGGCACCTTCGACGTCGACGAGAAGGCGATCGCGATGGGTGTGCGCGTCATGGCCGCCACGGCGCTGACCGCGCTGTGGGAGGTCGGCCCGCTCGACACGGTCACCACCACCGCGATGGCCTAGTCCCTACAGCAGCTTGCCGAAGACCACGGGCAGTCGCAGCGACGACTGCCCGGGCGAGACCGTGACCTTCGTGCCCGGCGGGTACCGCAGGGTGTAGTCGACGTCGGTCGAGATGATCACGAGGCCCAGCCGGTGGCCCTTCTTGAACAGGTAGTCCGTCGGCTGGAAGTCCCACGTGAACGTGTACTCCTTGCCCGGGCGCAGGGCCTCGGTCCGGTCCGCGCGGTGCCGGTTGCGGACGTCCAGCCAGCCCCTGGTGACGATCTTGTACGGAGTGGTGGCGGTGCCGAGCGTCCTGAGCGTCGTGCAGCCCGTGTCACCCGGGACGCCCTCGCCGTAGCAGTAGGACTGGCCGGTCGAGACCAGGGAGCCGTTGGCGCGCACGTCCGTGCCGTAGTCCACCAGCAGGGCCGTCAGGTACGGCGAGGAGCCGTCCTTCAGCGAGGCCCGCACCGACACCGTCGGGGTGCCGGAGATCCGCACGTCGGCGGGCAGGTCGCCGGTCACGTACGCCAGCCGGTTCGGATCGGAGCCCGTGGCCTCCACGAGCTGCTCGGCCGTCCTGGACTTCTGGTCCACGAACGACTCCCTGGCCGAGCGCGGGCTGGGCAGCAGGCCCAGCTTCGAGCCCGAGCCCGTCCAGAGCGGCACCGTGGCCGCGCCGGGCAGCGGCCATGAGGCGTGCTGGGCCCACTGGCCGGGCGCGATCTCCACGTCGGCCTGCGGCTCGCGCATGATGCCCGAGTCGATCCCGTACAGCCAGTAGTCGAACCAGCCGTGCAGCTGGCGCAGCCACTCGACCGTGCGCAGGTTGAAGGGGTTCATGTGGGTGCCCTGGTGCAGCCAGATCTTGCGCGGCACCTGCCGCTTGGCCAGGGCGTACCACCACTGGGCGAACTGCTTGGTCTTGACGTTCCAGTCGTTGAGCCCGTGCACCAGGAAGACGCTGGCCTTGACCTTGCCGACGTCGTTCAGGTAGTTGCGGGCGTCCCACATCCGGCTGTAGTCGCCGGTGATCCGGTCCTGGGCCGTGGTGATCCCGTCGATCAGGGCGCCGCAGGCGGCCTGGCCGTCCTGCCTGGTCAGCACGTACTTGGCGAGCACGTCCAGGTCCTCGCCCTGGAAGCCGCCGGGCGCCAGCACGCCGCCATTGGCCCGGTAGTAGTCGTACCAGCTGGAGATCGAGGCGATCGGCACGATCGTCTTCAGGCCCTCGACGCCGGTCGTGGCGACCGCGTTGGGCAGCGTGCCGTTGTACGAGACGCCGATCATGCCGACCTTGCCCGTCGACCAGGTGGCCTCGACCGGGTTGCCGGCGGCGTCGAAGCCCTTGGCGCGGCCGTTCAGCCAGTCGATCGCGGCCTTCGGGCCGGCCGTCTCGTTGCGGTCGCCGGAGGTGGGGCAGCCGGTGGCGCGGCCGCTGCCGAGGTTCTCCACCAGCGCGATGGCGTACCCGCGGGGCAGGAAGTAGTTGTCGTAGTAGCCGTCGAAGGGCTCGGCGGCCAGCTTGTTCCTGGCGGCGGCGAGGGTGGGCAGCGGGTTGCCGTTCGCGTCCACGTCCACGGGGTGGTTGGGAACGTCGTTGCCGCCGGCGTAGTACGGGCTGGCCTCCATGATGACCGGGACCTTCAGCCCCTGGTCGGTCTCCTTGGGGCGCAGGATGTCGACGGCGACCCGGTCGGGCTTGCCGTCGTTGTCGCTGTCGGTGCCCTCGACCTCGACGAACACCGTCTGCTTGACGGCGTCCGCGCGGGAGAAGACGGGCTGGGTGGCGTTGTTCTCGATCTTGACGGCCGGTACGTCGGCCGTCGCGGGCGTGTTTCCACTCAGGGCCACGACGAGCAGTGTGGCCAGCGGCACTGTCAGGACCTTCCAAGGATGCATACGGGGCTCCGAGATCAGGTTTCCACCGTCTGTCGGAATCTCCGTCATGATCCGCGCCGGCACAAGGGGTCAAAGTTGGGCAAAACCTTGCGTGTGTCACGGATTGCTCCCGATTCGTCCTTCAGGTCACGGACGCGAGTGATGTCGATAACGGAGCGGTTGCGACCCTGTGCGCTGGTTTGGTTCGCCCTGGTCAAGCAACTATCTTCCGTGCAGGTGCCGTACGTTCTTTTGGGCCTGACAGCGGCGAGGACGACGGGGAAATGGAAGGGAGTCGCCTTGCTCGGCAAGCGATTCAGCAGGATGGCGATCGGCTCCGTGGCCGGGGTCATGCTCATGGCCGCGGCGGCCTGCGGCGGCAGTGGTGGGGGTACCACGGCCAGCGAGGCGCCCAGCAGCGCCGGCGCGAGCAGCGAGGCGTCGAAGGGCGGGCTGAAGGTCGGACTGGCGTTCGACGTCGGCGGCCGGGGCGACAAGTCCTTCAACGACGCGGCCTACGCCGGTCTGGAGAAGGCCAAGACGGACCTCAGCGCGGACATCAAGGAGCTGAGCCCGGCGGCCGACGGCTCCAACCGTGGCGACCTGCTGCGCCAGCTCGCCGACGCGGGTTACAACCCGATCATCGGCGTCGGCTTCGCGTACGGCGACGACATCAAGAAGACGGCGGCCGAGTACCCCGACATCCAGTTCGCGGTGGTCGACTCCGCCTCCAACGGGCCCAACGTGACCGGCCTGCTGTTCGCCGAGGAGCAGGGCTCCTACCTGGCGGGTGTCGCGGCGGCCACCAAGTCCAAGTCCAACCACGTGGGCTTCGTCGGCGGCGTCGAGAACGACCTGATCAAGAAGTTCGAGGCGGGCTTCGTGGCCGGCGTGAAGTCGGTCAAGCCGGACGCCAAGATCGACATCAAGTACCTCACCCCCGACGGTGACTTCTCCGGCTTCAAGGCCCCCGACAAGGGCAAGGTCGCGGCCGAGAAGATGTACCAGGACGGCGCCGACATCGTCTACCACGCCTCCGGCGACTCCGGCCTGGGCGTGTTCCAGGCGGCGGCCGCGGCCAAGAAGAAGGCCATCGGCGTCGACTCCGACCAGCGCCAGACGGTCAAGGAGACCGACCTGCAGGGCGTCATCATGACCTCGATGCTCAAGCGGGTCGACGTCGGCGTGTTCGAGTTCATCAAGGCCTTCCAGGGCGGCGCCAAGGGCGGCTCCAACGTCACGTACGACCTCAAGGTCGACGGCGTGGGCCTGTCCACCACCGGCGGCGAGATCGACGACATCAAGGACAAGCTCGACGCGGCCAAGAAGGACATCGTCGACGGCAAAATCACGGTTCCGTCGAAGCCGTAATCGGGGTAGGAGTGACAGCTGAGGGCCCGGAGTCCCCACTTCGGGCCTTCTGTCTATCCCCCGCCCCCCGCTAGGAGAGGCGAAATGAGTGCTGACACCCTGGCCACGGCGAAACCCGCTGTAGAGCTGGAGGGCATCACCAAGCGTTTCCCCGGTGTCGTCGCGAACCACGACATCCGCATCACCGTCGAACCAGGGACGGTGCACGCCATCGTCGGGGAGAACGGCGCGGGCAAGTCAACGCTGATGAAGATCCTTTACGGCATGCAGAAGCCGGACGAGGGCACCATCAGGATCAACGGCGCCGAGGTCAGCTTCCGTACGCCGAGCGACGCCATCGGCGTCGGCATCGGCATGGTCCACCAGCACTTCATGCTGGCCGACAACCTCACCGTGCTGGAGAACGTCGTCCTCGGGGCCGAGCCGAAGAAGGCCGGCATGCTCGACATGGCCTCCGCCCGGAAACGCATAACCGAGCTGGCCGAGAGCCACGGCCTGCGGGTCGACCCCGACAAGCTCGTGGAGGACCTCGGCGTCGGCGACCGCCAGCGCGTCGAGATCCTCAAGGTCCTCTACCGAGGCGCGCGCATCCTCATCCTCGACGAGCCGACGGCCGTGCTCGTGCCGCAGGAGGTCGAGGAGCTCTTCCAGAACCTGCGCGAGCTCAAGGCCGACGGCCTGACCGTCATCTTCATCTCCCACAAGCTCGACGAGGTGCTCGGCATCGCCGACGCGATCACCGTGATCCGGCGCGGCACCACGGTGGCGAGCGTGGACCCCGGCGAGGTCACGGCGCGCCAGCTCGCCGAGCTGATGGTCGGCAGCGAGCTGCCCACGCCCGAGACCCGCGAGTCCACGGTGACCGACGTCGTGACGCTGCGGGTCGCCCAGGTCACCATGGAGGCCGACGGCTACCACGCCGCCGCCGACCCGGCCAAGCTGCGCGAAGAAGGCAAACGGCTGCTCCTCGACGACGTGTCGTTCGAGATCCACCGGGGCGAGATCCTCGGCATCGCCGGTGTCGAGGGCAACGGCCAGTCCGAGCTGATCGAGGCGATCATGGGCATCCGGCCCGCGCACGGCAGCATCGAGCTGGACGGCCAGGACATCAGCCAGTGGTCCACGCTCAAGCGCAGAGAGTCCGGCATCGGCTACATCCCGGAGGACCGGCACCGGCAGGGCCTGCTGCTGGAGGCCTCGCTGTGGGAGAACCGCGTGCTCGGCCACCAGACCAGGAAGCCCGCGCGCAGCGGCATCTGGATCAACAGGCGGGCCTCGAAGGCCGACACCGAGCGCATCGTCAAGGACTACGACGTACGCACGCCCGGCGTCGACACGCTGGCCCTGGCTCTGTCGGGCGGCAACCAGCAGAAGCTGATCGTGGGCCGCGAGATGAGCGGCGAGCCGAGGTTTCTCATCGCCGCCCACCCCACCAGGGGCGTGGACGTCGGCGCGCAGGCCGCCATCTGGGACCACCTGCGCAACGCCAGAGCCGCCGGGCTGGCCGTGCTGCTCATCTCCGCCGACCTCGACGAGCTGATCGGCCTGTCCGACACGCTCCAGGTGATCTACCGCGGGCGGCTCGTGGCCGCGCTCGACCCTTCCGACCTCACGCCCGAGCGGCTGGGCGGCTACATGACCGGCGCCATCGCCGGCACTGAGGAGACGTGATGCCCGCCGGGCTCAACCGGGCGCTGCTCACCGTGGCGGGCGCCGTCGTCGCCATCGTCCTCGCGGTCGCGATCTCCAGCGTGGCGATCACCGCGGCGGGCGCCAGCCCGCTCGACGCGTTCGCCGCCTTCTTCGACTTCGGCGCGACCCCGCGGGCCGTCTCCAACGGCATCGCGGCCTTCCTCAACCGGGCCGTGCCCCTGTTCATCGCCGGTCTCGCGGTGGCCGTCGGCTTCCGCATGAACCTCTTCAACATCGGCGTTGAGGGCCAGTACCGGCTTGCGGCCATCGTCGCCGCGTACGTGGGCTCGACGTTCGAGGCGCCTGCCCCGATCCAGATCGCGGTGATCATCGTGGTCGCCGCGGCCGTCGGCGGCCTCTACGCGCTGATCCCCGCGGTCATGAAGGTGACCAGGGGCGTGAACGAGGTCATCGCCACGATCATGCTGAACTACGTCGCGATCAACATCGCGTCCTACCTCGTACGCGGCCCCTTCGCGGGTCAGCGCGCCGCGGGCCAGCTCACCACGACCACGCCGCAGCTGCCCGAGTCGGCCATGTTCCCCAACCTGAACTTCCTGTTCGAGGGGTTCGGCCTGCTCCCGCCCACGCGCGGCGGTGGCCTGTGGGGCTTCCTGATCGTGGCGATCGTGCTCGGCGTGGTGATCTGGGTGGTGCTGGAGCGGACCAGGTTCGGCTTCAACGTCAAGGCCAGCGGCCTCAACGGCCCGGCCGCGCTCGCCTCCGGCGTGAACCCCAAGACCATGGTCATCGCGGCGATGGTGCTGTCCGGCGCGATCGCCGGGCTCATCGGCCTGCCCGAGATCCTCGGCGACAAGGGCGCGTTCAACTCCAACTTCACCGCCGGTCTGGGCTTCCTCGGCATCGCGGTGGCGCTGCTCGGCAGGAACAAGCCCGTCGGCATCGCGGTCGCCGCGCTGCTGTTCGCCTTCCTCGACCGGGCGCAGGGCCCCCTGCAGATCGCGAACGTCCCGCCGTCCGTCATCACGATCATCCAGGGCGTCACCGTCCTGCTGGTCGTCGTGGCCAACGAGGTGACGACCCGCCTCGCGCTCAGACTCGAGGAGCGCCGGGCCGCCCAGCAGCTCAGCAGCAAGACCCCGGTTGAGGTGGCAGCATGACCAGGCTAAGCAAATACCACCTGGCGCTCATCGGAGTCGCCGCGCTCATCCTGCTGATGTCGCTGGTACGCGTCGTGTCCGGCCAGAACGACATCACCTCGTCCGGCATGTTCGCCGCCGCCCTGATGCTGGCGGTGCCGATCGCCCTGGCCGGCCTCGGCGGCCTGTGGGCCGAGCGGGCCGGCGTGGTCAACATCGGCCTCGAAGGCATGATGGTGCTCGGCACCTGGTTCGCCGGCTGGGCCGGATACCAGTGGGGCGCCTGGGCCGCGCTGCTGGCCGGGCTGCTCGGCGGCGCGCTCGGCGGCCTCATCCATGCCATAGCGACAGTGTCGTTCGGCGTCGACCACATCATCAGCGGCGTCGCGATCAACCTGCTCGGCCCCGGCATCACCCGCTTCCTGTCCGAGGTGTTCTACAAGGACGGCACCGCCGCGGCGGACGCGGGCGCGGGCTTCACCGGCTCACCGGCGATCATCTCGCCCGCGCCGACACCCAGCCTGCCGCTGCTCTCCGACGGGCCGGACCTCCTGGGCAAGCTGGAAGGGACTCACTGGTTCCTCCTCTCGGACCTGGCGGGCATCCTGCGCGGGCTCACGCACGAAGTGAACGTGCTGGTCATCCTGGCGGTTCTGCTGCTGCCCCTGACGTACTTCGTGCTCTGGCACACCCCGTTCGGGTTGCGCCTGCGCTCGGTGGGCGAGAACCCGTGGGCGGCCGAGTCGCTGGGCGTGAACGTCTACCGGATCAAGTACTTCGCGGTCGTCATGTCCGGCGCGTTCGCCGGGCTCGGCGGCGTGTTCCTGGTCTTCGTCTCCTCCAAGTACGTCGAGGGCCAGACGCAAGGGCGCGGCTTCATCGGCCTGGCCGCCATGATCTTCGGCAACTGGCGCCCGGGCGGACTCGCCATCGGCTCCTCGCTGTTCGGCTACGCCAGCGGGCTCCAGCTGCGCAGCACCACCGGGGCGATCACCTCGTTCTTCCTGTTCGGCGCCATGCTGCTGCTCATCTACCTGATCGTCAGGGTCCGCCGGATGTTGTCACCCGGCCGGCCCGCCGAGCTCGAGGCCAGGAGCGCCAGGGAATATACGCTGATGGCGGTCGCCGCCGCGGGCATGGTCGTGCTCTTCTGGCTCTGGCGGACCGTCGACCAGCTGCCGAGCGAGTTCGTCTTCATCACACCACACGTGCTCACGCTGATCGTGCTCCTGGTGGCTTCGCAGCGACTGCGAATGCCCAAGGCCGACGGCGTGCGCTACCGCCGGGGAGAACAACATTGAGCACCATCAACTGGGACGGCCTGCGTTTCGAGGCCACGCAGGCCATGCACAACGCGTACGCGCCGTACTCGAAGTTCCCCGTGGGGGCGGCGGCGCTGGTGGACGACGGGCGGATCGTCACGGGCTGCAACGTCGAGAACGCCTCGTACGGCGTGGGCCTGTGCGCAGAGTGCGGCCTGGTGTCGGCGCTGCAGGCGACGGGCGGCGGCCGGCTGGTGGCCTTCACCTGCGTGGACGGGCACGGCGAGCTGCTGATGCCGTGCGGGCGCTGCCGACAGCTGCTGTACGAGTTCGGCGGCGAGGACCTGCTGGTCGAGACCGTGGACGGGCCGAAGCGGATGGCGGAGATCCTGCCGTACGCGTTCGGCCCCCAGGACCTCAGCCGGAGCGCCTGAATGGACGCGATCGAGGTCATCCGCGCCAAGCGTGACGGCGGCGAGCTGACCACGGCCCAGATCGACTGGGTGATCGACTCCTACACGCGCGGCGGCGTGGCCGACGAGCAGATGTCCGCGCTGGCCATGGCCATCCTCCTGAACGGCATGAACCGCCGCGAGATCGCCGACTGGACCCAGGCCATGATCCGCTCGGGCGAGCGCATGGACTGGTCCGCGCTCGACCGGCCCACCGCCGACAAGCACTCGACCGGCGGCGTCGGCGACAAGATCACGCTGCCGCTGGCGCCCCTGGTGGCGGCGTGCGGGGCGTACGTGCCGCAGCTCTCGGGCCGCGGCCTCGGGCACACCGGCGGCACGCTCGACAAGCTCGAGTCGATCCCCGGCTGGCGGGCCTCGCTCTCCAACGGCGAGATGCTGCAGGTCCTGCGCTCGGCGGGCGCGGTCGTGTGCGCGGCCGGGTCGGGGCTGGCACCCGCCGACAAGAAGCTGTACGCGCTGCGCGACGTCACCGGCACCGTCGAGTCGATCCCGCTGATCGCCTCGTCGATCATGTCCAAGAAGATCGCCGAGGGCACCGGCTCGCTCGTCCTCGACGTGAAGGTGGGCTCGGGGGCGTTCATGAAGACCCCCGAGACGGCTCGGGAACTGGCCGAGACCATGGTGGCCCTCGGGACGGACGCCGGGGTGCGCACCGTGGCCCTGCTGACCGCGATGGACCGGCCGCTGGGCCTGGCCGTGGGGAACGCGCTGGAGGTCGCGGAGTCGGTCGAGGTGCTCGCCGGAGGCGGGCCCGCCGACGTGGTGGAGCTGACGGTACGGCTGGCGCGCGAGATGTTGGAGGCGGCCGGGGTGTCGTCCGGCAAGGACCCCGCCAAGGCCCTCGCCGACGGGTCGGCCATGGACGCGTGGCGGCGGATGATCCTGGCGCAGGGCGGCGATCCGGACGCCCTGCTTCCCCGGGCGGCCGAGACCCTGACCGTGGAGGCGCCCGCGTCCGGGGTGGTGACCCGGCTGGACGCGTACGCCGTGGGCCTGGCCGCCTGGCGCCTGGGCGCCGGACGGGCGCGCAAGGAGGACCCGGTGTCGTTCGGGGCCGGGATCACCCTGCACGCCAAGCCCGGGGACCTGGTGCGAGAGGGGCAGCCGCTGATGACGCTGCACGCGGACGAGACGGCTCGGTTCGAGCGCGCTCTGGAGGCGCTGGAGGGCGGCTACGCGGTGGGCTCGGCGGGCGAGGAACACCTCCCCCTGGTCATCGACCGCATCACCGCCTCCGCCTCGCTGTAGCGCGCCGCGCCGCGCATCCAACCCCTCCCCGAAGGACACCGGCCACGGTCGGCGGGGTCGTCCATGAGGTCCTTCCCGGGGGGAAGGCGTCGGGTGTCAGCGAGCCAGGGCCGGGGCGTCGGCGAAGATCTCCGCGAGGACGGCGCGCTGTGTGGGGAGGGCCTCGGCGTGGCGGGCGCGGCCCTCGTCCGTGATGCACACGAACACACCCCGCCGGTCCGCGTCGCAGACCCCGCGTGACACGAGCGCGGCCTTCTCCAGGCGGGCCACCACCCGGGACAGGGCGCTCTGGCTCAGGTGGACCTCGTCGCAGAGCTCCTGGATGCGCAGCTTCCGGTCATGATGGACGATCCGGTCGAGCACCTCGAACTCGCTGGGCCCCAGCCCATGCCGATCCCCCAGCTCGCGCTCCAGGGCGCACATGCCCTTGGCGTGCTTGGCCAGGACGTAATGCCAGGTGTCGACCACGAACTCCTCGTCCATGTCGCGGAGGTTACCACTTCGCTAAAACTTATGCAACGGCATTAAATGCGTTTGCATTAGATGCAACTGCATGTACTGTTCTGTCCCATGTCCTCTTCCTCATCCCGTTGGGGCGCGCTCGCCGTGCTCTGCGCAGTGATCTTCCTTGACGCCCTTGACGTCTCGATGGTCGGTGTCGCCCTACCTGCCATTCAGCACGATCTGGGCCTGAGTACGTCATCTCTGCAGTGGGTGGTCAGCGGCTACGTGCTCGGCTACGGCGGTCTTCTGTTGCTCGGGGGCAGGACCGCCGACCTGCTCGGGCGGCGCAGGGTGTTCCTGGTCGCTTTGGGTGTCTTCGCCGTGGCGTCGTTGCTTGGTGGCATTGTGGACGACGGCGGGCTGCTGATCGCGGCCCGGTTCGTCAAGGGTGTGGCCGCCGCGTTCACCGCCCCCGCGGCCTTGTCGATCATCACGACGACTTTTCCTGAGGGGCCCGAGCGCAACAAGGCGTTGAGCATCTTCACCGCCTGCGGCGCCAGCGGTTACTCGCTCGGTCTCGTGCTGTCCGGCCTGCTCACCGAGATCGGCTGGCGCTGGACGCTGCTGATGCCGGTCCCCGTGGCGATCCTCGCCCTGCTGGTCGCGCCGAGGGTGCTGCGCGGCCGCGACGAGCGGGCCGAGGGCGGTCACGACCTGATCGGCGCCGCGCTGATCACCGCGTCCATGCTGCTGCTGGTGTTCACGGTCGTGCAGGCGCCGGAGGCCGGCTGGGCCTCGCTGCAGACCATCGGCTCGCTGGTGGCGGTGGCCGTGCTGCTCAGCCTGTTCGTCGTCACCGAGCGGCGGATGCGGCACCCGCTGGTGCGCCTCGGCATCCTGCGCTCCGGCCACATCGTCCGCGCCAACCTGGGGCTGCTCATCCTCATGGGCTCGTACGTGGCCTTCCAGTTCGTGGCGATGCAGTACTTCCAGAACCTCCTCGGCTGGTCGGCCCTGGGCACCGCCCTGGCGTTCCTGCCCGCCGGCCTGCTGGTCGCGCTCACCTCGACCAAGATGGGCGACTTCGCCGACAGGTTCGGCACCGGCAAGCTGATCGTCATCGGCTCCGCCGCGCTGGCCGGCGGGTACGCGATGTTCCTCGGCATCGACCGCACCCCCAGTCTGGGCGGCATGGTGATCCCGGGCATGCTCCTGATGGGCATCGCGTTCGCGCTGTCGTTCCCCTCGCTGAACATCCAGGCCACCACCGGCGTGGACGACGACGAGCAGGGGCTGGCCTCCGGGCTGCTCAACACCTCCGGCCAGGTGGGCGGCGCGATCGTGCTGGCCGTGGTCACCGCCGTGCTCACCTCGGGCGGCGGTGAGACGCTCTCGATCGGCTCGCTGCGCTCGGCGATCGTGGTCTCGCTGGTGCTGGCCCTGGTCGGGCTGGCGATCTCGGCGACCGGGCTGCGCGCCCGCAAGGCCCAGGCCGTCGAGAGCGAGAGCGTCAAGGTCTACGAGGCTGTCTGACCAGCGGCGTTTGTCACAGAAAGGGCTCCGTCGTCCCGGCGGGGCCCTTTCTCGTCATTTCAGCGCGCCGAGCGGGGAGTCGTAGCCGATCCACTCCTCGCCCCCGAAGTCGGCGCTCTTGCCCGACCGGACGTCCACCTTGGTCAGGTAGGCGTCCTCGTCGTCCTCGTCGGGCTGGCGTACGAGGACCTCGTCGGCGCTGAGCCAGCGCTCGACCGCGATCACGCCGTAGTCGTCGAGCGCCGTACGGGAGCCGAAGACGCGGCCGGTGCGGGCGTTCATGGTGACGAGCCGCTCGTCGGCCGACACCAGGGCCAGCGTGCGGCCGTCCGGGGAGAGCGCGGCGCCGTACTCGAGGAGACCGGGGTCGACGCGGTAACCGCCCGCGCGGCCCCTCGCGCCCCGGAGCGTGAGGGTGGCGACCGACGCGTGGCCCGGTACGTCGTCCACGTCCACCTCGTCGCTGACCACCCGGGTGCCGTCGTTCCCCACGGCCAGGATCTTGATCTTCGTTCCGCTGACGTGCCGGGTCGCGCCGGTGTCGAAGTCGAGCATCGCGCCGTCGGCGGCGCCGAAGTCGAGGGCGAAGTACCGGCCGTTCGGCGAGGAGGTGATGTGCGGGAGCGTCTCCTCGTGCTTGATGTCGATCTTCTTGACGACGCCCGTCGGCAGGTCGTGCACGACGTACGAGCCGTCGCGGTGCCGGTAGGCCAGGCGGTGGCCGTCCTGGCTGATGGCGAGGGGCAGGGCGATGAGCGTGTCCTCGTCGTAGCCGGCCCGCGCGGCCTGCAGCCGCCACTCCTTGCCCGACAGGGTCGTCAGCCGCCACTGGCCGCAGGGTTGCGGGTCGCCGGAGTCGGAGGAGGCGCCCTCGCAGTAGTCCGTGTACGCGTACCGGACGGCGTCGCCCAGCTTGTCCGGCATCGCCATGGGGACCTCGTCCGGCGGCGTGAGGGCGGTGCTGCCGTCGTCGGCCGCCTTCTCCAGGTTGCCCGCCAGGGTGCTCGCCGCGATCACGACCAGGGCCGCGAACGCGCCGACGGCCCCGGCCGACGCGGCCGCCCACAGGGTGACGCGGAGCCTGCGCCGCCTGCCGATGCGGGTCAGGACGGGCTCGGAGAGGTTGGTGTGCGGCATGCCGGCCGCGATCCGGACCAGGGCGGCACGCAGGCCTGGCTCGTCGGTGTCCGACCCCGGGGTGGGGACTGCCCACGGGGTGGCTTCCGCCTCATGAGCGATGCCCGGCGGATCCTCCGGGGCGACCCACGGCGTCTGGTCCGCCGCCTCCCGCACGTCACCGTCCGTCTCCGGAGACGCGTCACCGTCCGGCTCCGAGGGCGCGTCACCACCCGTCCCCGAGGGTGCGTCGCCATCCGGGTCCGGAGGCGGGGCGTCATCCGGCCCTGGAGACGGGGCATCGCCTGGCTCCGGAGGCTCCGGCGTTTCCTCGCGCGTGAAGAGGTCGGGGTGCGCGGCCCGGAGGAGGACGAGGGCCTGGTGCGCCTCCTCGTCCAGGGCGGCGGTCCACAGGCCCGTCACCATGGCCATCTGATCCGGCGGCAGCGCGTCGTGGTAGCGCCCCACGAGCACGGCTCGCGCCGTGGGCGGCAGCGTGGCCAGCGCATGGTCCTCGGGTGCGGGCGGCGGCGCGGCGGCCAGGAAGCGCGCGTACAACTCACGCAGCACCTCCACGGCCGGCTGGCCCCAGCGGATGGTGGACCAGCGGCGGCACGCCGTGACCAGCGCCTCGACCGCCAGCTCGCGGGCCCGGTCCGCGTCACCCGTCAGCAGGTACGCGGTCCGCGCGAACGACGGCGAGTAGTTGGTCAGAAAGATCGGTAAATCGCCAGACTTTTTCACGTATATAACTCCTCGTGGGGTGATCAGGGTACTCGGCAGGGCGGGAAGCCCGGTCGCATGCGGGACCGCAGGCCGGGCATCTTGGAGGTATGCGCCCGTCATCCCCGCGAGCGGGCTCCCGGCTCCTCGCCTCGCTCGCCTGCCTGGCCCTGCTCACCGCCTGCGGCCAGGCCGTCCAGACCGCCCTGCCGCAGCAGCAGCCCGCCGCCACCCGGACGGACCGGCCGGGGCCCGACACGCCGACGAGCACGGCCGAGGTGGACGTCCAGCGCGACGGGATCGAGCCCGCCGTCGTCACGGGCGTCCGGTTCGCCGGTCACGACACGTACGACCGCCTGGTCATCGACCTCAAGGGCAAGGTCCCGGGCTACAGCGTCGAGTGGGTGGACGAATTCGTCGAGGACGGCTCGGGCAAGCCCATGGACGTGAGCGGCGGCGCGTACCTTCAGGTCACGCTCGTCCCCGCGAACGCCCACGACACGAAGGGCAAGCCCACCTGGAAGGGCGGCCCCGTCTTCTCCACCGGCCTGCTCAACCTCACCGACGTCGTCAGGACCGGCGACTTCGAGGGACACGTCGGCATCGGCCTGGTGCTGGCCAGGAAGGCCGCGTTCCAGGTCAAGGAGCAGGGCGGTCCCAGCCGCCTGATCATCGACGTGGCACACTGACGTCGTGGTGAGAAAGATCGAGGGCCCGGCCCGCATACCCGTACCCGGCGGCAAGCTCATCGACGAGCACATCGGCCGCGTCAGCAGCGGCGACGACGGGATCTCCATAGCGCACATGACCGCCCCGCCCGGCTGGGAGGAGCCGCCTCAGCGGCCGCAGTTCATCGAATACACGGTGGTGCTGCGCGGCCTGGTGATGGTGGAGCACGCCGACGGCACGACCGAGGTCGCGGCCGGGCAGTCGGTGGTGACGTCGCCGGGGGAGAGGGTCCGTTACAGCGCAGGTCCCGAGGGTGCCGAGTACATCGCGGTGTGCCTGCCGGCCTTCTCCGCCGAGAGCGCAGGGCGCGACTGAACCGTACGCGAGGGACGCCCTATCATGGCCAGATGAGTCCCACGCTTGACGAGATCCGGCGGGCTCCCAAGGTGCTGCTGCACGATCACCTCGACGGCGGGCTCCGCGCCGAGACGATCGTCGAGCTGGCCAGGGAGACCGGCTACGATCGGCTGCCCACCGACGACCCCGACCGCCTGCGCCACTGGTTCGAGGAGGCGGCCGACTCCGGCTCGCTCGAGCGCTATCTGGAGACGTTCGCCCACACCGTGGGGGTCATGCAGACGCGCGAGTCGCTCGTCCGCGTGGCCGCCGAGTGCGCTCAGGACCTCGCGGCCGACGGCGTGGTCTACGCCGAGGTGCGGTACGCGCCCGAGCAGCACACCACGCGCGGGCTGAGCCTCGACCAGGTGGTCGAGGCGGTGCTCGAAGGGTTCAAGCAGGGCTCGGAGGGGCGCGGGATCCGGGTCGGCACGCTCCTGACGGCCATGCGGCACCAGGCGCGGTCCATGGAGATCGCCGAGCTGGCCGTGCGCTACCGCGACGTGGGCGTGGTGGGGTTCGACATCGCGGGGGCCGAGGCGGGCTACCCGCCCACGCGGCATCTCGACGCGTTCGAATACCTCCAGCGGGAGAACGCCCACTTCACCATCCACGCGGGCGAGGCGTTCGGGCTGCCGTCGATCTGGCAGGCGATCCAGTGGTGCGGCGCCGACCGGCTCGGCCACGGCGTACGGATCATCGACGACATCTCCGTGTCCGAGGACGGCTCCGCCAAGCTGGGACGGCTGGCCGCGTACGTGCGTGACAAGCGCATCCCGCTGGAGATGTGTCCCACCTCCAACCTGCAGACCGGGGCCGCCCCGTCGATCGCCCAGCACCCCATCGGGCTGCTGCGGCGGCTGCACTTCAGGGTCACGGTCAACACCGACAACCGGCTGATGAGCTCGACGAGCGTGTCGCAGGAGTTCGCCAAGCTGGTGGAGGCGTTCGGCTACGGCTGGGACGACCTGCAGTGGTTCACGGTCAACGCGATGAAGTCGGCGTTCCTGCCGTTCGACGAGCGGCTGGCGCTGATCAACGGGGTTATCAAGCCGGGGTTCGCGCAGCTCAAGTGGCAGCCGTGAAACAGACCTACCGGTCCAAGACCGCGTTCGTGCTCGCCTGGGTGTGGCTGGCCTTCGTCGCGTTCAACGTCTGGGACCTGATCGCCCACTACACCGGCAAGTCGTCGCTGGTGGCGCTGGCCGTGCTCGGCGCGCTGACCGCGCTGGTCTACGTGATCGCGATGCGCCCCGCCACCGTGTTCACGGAGGCGGGGCTGATCGGGCGCAACCCGCTGCGCACGACGTTCCTGCCGTGGGCCTCGATCGAGGACGTGACGGTGTCCCACTCGATCAACGTCGAGTACGGCGAGGAGCGGGTGCTGCGGTTGTGGACGCCGATGAGCAGCGCGCGGGAGCGGGCCAGGGCGCAGCGGCGCGGGGCGCCCAGGCAGCAGCGCGGACGCTTCAGCGCCGAGCCCACGCTGTCGAAGGCCGAGCAGGCGGCCGTGGAGGCGTTCGCGGGCAAGACGCACGCCGACTGGGTGGGCGACCAGATCCGCGACCGCGCCGAGTCGGCCAGGCGCCGTGAGGAAGAGGCGGCGCCGGCCCGGGTCACGTGGTCCTACGATTCCATCGCGGTGCTGGCGGCGGCGGTGGTCCTGCTGGTGGTGGCGATCGTCATCGCCTAGCCCGGTTGACGAAGCGGGACATGCCCTCCTGGGCGATGCCCGACTCCTCGACCTGCTTGGCGGCCTCCGTCTCCCTCTCGAAGGCGCGCTCGACCTCGTCCTGGGACGGCCTGAGAAGTGCCAGGTGGACCGCTGTGGCCGTGCCCGGCCGGGTCCAGTGGCGTACGCGTTCGGTCGCCGCGTCCAGCAGCCGCTCCTGGGGGACGATCTCGTCCAGCAGGCCCGTGGCCAGGGCCTGCTCGGCGGTCATCCGGGTCGAGTCGAGCACCAGCTTCAGCGCCCTGGCGCCCACCAGGCGGGGGAGCAGGTAGCTGGCGGCGTTCGAGACGGACAGGCCGATGTGGTTCTCCGGCAGGAAGTACTCGGTCGCCGGGGTGCCGATGCGGGTGTCGAAGCACAGCGTCCACTCGGCGGCCCCGCCCACGGCCAGGCCGTTGACCGCCGCCACGACGGGGACCCGCGTCTCCAGCACCGCCCTGGTCATGTCGTGGAAGAGCTCCACCTCCTCGACCAGCGACTTTCCGGCGGCCTCGTGGATGTCCTCCCCGGCCGAGAACGCCCGGCCGGTGCCGGTGACCACGATGCCCCTGACGTCCTCGCCGCACGCGCGGATCGCGGTCGCGAGGTCGCGGCGCATGCCCGCGGTGAGGGCGTTGAGCTTCTCGGGGCGCGCGAGCGTGATGAGGGCCACCCCGTCGCGTTCGGTCACTTCGATCATGCTCTCTCCTTGGGGATCGCGATGGCGGGGGCGGCGCGCTGGTCTTTCTTGGGATCGAGGAGATGGCGCTTCTCGATGCGGGACGACGGGGTGAGCGTGAACTCCGCCACGAACTCCACGTACTCCGGGATCTTGAAGCGGGCCAGCCGCTCCCTGGCGTGGCCGATGATGCTCCCGGCCGTCCCGGCGTCGGGGATGTGTCCCGGGCGGAGCTGGATGAAGGCCTTGGGCAGCTCGCCGAACAGGTCGTCCGGAACGGGCACCAGCGCGGCCTGGAGGACTGCGGGGTGCTCGGTGAGCACGCCCTCCACCTCGGCGCACGAGATGTTCTCGCCGCCCCTGCGCACCATGTCCTTCAACCGCCCGGAATGGTGGATGTAGCCGTACTCGTCGCGGAAGCCGAGGTCGCCCGTGTGGTACCAGCCGTCCCTGAACGCGTGGGCGGTGGCCTCCGGGTGGTTCCAGTAGCCGTTCATCATGGGCGTGCCCCTGACCAGGATCTCGCTGGTCTCCTCGTCCAGCGTGACCTCCTTGCCCGGGTACGCGAGCCCCATGGCGCCGGTGCCGACCGTCTCCACGGCGTCGATGGGCACCCCCAGGTCGGGGCCGCTCTCCGTGGATCCGTACAACTCGCGCCATGGCGCGCCCCAGCGCTCCTCGAACGCCCGGTGCAGGTCCGGCCGGATGCCCGAGCAGAGCACGAGGCGCATCCGGTTGTCGCGGTCGTGGGGGTGGGGCGGCTGCTTGTGCAGGAGGAGGGGCATCGAGCCGAGTACGTATGTGAGCGTCGCCCCGTGCTCCCGGACCGAGGCCCAGAAGCCGGAGGCGGAGAAGCGGGGGAGCACGACGAGGGGGATGCCGCCGACGAGGCAGAAGAGGGTGGCCCACTGGGGGTCTATGTACGAGTACGGCTGGGCGATCAGCATGACGTCGTCGTCGCGCAGGCGGACCTGGTCGGCGATGAGCCGGGCGGTCCTGAGCCAGTAGGCGTGGGTGAGCATGCAGGCCTTGGGGAAGCCGGTGGTCCCCGACGTGTACTGAAAATTCGCGATTTCGTGGGTCAAAGCCGGACGCTTGTCACGGGACTCGGCGTCGAGGACGTAGACCGTACCCGGGATGTGCGGGGCGTGCTCGTCGGTGGTCAGGGTGGCCACGGCGCCCGAGTCGCGCAGGACGTGCTCCAGGTCGGCGGCCCGGTAGCGGACGTTCACCGGCACGGTGACCGCGCCCGCCTTGAGCACGGCCAGCCAGCTCAGCGGCCAGCCGGGGACGTTGTCCATCATGATCGCCACCCGGTCGCCCGGCCGGACGCCCTTGTCGATCAGCGCGGCGGCCAGGCCGTCGGACCGGGCGTCGGCCTCGGCGAAGGTGAGCGAGGTGTCGGGGAAGCGGAGGAACTCGCGCGTGCCGTACGTGCTAGCGGCGTGCCTCATCAGGTCGGGGATCGTTGCGTGCATCCGGCGGCTCCCACGGGAAGTCGGGCAGCAGGGAGAGGTCGAGGGTGGCCCCGGCCGGGGCGGGCGCGCGGACGGCGGCCAGGCCGATCGTGACGAACTCGGCGCACACCTGCTCCAGCGTGGAGTCCCCGTCGGGGCGGTACCACTCGCTGGTGCCGGTGCACATGGACATCAGGGCGAGGCGGGTCAGCTTCTGGTCGGCGACGCGGAACACGCCCTGGGCGACGCCGTCCGCGAGGGCGTCCTTCCAGTGGGCCTCGTACGCGTCGCGCAGGGCGATGATCTCGTCGTAAGCGGCGGAGCCGGGGGTGAGGGAGCGGAGTTCGCCGTCCATGACGCGGCTGGTCATGGGGCTGAGCGCGTGGACGGAGGTGAGGGAGCCGATCAGCAGGGCCAGGCGGTCGGTGGGGCTGTGGACGTTTTCCAGCATGCGTTCCGTGGCGTCGATCAGCCCTTGCTGTCCGACGCGCATGAGGTCGGCGAGCAGGGACTCCTTGCTCGTCACGTGGTGATATATCCCGGCATTGGTCATGCTGACCGCTTTGGCCAGGTCGCGGATGCTCGTGGCCGCGTAGCCCTGCCGGGCGAACAGCAGCACCGCCGCCGTCCTGATCCGCTGGTTCGCATCCTCGCTGGCGGTCCTACCGAACGTTCGGTCGCCCATGATGGGAAAAATACCCCATGTCTTACGAAATCGCCATAGGTTGACCCTGACACCGTGTCAGGCCGTAGACCTGGAGCCGTCATGTTCAGCATCGGAGATTTCGCCAGGCTCGGACTGGTCTCGGTACGCATGCTGCGTCACTACGACGCCATCGGCCTGTTGCGCCCCGCGCACGTGGACCCCGTCAGCGGCTACCGGTCGTACCAGGCCGCGCAGCTGTCCCGGCTCAACCGCATCGTCGCGATCAAGGACCTCGGCTTCACGCTGGAGCAGGTCAGCGCCATCCTCGACAAGAAGGTGAGCACGGAGGAGCTGCACGGCATGGTGCGGCTGCGCCGCGCCCAGCTCGAAGCCCAGATCAGCGCCGACCTGGCCAGGCTCCGAGGCGTCGAGGCGCGACTGCGCACCATCGAGACGGAAGGGCACATGAGGACAGCCGAAGTCGTGCTCAAGAGGGTGGACCCGGTCCGGGTCGCCGAGCTCAGCGCCAGGGCGGCCAGCTACGAGGGGGAGGACATCGGCCCGGTCATCAAGCCGCTGTTCCGGGAGATCTGCCGCCGGGTGGAGGCCGCCGGGGTGAGCGTCGTGGCTCCCGGCCTGGCCTATTACCTGCCGGACGACGACGGCTCCGTCATGGTGCACACGTGCCTGCCGGTTTCCGTACCGCCCGGCCCCTACGACTTCGAGATCGTCGACCTGCCTCCCATCGAGACCGCGGCCGCGATCATCCACGAGGGGCCGATGGAGGCGGTGGGGCCGACGTTCCAGGCGCTGGCCCACTGGATCGAGGAGAACGGCTATCGCTCCCTGGGCCTGGCCAGGGAGATCTCTCTGCACTGCCCGGAAGACCCGGACGAGTGGGTCACCGAGCTCCAGATCGAAGTGACGTCGGCGTAGCCGATGAGTTTCGACCGCGCGCCCGGTCTGAAGGACGAAGGAGGAACACGACATGCCACAGATCGTCGAATTTCCCGAGCGCCCCTACATCGGGATCCGCAAGACCATCACCATGACCAGCTTCGGCCTGGTCGGGGACCGCATCGGTGGGCTCATCGGCTGGCTCGCCGAGCGCGGGGTGTCCCCGGCCGACGCCCCGTTCTTCAGGTACGACAGCATCAACATGCCGGAGGACCGGCTGGTGGTGCAGGCGGGAGTGCCCGTTCCGGCGCCGGTGGCGGGTGAGGGCGAGATCTTCGCCGACGTCCTGCCCGCGGGCCGCTACGTCACCACCTCCCACCACGGCCACCCGGACCAGCTGAGGAGCGTCATCGCCGGGATGCTGAAGTGGGCCGAGGAGCAGGCCCTGACCTGGGACCTGACCGAGAAGGACGGAACGGAGCACTGGGGCTGCCGCCTGGAGTTCTACAAGACCAACCCCATGGTCGAGCCCGACCTGAACAACTGGGACACCGACCTCCAGTTCCGCCTGGCCTGACCTTCGAGGGGAGGCGGGGTCCGGAGCGGACCCCGTGCTGCGGTCAGCCGTCGATGGCCTGGTAGAGCGTGGTCCAGAAGTCGTTCATCAGCCGCGCCGGGTCCGGGACGGTGTATCCGACCTGGGTGAGCAGGATTCCGGTGAGCCGCTTGGCCGGGTCGGCGTAGGTCGAGGTGCCGCTTCCGCCGTCCCAGCCGAACTGGCCGACGGAGGCGTAGTCGCCCCGGTACGTGCGCACCGCCATCCCCAGGCCCCAGCCGCCCTGCTGCCCCTGGCCGAAGGACACGTGGACGCTGTTGACCGCCAGCGCGTGCCGGGCGGCCTGCTGCTCGGCAGTGAGCCGGTTGGTGGTCATCAACTCCACCGCGGGCCGCGACAGGATCCGCTCGCCGCCGTGCATGCCGCCGTTGAGCAGCATCCGGAAGTAGGCGTGGTAGTCGTCGGCGGTGGAGACCAGCCCGCCGCCGCCGCCCTGGAACGCCGGAGCCTGGTTCCACCGTCCGCCCTTGGCCTCGTCCCACACGAGGAACTCGCCGGTCTGGGGGTCGGGGGCGTACAGGTCCGGCAGCCGGTCGATCTTGTCGTCGGGCACGTGGAAGCCGGTGTCGGTCATGCCCAGCGGCTCGAAGATGCGCTCGCGCAGGAACTCCTCGAACGACCGGCCCGTGACCCGGGAGACCAGCACGCCGACCAGATCGCTGCTGATCTGGTACTGCCAGCACTCGCCGGGCTGATGCATCAGCGGCAGCTCGCCCAGGCGGCGCATCCACTCATCCTGCTCGGGCACCGGCACCGGCAGATTGGGCGTGAGCCCCCGCTCGAAGATCGCGTTCAGGATCGGCGTGCCCAGCGCCGTCATGTCCATGCCGAGCCCGAACGTGGAGGTCAGCACGTCCCGCACGGTGATCGGCCGGCGCGCCGGCACGGTGTCGTCCAGCGGCCCGTCGATCCGCTTGAGCACCTGGCGGTCGGCCAGCTCCGGCAGCCACGCGTCCACCACGTCGTCCAGCCGCAACCGGCACTCGTCCAGGAGCACCATCGCCGCCGCGATCGAGACCGGCTTGGACGTGGAGGCCATCCGGAAGATCGTGTCCCGGCGCATCGGCGCGCCACCGTCATGACGCATCGTCCCGATCGCCTCGACGTGCGTCTCATCGCCCCGGCCGACCAGGGCGACCAGCCCGGGGATCTTCCCGGACTCGACATGCCGCGTCAGCACCTCACGCAGCCTGCGCAGCCCCGCTTCGGAGAAGCCGCTGTTGCTGTGTTCCATCATGAATCTCCTTGCGCAAATCGTTCGGGGATCTCTGAACGACTGCGACACTACATTGCGTTCACTGATCGGTCAACACGCAAAGATAGGTTGTTTGGCTAGCTAGAGCGGTTAATCAGGATCCGCTTTGCAATGACGATGAAGCTGAACGCAAAGGCTGATCAAGATGTGGATTGCAATGAGAATCCGCGCGAATGCATACTGTGCAGCGGGGCCGCACGGCGAGCGACAGGAGACGAGCACCGATGCCCGGAGGCAGACTCACCAACGAGGACCGTCAGCACATCGCCGCGGGGCTGGCCGAGGGGCTCGGATACGCGGAGATCGGCCGGCGTCTGGAGCGGCCCGCCTCGACCATCATGCGGGAGGTCACCCGCAACGGCGGACCCGACGATTACGGGGCGGAGCGGGCGCACGAGGCCACCCGGCATCGCGCGCGCCGTAACAAGCAGGCTCAGCCTCCGGCGTCGCCGATCCCCGACGGCGGCCACGGGCGTGACCCGCAAGAGGTGCGGGACTTCACGGAGTCCTTCACCGCCCTCCTCGTCCAGCAGGGGCTGCCCCAGATGATGGCGAGGGTGCTGGCCTGCCTGTACATCACCGACTCCGGCACCCTCACCGCCGCTGACCTGGTCCAGCGGCTACGCGTCAGCCCGGCGTCGGTCTCGCACGCCGTCGCCTTCCTCGAACAGCAGGGAATGCTCAGGCGGGAACGGGTCCCCGGCAGGCGGCGCGAACGCTATGTCATCGACGACGAGATCTGGCTCCGGTCCATGCTCGCAGGCCTGCAGATGAACGAGGCCCTCGCGGCCGCGTCGCGGCGCGGAGCCGAGGTTCTCGGGGCGGCGACCCCGGCGGGCGTCCGCTTCGAGTCCTCCGCCGAGCTCCTTCACCTCGTGAGCGAGGCCTTCCGGCAGGTCATGGAGCAGTGGCGGCAGGGCCAGGCCGCCCGGCACCCGGGCGCCCTGACCCCACGGGACGAAACTCCTCCAGGTCCGCGGTAGCTTCAGAGGCCCAGGCCGGCCGCCAGGTCGGCCTTCAGGGCGGCGAGATCGCGGGCCGCCTGCTCGCGGGCCTGCGCGACCTCCCCCGTCACCGGCACCACGACCTCCAGATAGCACTTCAGCTTGGGCTCCGTGCCCGAAGGGCGGACGACCACGCGGCCGTCCCCCGACAGCAGGTATCGCAGCCCGTCCGTGGGCGGCAGGCCGCCGTCGCCCTTCGCCAGGTCGTCCGTACGCGTCACCGCCCGGCCGCCCAGCGCGGTCGGAGGGTGGGCGCGCAGGCGGGTCATGGCGTCGGCGATCAGCGACAGGTCGGACACCCGGAAGGAGAGCTGGGACGTCGCGTGCAGCCCGTAGCGGCGGGCCTGGTCGTCCAGGAGGTCCAGCAGCGTACGGCCGGAGCGCTTGGCCGCCGCGGCGACGGCCGCGACCGTGAGGGCCGCCCCGATCCCGTCCTTGTCCCGGACCGGCAGGCCCGCGTCGGAGCCGACGCTGTAGCCGATGGCCTCCTCGTAGCCGAAGACCAGCCCCGGACCCGCCTTGATGATCCACTTGAAGCCCGTCAGCGTCTCGCCGTAGCGGACCCCGTGCGCCCGGGCGATCTTGCCCAGCAGGGTCGAGGAGACGATGGTGGTGGCCACCATGCGGTCGCCGGCGGTCTGCGTGATCACGTGCTCGGCCAGCAGGCCGCCGACCTCGTCGCCGGTCAGCATGCGGCACGTCCCGTCCGGCAGCGGGACCCCCACCGCGCACCTGTCGGCGTCCGGGTCGTTGGCCAGGACCAGGTCGGCGTCCAGCTTGGCGGCCAGCGCGATGGCCAGGTCCATCGCGCCGGGCTCCTCCGGATTGGGGAAGGAGACCGTCGGGAAGTCGGGGTCGGGGTCGCGCTGCTCCTCGACGGCCACCGGAGTCTCGAAGCCGGCGGCCAGGAACGCGCCGGTGAGCGTGGCGGCGCCCACGCCGTGCAGGGGCGTGTACGCCACGCGCAGGTCGCGGGCCTCACCCAGGGGCAGGGCGGTCACGGCGGCGAGGTAGTCGTCGACGATGCCCTCGCCGAGCTCCGTCAGCGTGCCGGGCCCGTTCAGCGGGAGCCGGTCCACCCGGCCGACGGCGTCGATGGCCGCCGAGATCTCGCCGTCGACCGGGGGCACGATCTGGGAGCCGTCGCCCCAGTAGACCTTGTAGCCGTTGTCGCGCGGCGGGTTGTGGCTGGCGGTGACCGTGACCCCGGCGTCCGCGTCGAGGTGGCGTACGGCGAAGGCCAGCACGGGCGTGGGCAGCGGACCCGGCAGGAGGGACGCGTGCAGCCCGGCGCCCGTCAGGACGGCGGCCGTGTCACGGGCGAACACGTCGGACTTGTGGCGGGCGTCGTAGCCGACGACCACGTGCTTGCCCGGCCCGAGGACCCGGGCCAGGCCCGCGGCGGCGCGCATGACGGTGACGCGGTTCATCCGGTTGGGACCCGCGCCCAGCTCTCCCCGCAGGCCCGCCGTGCCGAACTCCAGCTTGGCCCCGAACCGGTCGCGCAGGGCCTCCAGGTCGCCGCCGTCCAGGAGCCGGGAGAGCTCGTCACGGGTCTCCGGGTCCGGGTCCTGGGCCAGCCACTCCCGCGCCGCAAGCACCAGATCCTCGCTCACAGCCGGTCCACCACCTTGGCCAGCAGGACGCCCATGCGGGCCGCCGTGGACCGGCCGACCTCCAGGACCTCCTCGTGGTTGAGCGGCTCGCCCGCCAGCCCCGCGCCGGGGTTGGTGACCAGGGAGACGCCGAGCACCTCCAGCTTCGCCTCCCGGGCGGCGATGGCCTCCAGCACGGTGGACATGCCCACCATGTCGCCGCCCAGCGTGCGCAGCATGCGGATCTCGGCCGGCGTCTCGTACGTGGGCCCGCGGAAGGCCACGTACACACCCTCGGAGAGGCTCGGGTCGACCTCGCGCACCAGGTCGCGCAGGCGGCGCGAGTAGACCTCGGTGAGGTCGATGAACGTGGTGCCGGTGATCGGGTTGGCCCCGGTCAGGTTGATGTGGTCGCTGATCAGGACCGGGTCGCCGACGTTCTGCGTCTCGGGGCGCAGGCCGCCGGCGGCGTTGGTGAGCACGAGCGTGCGTACGCCGGCCGCGGCCGCCGTACGCACTCCGTGGACGACCGCGTCCACCCCGAGCCCTTCGTAGAGGTGCGTGCGCCCGAGGAACACCAGCGCGTGCCGCCCCGCCGAGGTGCGCACGACGCGGATCTTGCCGCCGTGCCCCGCCACGGCGGGCGCGCGGAAACCGGGCAAATCGGTGAACGGGACCTCGCTCACCGTCTCGCCGATGGCATCGGCGGCGGGCACCCACCCCGACCCCATGACGAGAGCCACGTCGAAGGTGCCGAGGCCGGTCGCGCTCTTGAGAGCCGCGGCGGCCTCATCTGCCAGGGTGTATGCGTCGTTGGTCACAACTCAGTAGTTTAGGAGCAGCCTGTCCAGCACCCGCACCCCGAACTGCAGGGCGTCCACCGGCACCCGCTCGTCCACGCCGTGGAACATCGAGGCGAAGTCCATGTCGGCGGGCAGCCGCAGCGGCACGAAGCCGAACCCGCGCACCCCCAGGTCCGCGAAGAACGTCTTGTTGTCGGTGCCGCCCGACATGCAGTACGGGATCGCCCGCGCCGCCGGGTCCTCGGCCTTGAGCGCCGCGATCATCGACTCGACCAGCGCCCCGTCGAACGTGGTCTCCAGCGCGATGTCGTGGTGCACGAACTCGCGCCGGATCTTCGGCCCGAGCAGCGAGTCGACGGTCTTGAAGAAGTCCTCCTCGAACCCGGGCAGGAACCGCCCGTCGACCACCGCCGTGGCCTGGCCGGGGATGACGTTCGACTTGTAACCGGCGTCGAGCTGGGTCGGGTTGGTGGTGTTGCGCAGCGTCGCGCCGACGAAGCGGACGAGCGGCCCGATCTTGTCCAGGATCGGCTGCGGATTGTCCTCGTCGAACGGGATCCCGAACGCGTCCGCGACCTCGGTGAGGAACTGCCGCACGGTCGGCGTGTACGTGAGCGGCCAGTCGTGGTCGCCGATCCTGGCCACGGCCTTGGCGATCTCGGTCACGGCGTTGTCGGAGTTGAGCATCGAGCCGTGCCCGGCCGTGCCGTCGGCGATGAGCTTCATCCAGGCCAGGCCCTTCTGGGCCGTCTCGATCAGGTAGAGCCGCAGGGACGGGTCCACCTCCAGCGAGTAGCCGCCGACCTCGCTGATCGACTCGGTGACGCCCTCGAACAGCTCGGGGTGGTTCGCGGTGAGGTACTTGGCGCCGTACACGCCGCCGGCCTCCTCGTCGGCCACCCACGCGAACACGAGGTCGCGGCGCGGCCGGCGCCCGTCGCGCTTGAGCTGGCGCAGCACGGCCAGCATCATCGCGTCCATGTCCTTCATGTCCACGGCGCCGCGGCCCCAGATGTAGCCGTCGCGCACCTCGCCGCCGAAGGGGTCGACGGACCAGTCGGCCGCGTTGGCGGGCACGACGTCCAGGTGCCCGTGCACGAGCAGGGCGGGCAGGGACGGGTCGGTGCCCTCGACCCGGGTGATCACGTTGCCGCGGCCGGGCTCGCTCTCGATGTACTTCGAGTCGATCCCGACCTCGGCCAGCCTGGCCATGACGACCTCGGCCGCGGCCCGCTCGCCGGGGCCCGTGCCGTCCCCGTAGTTGCTGCTGTCCACGCGGATCAGCTCTGCGCAAAGGTCGGCGACTTCGTTCTCGGCAGGTGTCATGGCGTCTTCTCCCAACGGTGATCCAACGTGAGCAATCCGGACTTGTGGAGGTGGCCGCGCTTGTAGGCGCGGGTGATCAGGGTGAGGTCGCTGTCGGCGATCTCGTCATACTGCCCGACGACGCCGGTCATGAAGCGGTAGAGGTCGGCCTCGTGCGCGGCCACGACCTGCACGATGAGGGAATGGGTGCCTGAGGTGGCGGCGCAGTAACGCACGCTCGGGTGCCCGGCCAGCCGCTGCCCGACCAGGTCCAGCCCGTACGGCCGGACTTTCAGCCACAGCATGGCCTCGACCTCGAGCCCGAGCAGCGCGGGCTCCACCTCGGCCCGCGGCAGCAGCAGCCGCCGCTCGATCAGCGAGGTCACCCGCCTGCGCGCGGTCGGCACGGAGACGTCGAGGCGCTCGGCGACGGTGGTGAAGGCGATCCTGCCGTCGGCGGCGAGCAGCCGGGCGATCTCCTCCTCCAGAGGCGACAGGCCCTCCTCGTCGGGCATGCACTCGGGGGGCGGCGCGGGTCGCAGTTCGAGCACCTCCTCCTCGCTGAGGTACGGCGCGTGCCACTCGGCCACGGTCCTGAACGTGTGGAGCACGACCTGAGCCTGCGTCTGCCGCACGCCGTAGATTTCGGACATCTGCGTGGACAGTACGTGATGCAGATCCTCGCGGGACGGGGAGACCAGCTCGCAGCCGATGTCGGCGGCGCCGGTCAGCGCGTAGACCGAGCGCGTGTCGGGCCGGTCGGCCAGCGCCTCGGCCACCTTGCCCGCCGTGCCGGGGCGCACCTGGACGTGCAGGTGGACGGGCCGCCCGTGGCCGGTGCGCAGGTCGTCGTAGATGGCCGTGACCCGGACGATCCCCTCGGAGATCAGGCGCTGCAGCCTCCTGGCGACCGTACGTTCGTGCTCACCGACGACCCTGCCGATCTCGCCCCACGAGGCGCGCGGGCTGACCTGGAGCGCGGCGACGAGGCGCCGGTCGAGAACGTCCACCTGCAACCTGTTCTGTGTCGGGTTTGTAAATATCTGGCCAGAGATTTGACTGTTTCGGTCGTCCAACTGCACAGTAAGCCATCTCCGCACTTTGCAGCAAAGGAGCCCCCCGTGGCGACCTCCCCCGTGGCGCATTCGCCAGTCGGCATCCCCAAGAGCCGTGTCCGCCAGCTCACGGCGGCCAGCATCGGCAACGTGGTCGAGTGGTACGACTGGTACGCCTACACCGCCCTCGCGACGGTCTTCTCCGTCCAGGTCTTCCCGAAGGACGCCGGGGGCCTGGTGCCCTTGCTGAGCACGTACGGTGTCTTCGCCGTCGGCTTCTTCATGCGCCCGCTGGGCGGCCTGCTGGTCGGCTCGTTCGCCGACAGGTTCGGGCGCAAGGCCGCGATGACGTTCACGATCGTGCTGATGGGCGCCGGTTCGCTGCTGGTGGGCGTGACTCCGACGTACGAGGCCGTGGGCCTGCTGGCGCCGGTCCTCCTCACCCTGGCCCGCCTCATCCAGGGGCTGTCGGTGGGCGGCGAGTTCGCCGCCGCGACCACGTTCCTGGTGGAGTCGGCTCCGACCGGCCGCCGTGGCCTGTTCTCGAGCTTCCAGTACGTCAGCACCACCATCGGTCAGCTGCTGGCCCTCGGGCTGTCCGCACTGCTGGCCGCCAACCTGGACAAGGCCGACCTGTCCTCCTTTGGCTGGCGCATCCCGTTCATCGTGGGCGCCGTGCTCAGCCTCGTCGGCCTGTGGATCCGCAAGGGCGCGGACGAGACCTCGGCCGTCGCGGAGGAGATCCAGCGCGGTGAGGTCAAGCGGCCGAAGCTGTTCGAGTTCCTGGTGGGCTACCCGAAGGAGGCCGCCACGATCGTCGGCATCACCGTCGCGGGCACCGTGGCGTACTACACCTGGACGACCTTCCTGCCGACCTACGCGCAGATCACGGTCGGCTTCGACGTGGCGGAGTCGCTCGAGATCGGCACGATCTCGCTGCTGTTCTTCATGGTGCTCCAGCCGCTGCTCGGCATGCTGTCGGACCGCATCGGGCGCAAGCCCATGCTGATCACCTTCGGCGCCGCCTTCGTGATCCTGCCGGTGCCGCTGCTCAGCATGCTGGGCAACTCGTTCGGGAGCCTGTTGACCGTGCAGCTGATCGGCATGTTGTTCCTCGGCTGCTTCACCTCGATCTCGGCCGCGGTGAACTCCGAGCTCTTCCCGACGAGGGTGCGCGCGGCCGGCGCGGGCTTCCCGTACTCGCTGACCGTGGCGCTCTTCGGCGGCACCGCCCCGCTCATCGGCACCGCGCTCAAGGACGCCGGGAACGTCGGGGTGTTCCCCTATTACATGTCGGCGCTGGCGCTGATCTCGACGCTGGTCTACATCTTCGTGCTGAAGGAGACCAAGGACCAGCCGCTGCGTTAACCGCCGTACGAGGTGCAGGGGCGCTCCCGCAACTCCTTGACGTAGTCGTCGGGGGCGCCCGCCCGCTCCGCCGCCTCGGCCAGGCTGCCGAGGTAGCGGGCCGACGGCAGGCCGCCCTCGTAGCCGTCGAGCACGTAGAACCAGGCCACGACCTCCCCGTCGAGGGTCTGCACCCGCAGCCGCACCTTGTGGTACGCCCCGCGCAGCGCGCCCTCCCACTGGTCGAGCGAGGTCTCCTCCCAGTCGGGCACGTCATAGAGCACCACGAACACGTGCTCGTCGGGATCCTCGACGATCGTGGCGATCGCGCCCTCCCAGGTGGGGTCGCTGCCGCCGAAGGTCAGCCGCCAGCCCGTCAGCCAGCCGACGCCCCAGATGGGGGAGTGCGGCGCGCGCATGGCCATCTGCTCGGGGTCCATGTTCGAGCCGTACGCGGCATAAAGCCTGGGCTCATTCGGCTTTCCTGCAGGACCTGAAAGCCACGCCACGGTCCACCCCTCTCGGCGGGTGCTGCACGTCATCCAGCTACCGCGCCATCCTGCCACGCTGGGCGGCCGAGTCGGTCCATCACTACGGATGTGGGGACGACGTGTCACCCCTCCGTCACCGAGCGGCATGATACCAGCCATCATGATCTTGAACCTTTTATCCGGCGTGTGCGGGTGGCAACGGCCCAGTTGCAGCCTTACCGAGACCATGCGGGACAATGGGTTACGTGACGAGGATCGTGATCATCGGTGGCGGACCCGGCGGCTATGAAGCGGCGCTGGTGGCCGCGCAGCTAGGCGCGCAAGTCACCATGATCGAGCAGGACGGCCCGGGCGGCGCGTGCGTGCTGACCGACTGCGTGCCGTCCAAGACGCTGATCGCGACCTCGGTCCGCAAGCAGGCGCTGCTCGACGCGCCGTCCCTGGGCGTGGCGTTCTCCGGCGGGCCCGACGGGGACGCGGGCGTGGTCGGGGTCGATCTGCCGCTGGTCAACAAGCGCGTGAAGGAGCTGGCCCAGGCCCAGTCCGCCGACATCGCCACCCGGGTCGAGGCCGAGGGCGTCGAGATCATCAGGGCGCGCGGGCGGCTGGTCGACCCGCAGGTGGTCCGGGCGGGCGACCGTACGATCAAGGCCGAGGTCGTGATCGTGGCCACCGGCGCGACGCCGCGTGTGCTGCCCGGCGCCGAGCCCGACGGCGAGCGCATCCTCACCTGGCGCCAGCTCTACGACCTGGAGGAGCTGCCCGAGCACCTGATCGTGGTCGGCTCGGGCGTGACGGGCGCGGAGTTCGCGGGCGCGTACCGCTCGCTCGGCTCGGAGGTCACGCTGGTCTCCAGCCGCGACCGGATGATGCCCAACGAGGACGCCGACGGCGCCGAGGTCCTCGAAGAGGTCTACCGCCGCCGCGGCATGAACGTCATGGGCCGCTCGCGCGCCGCCTCCGTCAAGCGCACGGCCGACGGCGTGGTCGTGACTCTGGAGGACGGCCGCACGGCCGAGGGGACCCACGCGCTGATGACGGTCGGCATGATCCCCAACACCGCCGGCATCGGCCTGGAGGAGGCCGGGGTCCAGCTCGACAAGGGCGGCTTCATCAAGGTCGACAAGGTCTCGCGCACGGCCGCGCCCGGCGTCTACGCGGCCGGCGACTGCACGGGCGTGCTCATGCTGGCCTCGGTGGCGGCCATGCAGGGGCGCATCGCCGTCTGGCACGCGCTCGGGGAGGCCGTCCAGCCGCTGCGGCTGGCCACGGTGGCCTCCAACATCTTCACCGACCCGGAGATCGCGGCCGTCGGGGTCGCCCAGCGGTCCATCGAGGCGGGCGAGATCGAGGCCAACGTCGTCAAGCTGCCCCTGGCCACCAACGCGCGGGCGAAGATGCAGGGGTTCAACGACGGCTTCGTCAAGCTGTTCTGCCGCCCGCACACCGGGATCGTGCTGGGTGGCGTGGTGGTGGCGCCGCGCGCTTCCGAGCTGATCCTGGCGGTGTCGGTGGCGGTGCAGCAGCGGCTGACCGTCGACCAGCTCGCGCACACGTTCGCCGTCTACCCGTCGCTCTCGGGCTCCATCACCGAGGCCGCCCGCCGCCTCATGCAGCCGGGCCACGCCATCTGACCCCTTCAGCTCTCCTTGGCGAGGCGATCGGCCTGCGCGCGGCCCACTTCGGCGGCTCGGCGCAGGTAGTCGGCGATGACGGTCAGCTCCGGGTCGCTGTACCGCTCCAGCACCTCGCTGAACGCCTTGCCCGGTAGGTCCCAGGCCGCGCCGATCCTCTCCCGCGCCGAGGGCGCCAAAGCGACCAGGGCCCGCCTGCGATCGTCCGGGTCCGGGCGCCGCACCACCAGGCCCGCCTTCTCCAGCCGATCCACCAGGCGGGTGGCGGAGCCGGGCGTCAGGCCCGTCAGCCGTGCGATCTCGCCGGTGCTGACCGGCCCCGACTCCAGATCCAGCAGCGCCACGCACTGCAGGTCGGTGGAGTGAATCTGCAGATGGTCGGCCAATGCCTGGTTGAACAGCACGTACGCCGCGTAGTGCCGCTGGCTCTCATCCATGATCTGCTTCAGCGTTTCGGCTCGGTTTGACACCCGACAGTCCCATGCCTCACATTTGTTTGCGTCACACAACTTTTGCGTGATGCAGTTTTTGTGTCACGCTCACATCTTAAGGCATGTACTGATATGACCATCCTTGTTACCGGCGCTCGCGGCGCCGTGGCCACCGAGCTCATCGCCCTCCTGCGTCAGCGCGGCCTGCCCGTCCGCCCCGCCTCAAGCCGTCCGACCGACCCGTCGATCGCCACCTGCGACCTCACCGACCCGGCCACCTTCCCCGGTGTCCTCGCGGGCGTCAGCTCGATTTTCCTGTACGCCGAGCCCTCGCACATCGACGCCTTCGTGAAGGAGGCCGTCACCGCCGGAGTGGAGCACATCGTGTTGCTCTCGTCGTCCGCCGTGCTCGCCCCGGACGCCGAAACCCACCCGCTGGCCAAGCCCCACCTCGACGTCGAGCGGGCCCTGACCGCCGCCCCCGTCCGGAGCACGCTGCTGCGTCCTGGCGCCTTCGCCGGTAACGCCCTGGCCTGGTCCTGGCCCGCCAAGAGCGGTGCCCCGGTGAGCCTGCCCTACCCGGGGTCCTACAACGATCCCGTCCATGAGGCCGACCTCGCCGAAGCGGCCGCCGCCGTCCTGGCCGACCCCGCCCTGAGCGGCAGGGCGTACACGCTGACCGGCCCCGAGGCGATCACCTGCGCCGAGCAGATCGACATCCTCAGCCGCGTGACCGGCCAGGACATCGCCATCCGGAACGTCACCCGCGAGGAGTGGAAGACGGAGATGGCCGACTACGTGTCCGGGCCCGTCGCCGACGCGCTGCTGGACTGGCAGCGCGCGAACGACGGCGTTCCGACCGAGCTCACCACGGACCTCGAGCGGCTGATCGGACGGCCCGGCCGCACGTTCGCCACCTGGGCGCAGGAGCGCGCGGCCGCCTTCAAGCCCTGACGACAGCGCAGGCGTCAGCTCTGCGAACAGATTGAACAAGAGGGCGTCATTGCAAGGTGAGCGGGGTCTCCGATGCGATGCGGGTCAGCTTGTGCGGGTTGCGGACGTAGTAGAGGCCGGTGATGCGTCCGTCCTCGACGCCGATCGCGACGACGCCGTCGATCTCGCCGTCCACGCGGAGAATGAGTGCCGGGCTGCCGTTGACCACGGTGGGCTCACCGGTGAGCGCGACGCCGGCCTTGCCGGGGCCACCGATGATGAAGCGGGCCACCTTGCCGGCGCTGACGATGGGCCGCGGCGCGGCCTGCTTGACGCCGCCACCGTCGCTCACCAGGACGACCTCGGGGGCGAGCACGTCCAGCAGGCCCTGTAGGTCGCCGGCTTCGAGCGCGCGCCGGAACGACTCCAGGGCCGCCCGGGTCTGGTCCGGGGAGACCGCCTCGCGCGGGCGGCGGGCTTCGACGTGCCGGCGGGCCCGGTAGGCGATCTGGCGGACGGCCGCGGGGCTCTTGCCGACGGCGGCCGCGATCTCCTCGTAGTTGACGTCGAAGGCCTCGCGCAGCACGAAGACGGCGCGCTCGGTCGGCGACAGCGTCTCCAGGACGAGCATGAGCGCCATCGACACACTCTCGGCGAGCTCGACGTCCTCGGCCACGTCCGGCGTGGTGAGCAGCGGCTCGGGCAGCCAGGGGCCGACGTACGCCTCCTTGCGGCTCTTCATGCTGCGCAGGCGGTTGAGCGCCTGCCGGGTGGTGATCCGGATCAGGTAGGCGCGCCGGTCGTGCACCTGATCCAGGTCGGCCCTGACCCAGCGCAGCCAGGTTTCCTGCAGGACGTCCTCGGCGTCGGCCGCCGAGCCGAGCATCTCGTAGGCGACGGTGAAGAGCAGGTTCCGGTAGGTGAGGAAGGTCTCGGTCGCTGGGCTGGTGCCGTGCTCGCTCATCTGTTGCCTTTCTCCTACGTGGCCGAGCGCTGGGCGTCGACGGCCGGCGTGCCGTGCGCCTGTGCCGAAAGATCCTGCCAGTCGGCCCAGGTCTTGAGCCGGTCGGCGTAGGCCTGCTGGATCATCGGGTAGAAGCCCTGGCCGAAGAGCACCCGCAGGGGCGGGTTGTCGGAGTCCACGAGCTCGAGGAGTGCCTGGGCCGCGGCGGCCGGGTCTCCGGCGGGCTGCTTTCCGGCGATCGCGCCGAGACGTCGGCGGAGACCGTCGTAGGCCGGGTCGGTCCGGGCCATGTGGCCGTTGGCGAGCGGGTCCGGGTTCCTGCCGGACCTGGTGGCGAAGCCGCCGGGCTCGATGATGGTCACCTTGACGCCGAAGTCGGCGACCTCGCCGGCGAGGGCTTCGTTCAAGCCTTCGAGGGCCCACTTGGAGGCGTGGTACGCGCCACCGAGCGGCATGGCGATGACCCCGGCCGCCGAGGACAGCTGGACGATGTGCCCCGAGCGCTGCTCGCGCAGGTAGGGCAGCGCGGCCTGGACCACCCACACCGCACCGAACAGGTTCGTCTCCATCTGGTCGCGCAGTTGCTGCTCGGTCAGCTCCTCGACGGCGCCGATCTGGGCGTAGCCGGCGTTGTTCACGATGACGTCCAGCCGGCCGAAGTGCTCCTTGGCCCGCTTCACGCTCTCGAAGACGGCGGCCTTGTCGGTCACGTCCATCTCGAGCGGGAGCACCGCGTCGCCGTGGGCGGCGACCAGCTCGTCGAGGCTTGCGGCGGTCCGCGCGGTCGCGGCCACCTTGTCGCCGCGCGACAGGGCGGCCTCGACGAAGTTGCGGCCGAGGCCGCGCGACGAACCGGTGACGAACCAGACCTTGCTCATGATGTCTTTCCGTTCTTTCCGCTGTCCGCTGTTCCACCCCCAAGACACGCGGTCCGGCAGAGACGTAACACCCGCCGGATGTGATCTGTGTCTCTCCTCACTTGCGGATGCGGAAGGGCGGGACCGTTGACGTTTGTTGGTATGGACAGCAAACTAACTCACGAGTTGGCGCAGCCGTTCGTAAGGAGCTTCCATGCCCTATCGCCCCCCATTGGTCGCGCACGAGTACTTCGTCGCGGACCCGCCCGAGCTTCCGGTTCGAGGACGAGGCGAGGGTGGTTTGTCGGCGGTGACCGCCGCGGAGCTGGTCGCGGCCGATGGCGCCGAGGTGATGGTGAAAGCGGTCACCACGGCGGAGGAGACGCTGGTCGTCCAGGTGGGAGTGGCCGGTGAGGGAGTCATCCGGGTGCGATTGTCGGAGGACGCGACCGCCCGGCCGCGCTCGGAAGGGGCCATCTCCCTGGTGACCCCCGGCACGTATCCAGGGGCACGTGCCGGGGTCGCGCCAGGCGAGCCGATCGTGATCGACGCGGGCTCGCTGCGGGCCGAGATCAGCTTGGCGCCGTGGCACCTGAGGTTCACGGACGCGACCGGTAAGACGCTGGTCGAGCAGGATCGGGGGCACACCGACATCAGCGGACGGCTGCGTACGCTGCCCTTCGGCCGCTCCAGCGTCAACGGCGCCCCCGTCGCCTACCACGAGAGCTTCGCCGCCGCGCCCGACGAGGCCTTCAGCGGGTTCGGGGAGTCGTTCACCCGGCTGGACAAGCGCGGCCAGCGCCCGCTCATGTGGAACTTCGACGCGTTCGGCGCCGAGTCGCAGCGCGCGTACAAGAACATCCCCCTGTACGTCTCCAGCAAGGGCTACGGGGTCCTCGTCGACAGCGGGGCCCCGACGGAGTTCGACGTGTGCCAGTCCACGCACAGCGTCGTGCAGATCCTCGTGCCGGACGACGTGATGGACTACTACGTGATCGCCGGGCCGACGCCGCCGGAGGTCCTGGACCGTTACGACCTGCTGACCAGCCGCCCGTCGCTGCCGCCGAAGTGGGCGTTCGGGACGTGGATCTCGTCGGGGTTCTGCGTGGACAGCCAGGAGCGGGTGCTGGCCAGGGCGCGGACGATCAGGGAGCGCGGCATCCCGTGCGACGTGCTGCACCTGGACACCTACTGGCAGAGCGACGGGCACTGGTCCGACCTGCAGTGGGACCCCGTGAACTTCCCCGACCCGGACGCGATGCTGGCCGAGCTCAAGGGGATGGGGTTCCGGGTCTGCCTGTGGATGAATCCGTATATCTCCCACCTGAGCCCCGCCTTCGCGCAGGCATCTGATGCCGGATATTTCTTGAAGAATCGGGCGGGGGAGACGTACGTCGCCGACTGCTGGCACGGGTCGTTCCCGGCGTGCGGGATCGTGGACCTCACCAACCCGCAGGCCGTCGCCTGGTTCCAGGGCCTGCTGCGCGACCTCCTGCGCCAGGGCGTGGACACGTTCAAGACCGACTTCGCCGAGGGCGTGCCCGCCGACTCCGTGGCCTTCAACGGCATGAGCGGCACCGACCTGCACAACGTCTACACCCTGCTGTTCAACGACGCCGTCGCCGCCGTGACCCGCGAGGTGCACGGCCACGACCTGGTCTGGGCCCGCTCCTCGTACCTCGGCGGCCAGCGCCACAGCGCCCAGTGGGGCGGCGACACCTACACCAGCTACGCCGCCATGGGCAGCACGATCAGGGGCGGCCTCGCGCACGGTCTGTCCGGCGTGCCGTTCTGGAGCCACGACGCCGGCGGCTTCACCGGCCGGCCCACCGACGACCTGTACGTGCGCTGGACCCAGTTCGGCGCGCTCTCCCCGCTGCTGCGCCTGCACGGCACGACCACCCGCGAGCCGTGGGAGTTCCCGGCCGTCGAGGAGCAGGCCGTCGGCGCGCTGAAGCT
This sequence comes from Nonomuraea sp. NPDC003707, assembly GCF_053587055.1. Taxonomy (NCBI): domain Bacteria; kingdom Bacillati; phylum Actinomycetota; class Actinomycetes; order Streptosporangiales; family Streptosporangiaceae; genus Nonomuraea; species Nonomuraea sp. NPDC003707. The sequence continues at coordinate 382,331 of NZ_JBSFNK010000005.1, read as the reverse complement.
GCGTTACCGGCTGATGCCCTACATCTACACGGCGGCCGTCGAGGCGGCCCGCACCGGCGCGCCCATGATGCGGGCCCTGTGCGTGGACCACCCGGACGACCCGGTGGCCTGGCAGGCCGACCTGCAGTACCTGCTCGGCCGGGACCTGCTCGTCGCCCCCATGACCGCGCCCGAGGGCTCCCGCCAGGTGTACCTGCCGCGCGGCACGTGGGTCGACTACTGGACGGGCGAGGTGCTCGAAGGCTCCCGCTATGTCACGGTCGGCAAGCCGCTCGACCAGATCCCCCTCTTCGTCCGGCACGGCGCGCTCATCCCGGTGGTCACCGACCCAGGGGACACGGTGGACGTGCCGGCCGAGATCACCCTCGTCGCCTTCGGGGGCGGCGACGCGACTGCGGAAATCCACGACGCGGACGGCGTGACGGTCGCCGTCGCCACCAGGGACGGCGATGTGCTGCGCGTCGCCGTCACCGGCCCGAAGCGCGTCACCGGGATCGAGATAGCCCCGGTGGCCGGTGCTCCCGCGCGGGCCGAAATCTCGTAACACCCCCTGGAGGGATCATGGTGAAGTCAAGAGCCGCGGCGGCGCTGGCCGTCGCGGTCCTGGTTCTGTCGGCGTGCGGCTCGGGAGGCTCGGAGACCCCGTCCGCCCAGAGCAGCAGTCAGCCGCGCACTCTCAAACTCTGGCACTACGAGTCGGCCGACAGCGCCATGGGCAAGGCGTGGACCGAGGCGATCAAGAAGTTCGAGGCGTCGCACCCGAACGTGAAGATCAAGTTCGAGGCCAAGGGCTTCGAGCAGATCCAGAAGACGGCGAGCATGGTCCTCAACTCCGACGAGGCGCCCGACATCATGGAGTACAACAAGGGCAACGCCACCGCCGGTCTGCTGTCCAAGCAGGGGCTGCTCACCGACCTGAGCGAGGAGGTCGCCAAGCGCGGCTGGGACAAGCTGCTGCCCGGCGGCCTGCAGACCACCGCCAAGTACGACGACCGCGGCGTCATGGGCTCCGGCAAGTGGTACGGCGTGCCGAACTACGGCGAGTTCGTGATGGTCTATTACAACAAGGACCTGTTCGACAAGCACAAGGTCCAGGTGCCGACCACGTTCGAGCAGTTCACGGCTGCGATGGACACGTTCGTCAAGGCAGGGGTGACCCCCATCGGCACCGCCGGCGCCGAGTACCCGGCCCAGCAGATTTTCTACCAGCTCGCGCTGACCAAGGCGCAGAAGCCGTGGCTGGACGCCTTCCAGTCCTACAAGGGCAAGGTCGACTTCCACGGTCCCGAGTTCACCTACGGCGCCGACACGTTCGCCGACTGGGTGAAGAAGGGCTACCTCGCCAAGAACTCGTCCGGGCTGAAGGCCGAGGACATGGGCGTGGCGTTCATGAACGGCAAGTTCCCCATGATGATCAGCGGTAGCTGGTGGTACGGCCGCTTCGCCACGGAGATCAAGAAGTTCGAGTGGGGCCACTTCCTCTTCCCCGGCGCCACGATGTCCCCGGGATCGAGCGGCAACATCTGGGTCGTGCCCGAGAAGTCGGAGAACAAGGACCTGGCCTACGACTTCATCGACATCACGATGAGCAAGGACATCCAGAACCTCCTGGGCAACTCCGGCGGCGTCCCCGTGGCCGCGGACCCGGCCGCGATCACCGACGCGAAGAGCAAGGAGCTCATCGAGACGTTCAACAAGCTCACCAGTCAGGACGGCCTGGCCTTCTACCCCGACTGGCCCGCGCCCGGCTACTACGACGTCCTCGTCGCCGGGGTCCAGAACCTCATCAACGGCAGCAAGGCCCCGGCCGCGGTGCTGGACGAGATCGCCAAGCCGTACGAGGACAACCTCGCCGACATCGGTAATTAGATGAGGGTGCGCACGAGGGGGTACTGGCTCTACCTGGCCCCCAGCCTGCTGCTGTTCCTGGTCGTCATCGTCGTGCCGTTCCTCATGAACGTGGGCGCGAGCTTCACCCGCTGGTCGGGGGTCGGCACGCCCAGGTGGATCGGGTTCGACAACTACACCAGGCTGCTGAAGGACGAGCGGTTCTGGCAGTCGTTCCAGCACAACGTGGGCCTGATCGTGGCCATGGCCATCGTGCCGACCGCGATCGGCCTCGTGCTGGCGGCCGCCCTGTTCGACTACATCGGCAAGAAGTTCGGAACGCGCACGGCCTCGGCGCTGCGGGCCATGTACTACCTGCCGCAGGTGCTGCCGGTGGCGGTGGCCGGCGTGGTGTGGGGCTGGATGCTGCACCCGTCGTACGGCGCGATCAACCAGATCTTCGGCCTCGACCTCGACTGGCTCGGAGATCCCGACCTGGCGCTGGCCACGGTCATGGCGGTCATGGTCTGGTTCCAGCTCGGCTACCCGGTGGTGATCTTCATGGCGGGCCTGCAGCGCGTGGACCCGGCCTACTACGAGGCGGCCGAGATCGACGGGGCCTCGTGGTGGCGCAGGTTCTGGCACATCACGCTCCCGCAGATCCGGCCGGAGATCTTCGTGGTGCTGCTGACGTGCACGATCGCCGCGCTCAAGGTGTTCGGGCCGATCTTCGTGCTGACCCGCGGAGGGCCCGGCAACGCGACGATGGTGCCGTCGTACTTCTCGTACCTGAACTTCTTCCAGAAGAGCAATGTCGGGTACGGCTCCGCGATCGCCACGGTGCTGGCCCTGATCATCATCGTGGTGACGTTCCTGTTCCTGCGGGTCCAGGAGCGTGCGGAATGAGGGGCCCGGGACGCTGGGCGGTGCTGTTCGCGCTGGTCGTGCTGGCGGTCGTGATGGTGTTCCCGTTCGCGATCGTGGCGATCAACGCGGTCAAGTCGCCGGCCGAGTACAGCTCCGACGGGCCGCTGAGCCTGCCCGACGGGCTCTACCTCCAGGGGCTCGTCGACTTCTGGAACCGGGTGGAGTTCGGCACGAAACTCTGGAACAGCCTCCTGATCAGCGCGTCCGTGGCCGTGCTCGCCGTCGTGCTGTCGGTGCTCAACGCGTACGCGCTGGGCATCGGCAGGGTGAAGGGCCGGCTGTCGATCCTCGTGCTGTTCCTGGTGGCCAACACGCTGCCGCAGGAGGCGCTGGCCTACCCGCTGTACTACCTGGCCAAGGCGGTCGGGCTGTACGACACGCAACTGTCGGTGATCATCGTCATGACGGTGATCCAGGCGGCGTTCGGCACGTACCTGCTGAGCGCGGTCCTGGGCCAGTTCCCGAAGGAGATCCTGGAGGCGGCGGCGATCGACGGCGCGGGGCGGCTGCGGTCCCTGTGGCGGATCGTGGTGCCGATCAGCAGACCCACCCTCAACGTGCTGCTGATCTTCTTCTTCATCTGGACCTGGAACGAGTTCTTCCTGCCGCTGATCTTCCTGATCTCGAACGACACCCAGACGGTGCCCGTCGCGCTCGCCGTGCTGCAGGGCGAGAAGTACATGGACGCCACGATGTCCAGCGCCTCGGCGCTGCTCGGCCTCCTGCCGGCGGTCGCCTTCTTCCTGATCTTCCAGCGCACGCTGACCCGAGGTGTGACGGTCGGCGCCATCAAGTGATGGAGAACCATTGATGCGAAAGATCCCGTTATTAGCCACCCTCACGCTGGCGGCCTCGCTGCTGGCCGTACCTCCCGCGCAGGCCGCCGGCCTCCCGTTCCAGAACCCGGCCCTGCCGGTGGAGCAGCGCGTCGACGACCTGCTCGGCCGGCTCACGCTCCAGGAGAAGCTGGGCCTGCTGCACCAGTCGCAGGCGGCCATCCCGCGGCTGGGCATCGCGTACCACAAGAACGGCACCGAGGCGCTGCACGGCGTCGGCTGGTCCAACCACCTCAACGACGGCTGGAGCCAGAAGTTCGCCAGTGGCACCGTGTTCCCGCAGGCCGTCGGGCTGGCCAGCACGTGGGACCCCGAGCTGATCAAGCGGGTCGGGTCGGCGGTCGGCGACGAGGTCCGCGGCTACAACGACGCGGACCCGGTCCTGTGGGGCCTGCAGGTGTGGGCTCCCGTCGTGGACCTGCTGCGGGACCCGCGGGCGGGCCGCAACGAGGAGGGCTACTCGGAGGACCCCCTGCTGACCGGGGCCATCTCCACCGCCTACGGCAAGGGCCTGCAGGGTGACGACCCCGTCTACCTGAAGACCGCGCCCGTGCTGAAGCACTACCTGGCCTACAACAACGAGACCAACCGTGGCACCAGCTCCTCCAACCTGACGCCGAAGCTCAAGCACGAGTACTACGAGCAGGCGTTCAAGGCGGCCATCTCGGCCAACGCCGCGACCGGGGTCATGGCGTCGTACAACCTGGTCAACGGGCGGCCCAACCACGTCAACCCCGACCTCGGCGCCACGGTCAGGTCGTGGACGGACAAGACGCTCTACAACGTCAGCGACGCCTGGGGGCCGTACGCGCTCACCGAGCTGGAGAAGTACTACGACAACAAGCCCGAGGCGTTCGCCGCGGTGCTCAAGGCGGGGCTCGACAGCTACACCATCGACGACAGCAACGCCGGGCCGCTGGCCGAGCACCTGACGGCCGCGCTCGACCAGGGGCTCATCACCCAGGCCGACGTGGACCGGGCCGTGCGCAACGTGCTGACCATCCGGACGCGGCTGGGGCACTTCGACCCGGACGGCGGGCCGTACAAGAAGATCACCAAGGACGTGATCAACAGCCCGGCCAACCAGCGGCTCAACCGGGAGGCCGCGGGCAGGGCCGCGGTGCTGCTGCGGAACTCCGGCGCGCTGCCGTTCAAGGAGCCGAAGTCGGCGGCCGTGGTCGGCCCGCTGGCCGGGACGCTCTACCGCGACTGGTACGGGGGCAAGGCGCCGTACCAGGTCACGCCCCTGGACGGGATCAAGGAGCGCGTCGGGGACGTCAGCACCGGCGCGGGCCTGGAGCGGATCGCGCTCAAGCACCTCGCCTCCGGCAAGTACCTCACCGCCACCGGCACCGGGGCCGACGACAACGCCGCCCTGGTCGACACGGCGCCGACCGCGGCCTCCCAGTGGGACCTGACCGACTGGACCGGCGGCGTGTCCACGCTGCGCAACGCCGGCAACGGCAAGCTGCTCGGCGGCGACTGGCGCTCGCTCGACACCGACGACGCCGACCCCGACGGCTGGTACGTCCAGCAGCAGTTCGCCCTCGAAGTGCAGCCCGACGGCAGCTACCTGATCAGGTACGCCGGCTACGAGACCGTCGAGGGCTGGTACGGCCTGCCCGACCCGTACGTGACCGTCTCCGCCGACGGCACGCTCGGCCTGGCGCCCAAGGCTCAGGCGGCCAAGTTCGGCAAGGAGATCGTCTCGGACGGCGTCGCCGCGGCCGCCGCGCAGGCCGCCAAGGCCGAGGTCGCGGTCGTGGTGGTGGGCAGCCACTCGTTCGTGTCCGGGCGCGAGTTCCACGACCGTGCCAACCTGCAGCTCGGCGCCGGGCAGCGGCGGCTGATCGAGGCCGTGCGCAAGGCGAACCCGCGCACCGTCGTCGTCCTGGAGACCAGCTACCCGGTCGTCGTGGACGCCCCGAACCTGCTGTGGACCACCCACGCGGGCGCGGAGACCGGTCACGCCGTCGCCGACGTGCTCTTCGGCGCCGTCAACCCGGCCGGCCGGCTCACCCAGACCTGGCCCGCCGGCGACAGTCCGACGGACATCTACAACTACGACCTGGCCAAGACCGGGATGACGTACCTGTACGGAAAGGGCAAGCCGCTCTACGCCTTCGGGCACGGCCTGAGCTACACCACATTCGGCTACCAGGGCCTGACCGTCCAGGGCGACAAGGTGAGCGTCAAGGTCACCAACACCGGCAAGGTCAAGGGCGACGAGGTGGTCCAGCTCTACACCCACCAGCGCGAATCCCGCTTCAAGCAGCCGGTCAGGCAGCTGCGCGCCTTCCAGCGGGTCACGCTGAACCCGGGCGAGACCCGTACGGTGACCTTCACCCTGAAGAAGTCCGACCTGGCGGTCTGGGACTACACCCGGGGCAAGTGGGCCGTGGAGAGCGCCACCCACGACGTCCTCGTCGGCTCGGCGTCCGACCGGATCCGCCAGTCCACCACGCTGCGGGTCTCCGGCGAGACCGTCCCCGTGCGTGACCTGGCGAAGACCACGCGGGCGATGGACTTCGACGACTACGCGGGCGTGGCGTTCGCGGACGAGACCAAGGCCGGCGGCGAGGCCGTGGAGGGGTCGGCGGGGGACTGGATCTCCTTCACCGGCGCCTCCTTCGGCTCCAGGTTCACGGCCGGCGTGTCCTCGGTGAGCGGCGGCTCGCTGGAGCTGCGCTCCGGCTCGCCGACCGGCGCCCTGCTGGGCACCGTCCAGGTGCCCGCCACGGGCGGCGTCTATCAGTGGGGTACGGCGACCGCCACGGTCAAGGCGGGCGGCGGGAGCCTGTACCTCGTGTTCAAGGGTGACCTGCGGATCAAGGACTTCGCGCTCGCCCGATGACGTTTCGTGGCGGCCATGAGCATGGTCATGGCCGCCACGGAACACCCCTTGCCTCATTTGGATAGTTGTGCTATCTATTGCCTAGATAACTCGACTATCCAATGGAGGCTCCGGTGATCGTGATCGTTCTGCTGGTCGCCACGCTGGCGTTCCGACTGCTGGGCGCGCTGGGTGTGGCCAGGTTCGCCACCTGGAGGGTCAGTGCCGCCCACGGGCTGGCGGTCATGCTGGTGATGACGGCCAGCGCGCATTTCGTTCCGGAGGGCGTGACGTTCATGCCCAACCGGGGCGACATGGTGGCCATGGTGCCGCCGTTCGTGCCGTTCCCGGTCTTCGTGGTCTATCTGACCGGCGTGCTGGAGCTGGCCGGCGCGGCCGGGCTCGTGCTCGAAAGGACCCGCAGGGCCGCCGGGATCTGCCTGGCGCTGCTCTTCGTGGGCCTGCTGCCGGCCAACGTGTTCGCCGCCCTCGCCGGCCAGGACGTGACGCCGCTCTGGGAGCGGGTCCCCGAGCAGGTCCTCTACATCGCGATCGCGCTGTGGGCCGCCGCGCGCAGCCGCGAACTCAGCCGCGTGTGATCATCGGACGGTCCACCCTCCGTCGACCACCAGCGTGTGCCCCGTGACCAGGGAGGCGGCGGGCGAGACCAGGAACAGCACCGCGCCGGCCACGTCCATGGGCTCGCCGATGCGGTGCAGCGCCGCGATCCGCTCGACCACGTCCGCCTCGAACGCCGGGTCGGACAGGGCCTGCTCGGTCCCCGGGGTGCGGATGAAGGTCGGGGCCACGTTGTTGACGGTGATGCCGTGCGGGCCCCACTCGACCGCCAGGCAACGGGTCAGGTGGGCGATGGCCGCCTTCGTCATGCAATAGACGGACTCGCCGGGCAGGGCGACCTCGCCGGCCTGGGATCCGACGTTCACGATCCTGCCGTACCCCTGCCGGATCATGGCCCGGCCCACGGCCTGGCCGGCCAGGAAGGTGCCCTTCAGGTTGACCGCGAGCGTCCGGTCGAAGTCCTCCTCCGTGACGTCCTCGGCGGGGTTGCCCGGGGCGATGCCGGCGTTGTTGACCAGGATGTCGATCCGCCCGAACCGGTCGAGCGTCTCCTCCACCGCCCGGGAGATCTGGCCGGGGACCGTCATGTCCATCTGGAGGGGGAGCGCGGCGCGCCCCAGCCCGGTGATCTCGCCGGCCAGGCCGCCGTCCTCGCCGATGTCCCGCAGGCCGATGGCGACGTCGGCCCCGGCGTTGGCCAGCGCCAGCGAGATGGCCCGCCCGAGGCCCCTGGCCGCCCCTGTGACCAGGGCGACCTTCCCGTCGACGCGGAATTCGGGAAACTCCATGCTGCCGTCCTTAATTCGTTGTATGTCCAAACTATTGACCGTCAGCGCGCCCGTGTGTGAGCCTTCTTGAGTAGCTCATGCGCGAAGGCGCGGTGACGGTCAGGGTCCCTGCACTCTGCTCGTGCATGGCGGTCATCTGAAGCCTTTGGGGCGCCTGCTGGCGTGCCTGGAAAGGGAGAGCCGCGCATGCGAAGAAGATTATTGGTCATGTTCACGGTCGCCGCCGTGCTGCTCGTGGCGGCTATCGTGCGGATGTCGCCGGTCTCGGCCGTCGCCTCGGATCCGTACGCGTACAAGAACGTCAGGATCGACGGCGGCGGCTTCGTACCCGGCATCATCTTCAACCCCACGGAGAAGAACCTCATCTACGCCCGCACCGACATCGGCGGGGCGTACCGGTGGAGCCAGTCCACCAAGTCCTGGACCCCGTTGCTGGACTGGGCCGGCTGGGACAAGTGGGGCTACAACGGCGTGATCAGCCTCGCCACCGACCCCGTGCAGACCAACCGGGTGTACGCCGCCGTCGGCATGTACACCAACAGCTGGGACCCCAACAACGGCGCGATCCTGCGTTCGACGGACAAGGGCGACAACTGGCAGGTCACCCCGCTGCCCTTCAAACTGGGCGGGAACATGCCCGGCCGCGGCATGGGCGAGGCGCTGTCGGTGGACCCGAACAACAACAGCGTCCTCTACTTCGGCACCCCCAACGGCAACGGGCTCTGGCGCAGCACCGACTACGGCGCCACCTGGGCGAAGGTGGCCAGCTTCCCGAACCCGGGCAACTACGCCCAGGACCCGAACGACTCCAACGGCTACCTCAGCCACAAGCCGGGCGTGGTCTGGGTGACCTACGACCCGCGCTCGTCCACCAAGGGTACCGCCACCAAGACCATCTACGTGGGCGTCGCCGACAAGGAGAACACCGTCTACCGCACCACCGACGCGGGCGTCACCTGGTCGCGCGTGGCCGGCCAGCCGACCGGCTACCTCGCCCACAAGGGCGTGCTGGACACCACCAACGGCTACCTCTACATCACGACGAGCGACACCGGCGGCCCGTACGACGGCGCCAAGGGCGACGTGTGGCGCTACGCCACCGCGACCGGCACCTGGACCCAGATCAGCCCCATCCCGTCGTCCAGCTCCGACGACTACTTCGGCTACAGCGGCCTGACCATCGACCGGCAGAAGCCGGGCACGATCATGGTGGCCACGCAGATCTCCTGGTGGCCGGACGTGATCTTCTTCCGCTCCACGGACTCCGGTGCGACCTGGACCCGCGTGTGGGACTGGACCTCGTACCCGAACCGCAGCTTCCGCTACAAGCAGGACATCTCGGAGAATCCGTGGCTGACCTTCGGCGCCAACCCGCAGCCCCCTGAGGTCACGCCCAAGCTCGGCTGGATGACGGAGTCCCTGGAGATCGACCCGCTCGACTCCAACAGGATGATGTACGGCACCGGCGCCACGATCTACGGCACCGAGGACCTGGCCAAGTGGGACTCGAACACCCAGTTCACCATCAAGCCCATGGCCAAGGGCCTGGAGGAGACGGCCGTCCTCGACCTGATCAGCCCGCCGAGCGGCGCGTCCCTGGTCAGCGCCCTGGGCGACATCGGCGGCTTCCGCCACACGAACCTGGACGCCGTGCCGTCGATGATGTTCACGGCCCCGGTCTTCACCACGACCACCAGCCTGGACTACGCCGAGAAGTCCCCGTCGATCCTGGTCCGGGCGGGCAGCTTCAAGGACTCCGACCGCCCGAACGACAGCCACGTGGCCTTCTCCACGGACGGCGGCGCCAACTGGTTCCAGGGCACGGAGCCGGGCGGCATCGACGAGGGCGGCACGGTGGCGGCCGCCGCCGACGGCTCCCGCTTCGTCTGGGCGCCCAAGGGTGTCACGCCGGTCTACTCGGTGGGGTACGGCAACTCCTGGCAGCAGGCGTCCGGCCTGCCCACGGGGGCGATCGTGGAGTCGGACCGCGTCAACGCGATGAAGTTCTACGGCTTCAACGGCGGGCGCCTCTACGTCAGCACCAACGGCGGCGCGGCCTTCACCGCCACCGCCGCCTCGGGCCTGCCCACCAGCGGCAAGATCAAGGCGGTGCCGGGCAAGGAGGGCGACCTGTGGCTGGCCGGCGACGGCGGCCTGTGGCACTCCACCGACAGCGGCGCGTCCTTCACGAAGCTGTCGGGCGTCACCAATTCGGTGAACGTCGGCTTCGGCAAGGCGGCGCCCGGTGGCACGTACATGGCGATCTTCGCGGTGGCCACGATCGGCGGCGTCACGGGCCTGTACCGCTCGGACGACGCCGGGGCGAACTGGGCGCGCATCAACGACGACAAGCACCAGTGGGGCAACATGGGAGAGGCCCTGACGGGCGACCCCAGGGTGTACGGGCGCGTCTACGTCGGCACCAACGGCCGCGGCATCCTGTACGGCGACCGCACGGGCCCGCCGGTAACCGTCACGCCCACCGTGACCCCGACGGTCACCCCCACCGTCACGCCAACCGTGACCCCGACGGTCACCCCCACCACGGGGTCGGGCTGCGCGGCGACGTACAAGGGGGTGAACGAGTGGTCGGGCGGCTTCCAGGCGGAGGTCACCGTCAAGAACACGGGCGCGGCGCAGATCACCGGCTGGAAGGTGACCTGGACCTGGCCGGGTGACCAGAAGATCGGCCAGCTCTGGAGCGGCACCCCGACCCAGACGGGCGCCAACGTGAGCGTGGTCAACGCCGGCTACAACGGCACTCTGGCCCCGAACGGGACGACGTCGTTCGGCTTCACCGGCACCTTCACCGGCACCAACACCCCACCCGCCACCCTCACCTGCACCCCGGCGTAAGCAAGTCCTTCCACGAGGGGGGCGCTGCGCGCCTTGGGATTCCAGCCAGCGCCCCCTTTCGATCCCCCTCAACCCCCGCTCGCTCCCGGTCCCGGGCCGGCACGCTCGCGCTGCCGCACTGGTCCCGTCGCCCGCGTATCCGCTGGGAGATCCGCGACGACATCCACCAGGCCCTTAGAGCTCCAGGATCGCATGAGGGTGTGGCGGGACCGCCGGGCCAGTCGGCGCGGGCGTATCCTCCGGTGCCGGGTCATCGAGCGGCGAGGACATGCGCCCACGGCTCATCGATGTCGGCCAGACCCAGCACGGCGACCACGTTGTCGAGCATTCCGGCGCCGAACCAGTGCCGCACGGCGTCGTCGTCGCCCAGCAGCTGCCGAACGGTGTCAACCTGCTTGGCGTAGCACCGACGCACGGCCTGTCCTACCAGCGGCTCGCCGGCGGCACAGTTCGCGTGCATGAGGAAACGCAGGATCGTCCGGTCCGCGACGAGCGCGGCGTAGGCGCCGCGCGCCGCATCCAACGCCGCCTCGGGCGCCGGCCCGGCACCACCCGACGCCGACGAGTGAGCGACCAGCGTTTCGTTCATCACGACGGACACGTGGTCGACCGCCGCCGCGAACAGCGCTTCCTTGTTCGGGTACAGGCGATAGAGATACGGCTGAGAGATGCCGACCCGGTCGGCTATCTCGTGCGTCGTCGTACCGTAGAAGCCCTTCTGGGCGAAGCAATCGATCGCGGCGGCCATGATGGCCAGACGTCGTTCGTCGCTCTTGGTGCTGGTGCCGGCGGCGGGCATGGGCATCAGTTAAACATGGCTCTTCTCAGCCTCCAAAAGTCACGCTGAGGTCAGGGTCGGACGGCACGTCGTGGGGTGTGAGTGCCTCGATCGCCACCAGCGGGTTCCAGTAGTCCAGGTAGTGGGTGATGAGCGCGTCGTCATCGGTCCGGACGACGGAGATGCACGTCTGCTCGTACGGCTTGCCGGTCGGCCGGGCCGTGCCCGTCGAGCGGAACTCGGCGATCACGAGACTCGGATCGACCGTCTCGTGGAACACCAGGTCGACGAACTCGACGTCGAAGGTCTCGGGAAAGCTGCTCATGTGCGCGAACAGTGCGTCCCGCCCCGTTACCCGTCGAGGCACGCCGACCGGCGCGAACGGGAACTCGAGCACCGCGTCCGGGGCGAACAGCGTCACCCATTCGTCCGTGCGTCCTGCGGCGGTAAGGCGCAGGTGCTCGGCCACGGTGTGCTGGGCAGCGGCGCGGCGGCTGGCGTCGTCTTTCTCGGCTGTCATATCGACTCCTAGGTTAGTGATTGACCTATAACCTACCAGGACGCAGCAGCCGTGTCGGAGCCCTGAGTCCGTGCCGCACCGCATGCGGTGGCCGGCGCTCGGTGCGATCGGGGCGTCCTCGTCGGAGACGGCGATTTTCCGGCCTACCAGCTGGTCCAGCTTCTCGGGGAGAGCTGACCGGCCCTCCGTCACGAAGTCCGATCGACCTCGATCCAGGTTCTAGGGGCGGGCCCGGTCCAGGTCGAACGCCACGCCGGCCAGGCGGATCGTGCGCACCTTCGGGTCCTTGATCAGCTCCCGCAACTCGCGGACCGAGCTGAGCTGGTCGACATAGCCGTAGGCGAGCCCGGCCGAGGCGGCCTTGCGCAGCCGGTCCAGGGACAGGTCGAAGGAGCGCAGGTTGGCGTTGTCGTGGTCACGCAGCAGGCCGGTCCATTTGCGGAACTGCGGCAGGCCGCCGCCGCACGTGTCATCGGTCATGTCGCCGCCCTTGCCGAGCTCCATCCCGTCGGCCCAGTAGTCGAAGCTCCAGGTGATCGGGAGGGAGCCGGGTCTGCGCTCGTACGCGACCCGGTCGGCGCAGGTGCCGTACTGCTTCACGAACGCCTTCAGCTCGGCCTCGCCGAGCGGCTGCTCGAACTCCACCACCGCCAGCGCGCTGAGGTCGGCGGGCAGCCGGGCGAGCACCGCGCGCACCTCGTCCTTGGTCGTCAGCGTGGTGCCGAGGTCGAACAGGGACTGGGAAAGCCTGGTGTTGGCGGTGTGGCCCAGCGGCAGGCGGCCCACGCGGCCGAAGAAGTCCTGGCTGAGCGTGTACGACTCGCTCCCGACCGGCCAGGCTCCGACCGGCCCCAGGGGACGCGCGGCCACCTCGAACGACATCGACACGGGCGTGGTCTGGCAGCAGGAGCCGATCGTCACCGCATAGGCCGGGTTGTAGATCTGGAAGGCGGTGCCGAGTACGGCCTGCATGCGGCGTTCCCGGTCGCCGCGGGTCTGCACCAGGGACGAGCCCTCGGTCGTGGCCACCGCGAGCAGCGCCAGCACGGCCAGGACGATGGCGACCGTCCGGAACAGCCCCCGCCGCACCGCGCGCCGGGTGCGCTTGGGGTCGAAGTCCGGCAGGTCTGGCATTTCAGGCATCTCGGGCATGTTCATGGGCTCTCCTGGTAAAGGTCGGCGAAGGCGGCCCTCGCCCGCCACACCGCGGTCTTGATCGAGTTGTGGGACCTGCCGGTCATCGCGGCGACTTCCACCATCGAGAAGCCTTCGAAGTAGACCGGTTTGAGCAGTCGCCACTGCTGCTCGGGCAGCCGCTCGAGCGCGTCGCGCACGTCGAGCGATTCCACGTGCAGCGGTGGTACGCCCAGTTCGTCCGGGTTGGGGAGGGCCAGCTCGCGGCGGCTCCTGCGGACGTGATCCAGCAGGGTGTTGCGCGCGATCGTGAGGAGCCAGGCTGCCGCGTTCTCCCCGCGCCAGCCGAGCAGTGCCCTGGTCGCCTTGATGAACGTCTCCTGCGCCAGGTCCTCGGCGAGATGCGGATCGCGGGTCCTGCGCAGGAGGAACCCGCACACGAGCGGCCAGTGCTCGCGGTACAGCTCCTCGATGATGTCGCCCCCCGAACGGTTTCGATTGTCACGTCACATGCAGACGCGACCGGGGCGGGAATGGTCACACGGCTTGCCGGCCGGAGTCCGGTTCTACGACCCGTCCGCCGTACGGAACCGACCCACCGCACGCGTCCTAGCGGCTCGCAGGCGGCCGGACGCAGAGGCGCAGCGTGCTTTCCAGGCAGAGAGCCGCCGCCTCATCGGCGGTGAGGCGGCCGTCGGCGAGTTCCGCCGCGGCGGCGTGCTGGAGTCCGATGACGGCGGCGGCGAGCCAGGCGGCCGGGGGTGACGGGTCGAGGTCGCCCGTGTCCTGGCCTCGCCGGATGAGCCGTTCGAGGCGCGGTGGCACGACGTCGTGGGGGTCGTTGCTCTTGGGCCGGTGGACGGAGGTCGTGGTGGGGTCCAGCAGGAGGGGGTAGCGGCTCAGGAACCGCCAGCCGGCGTCGAGGAACCGGGCCAGCGCGTCGGCGGGCGGCGCGGTCTCGAGGCCGGCGGCGTCGAGCAGGGCGGAGTATTCGGCGGCCGCTGTCTCGATGAGGGCGTCGATGAGGGCGTCGCGTGAGGGGAAGTGCGCGTAGACGGTCTGGCGGCTGACGTTCGCCGCGGTGGCGATCTCTTCCATGCTGGCGTCGGGTCGCTCGCCGAGCGCGATGCGGGCCGCGTTGAGGATCGCGTCGATGCTGCGCCGGGCGTCGGACCGGCGACGGCGGGCGGGCCTGGCGGGGTCGAGTGTGTCGGCCATCGCAGCGATGATATCGGCTCGGAATAACCTTGACAATCTGTAAGAGATAAATAAGTCTTACGGCATGTCAAAGAACAGCACGGTTGGGGACGGGCCGGCGATCGAGGCGTACGGCCTGGTGAAGGTCTACGGCGAGAACCGGGCTCTGGACGGGATCGACCTCACGGTCCGGCGCGGTCAGGTGTTCGGGTTCCTGGGCCCCAACGGAGCGGGCAAGACCACCACGATCCGCATCCTGGCCACCTTGACCCGGCCCGACGGCGGCACCGCCCGCGTCCTCGGCCACGACGTGATCGGCGAACGGGACGCGATCCGCGCCCGGGTGGCCGTGACCGGCCAGTTCGCCGCCCTGGACGAGGACCTGACCGGGTACGAGAACCTGACCGTCCTCGCCCGCCTCCACGGCCTGCCCCGCGCCGCCGGCAAGCAGCGAGCCGACGACCTGCTGGCCGCCTTCGACCTGACCGGCGCGGCCGGCCGCCCGGTGGGCGGATACTCCGGCGGGACACGCCGCCGGCTGGACATCGCGGCCAGCCTGATCGTGACCCCCGACCTGCTGTTCCTCGACGAGCCGACCACCGGGCTCGACCCGCGCAGCCGTACCCAGGTCTGGGAGCTGGTCCGCCAGATCGCCGCGGCCGGCACCACGGTGCTGCTCACCACCCAATACCTCGAGGAGGCCGACCAGCTCGCCGAGCAGATCGTGGTCATCGACCGCGGCCGGATCGTGGCCGAAGGCACCAGCGCCCAGCTCAAATCCCGGGTCGGCTCGGGCACCCTGCGGGTCCGGCTCCTCGACGGCGAGCAGCGTCCGCGAGCGCGGCAGATCCTGGCCGTCGCCCTGAACGGGACGGTCCGTCTCGCCGCCGACCCGCTCTCCCTGTCCATGCTGCTCGCCACCCCGGCCGACGCGACGGACGTGAGCCGGCTGGTCGGGCACGCCATGACCCGGCTCGCCGACGCCCGGGTGGGCGTCGCCGAGGTCGCTCTCGGCCAGCCCAGCCTGGACGAGGCCTTCCTCGCCCTGACCGGCCACCCGGCCACCACCGACCACCAGGACGTGAACGCATGAGCACCCCGGCCGCCGTCACGCGCCCCGCCGCGGCACAGACCTCCCCGATCGACATCCTGCTCGCCACCGGCCGGCAACACCGCCGCGCCGGGGCGCTGGCCGCCTCCGCGACCTTCGGCCGGAGAGCCATGCTCAAGATCAAGCACGACCCCAAACAGCTCGTGGACTCGATCGCCATCCCGATCCTGTTCACCGTGCTGTTCACCTACCTGTTCGGCGGCGCCGTCAGCGGCTCGACCGGCGACTACCTCACCTTCCTCCTGCCCGGCACGCTGAGCATGAGCATCGCCATCGTCACCATGTACGGCGGTGCCCGGCTCGCCAAGGACGTGACCACCGGAGCCTTCGACCGCTTCCGTTCGCTGTCCGTCTGGCGCGGCGCCTTCGTGCTCGGCGGCCTGCTCAGCGATGCCGCCCGTTACCTGTTCGCCTCCGGCATCGTGGTGGTCCTCGGGCTGATCATGGGCTACCGGCCGGAAGGTGGCGCACCTGGCGTGCTCGCCGCCATAGCCCTGATCATCGCCTTCGGGCTCTCCCTGTCCTTGCTGTGGGCCACGGTCGCCCTGCTCGTGCCCGATCCGGCCGTCGTCATCAGCATCGCCAACGTCGTGCTGATGCCACTGTCGTTCGCCAGCAACATCTTCGTCCAGCCCGGCACCATGCCCGGCTGGCTCCAGGCCTTCGTCGAGGTCAACCCGCTCAGCCACGTCGCCGCCGCGGCCAGGGGCCTGATGAACAACGCCGCGGGCACCGGCGGATCTCTCGTCTGGTCGCTCATCGCGACGGCTGCCATCGCCGCGGTGTGCGCGCCGCTCGCCCTCCACCTCTACAACAAGCGGGGCTGACGCGCCGGGCGCGTGGTCAGGGGCCGCCGCGGCAGGAGCGTCTGACGCCTCTCTCGGCGCCCACCAGGTCGGGCATGTCGAGGCAGAGGAGCTTGTAGCGGATCTCGTCGGCCGTCGACGGATCGACGACCTCGTCGACCAGGTCCAGGGCATGTTGCCAGGAGTCCCGGGCCGCGTCGTGGTCGCCGGCCTCGCGGTGGCTGTCGCCGAGGTGGCGCAGGGTGCCGATCTCGTTGTAGCGGTCGCCGACGTCCCGGTAGAGGGTCAGGGCGTGCCGGTAGTAGACGATGGCCCGGTCGTAGTCGCCCATCCGGTGCAGGGCGTAGCCGAGGCCGTCCAGGACACCCGCGTCGCCGTAGCGGTTGCTCAGGCCGTTCAGCTTGATCAAGGCGTCCTGGAGGTACGTGGCGGCCCGGCAGTCCTGGTCCAGCCTGATGTGGGTCCAGGCGAGCGCGTGCAGCATGCTGGCCTCGCCGGCGGGGTTGCCGGTGGCCGCGTACAGGGCGAGCGCCCGTTCGGCCTGCTGGATCGACTCCTCGTACCGGCCGACCTGGTCGAGCAGCCACGCGTGGCTGCGGTGGGCGGTGGCCAGCCCGGCCAGGTCGCCCAGCTCCTCGTGCAGCTCCAGCGAACGCCGGATGCCGGGCCAGGCCACGTGATA
The DNA here is from genome assembly GCF_053587055.1 of Nonomuraea sp. NPDC003707. Classification (NCBI taxonomy): domain Bacteria; kingdom Bacillati; phylum Actinomycetota; class Actinomycetes; order Streptosporangiales; family Streptosporangiaceae; genus Nonomuraea; species Nonomuraea sp. NPDC003707. The sequence goes on along the minus strand of NZ_JBSFNK010000005.1, from coordinate 365,457 downwards.
GTCCCCGAGCCGCGCGGAGGCGCGGGCCAGCGCCCTATGCAGGTGCGCCTGCGCGGTCCGGTGCCCCAGCCTCTGGGCGGCGGCGAGTCCATGGCGCTGTACGGTCGCGCAGTCGCGCCAGTGGCCCTGCTGGTCGAGGAAGCGCTCCAGCGCCCAGGCCAGTTGCCAGCTGTGCGTGTCGAACCCGCCTTGGGCCGCCAGCTCCACCACGGACATCAGCACGGGGTGCTCGGCCGTGAACCAGGCCAGCGCCTGCCGGTCGTCATCGAACTCCGGCACGGGCCGGCCCAGCTCCGGCCGTACCCAGAACGGCGCGAACTTCCTGCAGGCCCCGTGCGCCTGCTGCGTGTAGTGGTCGAGCAGCCGTCCCATGGCCGCGTCCCGGTCGTCCTCGGAGTCCGCCACGAGCTCGGTCGCGTAGGCGCGCAGCAGATCGTGCGCGGCGTACCGGCCGGGGGCGTGCTCGGTGAGCAGGCTGGCCCTGGTCAGCTCGTTCAGCGCACGCCGTACGGGCTCACCCGCGAGGGCGGCGGCCGCCCCGGCGCTGACGTCAGGCCCCGGATGCAGCGCCAGCAGCCGGAACAGGCGGGCCGCCTCCGCGCTGAGCGACCGGTACGACCACGAGAACACCGCCCGCACGTCGACGGCCGGATCGCCGTCCGCGAAGGCGTCCAGCGTCGCGGGCGTCCCGCGCAGCTCGGCGGCGATCGCGGACAGCGGGAAGGCCGGGTTGGCGGCGGCGCGGGCGGCCACCACGGCCAGGGCCAGCGGCAGGCCGCCGCATCGTTCGACGATCTCGTCCACCGCCTCCGGCTCCCGCGCGAGGCGCTCCTCGCCGAGCCGCCGGGCCAGCGACTCCCGGGCGTCCTCGGCCGGGAACAGGTCCAGCGTCATCGGCAGCGCCCCCTCCGTCGCCAGCAGGCCCGGCAGCCGGTCCCTGCTGGTGATCAGCACCAGGCAGCCGGGGCTGCTGGGCAGCAGCGGGCGTACCTGCTCGGCGTCGCGGGCGTTGTCCAGCAGGATCAGCACCCGGCGCTTGGCCAGCAGGCTCCGGTACAGCCCGACCTGTACGTCCAGCGCGACCGGGATCCGGTGCGGCGGCACGCCGAGCGCCTCCAGGAAGCTCCTCAGGGCCTCGGCGGGGTCCATGGCGGAGCCCTGGCGGTCGAAGCCGCGCAGGTTCACGTACAGCTGGCCGTCCGGGAAACGGTGGGCCACCTGGTGCGCCCAGTGAACCGCCAGCGTCGTCTTGCCGACGCCCGCCATGCCGCCGATGGCGCTGATCACGACCGTTCTCAGCGCGTCGCCGTCGAGCAGGGCGAGGGCCTTGGCCAGGTCGGCCCGCCTGCCCGCGAAGACGGCGAGATCGGCGGGCAGCTGCGCGGGCCGCACCACCGTGTCCGCCGTGTCCGCCGCGAGCCCGGCGGCGGGCTCGGTCAGTACGCGCTGCTGGGCGGCGCGCAATTCCTGGCCCGGTTCGACGCCCAGCTCCTCGGCGAGCTCGTCCCGGACCGCCTGCCAGGTGTCCAGCGCTTCGGCCTGGCGGCCGGTGGTGGCCAGGGCGAGCACCAATCTGGCCTGGAGCCGCTCGTCCAGCGGATGCCGGGTGGCCGCCGCCCTCAGCGTGGGCAGCAGTGCGACCATCCCGCCGTGCTCCAGCGCCACGTCGGCCGCCTCCAGCGCGACCATGATCCGCTCCTGCTCCAGAGCGGCGAACACCGGCAGGGACCGCACCTCGGCCGGAATGCCCGCCGCCGCCTCCCCCTGCCATACGGCCAGCGCCTCCGCGTACAGGTCCACCGCCTCCGCCGGGGCGGCCGAGCGGGCCTGTCCGGCCAGGTGGCGGAAGCGCAGCAGGTCGAGCGTGCCGGCATCGGCCTTCAGGCGGTAGCCGCCCGCGCCCCGGAGCAGCCAGCCGCCCTCCGCCCTGGGCGGCAGCCCCGGTTCCAGCAACCGGCGCAGGTTGCCCACGTACCTGTGGACGACGTTGATCGAGCTGGACGGCGGGTCCTGCCCCCAGAGGACGTCGACCATCTCGTCCAGGCTCACGGGCCGTCCCGCGTACACCAGCAGGAGGGCGAGCAGGGCTCGTTGCTGCGGAGGACCGGAGTTCAGCTCGACGTCTCCTCGCCAGAGGCGCACAGGCCCCAGCACCGCGAACCGCATCCGTCGCATCCCCCTCCGCCGACTCTGACATTTGGGAGTATTTTTAACCGGCCATGCAATCGGATTGCAGCGGGCTGAACGCCCCAAGCGCTCTCAAGCCTCATGTTTCGGACGAGCCAGAGCCGGGGAATGGTTTGCGGGGTAATGTGGCTGTATGAGGGGTATGTCCGAATAGCCGGTTGGGGATGTGCGCTCCAGTCCCTCGACCGCTCCATCACATTCTCGAAAGGAGCGAATCATGATCTTCCCGAGTTACATGTCAGCTGCGAGGATCTTGCCCGTGGTCATGGAGCCCCCTGGGCCCAACCCGCTGGGGCCGAAGAAGAGGATCAACAGCGACAGCAGCAGTCGTTCCAGCCGCCGCCGCAGCCGCCGTCGCCGTTGAGCGAGGCGTAGTTCAGACCTGATCACGACCTGGCCGCCAGTGGCCAGGTCTTCGTCTTCCGCGGTCATCCACGGCGTTCGCGGTCCAGCTCGTTGAGGATCCCGGCCAGGCCCAGCTCGAAGCGGCGGGTGAGGCCGGGGGCGCCGGTGAGCTCGTCCGCCACGGCCGTCACGTGGGGATAGCGGTCGGCGGGCAGCTCGCGCAGGAAACGGGTGATCTGGGCGAGGCGGGCGGGGTTGTCGGGGCCCTTGCCGAAGGCGATCTCCTGGCCGGCGAAACCGGTGACGTAGAACAGCAGCAGCAGGTAGCCGTAGCTCGACAGCCGGTTGTCGAACCCGGCCTGGCGCAGGACGCCGATGATGTGGTCGGCCAGCCGCAGCCCGTTCGGCCCGAAGGGCACCCTGCCCGGCAGGAGCCGGGTGGCCGCGGGGTGGGCGAGGAGGACCTGCCGGAGTTCGAGCCCGATGCCGGCCAGCCGCTCGGTCCAGGGGCCGTCGTCGTCGGCCGGCAGCCGGCACTTGCCCAGGACCACGTCGATCAGCAGGTCGAACAGCTCGTCCTTGCTGCGTACATGCCAGTAGAGCGACGGCGATTTGATGTCGAGCGCCACGGCGAGCTTGCGCATGCTGAACGCGTCGAAACCGTGCTCGTCCAGGAGATCGAGGGCCGCCTGGGCGATCTGGGCGCGGTCCAGCCTCGGCTCGGTCTCCTCGATGCCACTGGGAAAGCCGGGATCTTGACGTGCCATGCGCGAACTCCTCCGTCTGCCACGCACCAATCTAGCAGTGCAAGGCAATCCCTAGCGGTGTTAGGGTTTCCCTCGCACTGCTAGGGATTGCCGGCGAGAGGACTGCGGGACATGCATGTGATCGTCATCGGTGCGGGGCTGGGCGGGCTGTGCCTCGCACAGGGGCTCCGGCAGAAAAACATCAGCGTCGCCGTGTACGAGAGCGACGACGCCCTGACCTCGCGGCAGCAGGGCTACCGCATCCACATCGACGAGCACGGCGACCGGGCCCTGGCCGCGAACCTGCCCGAGCGGCTGCACCGGTTGTTCCGCGCCACGGCCGGACGACCGCGTACCAGCACACCTGTCTTCGACCACCGTCTTGAGCGGCTCACGGTCCTGGAGCCGTCCGACGGCGGCGTGCACCTGGCGGTCGACCGGCTGACGCTGCGGCGGATCCTGCTCTCCGGCCTGACGGACACGGTCCGGTTCGGCAAGCGGCTCACGCACTACCGCACCGGCGCCGACGGCCGGGTCACCGCGTACTTCGCCGACGGCAGCACCGCGACCGGCGACGTGCTCGTGGCGGCGGACGGCGTCAACTCTCCGGTGCGCAGGCAGTATCTGCCGCACGCGCGCGTGGTGGACACGGGTCTGCGGCAGCTGTACGGCAAGGTGCCGCTCACGGCGCGGACCCGCGAGCTGTTCCTGGACGACATGTTCGCCGTGTTCACCCCGATCATCGGCCCGGACGGCAGCTTCGTCGGCGTCGCCCCGGTGGAGTTCCCCGAGCCCGTGCCGGCCGAATCAGGAGTCACCCAGGACTACATGACCTGCTCCTTCGGCGCCCGCCGCGAGCTCCTGCCGCCCGACGACGAACTGCGCGCCATGCCGGGGACCGAACTGCGTGCCCTGACCCTGCGGACGATCGAGGACTGGCACCCCCGGGTCCGGGCGATCATCGACCACTGGGACACCTCCACGGTCTTCGCCCTGGTGCTCCGTACCAGCGTGCCGATCGAGCCCTGGCCGGCCACCAACGTCACGCTGCTCGGGGACGCCATCCACGCGATGAGCCCCGCGGGCGGGATCGGCGCGAACACCGCCCTGCGCGACGCGAGCGCGCTCACCGCCGCCCTCGGCGCGGCCGCCGCGGGCCGGCCGCTCCTCCAGGCGCTGGCCGAGTACGAGTCCGCGATGACCGCCTACGGCTTCGCCGCCGTACGCACCTCCGCCGAGAACGGCCACCGCCTGCTCGGCCAGGACCCGCTCCCCGCCGCCTGAGTGGCGCGTTCTCCGGCGATCTGGCGAGAATGATGACCTGGCGCGGGGAGGTGCGATGGAGAACGAGGACCGGACGTCGGACTCGCCCTACATCGAGCGGGTCTATCGCAGCGAGGGCGTCTCCACGGTCAAGCGGATGCACTCGGTCGCCAACTCCAACTGGGAGCTGGTGATCTGGGAGCACTGCGGGCGCGCGCACGTCGCGATCCGCGGGCCGGAGACCAGGCCGACCACGGTGGACATGAGCCCCGATGGGTCCGCGTTCGGGATCATCTTCGCCCACGGCGCGGCCATGCCGCACCTGCCCGTCCAGGGCCTGGTCGACTCCGCCGTGCTGTCCCCGCACGTGACCTCGGACACGTTCGTGCTGCAGGGGGAGGAGTGGGAGCTGCCGGGCTTCGACAACGCCGAGGTCTTCGTGGACCGGCTCGTGCGTTCCGGCATCCTGGTGCGCGACCCGCTGGTGACCGACGTCGTCGCGGGCGACGACGCCCCGCGGCTGAGCGCCCGCTCGGTGCAGCGCCGGGTGGTCGCCGCCACCGGGCTGACGCAGGGGGCGATCCGGCAGATCGAGCGCGCCCGGGAGGCGGCCATGCTCCTCGGCGAGGGCGTCGCGCCGCTGGACGTGGTGCACCGGCTCGGCTACTACGACCAGCCGCACCTTTCCCGCTCGCTCACCCGGTTCATGGGCCGTACGGCGACCGAGCTGCAGCATCCGGACCCGGACGAGCCCCTGTCGCTTCTGTACAAGTCCGGGCAGTGAATCTCTCATAGCGTGCAACCACCTACCCACCTCGGTTAGCACAGGAGCGGGACCATGCCCAAGTTCGCCCTCGTCTACCAGTACGACCCCGCAGCGACGGGCCCGGCCGAGGGAGAGGTGCCGGACTGGTTCGCCTATGACAAGGAGGTGCGAGAGGCCGGCGTCCTCGCGTACGAGGCCGGCTTCCACGAGGCCAGCAGCGGCCGGACGGTGAGCGTGCGCGACGGCGCCACGGTCGTGGACGACGGGGTCGCGCCGACGTCCGGCGCCATCGTCGCCGGCCTGTACGTCGTCGACGTCGCGGACATCAACGCCGCCACCTCGTGGGCGGAGAAGATCCCCACCGCCCGCTACGGCAGCGTGGACGTGCGCCCCGTCGTCGAGTAGGAGGGGTGGCAGTCTATGGTCGCCTATGGTGTGTTTGTGACTGCCAGCCAAGGCCGCCGTGACCAGCTCAAAGAGTTCCTGCGTGGCAAGCGGGAGGCTCTCACCCCCGCCGACGCCGGAATGCCCGCCGGAGGGCGCCGCCGCACTCCGGGACTGCGCCGGGAAGAGGTGGCGGTGCTCGCCGGGGTGGGAGTGTCCTGGTACACCTGGCTGGAGCAGGGACGCGACATCAAGGTCTCCGACGCCGTGCTGGACGCGGTCGCCCGCGCGCTGCAGCTTGACGAGGCGGAGCGGGCGCACCTGTACGTGCTCGCCGGGCTGAACCCGCCGGACCCCGCGGGCCGGCCGGGCGAGCCGGTGAGCGAGCAGCTGCGCGCGGTGCTGGACGCCTGGATGCCCAACCCGGCACACGTGCTGGATCGGCACTACAACCTGGTGGCGATGAACGACGCGGCCAGGTGGGTGTTCGGATTCGACGGCGAGGTCCGCAACTGCATGGTGGCGTTCTTCACCCATCCGATCTACCGCGGCAGGTTCACCGCATGGCACGAGTTCGCCCCGGACATGGTGGCCGACTTCCGTGCCGGCGCGGCTCGCTATCACGACGATCCGCTCTTCGGGCAGATCGCCGAAGAGCTGTGCGGCGCCAGCGCGGAGTTCGCCGAGTTGTGGGCCCGGCCGGATGTCCGCTCCCGCTCCCAGGGGATCAAGGCGATCACGCACCCCGAAGCCGGGGACCTCGTCTTCGAGTACTCGCTGTTCCGGCTGCCGGATCGTACGGACCTCAACGTGGTTCTCCACACGCCGCATCCCGACACCGACACCAAGGCGAAGGTGGAGAGCCTGGTGGTGGCACACCCAGGATGAGCTGACACTGCCTCACCGAAAGCCGTCCCACCACGATGGACGGCATGAAGGCAATCACGATCCCCGAATTCGGCAGCGCGGACGTCCTCCGCCTCGACGAGGTCAAGCTCCCCGAGCCCGGGCCTGGGCAGGTCTCCATCGACGTGGCCTACGCGGGCGCGAACTTCGCCGAGATCCTCTACCGGCAGGGCGTGGTGGACGTACCGCTGCCTTTCGTACCCGGCATCGAGGTGTCCGGCCGCATCCGGGCGCTCGGCCCCGGCGTCGAGGGCCTGCGCGTGGGCCAGTCGGTCGCCGCCCTGACGATCGTCGACAGCGGCGGCTACGCGGAGGCGGTGGTCACCTCCGCGGACCTGGTGGCCCCGTTGGACGGCCACGACCTGGGGCTGGGCATCGCGGCGGCGCTGCCCTCCAACAGCACCACCGCGTTCCTCGTGCTCGACCGGGTGGCCCGCATCGAACCCGGGGAAAGCGTGCTCGTGCACGCCGCCGCCGGAGGCGTGGGCAGCCAGCTCGGCCAGGCCGCCCGGTTGCTGGGCGCGGGCCGCGTGGTGGGCACCGTGGGCAGCCCCGCCAAGATCGAGACCGCCAAGGCGTTCGGCTACGACGAGGTCGTCCTGCGCGACCAGGTGGCCGAGGCCGGTCGGTTCGACGTCGTGGTGGACATGGTCGGCGGTCCGGCCCGGCGCGGCAGCCTGGACCTGCTCGCGCCGATGGGCCGGATGGTGGTGATGGGCAACGCCTCCGGCGCCGAGGACGTGGGGATCTCGGCCAACGAACTGTGGTTCACCAACAAGACGGTGTCCGGGTTCAACCTGGCGGCCTTCTCCGCCGCCTTCCCCGCGGAAGCAGGCCGGGCGCTGCGTCGGGCCGTGGCCGCGGCCGCCGGTGGGGAGCTGCGGGTGCAGGTCGAGTCGCTACGGCTGGAGCAGGCCGCACAGGCCCACCGCCGCATCGAGTCCGGCCGCACCACCGGCAAGCTCGTACTCGAAGTCGAACGAATCTAGGCGCGCAGCGCCCCCTCGTGGAAGGCCTTGCTTGTCAGCCCTTGATGGCGCCCACGATCACGCCCTTGGTGAAGTGGCGTTGGACGAAGGGGTAGATGATCAAGGCGGGGATCACCGCGATGACCACGATGGCCATTTTGATGGCGAGTGTCGGCGGGGAGTCGCCGGTCACGCCTGCCGTGGCGCTGGGCAGCGGGTTGGAGTCCACCACGTACTGGCGCAGGATCAACGCCAGCGGCCACTTCCTGGTGTCGTCGATGTAGAGCATCGCGTTGAACCAGGCGTTCCAGTAGCCGACCGCGTAGAACATCGCCACCACGGCCGTGACCGCCTTCGACATGGGCAGGACGATGCGCCACAGGATGCGGAACTCGCCCGCCCCGTCGATGCGGGCGCTGTCCAGGACCTCTCCCGGGATGCTCATGAAGAACGAGCGCAGCACCACCACGTTGAACGCCGAGACGGCCGTCGGCAGGATCAGCGACCAGTAGCCGTCCTTCAGGCCCAGGCCGCTGACCATCAGGTAGACCGGGATGATGCCGGGGAAGAAGACGAACATCAGCAGCACGCTGAACAGCAGCGGGCGGTGGAGGAACGAGCCCGGGCGCGACAGCGAGTACGCGCCCAGGATGCTCACGCCGGCGCTGAGGAGCGTCCCGACCACCGTGACGCCCGTGCTGACCAGGACGGCCCTGCTGACGACCGTGTCGGAGAAGATCTGCTCGTACGCCTCGAACGTGATCCCTTCCGGCACCAGCACCAGCCCGCCCGCACGGTTGACCGTGGCGGCCGAGCTGAGGCTGGTCAGGACGATGGTGTAGAGAGGGCCGAGCACCACCACGACGACCAGGGTGATCAGCGAGCCCTTGCCGAGCCGGCCGAACGGCGAAGGGCGTTCCTCCCACGGCGCGAGCCGGGAAGGCTTACGGGAGGTGAGTACGGTCATGATCGCGAATACACCCCTCGCTCGCCGAACGCGTGCGCGACCCGGTTGGCCGCCACGATGAGCAGCAGCCCGACCAGACCCTTGAACAGCCCGGCCGCCGCCCCGTACCCCAGGTCCCCGGTACGCAGGCCCGACCAGTACACGAACGTGTCGAAGACCTCGGACGCCGCGCTGCCGACGGCGCTGCGCTGCAGCATGAACTGCTCGAACCCGACGTTCAGCGCGTCCCCGAGCCGCAGGATCAGCAGGAGCACGATCACCGGACGCAGCCCGGGCAGCGTGATGTGCCACATGCGACGCCAGCGGCGGGCCCCGTCCACGGCGGCGGCCTCGTACAGGTTGGGGTCGATGGTGCTGAGGGCGGCGAGGAAGATGATCGCCCCCCAGCCGGCGTCCTTCCAGACGGTCTGGGACGTGATCAGCAGGATGAACGTGTCCGAGTTCGTCATCCAGTCGACGCCCTCATGGCCGCGCTCCCGCAGGATCTGGGCCAGCAGCCCCGCCCCGCCGAACATCTGCTGGAAGATGGCGATGACCAGCACCCAGGAGAAGAAGAACGGCATGTAGACCACGCCCTGCACGAACGCCCTCAGCCTGGCCGAGACGATGCTGTTGAGCAGCAGCGCCAGCATGATCGGCACGGGGAAGTAGAAGACGAGCTGGAAGGCCGTGATGGACAGGGTGTTCGCGATGGCGCGCAGGAACTGGGGGTCCTGGAAGAGCAGCGCGAAGTTGGTGAAGCCGATGATCGGGGAGCCGGTGATCCCGCCGGTGTACGGGTTGTAGTCCTGGAACGCGATGACGTTGCCCAGGGCGGGGATCCACCAGAAGGCGAGGACGAGCAGCAGCATCGGGAGGTTCATCACGAGCAGCGGCCAGTCCCGCCGGAGCTTGGCCCGCCAGGTCAGCTCGTGGGGCTTGGCGGTGACGCTCAAGGGGTGCCGGGCCGTTCGCCTGGCCGTCGTCACGCCCATGAGAGGCCCCTTGCGGTACCCAACGTCACAGCCTGCCGTTCTCCCGCGCGACCTTCATGTAGAACTCGCGCGCCTCGTTCCCGCCCTGCTCCTGCCACTCCTTGACGATCTTCGGCCACTCGGACATCGGCCGCTTGCCCCGGAAGATCTCCTGCATCTTGTCCTCGGTGGGCGTGGCCAGCCCGGCCATCTTGGAGGGCGTCTCCACCCGGATGCCCACGAACGGGTCGTTGTCCAGGATCTTCGAGGCCTGCGTCTGCCAGTCGTACTGCGCCTGGACCAGGCCCTTGTACTGGCTCTTCTCGTTGGCGTTCGGCCGGCCCGACAGGAACATGTACGTGGGCGCGACCTCCTTGCGCCCGAGCGCCGTCTGCTCGACCTTGCCGTCCTTGACGTCGTAGTGCTTGCCCTCGACGCCGTTGAAGACCAGCTCGTACTCCTGGGTGCCGAACGGCGCCGCGCACCAGTTGGACAGGGCGAGCAGCTCTCGGGTGCGGGCGTCGCCGAGGCCCTTCTTGATGAAGACGAACATGCCGGCGGGCTCGTTGCGCCACATGATGGTCTTGCCGCCGGGCTTGGCCGGGTAGGGGGCGACGATCTGCATGTCGAACTTGGGGTTGTCGGCCTGGAATCGGCCCAGGGCCTCGTGCCAGGCGCCGGGCCCGTCCCGGTAGATGACCATCTGGCCGCTGCCGAAGATGGCTTTGTTGTCGGCGTCCTTGTTGGCGACGACATCGGGGTGCACCCACCCGGCTGCGAAGAGCTTGCTCATGAACTCGATCGAGGCGGCCCACTCGGCGGTCTCGTACTTGTACTCGAGGGTGCCGTCGCTCTTCTTGCGCCACTCGCGCGGCGCCCCGAAGGCCCGCTGCATCTCCTGCTCCATGGCGCCGCCGAAAGCCCAGCGCTTCTTCTTCGGGTCGGTGATGGCCTTGCCGAGCACGAGCAGGTCGTCGCCGCTCTTGGGCTGCTGCAGGCCCAGCTCGTTCAGGATGTCCTGGCGGACGAAGGTGGCGAACGGGTACGGGTCGTTCTGCCAGGGGATGCCCTGCAGGACGCCGCCGAAGACGCCGTACTGCCAGGCCGCGGTGTCGAAGTTGGCCAGCAGCGGGAACTCCTTGGCCTTGTCCCCGGCCAGGTAGGGGGACAGGTCGGCGAAGAGCTTGTTGACCGCCTCGGTGAAGTGGGCGATCTTGATGAGCTCCCAGCCCGGGACCATGAGCATCTCGGGCACGTCGCCGCTGGCCAGCAGGGTGCTGAGCTTCTGCCCGTACGTGTTGCCGTCGGAGATGTTGAAGCGCACGACGCCGCCGAGGCGCTCGTTCACGTAGTCGTAGTAGGAGTTGCTGCCCAGGCCGGGCGGCACCGTGCCCCACAGCGGAGTCATCGCGGTCACTTCCTTGCCGCTGGTCAGCGGCTTGGTGGTGACGGCCTGCACCATGGTGGCCGGGCGGGTCAGGAAGCCGGGCGAGACGAACTCGGCGCCGGGCAGATCGGGCTTGAGCCCGGGGATCTCGAACGGCACCCGTGTGGGCACCAGGCTCTTGAGCTTGTCGGCCGCCACGGCCGTACCCTTGGACAGCTGCTTCTTCTCGGCGCAGCCGGCCACCAGAACGCTCGCACCGACCAGGCCGAGGAATCCGCGGCGGGACGTGTTGGTTGCCATGGCCCGCTCCCTTCTCCAAGTGGGGATGACCTCGTTAAAATTAGTTGGTATTACGACCAAACAAATTAGTAGACTGTGACCGTGGCCACAAGGGATCGCGACGTCACAGGTTGGTGCCGATGAGAAGCTGCGCGGCATCGACTCCTGTTGGTGAAGGGAGACCGGGATGCGGCATGCTGGGGTCATCTCTTGGCGGGAACGGGGCTGATTTTGATCACTTCTACGACCGGCCCTCAGCCGGCCGACTTCGCCGACGTACGGGCCACCAACCTCGCGGTCGTGCTGCGGTTCGTCCGGGAGCACGCGCCCTGCTCGCGGGCCGACATCGCGGCCTCCACCGGGCTCAACAAGGCGACGGTCTCCAGTCTCGTCGCGGACCTCATCGACCGGCGGCTGGTCCGTGAGACGGGGCTGACGGAGAACCGGGTCGGGCGGCCGGCCACGATGCTGGTGCTGGACGGCTCGCCGTACGCCGCCATCGGGGTCGAGATCAACGTCGACTACGTGTCCGCCGTGGCCGTCGACCTGGCGGGGGAGCGGCTGCTGACGTGGCGGCGCTCGTTCGGCGGCGGCGAGTCCGTCAACCAAGGGGTGGCGGGCGTCGGCGCGATCATCAGGCGGGTGGTCAGCCGCATGACCAAGGAGGAGCGCCAGGTCCTGGGCCTGGCCGTGGCCGTGCCGGGGCTGGTCGACGTCCAGGGCACCGTACGCATCGCGCCCAACCTCGGCTGGCGCGACGCCGACATCGGCGGAGACCTGACCAAGGCGCTGCGCGACCCCGGCTTCCCGATCCAGGTCGACAACGACGCCAACCTCGCCGCCCTGGCCGAGCAGCGCTTCGGCGCGCACGCGGGGGCCTCCGACCTCGTCTACCTCACCGGCGAGATCGGCGTGGGCGCGGGGATCATCCTCGACGGGCGGCTGCGCCGCGGCCGCCTCGGCTACAGCGGCGAGATCGGCCACGTCCAGCTCGATCCCGACGGTCCCGAGTGCCACTGCGGGCGGCGCGGCTGCCTGGAGGTCATGGCCGGGATCGGCGCCGTGCTGGGCAAGGACCCCTCTCCCGCCGAGATCCAGATGGAGATCGAGGAGTCCGTACGCCTCGCCCGCGTCGGCGACCCGGCCACTTTGGCCACGCTGGAGTCGGTGGGCCGGAGCCTGGGCAGGGGCGTGTCGATCCTGGCGAACCTGCTCAATCCCGAGGTGGTGATCCTGGGCGGCTACTACGTCCCGCTGGCGCCGTGGCTGCTGCCCGCCGTCCAGGACGAGATGGACGACCGCGTGATCGCCTCCGGGTCGGGCGGCTGCCAGGTCGTCGCCTCGACGCTGGGCCACGACGCGGCCGCGCTGGGCGGTGCCGCGAGGGTGCTCGACTCCATTGATTCGGGGAGATTGCCCCGAGTCCCTTGACCTTGGTCACCGGGGAGTGCACTCTTCAGTCAACCCACCGAAATGTCCGTGTAACTTCCCCAGGCCGGTCGTCGAAGCGCTTCGACACTTTCATAGGGATGACCATGCAAGAACCCTTCCGCGACCCAGCGATCCCGATTCCCGACCGGATCGACGACCTGGTGCGCCGGCTCACCCTTGAGGAGAAGGTGGGGCTGCTGCACCAGTATCAGGCGCCGGTCGAGCGGCTGGGCCTCGGCGCGTTCCGCACCGGCACCGAGGCGCTGCACGGGCTGGCCTGGCTGGGACCGGCCACCGTGTTCCCGCAGGCCGTGGGGCTGGCCTCGACGTGGGATCCCGACCTCGTGCGCAGGGTGGGCGAGGCCACCAGCGACGAGGTGCTGGCCTTCCACCACAAGGATCCGGCCGGCGCGGGGCGCAATGTGTGGGCCCCGGTGGTGAACCCGCTGCGTGACCCCCGCTGGGGGCGCAACGAGGAGGGTTACTCCGAGGATCCGTGGCTGACCGGCGTGATGGCCACGGCCTATGCGCGTGGACTTAGTGGGAGCGCTCCCGAAGTCCTCAAGACCGCCCCCACGCTCAAGCACTTCCTGGCCTACAACAACGAGACCGACCGCTGCACGACCTCCAGCAACCTGCCGCCGCGGGTGCTGCGCGAGTACGAGCTGCCCGCCTTCCGGCCCGCCATCGAGGAGGGGGTGGCGGTGGCGGTCATGCCGTCGTACAACCTGGTCAACGGCCGACCCGCGCACCTCAGCCCGCTGATCGGCGAGGCGCTGCGCGCGTGGGCGCCCGACGACCTGCTGGTGGTCAGCGACGCGTACGCGCCGGGCAACCTCACCGCGCTCCAGGGCTACCACGACACGCTGCCCGAGGCGTACGCGCACGCGATCAAGGCGGGGATCGACAGCTTCACCCAGGACGACGACCGCTCCGAGGCCACGCTCGGCCACCTGCGTGACGCGCTCTCCCAGGGCCTGCTGGCCGAGGAGGACGTGGACCGGGCCGTGCGGCACGCGTTGTCGATCAGGTTCCGGCTGGGGGAGTTCGACCCGGCGACTCCGTACGACGACATCAGCGACAACGTGGTCAACTGCCCCGAACACCAGGCGCTGGCCAGGGAGGCGGCGCGGCGCTCGTTCGTGCTGCTGAAGAACGACGGGCTGCTGCCGCTCGACGGCGTGACCAAGGTCGCGGTGATCGGGCAGCTCGGCGACGCGCTCCTGGAGGACTGGTACAGCGGCACCCTCCCGTACGCGGTCACCGCCCGCCAGGGGCTGGGCGAGCGGTGCGAGACGGTGTTCTGCGAGGCCGTGGACCGGGTGACGCTGACCGCCGAGGCCGGGCCGGTTGCCGCCGATCCCGCGGGCGGGCCGCTCAGCGTGGGCTCGGAGGCGGGCACGTTCGACCTGTTCGACTGGGGTGGCGGGGCCTACGCGCTGCGGGCCGTGGCGACCGGCCGGTTCGTGTCGGTGGACGGCGTCACGCTGGTGAACGACCAGCCGGGCCCCAACGGGTGGGAGGTGCGCCAGACGTTCCGGATGGAGGAGCGACCGCGCGGCACGCTCGCCCTGCGCCACATCTCGACCGGCTGCTACGTCGGCGCCGGCGACGACGGTGTGCTGCGCCTGGTCGACGACGCCGACCAGGCGGTCTGGCTGGCCATGGACGTGCTCAGGAGCGGCACCGACCAGGCCGCCCGCCTGGCCGCGGCGGCCGACGTGGCGGTCGTGGTGGTCGGCGACCACCCCCTCGTGAACGGCCGCGAGACCGAGGACCGCATGACGCTGGCCCTGGCCCCCGGGCAGGACGCCGTGGTGCGGGCCGTCCGCAAGGCGAACCCCCGTACCGTCATGGTCATCACCAGCGGCTACCCGCTCACCTGGACCGACGACGAGGTCCCGGCCGTGCTGTGGTCGGCCCACGGCGGCCAGGAGTACGGCCACGCCCTGGCCGAGGTGCTCTTCGGTGACGCCGACCCCGAGGGCCGCCTCACCCAGACGTGGTACCGCTCCGAGCAGGAGCTGCCCGACCTGCTCGACTACGACATCATCGCCTCCGACGCCACGTACCTGTACTTCCGCGGCGTCCCGCTGCACCCGTTCGGCCACGGCCTGAGCTACACGACGTTCGAGTACGCCGACCTGCGCGTACAACTGGACGGCGACCTGGTGCGGGCCCGCGTCACCGTGACGAACGCCGGCCCGCGGCCCGGCGTGGAGGTCGTCCAGTTCTACACCCACCAGCAGCGCTCCCGCGTCAAGCAGCCGCTGCGCCGCCTGCGCGGCTTCGAGAAGGTCCGCCTGGCGCCCGGCGAGAGCCGCGCCGTCACCCTGACCCTGCCGGTGCCGGAGCTGGCGTTCTGGGACGTGACCAGGAGCAGGTTCGTCGTGGAGAGCGCGCCGCACCAGCTCATGGTCGGCCGCAGCGCCACCGACCTGCGCCTGAGCGCCCGCTTCGAGGTGGACGGCGAGAGCGTGCCGCCCCAGTCGGGGCTGCTGCGCGCGGCGGCGCACGACGAGTACGACGCGATCACGTTCGTGGACGAGACCAAGGTGGACGGCGACGCCGTCAGGTCCGACGCGGAGGGGGCCTGGATCCTCTTCCGGCAGGTCGATCTCAGCGGGGCCACGACGTGCGTGGCGACGGCGGGCAGCGCGGAAGGCGGCATGATCACCATCCGCCGCGGCGACCCCCTCTACGGGGAGGCCCTCGCCACCTTCCCCGTCCCCAGGACCGCCCGCTACGCCTACCACGCCATCACGGCCTCGCTCGCGGCCGCCGACGGCGTGCACGACCTTTATGCCGTGTTCGAGGACGACGGCGTCACGCTGGCCCGGCTCGACTTCGGAGCCGGGGCTTGAGCGGGCGCACGGTCACGATCTCCCAGGTCGCCAAGCACGCGGGCGTGGCCGTCAGCACGGTCTCCTACGTGCTCAGCGGCAAGCGGACGATCTCGGCCGACACCAGGCGCCGGGTGCTCGACAGCATCAGCGCCCTCGGCTACCACCCCAACGCCGGCGCCCGCGCCCTGGCAAGCAAGCGCTCCAACGTGATCGCGCTGGTGCTGCCGCTGCGGGCGGGCATGCACGTGCCCGTCCTGATGCGCTTCGCCAGCGCCGTGGTGACGGCCGCGCGCCGGTTCGACCACGACGTGCTGCTGCTGACCGCCGACGAGGGCACCGAGGGCATCCGGCGGGTGGCCGCGAGCGCGCTGGTGGACGCGCTGGTGCTCATGGACGTCGAGCTGGACGACCGCAGGGTGCCGCTGCTGCGCGAGCTGGCCGAGCCGAGCGTCCTCATCGGCTTCCCCGCCGAGCCCGCCGGGCTGACGTGCGTCGACCTCGACTTCGCCGCCGCGGGCGCGCGGTGCGTGGACCACCTCGCCGAACGCGGCCACGAGGAGATCGCGCTGCTCGGGGCGCCTTCCGTGGTGTACGAGCGGGGGACGGGGTTCGCCCGGCGGACGCGTGAGGGGTTCGTGGAGGCGGTGGCCGCCCACGGTCTGCAGGGCGTCGCGCTGCCGTGCGAGGACACGTTCGACGAGGTGTACGAGACCGTACGCGGCCTGCTCCTCGACCGCCCCGGCCTGTCCGGGCTGGTCGTGCACAACGAGGCCGCGGTCGGCCACGTGCTGGCGGCGCTGCGGCAGCTCGACCGCCGGGTGCCGCACGACGTGGCGGTGGTGGCGATCTGCCCCGACGACGTGGCCGAACGGGCCAGCCCGCCGCTCTCCTCCGTGCTGATCCCGGCCGAGGAGGTGGGCAGGGAGGCGGTCCGCCTGGTCATGGACAAGCTCGAAGGCCGCGCGGTGCCCGACTCCACCCTCCTCACCCCGCTCCTGGCCGTGCGCGCCAGCACCTGACCCAAAGCGGCGTCAAGCGTGTCCGCTTTTTCGCCTCCTGGAGTTCCGCGTCCCCTTCTGCGGGCAGGCTGGCCGAGGCGAGGGGAGAGAACGCATGACTGAGCCGCGCATGCCCCCGGGGGCCGCCGACTCGGACGCGGAGGGGCTGACGGCCGTGACGGCCGGCGGGGTCGGGCTCCGCCACATCATCGATGTGACCGCGAAGGAGGCCGAAGGGGTCACGGCGGTCGAACCGGTCGAGGGCGGCTGGAAGATCGGCGTCGAGGTCGTCGAAGACCGTCGCATCCCCTCCTCGGACGACATCCTCGCCCTGTACGAGGCCCGGATCGACGCGGAGGGCGGCCTGCTGTCGTACCGGAGGCTGCGGCGCTACCGGCGCTGCGACGCGGATGGGTCACCTACAGGAGGGTGACCTAGCATCGGGTGCGTGGACGACCCTGGCGCGGAGGTGTTCGAGGGGCAGCGGGCGCGGCTGTTCGGGCTGGCGTACCGGCTGCTCGGCTCCGCCGCCGAGGCCGAGGATATGGTGCAGGAGACGTACCTGCGATGGAGCCGGGTCACCGGGCCGGTCGAGGTCCCGGCCGCCTGGCTGACCAGGGCGATCACCAACCTCTGCCTCAGCCGGCTCACGACCGCTCGACGGCAGCGGGAGAGCTACGCGGGCCCGTGGCTGCCCGAGCCGGTGCTCACCGCTGACGGGGCCCTCGGACCGCTGGAGACCGTCGAGCAGCGCGAGTCCGTGTCGATGGGGGTGCTCATCCTGCTGGAGCGGCTGACGCCGGTGGAGCGGGCGGTGTTCGTGCTGCGGGAGGCGTTCGGGCACAGCCACGCGGAGATCGCCGACGTGGTGGGCATCGAGGAGGTGCACTCCCGTCAGCTCCACCGGCGGGCGCGGGCGCACGTGGGGGAGCCGCGCAAGCGCTTCGCGAGCGACCAGGAGCAGCACCGGCGCATCGTACGGCGATTCCTGGAGGCCGCCGTGCACGGCGACGTCGCCGCCCTGGAACGGTTGCTCGCCGACGACGTGGTCGCCTGGACCGACGGGGGCGGCTCCGTGACCGCGGCCCGGCGGCCGGTACACGGGCCGGCGAAGGTGACGCGCTACCTGGGAGGGCTGGTCACCCGGCCGGAGGCGGCCGGGGTGGTGGCCGAGTTCCTGGAGGTCAACGGGGAGCCCGCGGCGCTGATCCGCGGCCCCGGCGGTGACCTGCTGGCGATCATGACCATGGAGCTGGACGGCGACCACGTCGCCGTCGTCCGGACCACCGTCAACCCGGCCAAACTCGCCTTCGCCGGGGCACAGCTCGCCTGATCCGGGTGTGAGCACGATCACACGCCAGTCCTGTCACGGATGGGCGGACTCGCCAGTTCAGGAACCATGACAGATCGCATCGTGGTGCTGGGAGCCGGATATGCCGGACTGGGAGCGGCCAAGCGCGCCGCACGACGGCTGCGGGGCGCCGGAGCTCGGGTGACGCTGGTCAACGCGGCCGACCGGTTCGTGGAGCGCATCCGGCTCCACCAGCTCGCCGCCGGCCAGCGGCTGCCCGACCTGCCGCTGGCCGGCCTGCTCGACGGCACCGGCATCGAGCTGGTGGTCGCCCGGGTGACCGGGATCGACCCGGGTTCGAGGACGGTACGCCTGGACGCGCCTCCGTACGAGCTCTCCTACGACGTGCTCGTCTACGCCCTCGGGAGCGCGGCGGAGCTGGATTCGGTGCCCGGGGTGCGCGAGCACGCGTACACGCTGGCCACCGCCGACGAGGCCGTCCGGTTGGGCACCCGCCTCGCGGGGACCGGCGAGGTGACCGTGATCGGCGGCGGACTGACCGGGATCGAGGCCGCGACCGAGTTCGCCTTCACCCGTCCTGGGCTGCGCGTCTCGCTGCTGTCGGGCGGCCTGATCGGGGAGAGCCTGTCCGCGCGTGCCCGCCGCCACCTCCACCGGGCCTTCCGCCGCATGGGCATCGCCATCCGCGAACGCGCGCCGATCGCCAAACTCGGCCCGAACGGCCTGCTGCTGGCGAACGGGGACGAACTGCCCGCCGAGACCGTGGTCTGGGCCGCCGGTTTCCGCGTCCCCGGCCTGGCCGCGGAGGCCGGGCTGGCCACGGACCGGCACGGACGCATGCTCGTGGACCGGTCACTGCGGTCGGCGTCGCATCCGGAGGTGTTCGGCATCGGCGACGCCGCCCGCACCCTTGACCGGAGCGGGCAGGTCGCCCGGATGGCCTGCCAGACCGGCCTCCCCATGGGGATCTGCGCGGGCGACGCGGTGGCCGACCTGCTGAGCGGGCGGGCGCCGCGGCGGGCCAGATTCCGGTACGTCTGGCAGAACATCAGCTTGGGCCGGCACGACGGCGTCACCCAGTTCACCCGTCCCGACGACAGCCCGCTCGACGCCGTCCTCACCGGCCGGACCTCGGCGGCCTTCAAGGAGAGCATCGCCCGTGGCACCGTCTGGGCTATGCGCCACCCGGGCCCGTACCGGCCGTGACGGCCCATCGCTCGTGGTCCCGCCACGCCCCGTCGATGAACTGGAAGTCCGGCGAATACCCCTCCCGCCGGAAGCCGGCCCGCTTGATCAGGTTCAGGGAGGGGGTGTTGGACGGCTGGATGTTGGCTTCGACCCGGTGCAGCCCCAGCTCGCCGAACGCGTACCGGACGAGCAGCCGCAGCCCCTCGGTCATGTAGCCCCTGCCGGTCGTGGACGAGTAGGCGCAGTAGCCCAGGGTGCCGTCCTGGCGGGTGCCCCGGATGATGTTGTTCAGGTTGGCCCGGCCGACGATCGCGCCGGTGTCGACCCGGCAGATGACGAATCCCTCGTTCGCCGGGTCGTCGAAGCGCGCCATGTAACCGTCGAAGGCCTCGTCGGTGGTGATGGGGGCGCCGGGCATCCAGCGGGCGAGCAGGTCGGCGCTCTCCCGGTTCAGGGCCAGGAATTCCGTACGGTCGCGGTGGCCGATGCGGCGGATGCCGACGCGGGCGCCCTGGGCGAGGTAGGTCACTTATCGATCTTGTCGTAAGGCCGGCCACGACGCGCACCGCCAGGACCGGCCGTCCCACTCGACCGGGAACGGCACCGCGTGCGGGAGCGGCGCTCCCCACACCTGCTCGCCCAGCCCGGGGCACAGCACGCTGAGCCCGGCGGTGAGGCTGCCCACATGCCCGACCAGAGCGACCGTCCCGCTGCCGCAGGCGGCCATCTGACCCGGGTGGGTGGTGGGCTCGCCTGGGTGGACGGTCGTCGTGCTCGGGGAGGTGGCGGGCTCGCTTGGATGGACGGCCGTCATGCGCGGGTGGGCGGCCGGCTCGCTCGGGTGGGTGGCTGCGATGGAGGTGAAGGCGGCGACCACCCGGGCCACGACCGCGTGCCCGGTCTCGCCGTCCGCCACCGCCTCGCCCAACCGCCCGTCCACGACCCAGGAACGCAACACCTCGGCGGTACGCGCCCGGACCGCCGGGTCGGCGGTGCCCTCCAACCGCCCGATCCCGAACTCCACGAGCCCTCGCAGCGCCACCACCTCCTCCCGCAGCCCCAGCGCCCGCGCGATGATCTCGGCGGTCTGCCGGGCGCGCACCGCCGTACTGGCGTGGATCCGGATGACGCCCTCTCCCCGCAGCCGCTCGGCCGCCTCCGCCGCCTGTGCCCGCCCCTTCGGGGTCAGCTCCGCCGACGGCAGCGCCCCGGCCACCCCGGCGACGACGTTCTCCGACTCGGCATGGCGCAGGCACAACACGCGGACACCCATGCGCCCGACCCTACGAGCCCGAGCCCCTGGCGTGCTCAAGACTCCGGAGAAGGGCGTCGAGCGACTCCTCGGGGGCCTGTCCGGCGGTGTCGACGAGGACGCGTTCGCGCTCCCACGGCTCGTACTCGCGCTCGACGACCTCCCGCCAGTCAGGCGGCCGCAGGTCGGGGATGTCGATCGAGCGCGAGGTCACGCGGTGCCGATGCTCGGCGGGATCGGAGCAGACCACCTCCACCTCGGCCACCGGAACGCCCGCCTTGACCCCGACCTCCCGCCAGGCGTCGCGGGTGACGCCCAGTGGGTTCACCGACTCCGCGATCACCGTCAGCCCCTGCCTCAGGTGCTCCTCGGCCAGCGCGTAACCGACGACGTATCCGGCGGGGCCGATGGGGTGGCGGGCCAGGCCGGAGCGGACGATCGCCTGCTCGATGGTGTCGATCCGCACGTGCACCGCGCCGATGCGGGCGGCGAGGAGCCGGGCGAGCGTCGTCTTGCCTGTCGCGGGGAGACCGCCGATGATGATGAGCACGCACCCCATGCTAGGAAGCCCACCCGGCGAGCGCGGAAATTGTCACTCCCGTAGTCCAAGCTGAACCCGTCCGCTCTCGCGAAGGGGTGCCGTTCGTGTCGATCCAGGTCGCCGGCCGCCGTCGTTCGGCTGCCTCACTCGCCAAGGCCTTCCCCGGCGCCGAGGTCATCGACGTGACCTCCAAGGCGGACGAGCCATGGGTGCGGCTGAGCCCGTTCTACCCGCACGGCGGCATCCCTGTCCCGCAGACCCCGGGCGTCACCAGCCAGAGCGTCGAGGGGATCTGGCAGGCGCTCAAAGTCTTCGAGACCGCCGACGTCGACCCGGCCAAGCTCGCGATCACCACCATGACCGGCCTCAAACGCACCGTACGCAAGCACGGCCCGGTGCGCGGCCACCGCGACGGCCTCCACGGGGACCGCCTGCTGACCTACCAGGCCGCGCGGCGCCGCATCTACCTCCCGGCCTACCGCTGGGTCCTGGAGCACAAGACCGGCGATCTCGTGGAGCGCCTGCGCCTGCTCGCCGCCGACCGCGAGGTCGTCCTCCTCGACTACACCACCAACGGCGACATCGACGACCCCGCCACCCCGCTCTCCCACGCCGCGCTGATCTGCCTGCACATCCAGGAGAAATGGCCCGAGGAAGACTGACCCGCGGTCACCATCAGGTTCCCCAGTCACTAAAAAGTGCGTTCTTCCATGTCAGGGCACACTCTCTTATGGTTTCTGAGTAACTACAAGAGATCACGGGCGTCCCGGTTCGGCGGACGCCCGGACAAGGAGGCAGGCGACATGGCCATCACTCTCGTCAACCCCGACGGGTTGCCCAAAATCGATGTCTACCGGCAGGTGTCGATCGCGTCAGGGACGAAGCTCGTCTTCCTCGCCGGACAGGTCTCCTGGGATGCCCAGGGGGTCACGGTCGGCGAAGGCGACCTCGCCGCGCAGGTCGAACAGTGCTACCTCAACATCGCCACCGCCCTGGCCGGGGTAGGCGGCTCCTTCGACGACGTGGCGAAACTGACCGTCTACGTCGTCGACTGGACCCCCGACAAGATGCCCGCGCTCCTGGAGGGCATCTCCCGTGCGGGTGCGAAGCTGGGGGTCACTCCGGTCCCACCGGCCACACTGCTGGGCGTTGCGGCACTGGACATCCCCGAGCATCTGGTCGAGATCGAAGCCACCGCGATGCTCAGCACATAAAAGGGGATGAACCTCTCCAGGGTTCGGTGCGAGGCTGGGCTCGTGAGCGACACGCAAACCGTGGTCCTGGTCGAGGGAGTCAGTGACAAGTCGGCCGTCGAAGCGCTGGCCGAGCGCCGCGGCCGGAACCTGGCGGCCGAGGGCATCTCCCTGGTGGCGATGGGCGGTGCCACGAACATCGGGACGTACATCGGCAAGTTCGGCCCTCCCGGTCGCGATCTCCGGCTGGCCGGTCTGTGCGATGTCGGGGAGGAGGGCGACTTCCGGAGAAGCCTCGAGCGCGCCGGCCTCGGATCCGACCTCAGCCGAGGCGATCTGGAGGCGCTCGGATTCTTCGTGTGCGTCGCCGACCTGGAAGATGAGCTGATCCGCGCCCTCGGCACCGCCACGGTCGAGCGCGTTGTGGACGAAGAGGGCGAGCTCAGATCATTTCGCTCGCTCCAGAAGCAACCCGCATGGCGCGGGAGGGCCACTCACGACCAGCTGCGCCGGTTCATGGGATCGGGCGGTGGCCGCAAGATCCGCTACTCCGCCCTGCTCGTCGCGGCCCTCGATCTCGATCGCGTGCCGCGCCCGCTGGACATGCTGCTGGCCCACACCGCCGCGTGAGGCCCCCACGTAGCGCCTAACGCGCGAGCGCTCCCCGCGGGCTCGTGAGCCCAGGGGGAGCGCTCGTTGTGCGTTTACCAGTCGTCGGGGCTCCGGGTTACCAGTCGCCGCCGCCGAAGTCACCGCCGCCGAAGTCGCCTCCGCCGCCGCCGAAGTCGCCCCAGCCGCCGCCGCCGTCGCCGCCGCCGAAGTCACCGCCACCGCCGCCGTCGGCGTAGCCCTCGGCATAGCCGGCGCCGTAGCCGCCGTAGCCGAAGCCGCCGCTGAGCATGCTGCCCATCATGGTGCCGATGAACATGCCGGTCATGATGTCGCCGAAGCCGCCGTAGTAGCCGTACGCGTACGGCTGGTACGCGGGCCCCGCGTCGTAGTAGGGGCGGCGCTGGCCGTCGACCATGACCTCGCGCATCTGCGGGTCGAAGCCGCGCTCCACGGCCTCGGCGTCCATCTTGCAGGCGGGCACGTCACGGACGGCGCCACCGGGCGGGGCCCAGCGGACGTCGCGGGCGGACGGGCCGTGCTGCGGGTTGAAGAAGCAGGGGGCGCGCCGCTCGGGGACCGGGTCGTTGTGGACCTTGGCCTTCACCACGGCCAGCGCGTAGCGGCCGTCCTCGAGGGTCTGGGTGACCTCGCGGACCTGCTCGGCGCGCTGGACGTTGGCCAGCTGGGTCTTGGCCTTCTCGTAGGAGTCGAGCGCCTGCTGCCACTCCTCGATGTGCTTGCCGCCCTGGCCGGCGAGCGTCACGTCGGTGTCGAGGGAGGTGATCTCCTCGCCCAGCTTGGTGACGTCCTCGTCCACGGTCTGCTTGACGGCCGCCAGGTCCTTGGCCTCCTGGATGGCCTTCTTCTTCTTGCGGTTGCTGGAGTAGAGGAAGTAGCCGCCACCGCCGACCACGACCAGGCCGCCCAGGGCGATCAGCGCGGCGGTGCCGCCGGCGCCGGGGTTGGCCTGGCTGCCGCTGTCGAGCGCGGAGCGCTTGCCGTCGACGGCGAGGTCAACGCGGTTGACGAAGTCCTTCATGCCGTCCACGACGTTGCCGGAGTTGGCGCTCACCGCGAGGTTGGCCAGCCTGCCCGCGACACCCTGCTGGCGGATGGCGCTCGAGGCCGCGAACAACGTCTCGCCGTCGAGCACGGCGAACGTGGCGCGGTTGCGGCCGGCCTTCGTGAGCTCGGAGTTGAGCGAGCTCATGTACGACGCAATCGTGGAGTTGTCCAGCGTGCCGTCGGGGAGCGCCACGGTATAGATCTTGCTCTTGGCCCCCTTCAGCGCGTCACGGATCTCATTCTGCTGGTCCGACGACAGCGGTGAACCGGACTCCACGAAAAGCGGGTCCTTCTTGTCCTTCCAGTAGGACACCACCGACTGAGCATCAGGGGGAGCCGCCGCGTTGGCGGCAGGGGACAGCGCAAGCACGACGATTAGACCGGCGATCAGAGCCGCAAGCGCGGCCCCTGCTCGGCGCAGCGAGTGGGTCATTGGCAGCAAGCCTCCTTCGCCCATGAGGACGAACGAGCGGTCGGCAAAGTTCCTCACTGTCGCACGTTACCTGTCCGCGAGCGCGCGGGCGCACACCGTGGCGAAGATGCCGGAATCTCCGTCAGGTGTCCTTGATCTCACAGATCGCGGCGCCCGACGTGACCGTCTGCCCGACCGCGGCCGTGAGTCCCGTGATCGTGCCCGACTTGTGGGCGGCCAGCGGCTGCTCCATCTTCATGGCCTCCAGCACCACGACCGTGTCGCCCTCGTTCACCACGTCCCCGTCCGTGGCCACGACCTTGACGATCGTCCCCTGCATGGGACTGACCAGCGCGTCTCCGCCCGCCGCCGACGCCTTCCCGGCGCGGGCGGCACCGCGTCGCGGCGCCTTCGCGGGTGCCGGCGCGGACGCGCCGAACCCGGCGGGCAGCACCACTTCGAGGCGTTTGCCCCCGACCTCGACCGTCACCGTCTCGCGAGCGGCGGCGCCGGCGTCCGGGCCCGAGGCGATCTCTTCCTCGTACGGCGCGACCGTGTTCTCCCATTCCGTCTCGATCCACCGCGTGTGCACCGAGAACGGCGAGGAGACGAACGCCGGATCGGACACGACGGCCCGGTGGAAGGGCAGCACGGTGGGCATCCCCGAGATCTCGAACTCGGCCAGCGCCCGCCGCGACCGCTCCAGCGCCTCCTGCCGCGTCCGGCCGGTGACGATCAGCTTCGCCACCAGCGAGTCGAACGTCTGCGGCACCGTCATCCCCGCCTCGTAGCCGGCGTCGAGGCGCACCCCGGGCCCGGCGGGCGGGCGCATGACGGTCAGCGTCCCGGGGGCGGGCAGGAAGTTGCGCCCGGCGTCCTCCGCGTTGATCCGGAACTCGATCGAGTGCCCGCGCAGCTCCGGGTCGCCGTACTCCAGCGCCTCCCCGTCGGCGATCCTGAACATCTCCCGCACCAGGTCGATCCCCGACACCTCCTCGGTGACCGGGTGCTCGACCTGCAGCCGGGTGTTCACCTCGAGGAACGAGATGGTCCCGTCCTGCCCTACGAGGAACTCGCACGTGCCGGCCCCGACGTAGCCCGCCTCCTTCAGGATGGCCTTGGAGCCGGAGTAGAGGATCTCGAGCTGCTCCCGCGACAGGAACGGCGCCGGCGCCTCCTCCACCAGCTTCTGGTGGCGGCGCTGGAGCGAGCAGTCGCGCGTGCTGACCACGACCACGTTGCCGTGCGCGTCGGCCAGGCACTGCGTCTCGACGTGGCGCGGCCGGTCGAGGTAGCGCTCCACGAAGCACTCGCCCCGTCCGAACGCCGCGACGGCCTCGCGCACGGCCGACTCGTACAGCTCGGCGACCTCCTCCAGGTTGCGCGCCACCTTGATGCCGCGCCCGCCGCCGCCGTACGCCGCCTTGATCGCGATCGGCAGCCCGTGCTCCTCCGCGAACGCCACGACCTCGGCCGCCCCGGAGACGGGGTCCTTGGTGCCCGCGACCAGCGGCGCGCCGACCTTCTGCGCGATGTGCCTGGCCCGCACCTTGTCGCCGAGCGCGGCGATGGCCTCCGGCGGCGGGCCGATCCAGATCAGGCCCGCGTCGATGACGGCCTGCGCGAAGGCGGCGTTCTCGGCCAGGAAGCCGTATCCGGGATGCACGGCGTCGGCGCCGGAGCGCCGCGCGACGTCGAGCAGCTTGGCGATGCCGAGGTAGGTCTCCGCGGGGGATCGACCACCCAGCGCGTACGCCTCGTCGGCGACCTTGGCGTGCAGGGCGTCGAGGTCCTGGTCGGCGTAGACGGCCACACTTCCGATCCCGGCGTCCTGGCACGCGCGGGCCACCCGTACCGCGATCTCGCCGCGATTGGCGATCAGAACCTTCCGCACCGACCTAAGTCCTTCCTGAGAGGTTCAGCGGCCCAGGTACGCGCCGCCGTTCACATGGAGCACCTGCCCGGTCACATGCCTGGCTCCCGCGGAGGCCAGGAACAGAACGGTATCGGCGACGTCAGAGGGGGTGCCGGGGCGCCCGTTCCGCGTGTTCTCCACGCGTGCCCTGATGCCGTCCTCGGTCAGCCGGCCGCGGAAGAACTCGGTGTCCAGGACGAGGCCGGGGGCTACCACGTTCGCGGTGACGCGCCGGGGGCCGAGCTCGGCGGCCAGGTCGGCGGTCCAGGACTCCAGGGCGGCCTTGGCGGCGCCGTACGAGCCGGAGCCCGTGCCGTGCGCGGCGATGGAGCCGATCGAGACGATCCGGCCGCCCTCCCTCAGGCGCGGCATCAGCGCGGTCGTGACGAGGACGGCGGACATGAGGTTGGCGTTGATGTTGGCCCACCAGGCCTCGGCCACGTCCGTCAGCTCGCCGGGCTGCCTGCGGTCGAGGTTGGTGTTGCCGCCGGCGTTGTTGACCAGCACGTCCACGTGCGGCGGCAGGCTGCCGAGCGCCTCTTTCACGGCGACGGGGCTGGAGGCGTCGAACGCCACGTGCGCCGCCCCGAGCCGCGCCGCGGCCTCCTTCAGCACGTGCTCGCGGCGGCCGGTGATGGTCACGCGGTCGCCGAGCGAGACGAACGCGGCCGCGACGGCGTATCCGATGCCGGTGCCTCCGCCGGTCACCACAACCTCGCGCATGACCCGAGCGCTCCCCGAGACGAATCCGAACAGTCCTCGGGTAGACTATAGCCGCTCGGTATAACTCAGGCGACGGTAGGTGGTCACCCCTTAAGTTGAGGGCGCTTTCCCCATGTTCCAGGAGGTATGCATGAGCCAGAGCATGCTCGGCGGCGACCCCGCGGAAATGCAGCAGATGGCCAGTCAGTTCACGCAGCAGTCGGAGGCGGTCCGCACCACCATGACCGCGCTCGACCGCGAGGCCGCCAAGGTCGGCACGGCGTGGACGGGGCCGGGCGCCCAGCGTTTCCAACAGGCGTGGCAGAACTACCGCACGGCCTTCCAGCGCATGACCGAGGAGTTGCAGGAGGCTTCGCGCGTCATCGGCACCTACCGCCAGAACATCGAGTCCGCAACGAAATGAGCAACGGATCGGGGCCCTGGCAAGGGAGCCGGGGCTTCCTTCCGTCAAAGCCGAACCGAAGCCGAAGCCAGACCGATGCCAATGCCGGACCGAAGCCAGACCGATGCCGATGCCGGACCGAAGCCGGACCGGCGCTGATTCGGGCCTGATTCGGGGCTGATTCGGGCAGGCCCCGCCGCCGCCCGAATCCGGCAAGCTACGCTTTTTCCCCATGATTGGTCGCGCCTTGGTGGCGAGCGTGCTCGCCCTGCAGGTCCCGCTGGCGCCCGCGGCCGTGAGGGACGAGTGCCGGCCGCCCAGGGGCACCATGCAGGTGGGCGAATCCTGGGCGCAGAAACGGCTCGATCCCAAACGCGTCTGGTCGCTGTCCACCGGCGCGGGCGTGAAAGTCGCCATCGTCGACAGCGGCGTCGATCTGCAACATCCGCAGATCCGCCTGGCGGGCCGGGCCGACCTCACCGGCACCGGCTACCGCGACTGCGTGGGCCACGGGACCGCGGTGGCGGGCATCATCGGCGCCCAGTACATGCAGGGCGTGCTCTTCTACGGCATGGCGCCGGGCGCGCGGCTGCTGTCGTACAAGCAGACCGCCTCCGAGCGGAACGGCGACCCCGATCTGCTGGTCAAGGCCATCAAGGCGGCGGCGGATGAGGGCGCCAAGGTCATCAACGTGTCGGTGT
Source organism: Nonomuraea sp. NPDC003707 (assembly GCF_053587055.1). Taxonomy (NCBI): domain Bacteria; kingdom Bacillati; phylum Actinomycetota; class Actinomycetes; order Streptosporangiales; family Streptosporangiaceae; genus Nonomuraea; species Nonomuraea sp. NPDC003707. The sequence goes on along the minus strand of NZ_JBSFNK010000005.1, from coordinate 337,735 downwards.
CGACGAGCGACCTGCCCGCGCTGCGCGAGGTGGTGCAGTACGCGCTCGCCAAGGACGCGGTGATCGTGGCCGCGGCCGGCAACGTCACGAAGGAGGACGGAACCCCCGTACCGGCCTATCCGGCCGCCTATGAAGGGGTGCTCGCGGTCGGCGCGGCGGGCCCGAACGGCATCCTGTCCAACTTCTCCAACGTCAAGACCCCCGTAGCCGTGCTCGGCCCCGGCCAGGGCATCACGTCCACCTGGCCCGGCCGCTCCTACTTCAAGGACCTCAACGGCACCAGCTACGCCGCCCCCTACGTCGCCGGGGTGGCCGCGCTCGTCCGGGCCCGCTTCCCGAAGCTGGACCAGGCCCAGGTACGCCAGCGCATCATCGCCACCGCCGACGGAGCCACGGGCGGGGGCAAGGGCGCGGGCATGGTCAATCCGATGCTCGCGCTCAGCGCGATCCTCCCGTACGAGCCCGCCGGCGCCCCCGTGGTCGCGCCCCCTCCGCCCAGCCCGCTCGCCGCGGAGGCCGTGGCCAAGGTCCCGCCCGTGGACCACGACGCGATCGACCTGGCCCTGATCGTCGCCGGGTCCGCGCTCGGGCTGGCGCTGCTGGTGGCGGTCGCCCGCGTCATGATCCCGATGGGCCGCCGCAGGGGCTGGCGGCCCGGCCGCCCGGAGTGACTCGGGCTGCAAGGAAACAAAACGGTGAATTGTCGGGTACGGCCCGAAACTTCTGATGCTGAAGTGAAAGATCTGGTTCAATGTGTCCAGATCATGCTTTGCCGTGAAAGGTTTAGTCATGCACGCTTTGCGCCCTGATGATCCCGAGCGGATCGGCGATCTCAGCATTGTTGGCCGGCTGGGAGAGGGGCCGCGGGGCGAGGTGTTCCTTGGCCGCGAGTCCGAGGACGCCCCCATCGTCGCGGTGAAGCTGCTCCCGGCGGAGCCGGACGCCGACGCCGACGCGCCGGTCAAGCACCTGGCAGCCAAACAGGTCTCCAGCTCGTACGTGGCCAGGGTCCTGGACGCCGGAATGCACGAGGACCGCCCGTACGTCGTCAGAGAGCACGTCGAAGGCAAGAGCCTGGCCCAGGCGGTGGCCGACGACGGCCCACTGACCGGGGACGCGCTCGAGCGGGTCGCGGTCGGGGTGCTGACCGCCCTGTCGGCCGTCCACCTCGCCGGCCGTTCGCACAAGTCGCTCACACCCCACAACGTGATCCTCGGCCCCGAGGGCCCGCGGGTCACCGACGCCGGGATCGGCGAGCCGGTGGGCGAGATCGCCTACCAGGCCCCCGAACAGCTGCTCGGCCTGCAGTACGGCCCCTACGCCGACGTGTTCGCCTGGGCGGCGACCATCGCGTTCGCGGCCACGGGCAGGGCGCCGTTCGCCGACCGTGACGCGGTGCTGACCGGTGAGCCCGAGGTGGACATCGAGGCCGAGCCGGTGCGCAGGGTGGTGCTGGCGGCGCTGTCCAAGGAGGTCGGCAAGCGGCCGACCACGTACAGCGCGCTCATGCAGCTGCTCGGCGGCAACGCCAAGCCGCCCGCGGCCCAGCAGACCGCCATCGAGGGCGTGCCGATCCAGGGCATCCCGGTCCCCGGCGTGCCCGGCCAGGGCGGTCCCGTGCCGCCGCAGGACACGCTGGTCGCCGGGCCGCCGATGCTGCAGGACGGCCCGCCGCCCGTCCAGGGTCCGCCGTTCGTGCCGGGCCCGCCCATGCAGGGTCCCCCGATGCAGGGTCCGCCCATGCAGGGCCTGCCGGTTCCGCATCAGCACCAGTCCGAGACGCCGATGTGGGGCCCGCCGGAGCCGGACCAGCAGCCGCAGCACATCAGGCTCGAGGCCGTGCCCTCCGGGGCCGCCGCCCGGCCGCGCCGTGGCTTCCCGCTGGGACTGGTCGCCGGGGTCGCCGTGGTCGCGCTCATCTCGGTCCTGGGCCTGTGGGGCGCGAACAGGTACGTGAAGCTGCAGCAGGTCAACCCGGCCTCCATGGCGCAGGCCAACGCGGACGAGATCCCGGTGCCCGCCAGCGCCCCGGCGACCACCGGCCCGCAGGGCACGGACCCTCTCGGCGGCGGTGCCGATCCGCAGCAGACGCAGCCCGAGGCCACCGTGCCCTGGGGCGCCACGGCCGCCCCGGACGACTCGGGCGTCGGGCCGCTGACGCTGCCCACCGAGTGGTCCTCGACCTCGGCCGCGCCCCAGGTGCCCGAGCTGACCACCGTGCCCACGACCCCGGCCGCGATCCCGACCCAGCCGGTCCCGACGCAGCCGGTCCCCACGGCCACGCAGCCGGCCGCGAACAACACGGCCGAGTCGACGCCGACGCCCAGCAAGACGCGGCACGCGAAGCCGACGGCGACGGTCACGAAGACGGTGGACAGGACGCCCACCCCGACGCCGAGCCAGGAGCCGACGCCGAGCCAGGAGCCGACGCCGAGCCAGGAGCCGACGCCGACCCGGGAGCCCACGCGGGAGCCGGCCCCGACTCCGACGAAGACGACGCCCAAGCCGACCCCGACGAAGACCACGGCCAAGCCCACGCCCACCCCCACGAAGACGACGCCCAAGCCGACCCCGACCAAGACCACGGCCAAGCCCACGCCCACCCCCACGAAGACGACGCCCAAGCCGCCGACCACGAACCCGTACTCGCCCACCCAGGTGTGCGGCTCCGGCTTCTCGGTCCAGCGGTCCAGCCCGTTCGGGGGCGGGGTGACGTACCAGCTCTGGAACAACAGCACCGGCCAGAACTGCGTGGTCACCATCAAGACCACTGACATCGGCAAGAAGACGCCGGTCAGCGCGACCCTGGAGGTCCAGGGCGGCGGCAGCCAGACGGACTCCGGCAGCTTCGAGTACTACGCCGGCCCGGTCAAGCTGCCCGCCAGAGGCAAGTGCGTGCGCTTCTCCGGCAGCGCCGGCGGCACGAACACCAGCGCGGCCTGGGGCAGCTGCGGAGCCTGAGCGCCCTTTCGAAAGACAGATGGGCCCGGATCGCTGAGATCCGGGCCCATCTGTCGTTTCAGTAGCCGACGTAGTCCAGGCCGCGCTTGGAGTTGACCACGCCGGGCACGTTCGACACCGAGCCGTAGCGCGAGATCGCGTACCGCACGCCCGCGATGATGTTGTCCACCGGGTCGTAGATGTTCTTGTGCCCGGCCAGCGAGTACGAGCTGAACGTCGGGTCGATGGTCTGCATGAGGCCCTTGGACGGCGTGCCCTTGGCCGCGTTGGAGTCCCAGTTGTTGATCGCGTTGGGATTCCCGCCGGACTCGTGCTGGATGATCATCCAGATGTCGCTGGCGTTCATCTTCGAGGCCGGCACGCCGTTCTTCTCCAGGATCGCGATGGCCTGCTCGATCCACTGCTTGACCTGGCCCGTCGGCGCGGGACCGCCTCCGGCGGGCGGGGGGCCGCTGGGGCCGTAGCCCCCGAAACCGGACGGGCCGCCGCCGCCGGGCCCGTTCCCGCCGGCCCCTTGCAGGGTGGTGCGCGGCTGGTACTCGGGATCCGGCTCCCATTCGATCTTCCGCCCGGGCGCCGGCGTGAAGTCCTGCGTGGAGACATCCGGGATCGCGTGGAAAGTGAGCGTGCGATCGTCCAGGAACCCGTTGATGTCCTTCTTGGCCTTGCTGACCGCCTTGTTCGCCGAGTCCACCCACGGCTGGGCCTCGGTCTTGGCCTGGTCGACCAGCTTCCTCAACCCGGGCTCCACGTCCGCCTCCTTGGCGTCGGGGTGCTCGCGGTAGTAGGTGGTCTTGTAGGTGGCGGCGCTGGTGGTCAGGTCCCGGCAGATGGAGCTGATCTCGGTGTGCGAGGTACGCAGCGCCGAGGCGGCGGCCTCGAGCGAGGACGCGGAGTTGGACAGCGCCAGCTTCAGGTCCTCGGCCGCGGTGCCGTACTTGCGCATGTAAGTGGCGAACTGGTCGGAGGAGCGGCCCTTCCAGGCGTCGTCCACCGTCTGGACCGCGGCCCCCAGCGCGCCGTCGAACTCGTTGACGTCGCCCGACACGCTGCGCCAGGCGGTGGCGATCTTGTCGATGGCGCCGGGGTCGCCGGTCACCTTGTTCAGCATGGTGTCGAGCGCGTCGCCTCCGGGCAGGTGGGCGACGCTCATGAGGTCGCCCTGTGCGCCTTGCGGATGTTCTCCTCCACGTTGCTCAGACCCCGCTCGACCCCGCCGAGCTTCCTGCGGGCCTGGTCCGTCTCGCCGATCACGGCGGTCCAGACGCCGTTCGCGGCCGTGGCCAGCGTGCCGGAGTCGTCCAGGTGGCCGAAGGTGGTGGCGGCGACGGCGGTGCGGTTGTTGTGCGGCTCACCGCGGTCGTCGTAGGTGAGCTTGCCGGGGTTGCGTTCGTTCAGCGTCTCCTCGTACTGGCCGGCGGCCTTGTGGATGGCTGTGCGGCACTTGTCCAGCGCCGAGAGGTAGATCTCCAGATCGGCCATCATTCTCCCCGTGTCTTGTCCGCGTCCAGGTATGCCGTCTGCGTCAGGCGCGCGCCGTATCGCCGGTCGACCAGGAAGCCGCGGCCCGGCGGCAGTGTCTGAGGCCGTACGTTGCCGAACAGGTAGCCCTCGTCCTTGTTGCCGGACATGAGCAGCGCCGGTGTGGCCATGTCCTTCATGCGCTGGATGACCGGGTCGAACATGGCACGGCCCGCGCCGCCCATCTGGCGGGCCAGCACGACGTGCAGGCCGATGTCGCGGGCCTGCGGCAGCAGGTCCACCAGCGGGTGCAGCGGGTTGGACGAGGTCGCGACCAGGTCGTAGTCGTCGACGACGATGTACAGGTCGGAGCCCTGCCACCAGCTGCGGTCGCGCAGTTGCTCGGGCGTCAGGTTGGCCGGGGGCAGGCGGCTCAGCAGGGCGCCCTTGGCGTCGTTGATGAGGTCGGCGGCGGCCGCGCTGGAGGCGGCGTAGCCGATGCGATGCGGGGTCACCGCCGAGTCGAGCAGCGCCCTGCGGTAGTCGATCACGATCATCATGGCTTCGCTCGGCTGCTTGCGCGCCACCAGCCCCTCGGAGATGAGCCGCAGCAGGTTCGACTTGCCGCTCTCGTTCTCGCCGAAGATCACGAAGTGCGGGTCGGCGTCGAAGTCGAGGGAGACGGGCGCCAGCGCCGCCTCGTCGATGCCGATCGGGATCCGCTCCCGGTCGTCCGGCAGCGCGGAGACGGGCAGGACGGCGGGCAGCAGCCTGACCCGCGGCGCGGGCGTGCCCTGCCAGGAGTCCCGTACGGCCTGCACCAGCGAGCGAGCCCCGGCCGCCAGGTCCGTGGAGTTCTGCACCCCGTCGATCCTGGGCAGCGCGGTCAGGAAGTGGAACCCGTCCTTCGTCAGCCCCCGGCCCGGCGCCGCCTCCGGCACGGCCAGCGCCTTCTTCCTGCTGACCTCCGACTCGTAGGCGTCGCCGAGCTTGAGCTCGATCTTGGTGCCGAGCAGGTCACGGATGCTCGGCCGGAACTCCGACCACTTGTTGGTCGCGGCGACGAGGTGGATGCCGTAGCCGAGCCCGCGCGCCGCGATGTCGGTGATGGTCGGCTCCAGCGAGTCGAACTCCTGCCTGAGCGTCAGCCAGCCGTCCACGACCAGGAACACGTCGCCCCAGCCGTCGCCCTCGATCGCGCCCTCCGCGCACAGCTGCCGGTAGGAGGCCATCGACTCGATGCCGTGCTCGCCGAAGTCGCGCTCGCGCTGCTCCAGGATGGCGCCGATCTCGGCCACCGTACGGCGTACCCGGTCGCCGTCGAGGCGGGTGGCCACGCCGCCGACGTGCGGGAGCCCTTCGAGCGAGGCGAGCGCGCCACCGCCGAAGTCGAGGCAGTAGAACTGGACCTCGCGCGGCGTGTGCATGAGCGCCATGCTGGCCACGAGCGTGCGCACGACGGTGCTCTTGCCGCTCTGGGTGCCGCCCGCCACCCCGACGTGTCCGGCGGCGCCGGAGACGTCCAGCCAGAACGGGTCACGGCGCTGCTCGAACGGCTTGTCGATGATGCCGATGACGGCGTGCAGCTGGCCCCGGCCCTGCCAGCCCGCGGTCGTCAGCCCGAACTCGGGGGTGACGGAGAGCGGGGGCAGCAGGTGCGCCAGGGTAGGCGGCTCGGCCAGCGGCGGCAGCCAGATGCGGTGCGCTCCCGGGCCGTGCCCGGCCAGCCGGCCGACCACGACGTCGAGCAGGCTGCGCTGGTTGCCGCCCGCGGGCTCTTCCTGCTCCGGCTGCGTCGCCAGCTGGACGGGCTTGGTGATCTCGGGCAGCGGCATGTAGGTGGGGCCGTACTCGACGACCTCGCGGATCGCCGCGGTGCCGTCGGGGGCGACCGTCTGCGCCGGGTCGTCGTGGTGGGCGCCGGAGACGTAGGCGGCCTTGAATCTGGTCATACCGGTCGTGTCGAACTTCAGGTAGCCGTTGCCCGGCGCCGACGGCAGCTCGTACGCGTCCGCCACGCCCAGCACGACCCGGCTCTCCATGGCGGAGAACGTCCGCAGGCCGATCCGGTAGGACAGGTGGGTGTCCAGGCCGCGCAGCCGCCCCTCCTCCAGCCGCTGGGAGGCCAGCAGCAGGTGCACGCCGAGCGAGCGGCCCAGCCGGCCGATCATCACGAACAGGTCGATGAACTCGGGCTTGGCCGACAGCAGCTCGCTGAACTCGTCCAGCACGATGAACAGCGTCGGCATCGGCCGCAGGTCGGCGCCCTGTTCGCGGGCCCGCTCGTAGTCGCGCAGCGAGGCGTAGTTGCCCGCCGCGCGCAGCAGCTCCTGCCGGCGCACCATCTCGCCGTGCAGCGCGTCGTGCATGCGGTCGACCAGGGGGAGCTCGTCCTCCAGGTTGGTGATGACGGCGGAGACGTGCGAGAGCCCCTCCAGCCCGAGGAACGTCGCGCCACCCTTGAAGTCGACCAGGACGAAGTTGAGGATCTCGGAGGAGTGGGTGATCGCCAGGCCCAGTACGAGCGTGCGCAGCAGCTCCGACTTGCCGGAGCCGGTCGCGCCGATGACCAGGCCGTGCGGGCCCATCCCGCCCTGCGCGGACTCCTTGATGTCCAGCTCGACCACCCGGCCGTCGCCACCCATGCCGATGGGCACGCGCAGCCGGTTGCGGCCCGCCCTGGGCTGCCAGGTGACCGCGGGCGAGAGCCGGCCCGGGTCGCCCACGCCGAGCAGCTCGGTCAGCGTGGTGTTGGTGCCGAGCAGGTCCTGCGACTCGCCGCCGGAGCCCGCCGAGGCCCGCAGCGGCGCGAGCTGCCTGGCCAGGCCCTCCGCGCGCGCGTAGTCCAGCTTGTCGGGGTCGCCCAGCCGGGTCGTGGACCGCTTGCCCGCGTGGTCGATCTTCACCATGTGGAACCCGTCGGGCTGGATCTCCAGCCGCAGCGTGCTGGCCTCCTCGACCGGCCCCGTCACCTCCGACAGGTCGATCACCGTGACGCCCTGGATGGCGTCGCTGCCGAGCTGGGAGTCGTGCGGCACGTGCCCGCCGTCCACGATCACCACGTGGTACGGCAGCGCGTCCGACGCCGTTCCCGGACGGAACCTGGCCCGCTCCTTCAGCTCGTCGCCCACGAGCTGGTCGAGCTGGGACAGGTTCTCACCCATCAGCCGCACCTGACCGGCCGCGTCCATCTCCTCGGGGTGCAGCGCGTGCGGCAGCCACTTGACCCAGTCCCAGTGGGGCATCGACTCCTTGCCGGCGCACACCAGGACCCGCATGTCGTCGGGGGAGTGGAAGGTGACGAGCTGGGCGATGATCGCCCGTACGAGGCCGCGTACGGCCCGCGGATCCCCGCTGAGGTGGATCCGGGCGAAAGAGTTGAGCGCCACCGCCACGGGCAACTCGGACACCGTGGAGTGGGCCCGTACGAACCTGCGCAGCGCGCCGGCCGTCAGCGCGTCGAGGTCCTCGACCGGCTTGGAGTCGGGCGGGATGAGCTGCACGGCCAGCTTCTGCACGCCGGTGCCGAGGCGTACCGTGCCGAAGTCGTCGTCGCGGGGCCTGCGCTCCCACAGGCGCGGCCCCATGGCCACCCACCAGAGCGCTTCGGGGGCGGGGCCGCTCCACTCCAGTGCCTCGCGCTGCTGGACGGCGGCCTTGCGGACCCTCTTGCGGATCTGGGAGAGGTAGCGGAAGTAGTCGCGGCGCAGGCCGTTGAGGCGGTTCTTGCGCTCGCCCGCGTTGCGGCCGAACTGGCCGACCGTCATGCCCAGCATCGAGACCGCGAACAGGCCGCTGGCCACGTACATGATGGGGTTGGCGTTACCGCCCGCGGTGAACATCAGCCCCATGGCCGCCCCGCCTGCCAGCATGGGGACGTACATGAGGACGCCGGTCATACCGGCGGGCTGCACCTCGGGGATCTCCGGCGGAGACTCCAGCAGGATTTCCCCACGCGGTGGCTGGGGGCTGGGACGGCGTTCGGGACGCCGAACAACAACAATGCTCACTGACGGGACAACCCTCCTGTCACCTGGAACACTTTCTTACCAGACGTGCCATCCCTATATGTTCGGCATGTCGGATTTCGTCAGCCAGACCTGGAGTGGCCGTGACCTCGCTCGCCCACCAGCCGATGCAGCCCATGCGGCCGATGCCGCCCGGGCCGCCCGGGCTGCCGCCGACGCATCCAGGCGCTCAGCCGCAGATGCGCGCGCCGGTGGCGCCGTTGTGCCACGTCACGATCGTGGCCCCGCGCCGCCGCGTCGATCTGGCGCTGCCTGCCGACATCCCGCTCCCGCACGTGCTGCCCGGCCTGCTGCGCGCGGTCGGCGAGGCCGGCGGCGACGCGGCCGGACCGCCTGGCTGGGTGCTCCAGCGGCTCGGAGGCGCGCCGTTCGACCTCGGGCAGACGCTCGCGTCCCTGGGCGTGCTGGACGGCGAACTGCTCTACCTGCGGCCGCGCGAGCTCACGCTGCCGCCCGCGCTCTTCGACGACGTGGCCGACGTGGTCGCCACGGGCGTCAAGGACAGCTCGGGCAAATGGGAGGCCCGCCACACCCGGGCCATGGGCGCGGGCGCCGCCGCCATCATGCTCGCGCTCGGTGCGCCGGCGCTGGTGCTGTCCGGCAGCGCGCCGCTGGGCGTGACGGTGGTCGCGGGCATGCTCGCGCTGCTGCTGATCGGCGTCAGCGCGGCCCTGTCCAGGGCCGTCGGCGACTCCTCCGCGGGCGCGCTGATCGGCTACGCGGCGCTGCCGTACGCGTTCCTGGCCGGCCTGTACGGCCTGGTCAGCGGCTCCACCCTGGCCGGGCTCGGCGCCCCGCACCTGCTGGCCGCGCTGACCTGCACCGCGCTGGTGGCCACCATCGGCGGCACCGTGGTGGCCGACGGAGTCGCGGGTTTCCTCGGTACGGCCATCGCGACCGTGGCGGGGGCGCTCGCGTCCGCCGCGGTCATGGTGTTCGCCCTGCCCGCGGCGGGCGTGGCGGCGATGACGGTGACGATCCTGATCGCGTTCAGCCCGCTGATCCCCACGCTGTCGTTCAGGATCGCCAGGGTGCCGCTGCCGGCCCTGCCCACCAACGCTGAGGAGTTGCGGGCCGACAACCAGCGGCTGGACAGCGAGGGCGTCCTGGCCCGCACCGTGCAGGCCCGCCGGTACGCGACCGGCATGGTCGTCGGCATCGTGCTCACCGCCATCGGCGCGATGGCCTTCCTGGTCACCACGCCGACCTGGATGGCGGTCTCGATGACCGTCGTGCTCTCGCTGGTGCTGCTGCTGCGCGCCCGCGTCTTCCACGGCCTCGGCCAGCGGCTCTGGCTGCTGGGCGCCGGCCTGGCCGGGCTGATCGCGGTGGGGATCGAGCTGAGCGCGGGCGCGGGCACGGTGGCCGCCGCGGCCGTCGTGATGGGCGTGCTCTGGCTGGCGATGCTGGTCGTCGGGCTCGGCCTGTGGCTGCCGTCCGGGCGGCTCTCGCCGTTCTGGGGGCGCGCGGGCGAGATCGTGGACGTCATCCTGCTGATCGCGCTCTTCCCGCTGGCGCTGGGCGTCCTCGACGTCTACACGTGGATCCGCGGCCTGGCGGGCTGACCGCCTCGGACCGCTTTCGACGACCCGCCGAGGCGGCCCGGCGGGCCGCCTCGGCGGGTCAGACGTCGCGGGGGTCCTGCTCGCCGAGCCGCCGGAGCCGGTCGTTCCGCTCGGCGGTCTCCGCGCCGAACATGTCCTGGAACTCGGCGAACTGCCGCTGGATCTCCTCGAGCCCGATGATCTGCGACTGCGGCACGGCCAGCAGCTCCTGGGCCTGGCGCCCCTGGTCCTCCTGTGCCTGGCGCACCGCCTGGACGACCTCCTCCGCCAGGGTCCTGACGTCCAGCCGCAGGACGCGCGGCGAGAAGACCACGTTCTGGAGCCGGCCGTCGGCGTCCACGACCGCGGTGGTCAGGCCGCTGCGGCTCTCCCCCTTGCCGGTGATCAGCTGCAGCTCGGCGGCGGCCGCGGCCAGGCGCGTGAGCTCGCGCTCGTTGTCCCGCAGGAGTTTGTCCACGTCGTCGTCGGTGTAGTCCATGACACGCCACGCCATCGGCGCCGGGTTAACTGGAGGCGATCACAGGCTGGCGAGCCGCTGAATCGATCATGAAGATCGAGGCAAGTGTGCCACTTAGTAGCGATATGTGGACAAGAATGCCGATTTGTGGGGCAACAACAGGGTAAAACGGGGCAAGAGATCTACGTCACCTCCTCCACCATCGCGCACACGCGAAAGCGCGTCGACGAGGAGCTGCATCCGAACGTGGAGTTCATCCACGGGCTCATGTCGTACACGGCCGTGGGCGGGCTCGGCTTCGGGGCGATCGGCGGCGTGATGATCGGCGGCGCGTACGAGGAGTTCCGCCGCTGGGCGGACACCACGTTCACCGAAATGGAAGACGCCGTGGAGAGCTGGTCGGACGCCCTCGAACGGGCCAGGCGCAACTGGCGCGCGGCCGAGGAGGCCAGCATCGTGAGGTACCGCGGCTGATGGGCACGCCAGATCCCTGGGGCGGCGCTCCGGACCCCTGGGCGCACACCCAGACCCCGCCGGCCACCCAGGCGCCTCCTGGCAATCCCTACGGCACGCCGGCCCAGCCGGGCGCTCCGGACCCCATGGCGCGGGCGGCCACGCCGCCGCAGCCGGCCGCCCCGGATCCCTGGGCGCACACCCGGCCCCCGGCGCCGGGCCAGCCGGTGCCCGCCAATCCCTACTCCAACCCGTACGCCACCCCGAACCCCTACTCCACGACGCCCACCAGCCCGCGCCCGTACCAGCCGCAGCCCAGGCCCGTTCCCGGCAACCCCTACGCCCAGCCCGTCACCCACACCCCCCAGAACTACGCCGCCAACGGCGCCCAGCGCGCGAACCTGGGCGCTGGGAGGTTCGGTCCGGCTCCGGAGATGAACGCGGCCCGCTCGTCCTTGCCGTCGCTGGGGGAGAAGGCGCTCAACATGCTGAAAAGGGCGGGCAAGCTCGCCCTGGGCCTGGCTCCCGCCATCGCCATCTGCGGCGGCATGCTCGCCAACGAGCCGGGCATGGCCCAGGCGGTCAGCGTCTGGCAGAGCGGCATGGCCCAGCGGCTCGACGGCGGTATGAAGAACCTGCTCCCGCAGCTGCGCGACACGGCCAAGGACGGCTGGATCGCGATGGACCGCGACGAGTTCGACCGGGTGCTGTGGACCTTCCAACGCGAGTCCGAGGTGCTGCGCAACGTCCTCAACACGGGCGGCAGCTCGCTCGACGAGGTCGCGGCGGCCTACCGGAGCTTCTGGACCTGGGTCCTGCGCACGTCGGCCGCCGCGCTCGGCCTGCTCGTCGCCGCCAAGGCGCTGCAGCGGGTGCCGCAGAGCTCGGTGTGGGGGGTGCTTATGGAGAAATACATCACGGCCGAGGTCAACATCGCCACGCTCTTCCTGGCCACCTCGCTGGCCAGCACCCTGAAAGAGGGCGGCGAGGTGCTGTCGACCATGGTGAAGCGGAACCACCAGTGGAACTACATCACGCCGGCCGGCGAGGCCGCGGTCAACTTCAAGTCGATCGAGATCGACGCCAAGAAGTACCCCTCCTTCTCGGAGCCCGCCAAGAAGAACGGACTGCCCCCGCGCTACCAGGACTTCGACTGGATCGAGCCGAAACGGGAGATCTCCAAGCCCTGATGGATAGGGTGGTGAGAAAAGCGGCTTCTGTGTCTTGTGGGGTATGAGGGATGATCGAGCGGGAATTCGGCGCGCTGGACATCGACCGGATCCTCCGGAACGCCGACCAGCAGATGGCGCGGGCCGGCGAGTTCCAGCAGGTCCTGCAGGACCTGACGGGCCACGCCCAGGACGAGGACGGGTTCGTCATGGCCGAGTGCGGCAGCACGGGGCTCAAGGAGCTCGTCCTGCACCCCAAGGCCATGCGCCTCAACTCGGCCGACCTGGCCGAGCGCATCAAGGTCGTCATCGCGGAGGCCAACGCCGACCTGCAGCGGCGGATCTCGGAGGAGATGGGCAACGTCTTCGGCGAGGAGAACAACCCCATGCGCTTCGCCCAGAACCCCGAGGGCGGCCTGGAGCTGGTACGGCAGGCCGAAGCGGCCTACAACCGCACGTACGAGGACCTCATGGGAGAGCTGGACAGGATCCGGCAGCGCATGGAGGGCTGAAAAAGCCCGGCTCACGTGGCGTGAGCCGGGCTTTCTTGTTTCCTGTCAGCCGATGCGGTCGGGGCCGGCCTGGTGCGCGGAGGACCAGATGTCCCCTTCGGGGTCGTAGATCTCGCGGTTGCGCTCGCTGCTCTGGTCGCCGCCCGCGCCCATGCCGCCCGGCGGGTACGCCATGAGCCCCGTCCCCGAGGCCCCCGGCCCGCCGCGGAGCACCGACGGAGCGGCCCCCGATGCCGAGCCGCCCGCGCCGTACCAGGTGCTCGGGCCGCCGCTCTGCCCCGGAACCGGGGAGAACGGGGTGCTCGTCGGCACCTGTGTGGTGGGGTTGGTGAGCACGGTGGGCGTGGACTGCTGCGGGTAACCGGTGTTCGGCGGCGTCGTGGTGGTGGTGGGGAAGTTCGGGTTTCCGGCGTCGGCGAGCTGGGTCTTCGGCTGGTCTGCGCCGATCACCGGAGGCACGCTCTGGTCCTGGTCCCCGGGCTTCTGCGGCGAGCCGCCGGTGCCCGGGCCGTTGCCCGGCTGCTGGGGGTTGTTGGGGTCCTGGGTGCCCGTGGACGGGTCGTCCTGACCCTTGCCCGGGTCCTGGCCCGGATCGTCGCGGCCCGGGTCCTGGTCCTTGCCGGGGTTCTGGTCGCCCTTGCCGTCGGTGCCGTCGGAGCCGTCACGGCCGCCGCCGGTGCTGCTGCCGTCGGAGCCGGACGAGCCCTTCGAGCCGTCGCCCGTGCCGTCGCCCGTCCAGTACCTCGTCTCGCCCGACGGCGTCTTCGTGCCGCTGCCGGGGTCGAGGGGCTGCTGCTTCTGGGTCTCCACCACCATGGGCTGGATCTCGGGCAGCTTGAACGCCAGGCCGTCGGCCATCTGCGCGTTCAGGTCGTTGATCTTGTTGTTCAGCTGCTCCAGATGCGCCCGGGCCGCCGAGTCCACCAGATACCCGGCGGTCCCCAGCTGCGGGCTGTTGAGGGTCGTCGAGGACTCGTTGTCGACATCGGTCGTGCTGCCGAGGGTGGTGGGCCCGGGCATGGTCGTCTTGGACGTCCTGAGCTGCTGGGCGTACTCGACCATCGGCTTGCCGGTCTTCTCCATGGCGTCGCCGAGCGCCGCGGCGCTCGCGTGCAGCAGCCGCAGCGCCTCCAGCGCCGTCGTGGCCCCTTCGCCGCGCCAGACCTCCGCGAGCTCCTCAGCGGCCTTCAGGAGCGTGCCCTCGAGCCCGCTCTTGCCGTGGACCAGACCGGCCGCCTTGACGTAGCTGTTGCCGGCGCTCTCGATGCGGTCCGGCTGGGTGTCCTTCAGATAGGCGACGATCTGGGCCCTGGTGACGAAGATGCCCGGCTTGCTGTTGCCGAGGTAGTCATAGAGCCTGATCGGCTTCCACTCATCGCCCATCTACGCCATCCCTGCAGATATCTCACGCACTGCTGTCCCGCTGCCCTTTTTCGTAGTTGGAGACGGCCCGTTCGACCGCCTCGGCCCACTTCTCGACATAGTCGATGAGCTGGCTGTAGCTCTCGCCGAACACCTTGTACGCCGACTCGAAGTTGGCGCCGAAGTTGCTGGCCACCTCCCACTTGCCGGTGGCCTCCGATCCGACGTTGCCCAGCCCTTGCACCTCGCCGATCGTGCCGGGGCCGCTCCACGTGGCGCTCATCGACGGCTGCGGGTTGCCGTGCACGGAGCCCAGGTTCTTGCGCAGCCGCGAGACGACGTCCCTGATCCCCTCGTGATCCGCGTACTGCCCGCCGCCGTTCCCGCTGAGCCCTGGGAAGTCCTTGGCGAGCTCCAGTCCCGGGGTCGGCGAGTCGTTGTCCTTCGGAACGCTCACGCCTTGCCTTTCGAGTCACCCTTGATGGTGTGGTTGGTCGTCGTCACGTCGCTCCTGAAGAGGTCCTCGTCCTCCAGGAGGTACGTGGTCCGCACGATCTCCTGCTGCTCCTGGGCGCCCCGGCCGCCGGACGGAGGGACCGCCGAGACCATGGAGGGGCCGCCGCCCAGGCCGCGCAGGGTGGCCGCGCTCACGCCGTTGCCCGCTCCCGAGGCCGCGCCTCCACCCCCGCCGAAGCTACTTCCTCCCGTGGTGGAGCCGCCGTACGGGCTGCCGATGCCCGTGGTGGGCAGGCTGGTGGACGGTCCGGACACGGACGGATCGGGCATCCCGGCCAGGGTCGTCGTCGGACCCCCGGCATTCGGGCCCTGGGAGCCGTTCAGGTTCGGGTTCACGTTGGCGTTCGCGTTCAGGGCGTTGGAGGGGTCGGTCAGGCCGGGGATGTTGCCGGCGCCGTTCTGGCCGTTGCCGCCGATCCCGTTCTGGCCGTTCCCGATTCCCGAGCCCACGGTCCCGACCGTGCCGTCGGGGAACGTGCTCGTCGGGTTGTTCGTGGTGTCGATGCCCGGGATCTGGTGCCGGTTGGGGTCCTGCAGGCCGTCCTGGTTCAGGCCGTCGAAGCCGGCCGCCGGGTCGTACCCCTGATTGAGGCCGGCCGGGATGTTGCCGCCGATCCCGGTCTTCCCGCCGAACGGGCCGGTGGGAACGTTCGGCGAGAGCGCCATGAACTGCGGGATGTCGGTCTTGAGCTCGGCGGGGAACACGTCGTTGTTGAGCTTGGTGTCCTGGCTCAGCAGCTTGATGGCCTCGGCGGCCTTCTTCCTGTCCTTCTCCTCCTTGGAGTCGCCCCAGAGGTTGGCGAAGGGAAGGTCGCTGATGAAGCGGGTGATGCCGCCGACGAGCACGCCCACGCCCGCGCCGATCACCACACCCGGCACGGCTCCCACCCCGCCGAAGAAGGAGCCGATGGCGGCCCCGGCCACGCCGCCCGTGACGGCGGCCTCTCCGAAGTCGATGTCACTGCCGGGGTTGTCGGGCACGTCTCCCTTGGCCGCCGACAACGTCCGGGCGTGGACGATGAGCGCGGGGGCGACGCCGTGCGGGTTCTTCGGGGGGTTCTTCGCATCGACGGGCTGGTCGCTGATCGTGGTCGAGATGTCCGCCGCCGCCTCCCGCAGCCTGCGCAGCTGCTTCTTGACGGTCTTGGCGTCCTCGCCCGCGGTCCAGGACTTGTCCAGCTCCCGCAGATGCTTGTCGATCACATCGACGAGATGGTCGAGCCGTGCCTTGCCTTCGAGGAACTCGGCCGCGGCCTGGCCGATGAGCTGGGGCTTGTTCTTGGCCAGCGTGTCGCGGAGCAGATCCAGCGTCGCGCCCTCGAACTCGAGGCTGCCGATCTGGCCCCTGATAGGCGCCTGGTACTCGGCCATCAGACCTGCATCGCCTTCGACCGGCCCTCACTGTCCACCTCGGCGCCGTCGTAGTTCTGCAACGCCTGGTCGAGGAGGCCGATGACGTTCGCCACCTGGCCGGTGATGTTCGAGTAGGTGCTGGTGACGGTGGTGATGGCGTTGGTGGTGCTCTGACGGAAGCCCATGGCCGCCGGCCAGAACCCGCCCAGGGCGTCGTAGTCGCCGCTCAACTGCTCGACGGGACCGGAGCCCGTGAAGATGGCCTGCACGGCGCCGCTGCCGCCCGTCTTGCCGGCCTCATGGCCGGGGTCCAGCATGGCGAGGGCCTCTTCCAGGTCCGCCTTGGCCGCCTTGATCGCTCTCCGGCTGAGCTCAACCCCGCCGTTGTCGCTGCCCATGTTCCCCCTCTGGAGTCGGCCCCCGCGCTACGCCTTACTTGCCGTCGAAGATCTGGGAGTTGATCCTGTCGACCTGCTGCATGTTCATGTTCGTGACGTTGATGTTCTTCTTCATCAGGTCGATGAACTGCGACATGTCGTTGGCCTCGCGCTCCCAGAGCTGCCTGACCTCGTCGAAGACGGTCTTGGCCTCGCCCTGCCAGATCGCGCTCTTGGCCAGCAGGTCCCGCTCCAGGTTGTCCAGCTCGGTGACCATGTCGTTGAACGCCTTGGCGAAGTCGGTCTCACCCTGGCTGAGGCCGGAGTAGTTGACCTTTGTAACGTCGAAGATGTCTTCCGCGGGCATTGCGGCCTCCCCTTGCTGCTAGCTGAGACGCGAGTCGAACTTCTGGTTGATCAGGTTGGCGATCTGGTTCGCCGCCTCGGTCCGCTCTTGGTTGAACGCCTGGTAGTTCTTGTTGCTCGTGCCGATGTTGTCCGCCAGGCGGCGCAGGCTGCCCAGGATGACGTCCATCCGCTCGTGCCACTTCTTGTGGACGGCGTCGAACGCGGCCTCCGACTGGCCCAGCCAGTGCGTCTTGAGGCTGACGCCGGCCTGGTCGAGCTGCAGCTGGATGCCGCGCAGGCGCTCGGCGGCGTCCTCGATGCGGGTGACAGCGGCGATGAGATCGGATTCACTTACTTGAGCCTGCGGTTGTGCCCCCACAGTCCCTCCCTTGCTGGTCGGCTGACTCCCAGCCGACTACTGGAGTCGGCCCATTTGGTCACATTAGTGAACATCCATCACTAGCGTCGCATGTGATCACGTTAATTTTCCATATCTTCGAGGCGGATGGTGGGTGTATTGACAGAATGTAGGCATTTGGGGCCTTGCTCCTGGTGAGTGGTAACAGGCCGTATCTGTCTGTACGGCACATGTGGGGCTGGCGTAACGTATGGGCCGTTCGTGACAAGGGGGGCACGTGGCCGAGGACAGCAATCCCTACTCGAGCGCCCTGAGCGGGCTCGGCGGGCTCGGCGGCGGCGCCGTCGACCCGCGTACCAAGGATCCCGACTTCTCGATGAAGTACTCCAGCGTCAACACGCTGGGGAAGAACGTGGGCAGCTACGGCGACGACCTGACCTCGATGAGTCAGAAGACCGGCGCCATCGACATGCACCAGTTCACCTTCGGCGTGATCGGCGGCGGGCTCAACGTGGCGCATCGTTCGGTCCGCGACAACGCCGTCGAGGCGCTGAAACAGGCCAAGGAAGTGCTGGACTCGTGGAAGCAGGCGATCGCCGACGCGGCCGCCAACGGTAAGGACGCCGAGGAGGCCAGCAAGGCCGGCAAAGGCCCCGGAGGCCCCGGCGGGCCGGGCAGCGGTGGCCTGCCCAAGAGCGGGCTGGGCGGCCTGCCCAAGGGCGTCAACCCCGACGACCTGAAGATCGACAAGCCTTCGACGGACATCCCGAAGCCGGACATCCCTGGATCCGACATCCCGAAGCCGGACATCCCCGGGTCCGACATCCCGAAGCCGGATATCCCCGGGTCCGACATCCCGAAGCCGGACATCCCAGGGTCCAACATCGACCAGCCGAAGATCGATCAGCCGAACATTGACCAGCCCGACATCAAGCAGCCGGACGTCAAGCAGCCCGACCTGAGCGCCCTCAACCAGACGCCCAAGACCAACCTGGAAGGCCTCAACCCCAGCGTGCCGACCTCGACCACGCCGCAGGTCCCCAGCACCCCCGGCTACGACCCGCGCGCCTCCGTGCCGCGCACGTCGGTCGGCGTGCCGGACAGCGGGGTGGGCTACACCGCCGGCGGCGGCTCGCCAGGTACGAACGCGGGCGCGCCGGGGAGCATCGCCCGCGCACTGAACAGCGGGACGCCGCTCTACCCCATGACGCCCGGGATGGGCGGCGGAGCCGGCCAGGAGGAGAAGGACCGCGAGCGCGGTCCCCACCTCGGCGAGGACGAGTCGGTCTGGGAGACGGACGAGGACATCACGCCGGCGGTGCTCGGCAGGGAGGAATAGGCGAGCAGGTGGCTTACGAAGCGGATGTCTGGATGTTCCGCAGTGCCTGGGCGGCCACTGCGGCGGCGACGATCGTCATGCCGTACGCGGCGCCCATCCTCGGGCTCATGAGCCTGGTGATCGCGGACCCGGCCGAGCAGGCCCGGGCGGCGGACCAGTGGAACGACAAGACGCCGGTCAACATCGGGCAGGCCGACAACAAGGACTGGCACCCGCCGATGGCGGCGGGGGCGAAGCCCGCGCAGCAGAGCCCGCTCCTGGCCCCGGCCGGGAACTCGGGGGGCGCCAGCGACCTCGCCTACCTGCGCGGCGAGCTGAAGCGGATGGCCAAGGAGATCGGCGACAACAGCGACTGGGCCGGCCGGGGTTACGCGTCGTTCGTGCAGAAGGTCAACGAGCTCGACGCGCAGCTGGACAAGCTCGACAACAACCGCGTCGCCTGCGGGGAGACGCTCAAGTGCTCGGCCACCGCGTTCCACGTCGTGGCGGTGCTGTGCGACGTCATCGCCGGCATCCTGACGGTGATGGCGGGGATCGTGCTCGCCGTGCGTTTCATCCCAGGGGGGCAGGCGTGGGAGGCGGCGATCATCCGCGGGGTGATGAGCATCTACAAGTGCCTGCAGACGGTCTTCAAGAACCACTGGAAGCTCGTCATGAAGGTCACCCTCTACCTGGGACTCGCGGGGACGGCGTTCAACCAGTTCACCAAGGACCTTCCGTTCCTGAAGGCCATGCCGTCCACCGGCGCGCCCAACCTGGTGAACGCCAGCGCCATCTGGGACCCCAGCAAGGCGGACATCGTCAAGAACCCGACACCGCAGATGCCCAACGTGGACGACTCGATGATTCCGGAGTTCGGCTTCTAACCCGGCCCCGCCCCTGCCGGGACGCCGGGAGCCCGGCTGCGCATCACCGTGCCGCCGGGAAACCGGCTACGCCACCGTGCCCGCTGTGCACGTCGTGCCTGTAGGTCACTGGCTGGGCGCATCGGGTCGGCGGGTAACCGGTTACGCCCGCCGGCCCGGCCCGGCCCGCTCCTCGGAGAGGCGCACGCGAGCCCAGACGCAGACTCGAACTCGCTCCCGAACCGGACCCGAACACTCCTGAACCCGGATCCGAACCCATCCCCGGGACCGACCATCCCCGGAACCGAACCCATCCCCGGAACCGAACACTCCCGAACCCATCCCCGTGGCCGAACCCACCCCCGATGGGCCTACCGGCTGCCGACGGTCAGGGGCACCATGGCCGCGGCGGGATCCAGCGCCGGCCCCTGCGGAATCGCGTGCATGATGTTCGTCGGCACGGGCGCGATGTCCGCGGCGTCGTACCCGAGCTTCGCCAGCACGTCAGCCGACGGGACCGGATAGCGCACCCCCTGGTCACTGATCAGCGCCAGCGTGCCCGCCACCGCCCCGAGCTGGCCCTCGCCGGGCAGCACCCCGGCTACCACGGCGCTGCCCGGCGGAAGCAGCACCTGGTCGAAGCGGTCCTGTACGCCTGAGCTCGGCGGCGTCGGAATCGTGACCCTGCTGCCGACCGTCACCTTGGCCACGAGCGAGCCGGCCGCCGTGTTCGGATAAACCGAGCAGAGCGGCGTCGTCCCGGACACGTTGATCGCCTTGGGCATGGTCGTCGGCAGGGTGGGGTCCATGACGTTCTGGCGCGAGGGCGAGGCGTTGGCCGAGGCCGCGTCGATCTGGATCTCCCGCGCCACCCGGTTGCCGTAAGCCTTCTTGATGTTCGGGTCCTCCAGCAGCAGCCTGGCCTGGACGGGGGAGATGGGCGCCAGGCCGTCGTTGAGCAGCACGTACCACCGCGCGGCCGTACCCGGCATGGCCGGGACCACGAACACCTGCCCCACCGCCGCCGTGACCTTCCCGTTGGCCCGTACCTTCCTGCCGAGGTTCGCCACGTTCGGGCCCCTGAAGTCGTGGCCGACGGGCAGCGCGTTCAGCCATGCCGCCGGCACCTTCCTGGGCTGCGCGTTGAGCGCCCGCACGCCGTGCTCGTTGACGCGCATGCGGCGATTGCCCCAGATCACCCAGTTCTGCTGCCCGTCGGAGACCACCATCGCGTCCCCGCCCACGGGCCTCCCGCCGAGGTCGGTCCCCCCGACAAGGGTCGTGTACGGCTTGCGCCCGCCCGTGCTGTCGGGCCCCTCCACCACGCACACCGACCACGGTGCCTTGACCAGCTTCTTCCGATCCGGCAGCGAGTCGGGAGCCCCGGAGATCCCGATCAGCGGCCCTCGGGCGTACCCGGCCAGCGAGGCGGCGCTCACGCTCCGGGTCGTGATCTCCCCGGCATCCAGCACGAGCCGGGCCGACACGTAGTTCGCCACCGGCAGCAGCCGCCGCTGCTGCTGGCTGTAGATGAACTTGGCCCCGCTCTCCTCCTCGACCAGCAACTGCCCCGGGTCGGTCAGCTTGGTCGCGTTCCCGGGCCGCACCAGCCCCCAGATCCCGAACACCGCCATCACCAGGACCCCGATCAGGATCCCGCCGAACGTGGCGACGTTCTGCCGGCGCATGGGGGACTCGGGGACATCGGGCTCGGCCTGCAGGAGCGCCATGCCAAGCCTCTGCTGCATCAAGCGGTGTGCCTGATAGAGGTCCTTCTTGGTCTGCACAGCGCCTCCCCGCGTCAGAATCCGCGCATCAGCATAAACGCCTCAAACCCCACCCGCCCCAATCCCCCCAATTCCCGCCCTCTCTCACCCCTTCACCCACCCCACCCCCAACTTCCACCCCACCGCCCCATCCCACCCCTCTCAACCACCGCCCGCCCCAGGACTTGGACCCCACCCTCAGCCCGCCCGCTGCCAGGCCCAGCGCCCTGCGACCACCGCTCACCTCGCAGCTTCCAGCGCCACCGATCCGCCTCTCCGCCCCGCCCCTGGCTGGAGCCCTGCCGCCTGTCCGGCGTAGTCGCCGTCCCAGCGTCGTCTCAGCGCCTCGGATCACCGCCCGCCGGGGGCTTCCAACCCGCCCGCAGCCGATCCCGCCCGCCCTGCGACCACCCCCGCCAATCCACCCCAGCCCTTTCGATTGCCGCCCGCCCGGGGCTTCAGGCCGCCCTCAGCTCACCCGCCGCCGGCCCCAGCGCCCTACGACCGCCGCCCACCACGCGGCTTCCTCGCCTCATCGCCCTGCCGCCTACGGAAGGAGCAACCCCCAGTACAGTGCCCACGGAACGAACACGACGCCGCCCGCCATCAGGAGCCCAACCCGCACCCTCTCGCCGACCGGAGCAGACCGGGGCCACCGTACGAAGGTCAAGACGGTGCCCACGACGGTCGCGATCGCGAGAGCCTGGAGCGCGAGCCAGATGAGAGGCCGCTCCACCACCAGAGGCCCCGGCGAGGCCAGCTTCCCGCCAGTCATGATCGAGTAGAACAGGTAGAGGAACGCGCCCACGACCACCGCGAGCCCACCGGCACTCACCAGCCACGCCCCCTTGACGGGCGCCGCCTCACCCTGCCCCGCCCTGTCGACAGACGACCCCCCGCCACGCCGCCGGACCCGGCGTACCAGGGCCACCACCGGATACCCCCCGAACGCGACCAGGAACAACACCAGCGCTGCGCCCTGAACGCCCGCAGACTCCCACCACTCGGCAGGCGGCACCGCCACAGTGTCGTCCGCCTGGACCGGCGCGGGCCCCGTCACCTGCGCCACGGGTGCCCGCCCCGAGGTCGCCTCTCCCACCCAACTGCCGACCAGCTCCGGATAGCCAGGAGCGAGCTCGGGCAGCCGTGTGACCCCACCATCAGGTGTCCGATGAGCGGCATGATCGGCATCCGCGAAGAACCGGAACGTGTACTGCCGGTTTCCTCCCTTCTCCAAGGCCTTGGCGAAGATGGGCGGCGTCTCCCGGGGTGGCGTCAGCAGGTCGTGTACGCCCCAGATCCCGAGCACGGGCTGCCGCAGGCTCGCGATGACCGGTTCCGGATCGTAGTAGGGCTCGGGAAACATCCCGGCGTCCGTGATCACCCGGTACATCGTGGGCTCGGCCCGATCGACGAACGACCCGTGCACCCCCGCCTTCCGCAACCCTGCCGCCACCGCCCAGGTCTGCTGCCGTAGCGGCTGCAGCGCGTTGGCGCCCACCACGATCACGAACGAGATGTCCTTGGACCGCGACGCCGCCAGCGGCGCCACCCATCCACCCTCACTGAGGCCCCAGATCCCGACTTTCGCCGGATCGACCCCCGGTTGCCGCCGCAGCGTCTGTACGGCCCCCAGGGCGTCGTCGGCCAGTTGCGAGTACGACCTCTCGAACAGCGAATACCCCTCGGAACGCTTGTCGTAGATCAGCACTGACAGTCCTTGGCGGGCGAACGCCACGGCCTCGCCCAGCAGCTTGTTCCGTTTCGTCCCGGTCCCCGCCCCGTGCACCAGCACGACCCCGGCCCGCCCGCTCTGCGCCCGCACCGGACTGATCACGCTGCCGTGCAGCACCAGCCCACCACTCCCTCGGAAGCTCACCTCGGCGGCTGTCAGGTCGTCGGGCACGTCCAGCCCTCCATCGGGCGCAGCACCGGAGCGTGCCCCGACTCCACCTCCGAGCTGCCTGGCCCCGAGGCCCCGCTCCCGGACGGCCTGTCCGCCGACGTGTTGGGCCGAGAGTCCGACCGCTAAGTGTTCCGAAGGAGTGCTGGACGCAGCGGGTCCCACGGAAGTGCCGAGCAGTGAAGAACCACCAGAGGGTCCGGCCGCCAGAAGCGTGGCGGCGACGACCGCAAGAATCTTTTGCATATCGCCGAACCTACTCTGCAGAGAAGTCTCGGCAAAGAGAAGTCTGCAGATATCGTTCGGGAGGACTACCCTCCTCCTCATGAAGGAGGACGAGACGAAGAACGACCACGAGCCGTTCATCCTCGACGACCCGGACAAGCTCAAGGCCCTGGCCCATCCCATGCGCCGCCGCATGCTGACCCACCTCAACATCCACGGCCCCGCCACCTCCACCACGTTGGGCGAGCTGCTCGGCGCCAAGACCGGCACCACGAGCTACCACCTGCGCCAGCTGGAGAAGTACGGCTTCATCGAGGAGATCCCCGAACGCTCGACCGGCCGCGAACGCTGGTGGCGCCGCGCCGAGATCCCCAGGGACATGCGCTTTCCCAACCCCGACCAACTGGCCCCGGAGGACCGCGCGGTCCTGGGCGAGTTCCTGAGGGTCGGGTTCGAGGAGGACCGCGCCCTCATGGAACGCTTCCCGGCCGCCTACCGCGCCGACCCCGACTGGGCAAGGGGCTCAAGGGGCCTGGCCCGCATGACGAAGGAGGAGCTGAACGAGTTCTACAACGCGTACATCGCGCTGCTCCTCAAGTACAGCCACCGGCCGGAGGACGCCCCTCCGGACGCCCGCCCCGTCTACGTCCGCTTCTTCACCCTCCCCGCCGACGAGCCTTGACCCCTACGCCCAACACAGCCCTCCACGTCGACGAGCCCTGGCGCATCCTCCACGGCCCGCGCAACCGCACGCGCCGACGAGCCCTGACACACGCCCTTACACAACCCACGGCCCCACCTGGCAAGGGTCCGGGCACCCCCCGCAGCGCCGTCTGCTGAGGAACCGGGCGCACCCCCGACATCGCAAGGAGCCCTCTCACGGAGCACCACCATCACGCCGGGCACTACGACGACTGGGTGCTTCCGGGGCGGATGTCTGTGACGGGCAGGGTCCCGCCGTAGCCGGTGGTCCCGAGGGTGGTGGGGCTGGCCGCTCGGCCTCGTACGTCAGGCTTCGTCGGGGAGTGCCGCTTGGATGGGGGTGATGTTGCCCGTTCTCACCAGGAAGCCTCGGCCAGGGGGGCCGCCGACCGTTCCGCGGGGTAGGCGGATCGAGAAGATGTCGCCGTCGGCCTGGCTCTGGACGGCCAGCAGCACTCCGGTGCGGGCCTTGCGCGTCTCGGCGACGAACCCGCGATAGGCGACGGCCAGATCTCCGGTCGTGCCGGCGATCAGCAACCCGTGATCGCCGTCCCGGCCCGACCGGTGCACCTCCTCCAGGGCCATCCCCAAGGGACCGTCCGCGTTGATCAACTCGGCGTCGTCCACCAGCACCACGTACTGCTGCAGCTCCGCGACCAGCTCCGGCAGGTTGGCGGCGTTGCCGTCCAGCACGGCCAGTGCGCCGTTGAGCTCCCTTAACGGGCTGCGCCTGGGAGCGACGGCGATGACGGGCGTGCCCCGGGCGATGAGTGAGTGGGCGGCGGTCAGCAGGACGGACGAGCGGCCGGAGCGGGACGGACCGGCGATCACGGCGCCGGGCCCGTGGGCCAGCAGGTCGAGCCCGAGCGGCGCCAGGGAGTCGCCGCCGGCACCGATCAGTGCCCACAGCGGGGACGGGGACGTGAACGTGGCGTCCAGGGCGAGTGCTTGGGATGCCGTGACGCGCATGGGGAGGGCGTCTACCCGCAAGGGGGGCTCGCCGTTCCACTGCCGGCCGCCCTGGCCCGTGCTCGCGGACCGCCCGTGAGCGGGACCGGGACTCCGTCGAGGGCTCGCCGAATCCGCCGTCGACGTGCGGGCCAGGGATTGGAACGCGGCGACCTGGGCCGGGCCCGACGGGTCGGAGGAGAGCAGCGCGATGTGGTGCTCCACGATGCCGTGCTCGCCCATCGAGAGCGCGCGGCCAGGCGGCATCGACGAGGGCAGGCCCTTGAGGGGGAAGCCCGCCAGGCCGTAGTCGGAGGAGTCCGAGAGGCGCAGGAGCAGCCGGTCGTCGAAGACCGTCGAGACCTGGCCGAGCAGGCCCGACCGGTCGCTGGTGACCACGGCCCTGAACCCGACCGCCGGGCCTTCGCGCATGAGCTGGAGCAGCGACTCGATCAGGCGGCCGTAGTCGTAGCTCTCGAAGGCGGCGACGAAGCCCTCCCAGCGATCGAGCATGAACACCAGCCAGGGCAGGCGGTGGCCGGCTTGGCGGTATTCGGCCAGGGAGGCGTGCCCGGCCTCGGCCAGGAGCTGCTGGCGGCGGCCGACCTCGGCACGCAGGCGGGTGAGCAGGCGTTCGACCCTGTCGATCTGGTCGCGGGTCACGACGGCGCCGCAGTGGGGCATCGTGACCAGGGGCAGGAGCGCCCCGGAGCCGCAGTCGACCGCGTGGACGTGGACGTCTTCCGGGGAGGAGTGGGCCGCGATGGAGCCCGCGATCGTGCGTAGCGCCGTCGATCTGCCGGAGCGGGCGGCCCCCGCGATGAGCAGGTGGCCTCCGTGGGCCAGGTCCAGCGCGAGAGGGCTTCGGTCCTGCGCCCACGGACGGTCGGTCAGGCCGTAAGGCAGCGGTGGGACCTCGACGAACGCACCCGACGGGGATCCCGCGCCGTGAGGCTCCGGGTGGGAGGGGAAGTGGTCAGGTTGCGCACCGGCCGGTAGAGGGCCTTTGGCGCCTCCGGAGGGGCGGGGGGCCGATGGATGGAGATGGCCTGGGCCCGCTGGGTGAAGGGGCGCGGGGCGACTTATGGGTGGCTGTCCGGGGAGGCCGAAGGAAGGTTGGGCCGAGCCCTTCACGGAGACCTGGACGTGGTCATGGGCGGCGATCCCTGGAATGTGCTTGGAAGCGCCCTTTGTCGGGTTGGGAGGCGTCGTCTGTGGTGCGGGGGAGCCGGCGTCGCCGGAAGGTGAGGAGGCGGTGGGCGCGGTCGCCGAAGGTGACGTGGTGAGGGCCGGGAGGTCCAGGACGAAGTGGGTGGGGAGGGGATCGAGCCAGGGACTGGGCTGGACGGGGACCGCGGTCAGGTGGGTGGCCTCGATCAGGGCGTCGGCGACCAGGGTCAGGTCGGTGACCGTCGAGTCCTCCTCCGGCTCCGGAGGGGGCGGCAGAGGTTTGCCCAGTGAGCGCCAGCTCACGTCGAGCAACCTGATGGCAGCGCCCGGCCCGGCGGGCGGGCCGGTCGAACCTGGCGCGGGGCTGCGGCCTCCTACCCTGGCCGTCTGTACGGCGGTCGCGGCCCCCACGCCGGAACGGACGTAGCAACGGCCGGGCGTCGACTTGGAGATGTGGGCGGCGTCCGGAAGGTCGATGACGTCGGAGGACTCCGCGGGCTCGGTCACGCGCAGGGCGATGCGCAACGACGTGTTCGCCTGGATGTCGGCCGTGACCACGCCCGCGGGGCGCTGCGTGGCCAGGATGAGGTGGATGCCCAGCGAGCGCCCACGGCGGGCGATGTCGACCAGGCCCGTGACGAAATCGGGCAGCTCGGCCACCAGGGCGGCGAACTCGTCGATGATCAACACCAGGCGCGGCATGCCCGTGCCCGTGTAGTCCTCGATGTCCTTGGCCCCGGCCGCCGCCAGCAGGCGCTCTCTCCGGCGGATCTCGGCCGCCAGCGAGTCGAGGGCCCGCTGGGTCAGGTGGCCGTCGAGGTCGCTGACCATGCCGACTGTGTGCGGCAGGCGTACACACTCCTTGAAGGCGGCGCCGCCCTTGTAGTCGATCAGCACGAAGGTGAGCTGGTCAGGCCGGTTGGCCACCGCCAGCGAGCAGATCAACGTCTGCAGCAGCTCCGACTTGCCCGCGCCCGTGGTGCCGGCGATCAGGCCGTGGGGGCCGTCGAGCCTGAGGTCGACCGAGAACGGGCCCTCGGGGCCGATGCCGATCAGCGCGCTCGTGGAGCCCTGGGCGCGCCA
This sequence comes from Nonomuraea sp. NPDC003707, assembly GCF_053587055.1. Classification (NCBI taxonomy): domain Bacteria; kingdom Bacillati; phylum Actinomycetota; class Actinomycetes; order Streptosporangiales; family Streptosporangiaceae; genus Nonomuraea; species Nonomuraea sp. NPDC003707. Next base: position 310,834 of record NZ_JBSFNK010000005.1, on the reverse strand, counting down.
TCGCCCGGCCAGCTCCTGTCCGGACGGGCTGGGCATGCTCATCAGGTCGAGCAGGCGGACGGCGCCGGGGAGGTTGCCCGACGGGTCGTCCCTGCTCACGTCGCGGATCGGGGACAGGGCCCTGGCCAGCCGGTCGGACCAGGTGGGGGAGACGAGGTCGCCCAGGATCGGGCCGATGACGTCGAGGCCGCCGCCGCGCAGGCGTACGAGACCGTCCGTGCCGCACGCGGCCACGGTCTGGCACTCCTCGGGCAGCAGCCGCTGGTCGTCGTCGATGGCGAGCGTGAACACCCCTGAACGCGGGCCCTGGCGCAGCACCTGCGGCATGTTGGGCAGGCCGCGCAGCACCTGGGCGCCGTCGAGGATCACCAGGACGTCGTACGGGCGCACGTCGTACGAGGAGAAGGTGGGCTTCTCCGGGCCCCCGAGGTCGTCCCAGCCGGTGGGGATCTTGCCCAGCTCGGGGATCGCGGTGTTCTGGCGTTCGTCGATGAGGGCGGCGAGCTCGGAGACGCGGCGGGCGGCCGACTCGGGGTCGGTGCCGATCAGCGCCAGGCACTCCTCGCCCGCGCGGGGGGTGCAGTGCGGGAGCCAGCGCATCCAGCCCCAGCGGTGTTCGCCGTCGGCGTGCGCGGACACGATCACGATGGCCAGGTCACGGGGGCTGTGCAGGGTCGCGGCCTGGGCGATCAGCCAGCTCGCGAGGCTGGTCGACGCGGCGCGCGGGCCCGTGACGCCCGCCACGCCCAGCCTGCGCATGGGCAGTGCCACCGGAACGGAGTGGCACATCGGCGGATCGATGGGCCCGCCCTGCTCCTCCGACAGCTCCAGGTTGGCGGGCAGGTCGGCGAGCCCGACCCTGAGCCTGAGAGAGTCGGCGTCGTGGATCCGGCGCTCCCACAGCCGCCTGCGCGGCCCCGTGGCGGTGAGCAGCACCTGCGCCGGGTCGGGCGCGTCCGACCTGCGGGCGGCCTCGTCCGCCACCCTCGCCCGCTCGACGGCCTCGTCGTACGCCTGGAGCTGCTCGTTGTACTCCTTGAGCGCCTTTTTGTGCTGTTTCTTGCCATGGCGGCGGTCGCTCCACCACTGGCCGATCATGATGACCGGGGTCATGAGGGCGACGAGCAGGTAGTACGGCTGCTTCAGGGCGAACGCGAGCGTCACGCCGAGCACGGCGGGCAGGAGGGCGGCGAGCAACTGCAGGCGCAGGCCTTCGTTCCTGGAGGGCTCCTTGGGTTTGACGAACTTGCGCTCGGGCTCGGAGCGCCGGAGCCTGGGCGGGCGGTTGTAGGACACGCCGCCCTCGCTCCTGGGCGCCAGATGCGCGTCTTTGGGCTCGATCGACGTCAGCACGAACACCGACGAACCACACGTGAGCACGGCCTGGTCGGGCCATTCGGTCCGCTCCGTGAGCGGACGGCCGTCGAGCTCGGGCACCTCGCCGTAGTCGGCGGCCAGCTCGGCCGCCTCCCGCTCCGCGACCCGGGCCGTGAGCTCGGCTACCTCCTCGGCCCACCTGCCCTTGAGCTTCAGCCTGGGCGCCTCGCCGGGCGGCCGCCCGGCGCGCTCGATGGTGATCGCGTCCGGCGTCACGCGTACGGTCACCGCTTCCGGGGCGAGGACGGGGTCGGCGGTGGTCATGGCGCACATCGGGTCGGAGCCGATGACGTGCACGCCCAGGCCCAGCCGGTGTACGGCGCCGGCCGCGGGGCCGCCCACCACGCGCACCTCGGCCACCCCGCCCGGCTCCTCGATGAGGGTTTCGCGGGCGAGCGCGGGGTCCAGCGTGATCTTGTCGCCGTCGCGCAGCACGGCGGCCGCCCGGGCGCGGGGGTCGAGCGGGCGGCCGTCACGCCACAGGGCCGGCGCCGCTCCCGCTCCTGCGGCGCTCGGCTGCGCCGTGACCGCCTGTGTCGCGGTGCGCTCCGGCCGGCGGGGGCGTGGCACGTGGGCGCCGGTTTCTTCGGGGGTCGACATGCCGTAGGGGGCTCGTGCTTTGGGCAGGCGGACGACCTTCGCCAGCGGCCCGTGATCGTTGAGCGCCTCGCTCACCCTCGCCACTGTGGCGCCGTCGTCGCCGTCGATCACGACGTCACGGTCGCCCTGCCCGCCGAGCACGGTGAGCATGATCCGCATGATGCCGTCTCCTCGCTCGGACCTCGGGCGCCCAAAGGTAGCGCCCGAAGCGAGGGTAGGCGGGTTGGTTGACGGCAATGGCATGGCCGGCTGGTACTGGGGATGAGCGCGGGTTGGGGCTCCTGATGGCTGTGGACAACCGGTCTCCGCTCTTTGGCGGGGGTGGGTGGCTTGGTCGGGGCGGTGGGTGTTGGGGGCGCGGTGTATGGGATTGGTGTCCGTTTGGTTAGGTCGCGGGGCGTTGCGTCCAGCCATGGGCGTGGTTGGGCGATTGGTGGTCGTCGGGCCGAGTGGGATAGGGGCTTGGGGTGGGTGAGGTAATGGGAGTGAATGGTGTGGTGGGTGTTATTGGGGTGGTGGCTAGCCGGAGAAATGGTTGTTCGTCAACTCGGTAGAAAGAACCGGCATCGATTATTCGGCATTGGCGTCCCGTCACCTGCGAAACAAGCATGGGTCCTCGCATTCCGCCCCCACGCCCCCTCCCCGCCCCACATAATGGCGGCAATTCCACGATTCAATTGGGAGCCCCCCACCCATGAGGACCAGTGAAAAGCCTGCCGCCAACGCGGCGGCGGGGTTGTCCGGCCCGGCCTCGCGCAAGCTCCCCGTGCCCCCTCGCGAACGCAAACCGGCCCTCGCCGCCCTTGCCGTTCTGCTGATCCTGGGCGGCGCGCTGGCCACGACCCTGCTCGTGCTGCGCAGCGGCGATCGCGTCTCCGCGATCCGGGTGACGCAGCAGGTCGGCGCGGGCCAGAAGTTCACCGAGCAGATGCTGGAAGAGGTCCAGATCGCGGCCGACAGCGGCATCGACTACGTGAGCTGGTCGGAGCGGGGCAAGGTGGAAAACAGCTTCGCGACCGTCACGGTCCTCCCCGGCACGCTGTTCACGAGCCGGATGGGAGTCAGCCAGAGCAGCGAGCTGGGCCCGGGAAAGGCGACCGTCGGATTGGCCCTCAAGCCAGGGCAAATGCCCGCCGGAGTGGAAGCGGGTGACCGGGTCCAGGTGATATATGTGCCCAGCCGTTCAGCCCAGGGACAAACGCGGGTGCTGGCGGAAAGCGCTCTCGTGTTCTCGGTGGGCGACAAGTCGAGGACGGCGAATTCCGGCCAGATCACGGTAATAGTGGATTCATCAGCGTCACCGGAAATAGTGGCGTTCGCCTCCAGCGGCGAGATCGCGGTGGCCGAGCTACCGGGGGCACGCTGACGTGGCGCTGATCGTACTGGCCGCCGACAAGGGCGCGCCGGGTGTGACGACCGCGGCGACCGCCCTGGCGGCGGTGTGGCCGCGCCCCGTGCTGCTGGCCGAATGCGACCCGGCGGGCGGTGACCTCGCCTACCGGCTCCCGGCCGCCGACGGCGGCGTCCTGAACCCCGGCAAGGGACTGCTCACCCTCGGCGCCACGGCGCGGCGCGGGCTCGAGCCCGCCCAGATCCACCAGCACACGCAGAAGATCGTCGGCGGTCTCGACGTGCTGGTCGGGCTCACGCACGGCGAGCAGGCCGCCGGACTCACCTGGCTGTGGGGCCCGCTGGGCAGGGCGCTCGCCGGCATCCCGAACGCCGACGTGATCGCCGACTGCGGCCGCCTCGGCGCGCACGCGCAGCTCGGCGACCTGCTCGCCGAGGCCGAGCAGGTCGTGCTGCTCACCAGGGCCACCCTCGACCACGTCGCCCACCTGCGCGAACGCCTCCAGATCACCAAGGCGCACGGCGTCGCCGTGATCGCCGACCCGCGTAACTACCGCGCCTCCATCGACGACGTACGCAGGATCGTCGGCCCGGCCGTCCAGTACGTGTACGGCCTCGCGCACGACCCCAAGGGCGCCGAGCTGCTGCGCGGCCAGTGGGGCGGACGGCTCGACCGGTCCCTGCTCATCCGCACCGCGAGAGACCTGGCGGGAAGGCTGGTGAGCCACCGATGATCGATCACTCGCTGGTCAAGCGCTTCCGCCAGGAGGTCGGCGACCGCCTGGCCCACCAGCGCCGGCTCGACCAGGCCAACGGCCTGCCCCCGATGACGGGGGAGGACGAGCGCCAGTTCGCCCGGGCGCTGATCTCCCAGGTCCTGGAGGAGCACGCCCGCAACGAGATCGGCCTCGGCCGCACGCCCCCCACGGTCGAGGAGGAAGAGGCGCTCGCGGCCGGCATCCACGCCGCGCTGTTCGGCGTGGGCAGGCTGCAGCCGCTGCTCGACGACCCCCAGGTCGAGAACATCGACATCAACGGCTGCGACAGGGTGTTCGTCAGCTACGCCGACGGCCAGGAGCTCATGCACGACCCGGTCGCCGAGTCCGACGACGAGCTGATCGAGCTCATCCAGATCCTGGCGGCGTACTCGGGCCTGTCGAGCAGGCCCTTCGACACCGCCAACCCGCAGCTCGACCTGCGCCTCCCCGACGGCTCCAGGCTGAGCGCCGTCATGGACGTCACCGTCAGGCCGGCGGTCTCGATCCGCCGCGCCCGCCTCGGCAAGGTCTTCCTGTCCGACTTGGCGGGCAACGGCACGATAAGTCGGGACATATCGAGGTTCTTGACGGCCGCCGTCGCCGCCCGCAAGAACATCATGATCGCCGGGTCCACCAACGCCGGCAAGACCACCCTGCTGCGGGCCCTGGCCAACGAGATCCAGCCCACCGAGCGCCTCATCACCGTCGAACGAGCCCTGGAGCTGGGCCTCGACCAGTTCTCCGAGCTCCACCCCAACGTCGTCGCCTTCGAGCAGCGCCTGCCCAACTCCGAGGGCCAGGGCGAGATCTCCATGGCCGAGCTGGTCAGACGCTCCCTCCGCATGAACCCCAGCCGCGTCATCGTCGGCGAGGTCCTCGGCGACGAGATCGTCACCATGCTCAACGCGATGACCCAGGGCAACGACGGCTCCCTGTCGACCATCCACGCCAACTCCAGCATGGAGGTCTTCAACCGCATCTCCACCTACGCCCTGCAGGCCAGCGAGCGCCTGCCCATCGACGCGACCCACATGCTCATCGCGGGCGCCATCGACTTCGTCGTCTTCATCACGAAGCGCAACGACTACCACGTCGGCGGCACCCTGCGCCGCTACGTCTCCAGCATCCGCGAGGTCAACGGCTGCGACGGCCGCGTCCTGTCGAGCGAGGTGTTCGTGCCGGGCCCCGACGGCACCGCCGTCCCGCACGCGCCGGTCTCCTGCCTGGACGAGCTCGCCGCCCACGGCTACCTGCCGGGAGGGTGGTGACGAGGTGATCTTCGACCCGTTCGCGCTGCTGACCGGAGCGATCATAGGCGGCGGCCTGTTCCTGTTCTTCGTCTCCCTGTACGGCATGCGCCCCCGCCCGCCCCAGCCCAAGCGCCACCTGCTCAAGATGCTGACCACCCGCACCGCGATAGCCGCGGTCGCGGCCGGACTCGTCCTGATCATCACCGGCTGGCCGGTCATGGCGGTGGGCACGGTGCTGCTCGTGTTCGCCTGGCGCGGCCTGTCGGGCGGGGCCGCCGAGGAGCGCGCCGCCATGCGCCGGCTCGAAGGGCTCGCCGCCTGGACCGAGTCCCTGCGTGACACGATCGCCGGCGCGGCCGGGCTCGAACAGGCCATCCCGTCGTCCATCAGGGCCGCCGCGCCCATGCTCAGGCCCCACCTGCGCGCCATGATCGACCGGCTGCACACGAGGATGGCGCTGCCGGAGGCGCTGGCGCTGTTCGCCGACGAGCTCGACGACCCGTCGGCCGACCTCGTGGTGGCCGCGCTCATCCTCAACTCCCGGCTGCGCGGCCCCGGCCTGCGCGACGTGCTGGGCGCGCTGGCCGTCTCGGCCCGCGAGGAGCTCGACATGCGCCGCCGCGTCGAGGCCGAACGCCGCTCGACCAGGCGCAGCGTCCAGATCGTGGTGATCACCGCGCTCGTCTTCGCCGGGCTCCTCATCCTGTTCAACCCCTCCTACGTGGCCGAGTACGAGGGCCTGCTGGGCCAGGCCGTGCTCGTGGTGGTCGCGGGGCTGTTCGGGGCCGGGTTCGCCTGGATGAGGCGGCTGGCCAGGTTCGACAAGCCGACCCGGCTGCTCATGGGAGGAGGCGGCGGCGATGGTTGAGGGCGCGCTGGGCGGAGCCGTATTAGGGCTCGGCCTGTTCGTGCTGCTGCGGGCGCTCTTCCCGGCCCGCCCGGGGCTGGTGGCGCGGCTGCTCGCGCTCGACGCCGTCCGCGAGGACGCGGGAGCTCCGAGCATCCAGCTCCTGCTGCCCGAGGAGGAGGTCAGCGCGTTCCGCCGCGGCCTGGGCGCCCGCCTGGCCCGCCTGTACGCGGCCCGCGGCTGGGAGGTCAGGTCGATCAAGGCGGACCTGGCGCTGCTCGGCCGCTCGTTCGAGGCGTTCCTGGCCGGCAAGGTGCTGCTGGCGGCCAGCGGCCTGCTGGCCTTCCCGCTGCTGCTCGGCTGGCTGGTGCTCATGGAGTGGGGCACCTCGCTCGCCATCCCGTTCTGGGCCGCCGTGCTCGTCGCGCTGCTGTTCTTCTTCCTGCCCGACCTCCAGATACGCAAGGACGCGGCGGCCAGGCGGCGTGACTTCCGCCATGTGGTCGGCGCGTTCCTCGACCTCGTCTCCATGAACCTGGCCGGCGGCCGCGGCGTCCCCGAGGCCCTCATGATGGCCGTCTCGGTCAGCGGCGAGCAGCCCAACTGGGCGATGGGCCGCATCCGCGACGCGCTCAGCGGCGCCAGGATCGTCGGCATCACCCCGTGGCAGGCGCTCGGCCAGCTCGGCGAGGAGATCAACATCGACGAGCTGCGCGACCTGTCCGCCGCGCTCGGCCTGGTGGCCGACGACGGCGCCAAAGTACGCGCGTCGCTGACGGCGAGGGCCGCGACGCTGCGCCGCCGCGAGCTGGCGGAGATCGAGGGCAGGGCCGGCGAGCGGTCGCAGTCGATGCTCGTGGCCCAGCTGCTGCTCTGCGCAGGTTTCGTGATCTTTCTCAGTTTTCCCGCCGCTATGAAGATGTTGGGGTCCTGATGAACCATCCCTGGATCGTTTACCTCACCGCGTACCTGGGTGTCCGCATCCAGCGCGCCCGCACCGCCCCCACGCGCGGGGCCTCCGCCGTCGAGTGGGTGATCATCACCGCCATCATCGCCGGGGTCGCGCTCGGGTTGGCCACCTTGATCAAGTCGCTGGTCGAAGGAAGGCAGAACGATCTCCAAGGCACCTTCGGCGGTGGCGGTGACACCGGTGGTAATCCGTAGGAGGGGCGAGCGGGGCGCGACGGTGATCGAGCTGGCCATCCTCATGCCGATCATCCTGGCGGTCGCGCTGCTCATCGTGCAGGTGGCGCTCTGGTTCCACGCCCGCCAGGTCGCGGAGGCCGCCGCCCAGGAGGGCGCGCGCGTGGCCAGGGCGGCGCCGTTCGACTCCGGTGACTGGCCGGGCCAGGCCACCGCCAAGGCCACCGACATCATCCAGGCCGTCGGCCCGAAGCTGCTCCAGAGCGCCAAGGCCACGACGTCCGAGAAGGAACCGGACGAGCGCTTCGTCACCGTGACCGGCAGCGCCGTACAGGTCATCCCGCTGCTGCCCGAGCTGACGTTCACGATCACCGCCACCGCGGGCGGGCCGGTCGAGTGCTTCCGCCCGGACAACGGCGGCGGGGACTGCTCGTGAGGCGGGCGGAGCGCGGCTCCATGGCCGTGGAGACCGTGATGCTGGCCCCGCTCTTCCTGCTGTTCCTCATGTTCCTGGCGGGAGCGGGGGTGCTGGTGGAGTCGCAGGGGCGGGTCAACGGGGCGGCCAGGGACGCGGCCCGGGCCGCGTCGGTGCAGCGCACGCTCGACGACGCCGAGGCCGCGGCCAAGGCCATCGCCGACAGCACGCTGACCGGGCCCTGCGGGTCCCCGTCCGTGTCGCTGGACGGCTCCGCGTGGGAGCAGGGCGGCCAGGTCCAGGCCCAGGTGAGCTGCGAGCTGGACCTCGGCTTCCTGGGGTTCGGCGGCATCAAGCGGATGACCGGCACGGCGGTGGTGCCGATCGAGCAGTTCAGGAGGGTCGAATGAGGGAGCGGGGGTCGATGTCGGTGTTCACCGTGCTGTTCTCCGTCGTCGTGTTCCTGCTGGCCGGGCTCCTCGTGGACGGCGGCGCGGCGATCAACGCCCGGCTGCGCGCGGCCGACGTGGCCGAGCAGGCCGCGCGGGCCGGCGCCGACGAGATCGACGTCGACCATCTGCGCTCCACCGGCCAGACCCGGCTGCTCGGCGAGGACCAGGTGTGCGCCAGGGCCGACGAGATCGTCGCCGCGCAGGGCGGCGAGGGTGTGACCCGCGGCGAGTGCACTGTCGGCCAGGGGCAGGCACAGGTGACGGTCACCGTGTCGGTGTCCTGGAAGGCGTTCTTCCTGAGCGCGATCGGCTTTCCCGGCACCGAGATGACCGGCCGGGCCGTCGCCGCGCCCGAAGCGAGATAGACCGAAACTCACCGGTCGATGGATCGGTGAGCGTACGAGCACGACCCTGGACGGCGGAAGGGAGAGACGATGCCGACGCGAGAGCCCGCGCGCCCACACGGACGTCACACGCCCGTGCGCGTCAAGGCCAGGCGCAGCGCCGGAGATGTGCTCGCCGGCATCGGATCGCTGATCGTGCTGGTCGCGCTCGTGGGCGGGGTGCCGTACGCGCTGCTCACGTTCGTGGGGCCGCCGATCGCGCCCGAGCTGCTCGACCTCGACCTGCTCACCAGCCGCGTCGGCCCGAGCACCGTCGTGGCCGTGCTGGTGCTGCTGGTGTGGCTGGCCTGGTTCCAGCTGTTCGTGTGCGTGCTGGTCGAGGTGTACGCGGGCGTGCGCAGGGTCGGCATGCCGGCCCGCGTGCCGCTCTCCGGAGGCACGCAGGCGCTGGCCAACAAGCTCGTCGGCGCGGTGCTGCTGCTGTTCACGGCGGGTGCGATGGTCGTGCCGCTGGCCAAGCTGGCGCCCACGCCGGCCGCCACGCCCGTGACGGCGGTCGCGTACTCCGCGCCGATCGTCGAGAAGACGACCCTCGACACGCACAAGACCAAGAAGGTGTACGTGGTGCAGCCGCCGCACGGCCGGCACCACGAGAGCCTGTGGGAGATCGCCGAGAAGTGCCTCGGCGACGGCCGCCGATATCCCGAAATTTACCGGCTTAATCAGGCGAAGGAGCAGCCAGACGGCTCCCGCCTGCGCATGGCCGACCTGATCAGGCCCGGCTGGGTGCTCGACATGCCGGACGACGCCAGGCACGCCCACGTCGTCCCCGTCGACCAGCCCCGCGAGCAGACCCTGCGCGAGCACCCCGGCAGGGCGTCGGTGGGTCAGCACGCGGACCGGCACGCCGACTCGAAGACCGGCCAGGCCGAGAAGAAGGTCGAGGCCAAGCACCGCCAGCCGGATCAACAGCAGCAGCAGCCCGACCGGCCGCAGGCCACCATCCGGCAGAGCCAGACGACCGACCTGACCGACTACCTCGCCACGGCCTCGCTGGCCGCCGCGGGCCTGCTGGTCGTGCTGGCCAGGCGGCGCCGCGAGCAGCTCTGGCGCAGGGTGTTCGGCCGCCGGATCGCCCGCCCGCGCGACGACGCCGCCCAGGCCGAGGTCGCGCTGAGGCTGGGCGGCGACGCGCCGGGCGCCCGCATCCTCGACATCGGCCTGCGGCTGCTCGGCGCCGAGCTGGCCGCCCAGAACCGCACGCCGCCCACCGTGTACGGGGCGCACCTGTCGGCCCGCACGCTCGACCTGTGGATCCACCCGCCGGACGGGGACGCGCCCGCGCCGTGGATGGCCCAGGACGGCGGCCAGGTGTGGCGGCTGCCCGCGCACGAGGGCCGCCTGCTGGAGGAGCAGGCGGGCGGGGCGCCGTACCCCGGGCTGGTCTCCATCGGCACGGACGCCGGCGGGCGCGTGCTCATCGACCTGGAAGCCGCGCAGGGCCTGATCAACGTGCGCGGCCCGCAGACCACGGCCGCGCTGGCCGCCCTCGCCGTCGAGCTGGCCACCAACCGCTGGTCCGACCGCATGCGCATCACGCTCGTCGGCTTCGGCGAGGAGCTGACCGCCATCGCGCCCGACCGCATCAGGGCCGTGGGCGGCCTGGCCGAAGTGCTGCCCGAGCTGGAGGCGATCGCCGCGCCGCGCAGGGAGGTGCTGACCGGGCGCATCACCGGCAGCCCGCGCGACGCCCACTACCTGCTGTCCGCGGTCGCGCCCACGCACGAGGAGGCCCGGCGCCTGGCGCTGCTGGCCCGCCGGGACACCGCCGGTTACGTGCTGGCGGGCGAGGTCCCGCACGCCACCTGGACCCTGGAGATCGGCGACGACGGCCGGGCCAGGATGGCCGAGCTGGGCTTCGACGTGCAGGCCCAGCTCCTGCCCCGCCGCCACTACCAGGCGTTGATCGACCTGTTCCGCACGGCCTCCCAGGTCGACGGCGAGGCCGTCTCCGAGGCCGAGCCGCTGGCGGGGCTGCACCCGCCCGCCGTCGAGATCAGGATGCTCGGCCCCATCGAGGTCATCGGCCTGCGGCCCCTGGAGGAGGGCCGGCTGGCGCTGGCCGCGGAGCTGCTGGTCTACCTGGCCACGCATCCCGGCGGCGTGCATCCCTCGGTGCTGGGCGGGGTGCTCTGGCCGCGCGGCGTGCAGGACATGGTCAGGGACGCCACGATCGCCAGGGTCGCCGAATGGCTCGGGCGGGAGCACCTGCACACCGACGAGGCCGGCCGGATCAGCCTGGGGCCCGAGGTGCGTACGGACTGGGCGCTGTTCCGCGAGCTCGTACGCCGCTCGCACGGCGACCCGACGGCCCGGGCCGTCCTGCTGGAGAAGGCGCTCGGCCTGGTCAGAGGCCCGCTGCTGAGCGGCCGCCAGCCGGGCAGGTACGCCTGGCTGGCGGCCGAGGACCTGGAGTACGACGTGGCCGCCGAGGTGGCCGACGCGGCGCACCAGCTCTGCGAGCTGCGGCTCGCGCACGGGCAGCCGGACGCCGCGGTGGCCGCCGTACGCGCGGCCCTGCTGCTGGCGGTGGACGACGAGGGCCTCTGGCGCGACCTGCTGCGGGCCACTCACGCCACCGAGGACACCGTACGGCTGCGCGCCGTCGTCGAGGGGCTGACCCGCAGGGCGGCCTCGCACCCGTACGGCGGCGGGATGGCCCCGGAGACCGAGGCACTGATCGAGGAACTGCTGCCCACGTGGCGCATCCATGTGGTGAGGGAGTCGTCGGCATGAGACAAGTCGTGGTGCTGCTGATGATCGTCCTGGTGGGCTGCGGGCAGGCCGAGCGCCCGTACACGCCCGCGGCGGAGCCCACCCCGGCGAAACCCTCCGGTAAGGCCGCACAGCCGGAGGAGACCTTGCCCGCCGGCCCCCAGAGCATCGCCATCGGCGACGGCCTGCGCGTGCGGGTGGAGTGGCCGGCCGACCCCGACCCGCTGCTGAAGGTCATCGTCGACCAGTACGTGGGCACCCGCCAGGCCGTCGTCGAAGGGACCCGCGGCTACCGGCGCAATCTGGAGATCCAGGCCGAGGAGCAGGCGACGGAGTGGGTGAACGAGTTCATCGACGAGGAGCAGTCGATGCGCGGGACGGGCCGGCTCTACAACCTGCGGGTCAGCGCCCGCATGGGCAAAGGCGCTCAGATCAACGCGTGCGTGGACGAGTCGGGCGTGCGGATGATCTCCTCGCGCACCGGGAAGGCCGTCGCGCCCCAACCCGATTGGCTGCGCACCCCCTACGGCCAGAGCGTGGTCGCCCATCGCGGTGACGACGGGGTGTGGCGCATCAGGTCCTACATCACCTCCACAGAGAGATGCACGCGATGAAACCTTTGCTCGCGGTACTGCTCGCGGTGCCGCTGACGCTCGGTCCGACCCCGGGACCCGGCGATGTGGACGTCAACGGCAATCAGCGCGGGCGGACGACGACCCTGAGCCTGGAGGCCAGCACCATCAAGATCACCGGTGACGGCAAGGGCGGCTCGGGCGACGGCTACCGCATCCCGCGCCCCTGCTGGTACGAGCCCAGCCTGGACGCCGAGGAGATGTTCCGGCTGCACACCGAAGGCGCGGGCCCGGCCAGGCGGGCGGGCATCGACGAGGACAGCTTCCGGGCCTTCGTCCAGCAGTTCAAGGACAAGCTCGGCAAGCCGGGCCGGTGGTGGGTGCCCGCGTACAACAAGGCCGATCCGAACGGCGCCGCCTGCTGGGGCGGCCTCGAACAGTTCATCTTCATGCCCCCGAACACCACGCCGCCGTCCGGGATCACGATCGAGCAGCTGGCGCAGATCGCCAGGGCCGCGCTGACCGTCCCGGAGCCGACGGTCAAGCTGAACCCCGACGCCAAGAGCTTCGTCAACCTCCCGACCTACGTCTGGCTGGAGAACGTCGGTCAGCCGCGCCGCACGGTCACGGCGTCGATCCCCGGCGTCATGAGCGTGACCCTGGTGGCGACGCTCCAAGACATCAAGATCGACCCGGGCACGACCAAGGACCGGGCCGAGGTGCACGAGGAGGGCTGCGGGCCGTCCGGGAAGCCGTACACGAAGGGCGCCCAGTTCACCTGCGGCGTGCGTTACCTGCGCTCGGCGATCGACCAGCCGCGCGAGAAGTACACGCTGACCGTCACCACCGTCTGGCCGGTCCAGGTGGCCGACAACGTGGTGCCGTTCCAGTTCGCGCCCGTACAGGTCGGAGCCAGCCGGGACGTGCCGGTCGGCGAGATCCAGAGCAACGTCAAGCCGTGAGCGGCGGCCGGGCCGCTCAGGGGCCGCTCAGGCCCGGACCACCGCCACCAGCGGGGCCAGCTCGGGCAGCTCCGCCGCCTCGTCGAGCACTTCCTTCAGTACGCCGTCGTGCGTGGGACGGGCCCGCTCCAGCAGCTCGAACCCGGCCTGCGTGACCTCCGAGTAGATCCCGCGCCTGTCGTCCTCGCACAGGTAGCGTTTGAGCAGGCCGCGGTTCTCCAGGCGCGTCACCAGCCTGGTCGTGGCGCTCTGGCTGAGCACGACGGCTCTGGCGAGCTGCTGCATCCGCATGTGCCAGCCGTCCTGGCGGGCCAGCACGTCCAGCACTGTGTATTCGCTCACACTGAGCGAGTGCTCCTTCTGGAGTGATTTCTCCAGCCTGTCCTCGATTTTCGCGTGCAGCGCCGCGAGGGTGCGCCAGCCCTGGGCGCGCGCCTCCACGGCGTCATCGGCTAGGGGCATGTGACAGCCTCCTCGACATCCTTGTATGGTCAGTTAGTCGGCGTGTGCAAATAATGTCCACGCTTACTAACGTCGTCTGAGGAGTAGTCTATGCCTCTCGCCCTGTTCGCCCTCGCGATCAGCGCCTTCGGCATCGGGACCACGGAGTTCATCATCAACGGGCTGCTGCCCGAGGTGGCGGCCGACTTCCACGTGACCATCCCGGCCGCCGGCCTGCTCGTGTCCGGCTACGCGCTGGGTGTGGCGGTCGGCGGGCCCCCGCTGACCATGCTCGGCGGGCGCCTGTCGCGCAAGACCATGCTGTTGTCGCTGATGGTGCTGTTCATCGCCGGGAACCTGCTGTCGGCGCTGGCGCCCTCGTACGCGGTGCTGATGGCCGGCCGTTTCGTGTCGGCCTTCGCCCACGGCGCGTACTTCGGGGTCGGCTCCGTGGTGGCCGCCGACCTGGTGGCGCCGAAGAAGCGGGCCAGCGCCATCGCCATGATGTTCACCGGCCTCACGCTCGCCAACGTCCTGGGCGTGCCCCTGGGCACCTGGATCGGTCAGGCGTTCGGCTGGCGGGCCACGTTCTGGGTCGTGGTGGCGATCGGCGTGGCCGGTCTCGCCGGCGTCGTCGCCCTTGTCCCCCGGCAGCCGCGCCCGACCGGGAGCGTCGTGCGGGAGCTGGCGACGTTCCGCAAGGCCGGCGTCTGGCTGGCCCTCGGGATGACCGTCTTCGGCTTCGCCCCGGTCTTCGCCGTCATCACGTTCATCGCGCCCATCATGACCGGCGTGGGCGGCTTCTCGCCCGGCGCCGTGCCCGTGGTCATGGCCCTGTTCGGGGTCGGCCTCGTGGTGGGCAACCTGATCGGCGGCAAGCTCGCCGACCGCGCGGTCATGCCCAGCATCTACGGCTCGGTCGCCCTGCTCACCCTGCTGGCCGTGGCGGTGGCCCTGGTGTCGGGCAGCCAGGTGGCCTTCGTGATCACCATCACGCTGTTCGGCGTGGCCGCCTTCGCCACGGTCCCGCCCCTGCAGACCCGCGTCCTGGACGCCGCCGCCGGAGCTCCCACGCTGGCCTCGGCGGCCAACATCGGGGCCTTCAACCTGGGCAACGCGATCGGCTCCTTCGCGGCCGGCCTCACCATCGACGCCGGCTTCGGCTACACCGCCCCCGCCTGGACCGCGGCCCTGCTGGGCCTGGCGGGGCTGGCCGTGGCGGGGGCGGCGGGCCTCCAGGCCCGCCGCCTGGTGCCCGCCACCTAGACGGCGCGGGATTCGTGGGCGATCAGCCACTCCTTGACCGGCACGCCGTAGTAGTAGCCGCCGTAGCCTCCGCCGCTGGGCAGCACCCGGTGGCAGGGGACGAACGGCGCGATGAGGTTCTGCGCGCAGGCCGAGCCGGCCGCCCGGGCGGCCGTCCTGGGCATGCCGGCCCGCTCGGCCAGCTCCGCGTACGAGACCGTGGTCCCCGCCTTGACCTCGCGCAACGTGGCGTGGAGCCGCTTGCGGGTGGCCGTACCCGGCTGGGAGACCTGGACGGTGTCCAGGGCGTCCAGATCCCCGGCCAGGTACGCCCGGACCGCCGCGGAGGCGGCCCCGAGGTCGTCCACGACCTCCAGGCCCTCCGACTGCAGCTCGGGCGTGAGGCGCACGAACATCTCCGTCGGGTCGGCGGTGAAGCCGGCCGCCACCACGACCCCCTCGCGGGACAGCAGGGACAGCGGCCCCACCGGGGTCGGGATGAGCTGGGCAGCGATCATGATGAGCTCCAAAGGTGCAGGGCGGCGTAGGCCCGCCAGGGCCGCCACCGCTCGATGTGGTCGTCGGGGATGCCCAGGCAGGCCATGCGCTTCTTGAGCACGAGGTCGCCCGTGGGCCACGCGTCCGGGTCACGCAGCGCCCGGAGCGCGATGTAGCTGGCCGTCCACGGGCCGATACCCGGGACTTCGAGCAGGTCCGACACCGCCTCGGCGGGATCCTGACCGCCGTCGAGGTCCAGGCGGCCCTCCACCAGGTGGCCGGCCAGGTGCCTGAGCGTGTCGATCCGGCGGTTGGTCAGGCCCACGCCGGTCAGGTCCGTCTCCAGGAGTTCGGCGGGGGTGGGGAAGAGCGGGCCGGGGGCCTTGGCGACGATGCGGCCGAGGAGGGTGCGGGCGCCGGCCACCGAGATCTGCTGGCCCACCACCGCGCGTACGGCCAGTTCGAAGCCGTCGAACGCGCCCGGCACCCGCAGACCCGGACGGGCCGTCACCAGGGGCCCGAGCGAGGTCTGCTCCAGGATCTCCGAAATGGCGGAGGGGTCGGCGTCGAGGTCGAGGAGGCGGCGGCAGCGCGCCACGACGCGGGCGAGCTGCCGCGTGTCGTCCATCACGACGTCCAGGGCTATGTGGTCCTGTCGTGGTGTGAGCGTGATCGTCCCACCTGGTACGGCTCGCTCGTACGACGTCCGGTCCGCCACCTCCAGCCCCGGAATGGCGCGGGCCGCCAGGAACGCGAAGACCCCCTCCACGTCGTACGGCTCGCGCCGGTGCAGCCGCAGCCGCAGCGTCGCGTCGCAGACCCGCGGCCCCGCCGTGGCCCGCAGCTCACTGGGCGTGAAGCCGTACGTCTCCCGCATCGTCGCGTTGAACTGCCGCACGCTCCCGAACCCGGCCGCGAACGCCACCTCCGTGACCGGCAGCCCCGTCTCCGTCAGCAGCTGCTTGGCCAGCAGCAGCCGCTTGGTCCGCGCGACCGCCAGCGGCCCGACGCCCAGCTCGGCCACGAACAGCCGGTGCAGGTGCCGCTCGGTGATGTGCAGCCGCTGGGCCAGCCCGCCCACGCCCCGCTCGTCCGCCGCGCCGTCGTCGATCAGCCGCAGCGCCCGGCCGACCAGGTCGCCGCGCACGTCCCAGCCCGGGTCGCCGGGCGAGAGCTCCGGACGGCATCGCTTGCACGGTCGGAACCCCGCGGCCTCGGCCGAGGCCGCGTGCCGGTAGAAGCGCACGTTCCTGGAGGACGGCGTACGAGCCGGACAGATCGGACGGCAGTAGATGCGCGTCGTCGTCACCGCCGTGTAGAACCGCCCGTCGAACCGGGCGTCCCTGGCCGAGACGGCCCGGTAGCAGGAGTCGAAGTCGAGCTGGAGTGGTGACATGCCTCCGACACTAGGCGCTCCCCGAAGGCGCTGACTGGCGGAAATCGGACGTGAGCGTCGAACGGCAGGTCAGCAGGCCGAGCCGGGTGACCTGCGGAAATCGGACACCCGGCGCACGGCTACTTCGACGAGACGCCCACTCCCAGGTCGAACTCCCGGTAGACCCGGGCCCAGAAGCCGTCACGCAGCCACACCCGGGCCTCCGGGTAGGGCCGCAGCGAGTGGCCGAGCTCCTTCTCCGCCTCGATCAGCAGCTCGGTGTCGATCACGGTCGGCAGGATGGGCCCCGGCAGCAGGTCGCGGATGTTGTCGCGGCCACGGGTGAGGATCCACTTCTGTGCCACGTGCTCGCCCACGTCCTCCACGCGCGGGCGGCTCGGCCCGAGCTTGGCCACCTGGCCCGGCTTGGCGTGCGGCTTGACCGGCGTGCGCCCGGCGAAGACCTGGGCGGGCGACGGGGCCGCGGCCGGCGGAGTGACCGGCACGGGCTGAGGAGCACGGCTGAAAAAGGGCCTCAGGAAATCAGCGGAGATCACTTCCACGGTGTCGGACTCCCACACCAGGCGCTCGGCCTGGTTGGTGCCGTACGGCGGCTCGACGCCCCACAGGTGGATCCGCACTCCGTACGCCTGCGCCGCCTCGACCGCCGGAACCATGTCCTCATCGCCTGCCAGCAGGATGGTGTCGGTCACCGCATGGTGTCGGGCCAGCGCCTCCAGATCGCTCCTGATCTGCGCGTCCACGCCTTTCTGCTGGCCACGGGCGTTCAGGTTGCCAAGCCGCACCTTGACCCACGGGAGCTGGGCGATGACCCGCTGGTCGACGGTGGGCACACGGTCACGGGCGGCGTCATACCAATAGATCCGCAGAAGTTCGCCGGAAGTACGTTCCTCTGCATGTTTCTGTAGACTCTGGATGAGTTCATCGGCGGCCACCCGATATTCCTTGCGTTCCTTCGCACCGAGCAGCACTTCACCTGCCGCCGCGTACAGATAACCGACATCCACCAGGACGGCGTACTTGGCTGCCACAGGATGCGGCATGAGGTCTGGGATGGCCATGTCGTCCTCCAGGCCGCGGTGTTAGTTGATCGGCTGACTATATACGCCTACTTTCTCTAGATAGTCCCAACTCCCGGGGAACTTGACACCCGATTCTCAGGATCTATCTAAGGTAGAGCGCTCATCCGCCATGCCGACTTCCCTGGGACGACAGGCTTACGCATACCTCTGGCTGGGTTTCGCCACCTTTGCCGACGCGGCTCTGGAGACTCCTCGGGTTCGGCCTGCGAGCTCTGCCGCGCGACGAGTACGGCCACCAACGCCGCGATCTCCTCGGGCGTGGCGTCCCCCCGGACAATTCGCAGCTCTGGCGTCATAGCGGGATGTTCCCATGCTTCTTCGGCGGGAGCGTCGCCCGCTTGTTCCTGAGAGCCCTCAGCGCCCTGACGACCTGAACCCGGGTCTCGGACGGCCGGATCACCGCGTCCACATAGCCGCGCTCGGCCGCGATGTACGGATTGGCCAGCGTGTCCTCGTACTCGGTGACGAGCCGGGCGCGCTCGGCCTCGGGGTCGTCGGAGGCGGCGAGTTCGCGCCGGTAGAGGATGTTGACCGCGCCCTGTGCTCCCATGACCGCGATCTGGGCCGTCGGCCAGGCCAGATTGACGTCCGCGCCGAGGTGCTTGGAGCCCATGACGTCGTACGCGCCGCCGTACGCCTTGCGCGTGATCACCGTGATCAGCGGCACGGTGGCCTCGGCGTAGGCGTAGAGGAGCTTGGCGCCCCGCCGGATGATTCCGTTCCATTCCTGATCGGTTCCTGGGAGGAATCCCGGCACATCCACAAATGTCAGTATCGGAATATTAAAGGCATCACATGTTCGAATAAATCGGGCAGCCTTCTCCGATGCGTTGATATCCAGACATCCAGCGAAATGCATGGGCTGGTTGGCCACGACCCCGACCGGCTGGCCGTCCACCCGGCCGTACCCGACCACGATGTTCGGCGCGAACAGCGCGTGGACCTCCAGGAACTCCCCGTCGTCCAGCACGTGCTCGATGACCCGGTGCATGTCGTACGGCTGGTTGGCCGAGTCGGGGATCAGCCCGTCGAGCTCCGGATCGGGCTCCAGGTCGGTGGCGGGCTCGAAGGCGGGGGCCTCGTCCAGGTTGTTCGACGGCAGGTACGACAGCAGCGCCTTGACGTACTCCAGCGCGTCGTCCTCGTCGGTGGCCTGGTAGTGGGCCACGCCCGACTTCGTGTTGTGCGTGTGCGCCCCGCCGAGCTCCTCGAACGTGACCTCCTCGCCCGTCACCGTCTTGATGACGTCGGGCCCCGTGATGAACATCTGGGACGTCTGATCCACCATCACCACGAAGTCGGTCAGCGCGGGGGAGTAGACGTGCCCGCCGGCCGCGGCGCCCATGATGAGCGAGATCTGCGGGATCACGCCGGACGCGTGCACGTTGCGCTTGAAGATCTCCGCGTAGAGGCCGAGCGCGACCACGCCTTCCTGGATGCGCGCGCCGCCGCCCTCGTTGATGCCGATGATCGGGCACCCGGTCTTGATCGCCAGGTCGAGCACCTTGACGATCTTCTCGCCGTACACCTCGCCGAGCGAGCCGCCGAACACCGTCACGTCCTGCGAGAACACGCACACCTGCCGGCCGTCGACCGTGCCGTGCCCGGTGATGACGCCGTCGCCGTACGGCCGCCGCCTCTCCAGCCCGAACATCGTCGACCGGTGCCTGGCGAACTCGTCGAACTCCACGAACGAGCCCTCGTCCAGCAGCGCGAGCACCCGCTCCCTGGCGGTCATCTTGCCCTTGGCGTGCTGCTTGTCCACGGCCTCCGCGGAGCCCGCGTGCGCGGCCTCGTCGAGCCGCCGCTCCAGGTCGGCGATCTTCCCGGCGGTGGTGTGAATGTCCGGCCTGTCCGGCAGCTCCTCGGCAGCAGTGCTCATGCGCGCAAGGCTAGTCCTTCCTCCTAGAGTGGATCCATGACGGATGCGGTTCGCACGCACGGGCTGTTCAAGCGCTACGGGCCGCAGGTCGCGGTGGCGGGCGTCGATCTGGTGGTGCCGTCGGGGAGCTTCGCGGGCCTGGTCGGGCCCAACGGCGCGGGCAAGACCACCACGCTCAGCATGATCACCGGGCTGCTCCGGCCCGACGGCGGCACGGCCGAGGTCGACGGGTTCCACGTGTGGCGCGACCCCGTGGAGGTCAAGACGCGCATCGGGGTGCTGCCGGAGGGGCTGCGGCTGTTCGAGCGGCTGTCGGGCCGCGAGCTGCTCCTCTACAACGGGCGGCTGCGCGGCATCCCCAAGGCCGACGTCGAGCAGCGCGCGGGCGAGCTGCTGGCCGTGATGGACCTGACCGAGGCCGCCGACAAGCTCGTCGTCGACTACTCCACCGGCATGCGCAAGAAGATCGGCCTGGCCGCCGCGCTGCTGCACAACCCGTCCGTGCTCTTCCTGGACGAGCCGTTCGAGGGCGTCGATCCGGTCAGCGCCAACACGCTCACCGACGTGCTCCGGCGCTTCACGGCCTCCGGCTCGACGGTGATCTTCTCCAGCCACGTGATGGACCTGGTCGAGCGGCTGTGCGACTGGGTGTCGGTGATGAGCGCGGGCCACATCGTGGCGCAGGGCCCGCTGGCGGACGTACGCGGCGGGCGCAGCCTCAACCAGGCGTTCCTGGAGCTGGTCGGCGGATCGCGCGACAACGGCGAGGGCCTCACGTGGCTCGGCGCCAACCCCAGGTGACACCCGAGGAGTCCCGTTGACCACCGTGGCCCTGTTCGCGCAGCTCAAGCTCCGGCTGCTGGCCGGAAACCTGCGCGGAGACCTCCAGCGCAAGCTCGGCTTCGTCTTCACCCTGCTCATCGCCACCGGCCTGGCCGTGCTCGGCTTCTTCCTGATGAGCCTGCTCCGGCTGGCGCCCCACGACATCGCCGCCGACCTGGTGATCATCGCGTTCACGTCCTTCCTGATCGGCTGGATGATCGTGCCGCTGATGGCGTTCGGCCTGGACGACACGCTCGACCCGGCGAAGCTGTCGCTCCTGCCGCTGCGCACCGGGCAGCTCGCGGTCGGCATGTTCACCGCGTCCGTGACCGGGGTCTGGCCGCTCGCCATGCTGATCGTCACGGCCGGCGCGCTGGTGGGGGTGGCGACGGGCGTCGGCGGCGTGCTGCTCGGGGTGCCGGCCGTGCTGCTGCAGTTCGCGCTGTGCGTGGTGACGTCGCGGCTGATCACCACCTCGCTCTCCAGCGCGCTGCGCACCCGGCGGGGCCGTGACGTGCTGGCCGTGGCCGCGCTGCTGGTGGTGGTGCTCGCGCAGCTGCCCAACCTCGTGATGAACCGCGGCCTCGGCGACCCCGAGGCCATGCTGCGCCAGCTGGCGGGCGTGCTCCGGTGGACGCCGCCGGGCATGGCGGCGCACGCGATGGCCGACGGCGGCCTGGCCGGGCTGGCCGAGTTGACGCTGGTGGCCGTGATCGTGGTGGTGCTGGGCCTGCTGTGGGTCAAGGCGCTGGGCCGGGCCCTGGTGACGCCCGACGTCTCCACCCAGGCCGCGTCCGTGCGCAAGGAGAGCGGCCTGGTCGACAGGTTCCTGCCGGACGGGCCGCTGGCGGCCGTGGTGACGAAGGAGCTGAAGTACATCAGGCGGGAGCCCAGGTTCCGGGTCGGCTGGTTCAGCGCGGTCGTGGTCACCGCCGTGCTGGCGTTCTCGCTGAGCAGGAACACGGGCGGCGCGGAGGGCGTGCCGATCGTGCTCACCTGCGTCGGCGCCCTGATGATCGCGCTGCAGTCGGGCAACGCGTTCGGCATCGACGGCCGCTCGTTGTGGATGAACGCCGTGGTGTTCGGCTCCGAGCGCGGGCTGGCCATCGACCTGGCCGGGCGCCACCTGGCCAACGCGCTGATCGCCGTGCCGCTGCTCACCGTGATCGCGGTGGCCACCGGCCTGTTCACCGGCCATCCCGGCATGATCGTCCCGGCGGCGCTGGCCGGGTGGGGCGCGCTCGGCATCGGGCTCGGCGTCGGGTCGGTGACCAGCGTGGTGGTCCCGTACACCGTGCCCGAGCGGATGAACGCCTTCAGCGGCGCCGCGCCCGGGCAGGGCGGCCAGGCGTTCGCCTCCGCCATGGGGGCCACCCTCGGCATCGCGCTGCTGTCGCTGCCGTTCGTGGTGCCGCTGGCGTTCGGCTGGTTCTGGGTGTGCGCGGTGGCGCCGTTCTACGGGGTGCTGGCGGAGACGCTCGGCAGGCGCCTGGCCGCCAGGATCGGATTCGCCCGGATGCCGGAGCTGCTGGGGGCCGTTTCCAAAGGTAGTTGAATGGTCTAGTCCAATGGGCGAGACCGGTCTACGGCTTCCCCGAGCGACTCGATACCCTTCGAAACATGATTGACCAGGGGCTCGAGCGTCGCAGCGCCGCCGTTACCGAGATGCCGGACGAGCTACGCCACGATGTGCGGCTGCTCGGCAAACTGCTCGGCCAGGTGCTCGCCGAACAGGGTGGCGAAGACCTGCTGGCCGACGTCGAACGGCTGCGCAAGGCAGTCATCGCAGCACGTAAGGGCGAGGTCTCGGCCGACGAGATCACCGCCATGGTCGCCGAATGGGAGATCGAGCGGGCCGTGGCGGTCGCCCGCGCGTTCACCTGCTATTTCCACCTGGCCAACCTGGCCGAGGAACACTACCGGATCCGCACACTACGCGAGAGGGACGCCGAGGGCAGGGTCCAGCGGGAGTCGCTGGCCCAGGCCGTACAGGAGCTGGGCCACGAGCGGGTCACCGAGCTGCTGGAGGGCCTGGAGCTGCACCCGGTGCTGACCGCCCACCCCACCGAGGCACGCAGGCGCGCGGTCGTCACCGCCATCCAGCGCATCAGCGGCCAGCTCACCGAGTACAACACGCCCGGCCGCGGCGCCAGCGAGCGCGCCGAGAACAAGCGCCGCATGCTGGAGGAGATCGACCTCCTGTGGCGCACGGCCCAGCTCCGCTCGACCAAGCTCGACCCGCTCGACGAGGTGCGCACCGCGATGGCCGCCTTCGACGAGACGCTGTTCCGCATGGTGCCGCAGGTCTACCGCTCGCTGGACGCCGCGCTCGACGAGCGCACCGGCACGCGCCCGCCGCAGGCCAGGCCGTTCATCCGGTACGGCAGCTGGATCGGCGGCGACCGCGACGGCAACCCCAACGTCACGGCCAGGGTCACCCGCGAGACCATCCAGATCCAGTCCGAGCACGTGCTGACGGCCCTGGAGACCGCCTGCACGCGCATCGCCCGCACGCTGACCTCCTCCGTCCAGCTCGCCGCGCCCTCGCCCGCGCTCAAGTCGGCGCTGTCCGAGGCCGTGGACGCCTACCCCGACGTGGTCTCCGAGCTGGCCACCCGCTCGCCGCGCGAGCCGCACCGGCAGTGGCTGCTGTTCGTGGCCGCGCGCATCGCCGCGACCCACCGCCGCGATCTCGACCTGGCCTACCGCGCGCCGGCCGAGCTGCTGGACGACCTGCGCGTGGCGCAGGAGTCGCTGGCCGCCTCGGCGCCGCGGCAGGCGTACGGGGAGCTGCAGCACCTCATCTGGCAGGTCGAGACGTTCGGCTTCCACCTGGCCGAGCTGGAGGTGCGCCAGCACTCCCAGGTGCACGCGGCCGCCCTGGAGGAGATCAGGGCCGGCGGCGAGCTGTCGGAGCGCACCGAGGAGGTGCTGGCCACGATCCGGGTGATCGCCTGGATCCAGGAGCGGTTCGGGGTCACGGCCTGCTCCCGCTACGTGGTCTCCTTCACCCGCTCGGCCGACGACATCGCGGCCGTCTACGAGCTGGCCAGGCACGCGCTCGGCGAGCGGGCGCCGGTGCTCGACGTCGTGCCGCTGTTCGAGTCGGGCCAGGACCTGGCCAATTCGCCGGACGTGCTGACCGGGATGCTCGAGATCCCGGCGATGCGGGCGCGCCTGGAGACCAACGGGCGGCGCATGGAGATCATGCTGGGCTACTCCGACTCGGCCAAGGAGCTCGGCCCCGCGGCCGCCACGCTCCGGCTCTACGAGGCGCAGGAGGAGCTGACGGCCTGGGCGGCCAAGCACGACGTGAAGCTGCGGATGTTCCACGGCCGCGGCGGCGCGCTGGGCCGTGGTGGCGGCCCGGCCAACCGTGCGGTGCTGGCCCAGGCGCCGGGCTCGGTCGCCGGCCGGTTCAAGGTCACCGAGCAGGGTGAGGTCATCTTCGCCCGCTACGGCCACATCGCCATCGCCCGCCGCCACCTGGAGCAGGTGGCCAACGCCGTGCTGATGGCCTCCTCGCCCACGGTCGGCGCCCGCACGGCGGCCGCCGCCGAGCGCTTCCGGGGCCTGGCCGAGCAGGTGGCGACGGCGTCGGAGCAGGCGTACCGCGCGCTGACCGAGGCGCCGGGCTTCCCCGAATGGTTCGGCCTGGTCAGCCCGCTGGAGGAGATCGGCACGCTGCGCCTGGGCTCGCGCCCGGCGCGCCGCGGGCTCGGCGCGCCGCGCTCGCTCGACGACCTGCGGGCGATCCCGTGGGTGTTCGCGTGGGCGCAGACGCGGGTCAACCTGCCCGGCTGGTACGGCCTCGGCACCGGCCTGGCCGCGGTCGGCTCCCTGGAGGAGCTGCGGGCGGCGTACGCGGAGTGGCCGCTGTTCAACGCGATGCTGGACAACGCCGAGATGTCGCTGGCCAAGACCGACCGCTCGATCGCCAAGCGCTACCTGGCGCTGGGCGGCCGGGAGGACTTCGCCCAGCAGGTGCTGGAGGAGTACGACCGGACCCGCGACCTGGTGCTGCGGGTCACCGGCCACACGCGGCTGCTGGAGAACCGGAAGGTGCTCTCGCGCGCCGTCCAGCTCCGCGACCCGTACGTGGACGCGCTCTCCCACCTCCAGCTGCGGGCCCTGCGCGCGCTGCGCACCGGCAACCCGTCGGAGCAGGAGCGCGAACGCCTGTCCACGCTCCTGCTCCTGTCGGTCAACGGCGTCGCCGCGGGCCTGCAGAACACCGGCTGATCCGGCGGTCTAGCGGAGGCCCTCGAAGAAGGCGATGACGTCGGAGGTGAGGGCCTCCGTCGCGGTGTGCGCGGTGTAGTGGCCGTGCGCCGGGGCCGGCAGCGTCTTCCAGGAGACGATGTTGGCGTGGTCGCGCTCGGCGAAGCGGCGGATCGACGTGAAGTCGCCCTCGGCCATCGCCAGCGCGGTCGGAACGGTGGTGGGCTCCTTGGGCTGCTCCGCGCGGGCGTTCTCCCAGTACTGCCGGATGGCCGAGCCGGCGGTCCCGGTGAACCAGTAGATCGCGGCGCTGGTGAGCACGAAGTCGTCGTCCAGGTCCTCGTCGAAGAGCTGGGCGAGCCAGCCCAGGAGCCCGGCGGGGGAGTCGGCGAGGGCGTGGGCGAGGGTCTGCGGCTGCTGCGAGTGCAGCACGTTGAAGGCGCCCTTCTCCTTCCAGAACCAGTCGAGCACGGCCAGCCCGGCCTGGTCCTCCTCGCTCAGTCCGGCGAACTCGGCCGGGTCGCCGGAGGGGAAGGAGAACAGCTGCGTGACGTGCACGCCCACGACGTGGTCGGGGTCGATCCTGCCGAGCTCGGGCGAGATCATCGAGCCGCCGTCGTTGCCGACCGCGCCGTAGCGGGT
This sequence comes from Nonomuraea sp. NPDC003707, assembly GCF_053587055.1. Classification (NCBI taxonomy): domain Bacteria; kingdom Bacillati; phylum Actinomycetota; class Actinomycetes; order Streptosporangiales; family Streptosporangiaceae; genus Nonomuraea; species Nonomuraea sp. NPDC003707. The sequence continues at coordinate 285,760 of NZ_JBSFNK010000005.1, read as the reverse complement.
GTAGCCGAGGCGGGCCATCAGCTCGGCCCACGCCCTGGCGATGCGCTGGTTGTTCCAGCCCAGCTCGACGGTGGGGCCGGAGAAGCCGTAGCCGGGGACCGACGGGATGACCAGGTGGAAGTGGCGCGACAGGGGCTCGATGGCGTCGAGGTACTCGGCGACCGAGCCGGGCCAGCCGTGGGTGAGGATCAGCGCCAGGGCGTCGGGGTTGTCGTTGCGTACGTGGATGAAGTGGATGTTCTGGCCGTCGATCTCGGTGGTGAACTGCGGGTGGGCGTTGAGCCTGGCCTCCTGCGCGCGCCAGTCGAAGCCGTCCCGCCAGTAGCCGACCAGGCGCTTGACCCGCTCAACGCTGACACCCTGGTCGACGCCGGGGATCTCGTGGGTGAAGCGGGTCAGGGCGAGGCGGGCCTGGAGGTCGTCGAGGTCGGCCTGGGAGATCTCGACGCGGAAGGGGCTGATGCTCATGGAAGGCTCCCGGAACGTGCGGAACGGTTTGTTCTGTTCCAGAATAGCAGAACGGAATAGTTCATTCCACTAGAATCCGCTCCGATCCCGCGTAGACGTTGCAGCGCTCTCCGCGCAGGAACCCCACGAGCGTGATGCCGAACTCCCTGGCCAGCTCCACCGCGAGCGACGACGGCGCCGAGACCGCGCACACCGCCGGGATCCCGGCGGCCAGCGCCTTCTGCATGATCTCGTAGCTGGTCCGCCCGCTGACCATGAGCACGTGCTCGGCCAGCGGCAGCCGCTCGTTCAGCCCCGCCCAGCCGACCAGCTTGTCCACCGCGTTGTGGCGGCCCACGTCCTCCCGCACCGCCACCAGCGTGCCCGTGGCCGAGAACAGCCCTGCCGCGTGCAGGCTGCCGGTCTTGCCGAACCCGCCCTGGGCGGCGCGCAACGCGTCAGGCAGCCCGTACAGGAGCTCGGGGGTGAGGTCGAGCCGGCCCCTGGGGACCGGCTTGCAGCGGTCGTGCAGCGCCTCCAGGCTGGCCGAGCCGCAGACGCCGCACGCGCTGGAGGTGAGGAAGTGGCGGTCCAGCGCGGGCAGGTCGGGGATGGGGCCGCGCAGGCGTACGGTCACCGTGTTGTAGCGGGCCTCGGGCGGGAGGTCCTCGTCGGTGCAGTACGCGATGGCGGCGATGTCGCCGGGACCGGCCAGGCCCTCGCCGTGCAGGAACCCGGCGGCCAGCTCGAAGTCGTGCCCGGGGGTGCGCATGGTGATGGCCATGGTCTTGCGCGTGCCGTCGGGCGCGGTGAGCCGGATCTCCAGCGGCTCCTCGGTGGCCAGGTAGTCGCGCCGCTCCCTGGTGGCGGAGCCGGACAGCTCCATGATCCTGACGCGCGTGGTGGGCCCGGGGCGCGTGGTCACAGCGGCCGCACGGTGACGAGGGCGTTGTAGTCGGGGATCCGCGCGTCCGGGGAGCGGCGGGACTCGTCCAGCAGGACGTTGCCCTCCGGCCAGTGGATCTGCAGGTTGCCCGGCATGAGCGGGGCCCGCAGGATCTTGCCGCGGTAGGTGCGCTCGCCGGAGCGCAGCTCGACCGGGGTGCCGTCGGGCAGGCCCAGGCGGTCGGCGTCGTACTCGCTCATCAGCACGGCCTCGCGCATCGCGCCGTTGAAGCCGTCGCGGCGCTCGTGGACCATGCTGTTGAACTGCTTGCCGCGCCTGGTGGCCACCATGAACGCGCCGTCGGGGCGCTTCAGCGCCGGAGGCCGGACATTGCTGAAGCGGCCCAGCCCGTCGGGGGTCTGGAAGCGGCCGTCGGCGAACAGGTGGCGGCCGCCGTACTGGACGTTGTCGCCGAACTTCCGCAGGTCGGCGATGCCTCGGTAGAAGGGGACGGCGCGCTCGATCTCGGCCCGGATCTGCGGAGTGCCAGTGAAGGCGATTTTTGACGAAATTTCGGGGTTTGTGCGGGCGGCCAGCTCCGTGAAGATCTTCCACTCCGGCCACGCCTCGCCGATGCGTGGCCCCTCGACCTCGGGGGAGAAGATGATCCGGCGCTCGGTGGAGGTCTCGGTCACGCCGCCGACCATCTCGTAGCGGGTCTGCGCGGGCAGCAGCAGCACGTCGCCCTCGCCCGGGACCAGCATCTGCGACGACAGCACGATGTCGATGTGCACCCGCAGCCGCAGCCGCGACAGGGCCTCGCGGCAGTAGGCCGGGTCGGGCAGGACCTCCAGGAAGTTGCCGCCGCTCGACACCAGCGCGTCGAGTTCGCCGCGGTGGGCCGCGTCGATCATGTCGGTCGCGGTCAGACCGGGCGTGGTCGGGACCTCGAACCCCCACATCTCCGTAAATTTCGCGGCATTCTCTGGCGTGATCGGCAGCCCGCCGGGCAGGCCGGTCGCGTACGCGCCCATCTCGGCCCCGCCCTGCACGCCGCTGTGCCCCCGGATCGGCATCAGCCCGCACTTGTCGCGCCCGACGAAGCCCCTGGCCAGCGCCAGGTTCACGATCGAGCGGACGTTGTCCTCGCCGTAGCTGTGCTGCGTGATGCCCATCGACCACACCAGCACCGCCGACCTGGCCTCGCCCAGCAGCGTGGCCAGGCGGAGCATGTCGTCGCGGGAGGCCCCGGACAGCGCCTCCAGCTCCTCCCACGTCTGCCCCGCGAGCTCCCGGCGCAGCTCCTCGAAGCCCGTGGTCCGCTGGTCGACGAACTCCTTGTCCACCCAGTCGTTCTCGATCAGGTGCTTGAGCACGCCGTTGAGGAAGCCGATGTCGCCGCCCACGTTCACGCCGAAGAACTCGTCGGTGATCTTCGTGCCGAACACGGCGGACTCGGCGTTCGACGGCACCCAGTACTTGTCCATGCCGGGCTCGCGATAGGCGTTGACCATCGCGATCCGGGTGCCGGCCTTCTTGGCGTGGTAGAGGTACTTCATCGCGACCGGCTGGTTGTTCGACGGGTTGGAGCCGATGAAGACGATCAGGTCGGAGCCGATCCAGTCGGTGTACGAGCAGGTCGTGGCCGCCGCGCCGATGGTCTGCTTGAGCGCGACCGTGGAGGGCGAGTGGCAGATCCTGGCGGCGTTGTCGACGCTGTTGGTGCCGAGCGCGCGCACGGCCTTCTGGGCCGCGTAGTAGTTCTCGTTCGGCACGCCGCGGCTGGTCAGGTAGGCCCCGAAGCGCGCGTCCCGCAGGCCGTCCGCGGCCACGCGCAGAGCCTCGTCCCAGGAGATCCGGGTGAAGCCGGGCTCGCCCGCGCGGCGCAGCATGGGGTACGGCAGCCGCCCCAGCTCGCGGAGCTCGGCGCTCTTCTTGCCGACGAGTCCAGAAATATCCCGCAAAAGTGTGGTGTCCAGGGCGGGCATCGTGTTCAGCGGCAGCAGCCGCAGCCTGATGTTGCACAGATGGATCTCGTCCATCGTCCAATCCCTCATGCCTTGGGTGCCCAGCGCGCACCCGTCACACGTGCCCTGGTTGAGTATCCGCCACGCGTAACCCCGGTTGCCCTTGACCGACCTGAACGCCTTCCACAGCTCCAGGTAGTTGTTCGGCTTGCGCAGCCCGATGCCGAACGGTCGCCAAGAGGCCCAGTTACGCGGATCCAGGAGCTTGCTCATCTCTTTATCTTCCTCCTGGCTGCAAAGATAGAGGGATGCCCGACTCGCGTTACTCCGACCTCGACCGCCCGCCGCTCTCCGAGGCGGCGCTCAACCGCGCGCTGGTCCGCCCCGGCTCCCTGTGGACCGGCATCACCGTCGTGGAGAGCACCGGCTCCACCAACGCCGACCTCGCCGAGGCCGCCCACGCCGGAGCCCCGGAGGGGACGGTGCTGGTGGCGGAGTCGCAGCTGGCGGGCCGCGGCCGGCTGGGCCGTACCTGGACGGCGCCGCCGCGCTCGGGCCTGACGTTCTCGATCCTCCTCAAACCGGACGTGCCGGCCACCGCGCAGGGCTGGCTGACGCTCCTGTACGGCGTCGCCGCCGCCTCCGCCCTGCGCCGCCTGGCCGAGGTGGACGTACGCGTCAAATGGCCCAACGACCTGCTGATCGGCGAGCGCAAGCTGGCCGGGATCCTGGCCGAGCGGGCGGAGAGCGGCGTCGTCATCGGCATGGGCCTGAACGTGTCGCTCAGGCCGGAGGAGCTGCCCGTCGAGACGGCCACGTCGCTGGGCATCGAGGAGGCGGCCTGCCTCGACCGCGACCCGCTGCTCAGGGCCGTGCTCAGGGAGGTCGAGAGCCACTACAGGGAGTGGACCGACGCGAAGGGCGACGCCGAGGCGTGCGGGCTGCGCCCGGCGTACCTGGCGGCCAGCGCCACGGTCGGGCGGCGGGTCAGGGTGGAGCTGCCGGGCCGGCAGGCGGTCACCGGGACGGCCACGGGGGTCGACCAGTTCGGGCACCTGCAGGTGGAGTCGGAGGGGGAGCGCTACACGCTGAGCGCGGGCGACGTGGTGCACGTCCGCCCGGCGGACCGACCTGATCCGCCGGGAGCGTAGCCGCCGCGGCGGCGATGGTGGCACGATTTGGCCATGACCCTTCCCGACCATCATCTGACGCAGGGTGAGCGGCGCATCCGGTCCTTCCATCCCCATTGGAAGCGCCTCGTGCTCCCCTTTCTCGCGCTGGTTCTCGTCGTCGCGGCCGCGGGCGCGGCGATGTTCTTAATCCCCGGCGGCTGGGAGTACGCGTTCTACGCCAGGATCGCCGTCGTCGTCATCGGCCTCATCCTGCTGACGATCTGGTCGCTCGTCCCCTACCTGCGGTGGGTCAACACCGGCTACGTGCTCACCACCCACCGCTTCACGATCAGCACCGGCGTGCTCAACAAGTCGACCGACGAGATCCCGATCACCAAGGTCAACACGGTCAGCTCCGACCAGACGTTCTTCGAGCGCCTGCTCGGCTGCGGCACGCTGACCGTCGAGTCCGCGGGGGACCGGGGCGAGATCGTGCTGCGTGACATCCCCAAGATCCAGGACGTCCGCACCGACCTGTTCAGGCTCGTCGAGGACGCCTCCGACGGCGAGCTCGACGGCCAGTGAACGCGTGAGCCGTCCCCCCAGCCGGCCCACTGCCGAAGAGATCGAACGCCTGCTCGTCGGCTCGCCGGCCCGCTTCACGAAAGAGCAGGTCACGGCCAAGGCCGGGGTGTCGCAGGAGCTGGCCGAGCGCATCTGGCGGGCGCTCGGGTTCGCGCAGCGGGCCGACGGCGCCGTGGCGTTCACCGACGCCGACGTGGCGGCGCTGCGCCGGGTGCGCCGGATGCTCGACGGCGGCCTGCTCGACGAGCAGACCGTCATCCGCATGGCCCGCGCGCTCGGCCAGACCACGGCCAGGCTGGCGCAGTGGCAGGCCGAGATCATGATCGGCGCGATGCTGCCGCCGGAGCCCTCGGAGGACGACCTGGCCAAGGTGCTCGGGGCGGCGCAGGAGCTGATGCCCGACTTCGAGCAGGTGCTGGTCCACGTCTGGCGGGCCCAGCTCGCCGCCGCCGGCACCCGGCTGCTGGCCATCGCCGACGGCAGCGACGAGCTGGTGCCGACCCGGGTGGCGATGGCGGTGGGGTTCGCGGACCTGGTCTCGTTCACCAGGCGCAGCCGCGAGCTCGACGAGAAGGAGCTGGCCGAGCTGGTCGAGGGGTTCGAGGCGCGGGCCTCCGACGTGGTGGCCTCCCACGGCGCCCGGCTGGTCAAGACGCTGGGCGACGAGGTGCTGTTCACCGCCCCGAGCCCGGCCCAGGCCGCGGGGATCGCGCTCGACCTGGTCGAGTCGGGTGTCGAGCTGCGCGTCGGCCTGGCGTACGGGCCGGTCCTGCCCACCATGGGCGACGTCTTCGGCACCACCGTCAACCTGGCCGCCCGGCTCACCGCCATCGCCCGGCCGGGCACGATCCTGGTCGATTCCGCGCTGGCAGAAGGGCTGGAGGGGTTCGATCTGCACAAGATCAGGCGCCGGCCCGCGAGAGGGCTCGGCGTGGTCCAGCCCTATGTCTTGCGGAGATCATCCTCCTGACACAAGATGGCTGGCATGCCGTACGAAGTGCAGGGCGTCGTCGCCCGGGCCAAGGGTCAGGAAGTTTCGCTCGAGACGGTCGTGGTGCCGGACCCAGGTCCCGGCGAGGCGGTCGTCAACGTGCAGGCCTGCGGGGTCTGCCACACCGACCTGCACTATCGCGAGGGCGGGATCAACGACGACTTCCCGTTCCTGCTCGGCCACGAGGCCGCGGGCGTCGTCGAGGCGGTCGGCCCGGGTGTCACCGAGGTCGAGCCCGGCGACTTCGTGATCCTCAACTGGCGCGCGGTATGCGGCCAGTGCCGCGCGTGCCTGCGCGGCCGCCCCTGGTACTGCTTCGCCACCCACAACGCCACGCAGAAGATGACGCTCAAGGACGGCACGGTGCTGTCGCCCGCGCTGGGCATCGGCGCGTTCCTGGAGAAGACGCTGGTCGCCGCGGGCCAGTGCACCAAGGTCTCCGCCGAGGCGCCCGCGCAGGTCGCGGGCCTGCTGGGCTGCGGCGTCATGGCGGGCATCGGCGCCGCGATCAACACCGGCGGCGTGGCGCGCGGCGACTCGGTCGCCGTCATCGGCTGCGGCGGCGTCGGCGACGCCGCGATCCTGGGCGCCTCACTGGCCGGGGCCGCGAAGGTCATCGCCGTCGACGTGGACGACCGCAAGCTGGGCTGGGCGCGCGACTTCGGCGCCACCCACACCGTCAACTCCCGCGAGAGCGACCCGGTCGAGGCGATCCGCGACCTGACCGGCGGCTTCGGCGCCGACGTGGTCATCGAGGCGGTGGGCCGCCCCGAGACGTACAAGCAGGCCTTCTACGCCCGCGACCTGGCCGGCACGGTCGTGCTGGTCGGCGTCCCCACGCCTGACATGACGCTGGAGCTGCCGTTCCTCGACGTCTTCGGGCGCGGCGGCGCGCTGAAGTCCTCCTGGTACGGCGACTGCCTGCCCTCGCGCGACTTCCCGATGCTCATCGACCTGTTCCTGCAGAACCGGCTGCCGCTCGACAAGTTCGTCTCGGAGACGATCGGGATCGGGCAGGTCGAGGAGGCGTTCGCGAAGATGCACCGCGGCGAGGTGCTGCGTTCGGTGGTGACGTTCTAGATGATCGACAGGGTCATCACCTCGGGCACGTTCTCGCTGGACGGCGGCACCTGGGACGTCGACAACAACGTGTGGCTGGTCGGCGACGCCCGCGAGGTCGTCGTCATCGACGCCGCCCACGACGCCGCGACGATCGCCGAGCGGGTGGGCGGGCGCACGGTCAAGGCCATCGTCTGCACGCACGCGCACAACGACCACATCAACGCCGCCAAGCCCCTCGCCGACCGCACCGGGGCGCCCATCCGGCTGCACCCCGCCGACCAGGTGCTGTGGGAGCAGCAGTACGGGGCCGCGGCGTCGTACGAGCCGCTGGCCGACGGCGAGAAGATCGAGGTCGGCGGCATCGCGCTGGAGGTCGTCCACACCCCCGGCCACGCGCCCGGCGCGGTCTGCCTGTACGCCCCCGACCTCGGCGCCCTGTTCAGCGGCGACACGCTCTTCAAGGGCGGTCCGGGGGCGACCGGCCGGTCCTACAGCTCGTTCGACACGATCATCGACTCGATCAGGGAGCGGCTGCTGACCCTGCCGCCGGAGACCGTCGTGCACACGGGACACGGCGACTCGACCACGATCGGCGCGGAGGCGCCCCACCTGGAGGAATGGATCACCCAAGGTGGATAGCGTGATGTGGCCGACCTAACATAGGCAAGCCTTACCGAAGTGAGGTAGCTTAGGTGTGCCTTACCTAAAGGTGCCCCCACTTCGCTCGCGAGAGGCCTGTCCCCGGATGTACGTGTGCATTTGTCGTGCTGTGACCGAAAACGAGGTGCACGACTGCATCGCCTCCGGGGCCAAGAGCGCGAAGCAGATTCGCGACACCACTGGTGCCGGTGGTGACTGTGCCCGATGTGTACGGAAGATCTGTGCAATCCTGAAACGGTCTGAAGAACTGACGACCGCATAGCGAGGGGCCCGTTTCATGCAGGGCGACAAGCAGATCATCGAGCTGCTCAACGAGCAGCTGACCGCCGAGCTCACCGCCATCAACCAGTATTTCCTGCACGCCAAGATGCAGGAGAACTGGGGCTACACGAAACTCGCCGAGCACACCCGTGCGGAGTCGATCGACGAGATGCGCCACGCGGAGCGTCTGACCGATCGCATCCTCTTCCTGGAGGGCCTGCCCAACTATCAACGCCTGGGCACCCTGCACATCGGCCAGACCGTGGAGGAGCAGCTCAGGGCGGACCTCGAGGTCGAGCTCTCAGTCGTGCAGCGCCTGCGCCCGGCGATCGCGCTCATGCGCGAGAAGGGCGACGTCACCTCGGCCCGGATCTTCGAGGAGATCCTGGAGGACGAGGAGGAGCACATCGACTATCTGGAGACGGAGCTCAGCCTCATCCGCAGCCTGGGCGAGCAGCTCTACCTGGCCCGCTACGCCGAACCGCCCTCGTCCGACGACTGAGCGGCTCAGTAGCGGCTCTGTGGCACCGAAGGCGCCCCGTCCCCGGACGGGGCGCCTTCCCTTTACCTCCAGAGCCACGCCTGCTCTCCCGTGTCCCTGCACGTCCACTGGATGATCCACTTACCCTTCTTGCGCTCGCCCTTGCCGACCGCCAGGCACAGGCCGCTGGCCCGGTTGCGCAGGCGCTGCATGTCGTCGTAGATCCACTCCTGCTCGATCCCGCCGTCCGTGCACGGCCACTGGATCGCGTACTTGCCCTTGACCTGGGAGCCGCGCGCGATCGCCAGGCACATGCCGGTCTTGGCGTTGACGAGCTTGCGCCCCTTGTAGATCCACTGCTGGTCCTTGTTGTCGGAGCAGGTCCACTGGATGACCTTCTTGCCGGCCTTGACCTCGCTCTTGCCCACGGCCAGGCAGAGGTCGGTGGCGCCGTTCATCAGCCGCCCGCTGGCCCCCGCCGAGGCGGGAGCGGCGGCCAGGGACAGCGCCAGGGCGGCGGTGGCGGCGACGGCGAACAATCTGGTGGGGGTGGCGTCCACGTCAGTGACCCTTTCCGTTGAGGTATTGATCACTGAGACGCGCGCGATTCCCGTTTTGTTGTGATCGGATCCCTTATGGGGTCAGCCCTGGGGTTGGGGTGAGCAGTCGGCGACGGTGGTTTCGGAGATGACGTCCTCGTACACGCCGACCTTGTAGGTGATGAGGTCCAGGCAGCGGTTGAGATCGCTCATCTGGCGCAGCACGCGCTCCCGGTGCTCCAGCATGATGGTGAGGCGTTCCGCCTCGTTCCCGGTCCCGTTCCTGACGAGGTCGGTGTACTCCCGGATGGCGGGCAACGGCATCCCCGAGGCGCGCAGGATGATGCACGTGGTCAGCCAGTGCGCGTCCGCGTCGCTGTAGATCCGCCGCCCGCCCGGCCCGCGGCGCACGGGGTTGAGCAGGAGGCCCTCACGCTCGTAGAAGCGCAGCGTGTGCACGCTCAGCCCGGTGAGTTCGGCGAGCCGGCCGATGCTGATCTCCGATGACATGCCGCCCAGGATACGAGCCGGCTCTAGCTCCCCAGGATGGTGTAGGCCGTCCCGGCCTGGGCGTCCCAGCTCAGCGTGTCCCCGGAGCGCCGCGCGTCGCCGGACACCTGGCAGCGTCCGGCCAGGTCCGTCCGTACCGTGACCGGGCCCGAGCGCCCCACGTGCAGCGTGATCCGCTCGGCGGCGCCGTCCCGCCAGGAGACGTCCACCGTCACGTCGCCCCGGGCGCGCAGCCCGCGCACCGACCCCGTGGGCCAGGCGGAGGGCAGAGCGGGCAGTACGTGGATCTCGCCGTGCTGGCTCTGCACCAGCATTTCCGCCATACCGGCGGAAGCCCCGAAATTTCCGTCGATCTGGAACGGCGGGTGCGTGTCCCACAGGTTGTCCAGCGTGGACGTCCTCAGCTGCTCGCTCAGCATCCGGTGCGCGTGGTCCCCGTCGAGCAGCCGAGCCCAGAAGTTGATCTTCCACGCCTTGCTCCACCCGGTGCCGCCGTCCCCGCGGGCGGTCAGCGACACCTTGGCCGCCTCGCCCTCGCGGCTGCCCGCCGCGATCTGCCGGCCGGGATGCAGGCCGAACAGGTGGGACACGTGCCGATGCGTGTTCCCGGGGTCGTCCCGGTCGGCCTTCCACTCCTGGAGCTGCCCCCAGGACCCGATGCGCAGTCCCGGGTCCAGCTTCGCCAGCGCGTCGCGTACCCGCCCGCCGAACTCGGCGTCCCCCAGGACGTCCGCGGCCTCCGCCACGTTCGTGAACAGGTCCCGGACGATCTGCTGGGACATCGACGCCCCGGCCGAGAAGTCCCCGTGCTCGGGGGAGTAACTGGGCGAGACGACCAGCGTCCCGTCACGGGGGTCGGTGCGCAGGGTGTCCAGCCAGAACTCGGCCGCCCCCTTCATCACCGGATAGGCGGTCTCGCGGAGATATCCCGCGTCTCGGCTGAAGCGGTAGCGGTCGTAGAGCTGCTGCGTGAGCCAGGCCCCGGCCTCCGGGAACCAGAACGACGTGGCCCAGTCGTGGACGCCGGTGAAGCCGAACGGGTTCGTCTCGTTGTGCACGAGCCACCCGCGCGCCCCGAACATCTCCCGCGCCGTGATCTCACCCGGCTTCACCAGGCCCGCGACATAGTCGACGTACGGCTGCGCCGTCTCGGCCAGGTTCGTCTGGTCGGCGAGCCAGTAGTTCATCTGCAGGTTGATGTTGACGTGGTAGTCGCCGGCCCAGGGCGGGGTGGTGGAGTCGTTCCAGACGCCCTGCAGGTTCGCGGGCAGCGATCCGGCCCGCGAGGAGGCGATCAGCAGATAGCGGCCGTAGGAGAAGAAGAGGGCTTCGAGCGCGCGGTCGTCGGCGGAGGCGCCCCCGGTGTAGGCCGCCCGGAGCCGGTCCGTGGGGACCGGCGGCGTCCGCTGGCCGAGGTCCAGCCGTACGCGGTCGAACAGCTCCCCGTGGTCGGCCTGGTGGGCGCGGCGCAGGCCCTCGTACCCCTGGGCCACCGCCTGGTCCACGGCGGCGGTGACGGCGGCGTGCGGGTCCTCGCCGCGGTAGTCCGGATGGGCGGGGGCGTAGTCGGTGCCGGCGGACAGCACGAACACGGCGCTGTCGGCCCCGGTGACCGTGATCCGGTCGATCCCGTCCGTACGGGTGCCGCCCTCCGTGACCACCCGTACCTGGGCCTCGAACGCCATCCCGTTGTCCGCGAGCCGCCCGCGGATCGTCAGCCGCCCGTCCGAGACGCTGACCCGCCCGTCCTCGTGCGGCGAGGACACCCGGAGCGTGAACGACACCTGGCCCGCCCGATCGGCCGTGACCCGCCCGGCGATGACGTTCCCGGGGTGGCTGGCGAAGTACTCGCGCGAGTGCCGCACCCCGTCCGCCGTGTACGTCACCCTGGCCACGGCCTCGCTCAGGCTCAGCTCCCGGCGGTAACCGGCGGGGGAGCCCGGCTGCCCGGCCAGGTCCAGCCAGAGGTCGCCGAACGGCTGGTACGCGCCGAACCCCGACTTCGGCTGCCCCAGCGCGGCCGCCACCTCCTCCGGCGCCATCCGCCCGTCGCGATCCAGCGCCTCCTGGACCTCGGCGAGCGCGTCCGGCCGGGGAGCGGTCCAGTCGCCGAAGTCGTATCCCTCCCGCGATCCCGGGCCACCCGTCCACAGGCTCTTCTCGTTGAACTGGAGCCGCTCGGTGTCCGTCCCGCCGAACACCATCGCCCCGAGCGCGCCGTTCCCGATGGGTAACGCCTGCGTCTCCCAGTCGGTGGCCGGCCGGTCGTACCAGAGGGTCAGATCAGTCACGGGGGACAACGTTAACAACATTATTTCTTCCGGACGGCAGAGGGCCGGGGACTCCATTGCTTTCGTTTCTCGGTAATCGCGGTAATTTAATCCCGACTAACCGATATTTAGCCGCGTTTGCCCAGGTCAATGGATAGGTCAACTGCGAGTCAAACCGCGCGCTGTGCCCGGGAAACGATCGCTTAAGGTCCTACGATCGCTTCATGACCTGCGTACTTCTCGCCGAGGATGACACCTCGATCTCTGAGCCGCTCGCGCGTGCATTGCGCCGTGAGGGCTATCAGGTCGAGGTGAGCCCCGACGGCCCGCAAGCCCTGGAAAGGGCTCTGTCGGGCGGCATCGATCTCATCGTTCTTGACCTTGGACTGCCCGAAATGGACGGTTTGGAGGTGGCTCGTCGCATCCGGGCCGAGGGCCACGGCACTCCGGTCCTGATTCTCACCGCTCGCGTCGACGAGGTGGACACCGTCGTCGGCCTCGACGCCGGCGCGGACGACTACGTGACGAAGCCGTTCAGGCTGGCCGAGCTGCTCGCCCGGGTACGGGCGCTGCTCCGGCGCGGCACCTCCGAGACTCCGGTCGTCCAGGGCGTGCGTATAGACGCCGACTCCCGCCGCGCGTGGATGGGGGAAAAGGAGCTGCATCTGACAACGAAGGAATTCGACCTGCTGCGTGTGCTCGTCCGCGACGCCGGAAAGGTGGTCACGAGGGAGCAGATCATGCGCGAGGTCTGGGACACGAACTGGTGGGGTTCGACCAAGACCCTCGACATGCACATCTCCTGGCTACGCCGCAAACTCGGCGACGACGCCGCGAAACCGCGTTACATCACGACCGTCCGGGGAGTCGGCTTCCGGTTCGAACGCGAGTAGGAGATGCGCCGCCGACTGCTCTCCTCAACCCTGGTCGTCGCGGTCATCGCGGTTCTGCTGCTGGGGGTCCCCCTGGGTGTCGTCGTCAGCCGGCTGATCGTCGACGAGGCGGCTCAGGAGCTCGGGGCGGAGGCCAAGCGTCTCGTGGGAGAGGTCGAGTACGCCCGTGTCCAGGAGACGCCGCTCGACCCCCAGCAACTGGAGCAGAAGTATCCCGGCAGGTACATCCAGATCTGGGAACGCGGAACCCCCTTGCGGGTGACCGTGGTCGGCAGCGCACCGCCGTCCGGTCACCTGATGACCGAGGACGCGCAGACCAACACCGGCGTCTATGTCCGCATAAGTCGCGATCGCGACCAGGTTGAACAGGACGTACGGGCCCGGCTCCTGCTCATCGTGGCCCTGGCCGTCGCCGCCCTGGCGGTGGCCGTGAGCCTGGCCGTCGTACAGTCCCGGCGGCTGACGCTGCCCTTGCAGGACCTGGCGAAGATCGCCGAGCGGCTGGGCTCCGGAGACGCCCGGCCGAGCAAACACCGCTACGGCATTCCCGAACTCGACCGGGTGGCCCAAGTGCTCGACCGCAGCGCGACCCGCATCTCCGACCTGCTCACCCGCGAGCGCGAGTTCGCCACCGACGCCTCCCACCAGCTCCGGACCCCCCTGACCGGTCTCACCATGCGCCTGGAGGAGATCGTGTCGGCCGCGGACGAGCCGGAGGTCGTACGGGAGGAGGGCGAGGCGGCGATCGTGCAGGCGGAGCGGCTCACCGCCGTGATCGACGAGCTGCTGGCGGCGGCGCGGCGCCAGCGCCACGCCCAGGCCGAGCCGGTCGCCATCGACGACGTGATCATCCAGCAGATCAGGGAGTGGGAGCCGGTGTTCCGGGAGGCGGGGCGTATCCTGCGGCTCGAAGGCGCCCGCGGTCTGAAGGCGATGGCCACCACCGGCGGCTTCGGCCAGGTGATCGCGTCGCTGCTGGAGAACTCCCTGCGCCACGGCGGCGGCGACGTCACCGTCACGTCGACCAGCGGCGACAACTACGTGGTGATCGAGGTCGCGGACGAGGGTCCGGGCATCGCCGACGAGATCGCCCCCAAGATCTTCGAGCGGAACGTCAGCGGCGGCGGAGGCACCGGTCTCGGGCTGACGCTCGCCCGCGCGCTGGCCGCGGCCGACGGCGGCAGGCTGGAGCTGGTACGGCGCCGCCCGGCGACGTTCGCCATCTTCCTGCGCCCGGCCGAGGACGACGGCGCGAGGACCCGCGTGGTCAGCGGTCCTGCTTGACCCCGGTCTCGGGCAGCTCCATCGGGATGGGCTCGGTGGCCTCCAGGAACACCCACTTCTTGTACGACCAGTAGCGGAACAGCGTGCCGAGCCCCACGCCCACGATGTTGGCGATGTTGAAGCTGAGCGGGTCGTGCAGGTCGAGCGTGTAGGTGGTGAAGCCGATCGTCAGCATGCCGAACAGCAGCGCGATGCCGTTGAGCAGGAAGAACAGGAAGTATTCGCGCCTCAGCCCGCTCTGGTCGCGGTGCCGGAAGGTCCAGAAGCGGTTGCCGATGTAGGCGAAGGTCGTGGAGATCGTCGTCGCCACGACCTTGGACGTCAGCGGGCCCCAGCCCAGGCCCACGTTGCAGAGGTTGAGGAGGCCGGTGTCGATCAGGAAGGCGACGGCCCCGATGCTCCCGAACTTGGCCAGTTCGTACACAAGGGAGGAGAACCGCTCGTAGAGGCGTTTGGCGAGGTCCACGTCTCTGCTCGGTCCCTTCCTTCGGCGAGCCTGACCCAACTCAGCGTACCGGCCACCGTGTAGGCCCGACGTCAGGCTGGTGAACTTACCACTTAGAAATATCGTCCTATGCCCGGCATTTACGACAGTTGGGCATTACGCTGCGTTGCACATCGCCCGCGACCCAGCATGAGCGGGCGGAGCGGAACGCTGGGCGGTCGTGCCTGCGAAGGCGACCCGGAACGGCCGCCCAGCCCGGGGAGTCCGGGAAAGTCGTTCCGTCCCGGTAAGCTCACCTGGCGTGAGTTCCTACAGCCCCATCGGGCCGGTCGTCGGCATCGTCGGCGCAGGCCAGCTGGCCAGGATGTCGCAGCCGCCGGCCATCGCGCTCGGCGTCGAGCTGCGGGTGCTGGCCAACTCTCCGGAGGAGAGCGCCGCACGAGTGATCGTCGACACGCGCGTCGGAGATTACCGCGATCTGGACGATCTGCGCGAGTTCGCCAAGGGCTGCGACGCGATCACGTTCGACCACGAACACGTGCCCACCGAGCACATCCGAGCCCTGACCGAGGCCGGCCACTCCGTGCACCCCGGGGCCGACGCCCTCGTGCACGCCCAGGACAAGGCCGTCATGCGCGAGCGGCTGACCGCGATCGGCGTGCCGTGCCCGGCGTGGGCGCGCGTGTCGTCGCCCGAAGAGGCCACGCGCTTCGCGGAGCAGCACGGCTGGCCGATGGTCCTGAAGTCGGTGCGCGGCGGCTACGACGGCCGCGGCGTGTGGGTGTGCAGGTCGGCCGAGGAGGTCGCGGAGGCGTTCGCGACCGGGGTCGAGCTGCTCGCCGAGGCGTTCGTGCCGTTCGAGCGGGAGCTGGCGGTGCTGGTCGCCCGCTCGCCGCACGGGCAGGGCGTCAGCTACCCGGTAGTGGAGACCGTGCAGCAGGACGGCATCTGCGTGGAGGTCATCGCGCCCGCTCCCGGGCTGGACCCCGAATACTCCGCGCAGGCGCAGCGCATCGGTCTGAAGATCGCCCACGAGCTCGGCGTGACCGGGCTGCTCGCGGTCGAGCTCTTCGACACGCCGAACGGGCTCGTGGTCAACGAGCTGGCCATGCGCCCGCACAACAGCGGCCACTGGACCATCGAGGGCTCGACGACGTCGCAGTTCGAGCAGCATCTGAGGGCGGTGCTGGACCTGCCGCTCGGCTCGCCCAAGATGACCGCCCAGGTCGTCGTCATGGCCAACCTGCTCGGTGGCGAAGAGCCCGACCTGTTCAAGCGCTACGAGCACGTGCTGGCCCACGATCCGGGCATCAAGCTGCACTTCTACGGCAAAGAGGTGCGCCCCGGCCGCAAGATCGGCCACGTGACGGCCCTCGGCTCCAACCTCGACGAGGTGCGCGCCCGCGCCCGCCACGCCGCCGTCTACCTCACCACCGGGGAGTACACGTGAGAGAGCGAAGCGAACGAGCAATGAGACACAGCAGCATCCCGATGCTCACGATGCCGACGAAGGCGGCATCGTGAGCATCGGGATTGTGATGGGGAGCGACTCCGACTGGCCGGTCATGAAGGCCGCCGCGGAGGCGGTCGCCGAGTTCGGCGTGCCCTTCGAGGCGGACGTGGTCTCGGCGCACCGCATGCCGACCGAGATGATCGACTACGGTCGCCAGGCCGCCTCCCGGGGCCTCCAGGTGATCATCGCCGGGGCCGGGGGAGCCGCGCACCTGCCCGGCATGCTGGCCTCCGTCACGCCGCTGCCGGTGATCGGGGTGCCGGTGCCGCTGAAGTACCTCGACGGGATGGACTCGCTGCTGTCGATCGTCCAGATGCCCGCCGGGGTGCCGGTGGCGACGGTGGCGGTCGGCGGGGCCCGCAACGCGGGGCTGCTGGCCGTACGCATCCTCGCCGCGTCCGACCCCGGGTTGCGGGAGCGGATGGAGGAGTTCCAGGTGCGGTTGAAGGAGCAGGCGTACGCCAAGGGCGAGAAGCTCCGCGCGGAGGCCGCGAACCTCGGGTTGTGACGGGGGGTGCGCCTACGGCGGCCGGGGGTCGTGATGGGGGGGTGTGCCTACGGTGGCCCAGGGTCGTGATGGGGGTGCGCCTACGGCGGCCGGGGGCTGTCGTAGGCGGGGGATAGGTCTGTCAGGGGCGGGGCCGGGGTAGGTCGTAGGCGGAGGATTGATCCGTCAGGGGCGGCCGAGGGCGCGGTAGTGCCATCCGGCGGACCGCCACGTCTCGGCATTCAGGGCATTACGCCCGTCCACGATGCGCCGGGTCGCCACCACAGTTCCCAGCTCCTCGGGGTCGAGCTCCACGAACTCCTGCCACTCGGTGAGCAGCAGCACCACGTGCGCTCCCCGTACCGCGTCCAGGGCTGATTCGCCGTAGTTCAGCTCGGGGTGAGCCTTACGGGCGTTGTCGAGCGCGATGGGGTCGTACACGGTGACCTGTCCGCCCTGGTGGCCGATGGTCACGGCGACGTCCAGTGCGGGGGAGTCGCGGATGTCGTCCGAGTTCGGCTTGAACGCGGCGCCCAGCACGCCCACGGTGCACCCGTGGAACGAGCCCCCGGCCAGCTCCCTGGCCAGATCGACCATGCGGGCGCGCCGCCGCAGGTTGATGGCGTCCACCTCGCGCAGGAACGTCAGCGCCTGGTCCGCTCCCAGCTCCCCGGCCCGCGCCATGAACGCCCTGATGTCCTTGGGCAGGCAGCCGCCGCCGAACCCGAGGCCCGCGTTCAGGTAACGTCCGCCGATCCGGTCGTCGTACGACAGCGCCTCGGACAACTGCTTGACGTCGGCGTGCGCGGCCTCGCAGACCTCGGCCATCGCGTTGATGAACGAGATCTTGGTGGCCAGGAACGCGTTCGCGGCCGTCTTGACCAGCTCGGACGTGGCGAAATCGGTCACCACGAACGGAACCTCGCCCAGCGGCTCGTACACCTCGCGCAGCACCTTCTCCGCTCGCTCGGTGCGAACGCCGACCACGATGCGATCCGGGTGCATGGTGTCCTGAACCGCGAACCCCTCCCGCAGGAACTCGGGGTTCCAGGCCAGCTCGGCCTGCCCACCGGCGGGCGCGAGGCGGGTGAGCTTGTCCGCGAGCCGCTCGGCGGTGCCGACGGGCACGGTGGACTTGCCCACGACCAGGCACTGGCGGTCGAGGAACGGGGCGAGGGACTCGATCGCGTTGTCCATGTACGTGACGTCCGCGGCATATTCGCCGCGTTTCTGGGGAGTGCCTACGCAGACGAAATGCACGTCGCCGAAGGCGGCGGCTTCCTCGTACGAGGTGGTGAAGCGGAGGCGGCCGGATTCGAGCCCGCGGCGGAGCACAGGCTCGAGCCCGGGCTCGTGGATCGGGAGCTCCCCTTGGTTGAGGCTGCGGATCTTGTCGGCGTCGATATCAAGGCCCAGGACGTCGAATCCGAGATCAGCCATGCACGCCGCATGGGTGATGCCCAGGTATCCGGTCCCGATCACCGTGAGGCGATATGGCACGAGTGAGCTCCTTTCGATCGCGCAGGCATGCTACCGGCCCTAGCTACCTCGTACGTGCCACCTGCATCTCTTCGCAAACCGTACCGACTAGTAACAAGAAGGTCGGACCTCCGGATATCTGACACCCTCTACGCCGTCGCCGACAAGAAGATCACGCCGGGACCAACGGCGCGGTCCTCGCGGCGGGGCGCTTCGCGCCGAGGGCAAAGGCGCGGTCCTCGCTTGGGGGGCGCTTCGCGCTAGGGGGCTCAGGCTGTGACATTGGGGGGGCGCAGCCCCCCAAACCCCCAGCCAAACCCCGCTTCGCCGACTCGTTGAGCACGTGAGCCATAGAGAGAAGCACGGCCAGGGGCAAGGAGGCGCTGAGGCCACCACGAGGCCCTGTTCGTGAGCTCGGGAGATGGGACCGGTCCGAGCTCAGTCCTTTGCCGCGAGGCCGACGTCGAACCGCACCTCGACCTCATCGCTCAGCTTGAGCGCGCCGAAGAACGCGGAATACGGTCGAATCCCCCACCGGGACTGCACGATGGCCGCCGAGCCCCGTACGCGGTCATCGGCGACCATGCCCTGGACCGTCACCAGCCGGGTCACCCCGAGGATGGTGAGGTCGCCCTCGATGTGGAACGACTCCGCGGTCCCGTCGACCCGTGTCGACCGGAAGGTGATCGCCGGATGTCGGCCGGTGTGCAGGATCTTCTCCCGGATGGTTCGCTCGATCTCCTCGCGGTCGGAGTCCGTGAGCGGCTTGATGCCGCCGGTCCCTGCCCGGACTTCGAGCGAACCCGGGTCGACCTCGACGGTCAGCGAGGAGTTCGCCGGGGCGGCGGTGTCGATTGTGGCGTCGCCGCTCCAGCGCGTGACCTCGATGGTGAGATCGTGGCCGGCCTTGGCGCCCAGACCGGTGCGGGTCGTGTGGATGAGGAGGCGGCCGGAATCGGGTCCGAATGTGTAGCTACCAGCGGTAATGCTCACCTTGTCAGGCTAACTCGCACCACGCGTCCGCCTTCTGACCGAGGGGCGTGTCCGCCGCCGTGGGCGAAAACTTGCTGGCGGGTGGTGGAGATGCGGCTTTCGACCGGGGGCGTGTCCGTCAACGTGGTGAGACCTGCTGGCAGGCGGTGAAGATGTCGCTTCTGACCGGAGGGCGTGTCCGTCGGCGTGGTGAAAACCTACGGGCAGGTGGTGGAGATGCCGCCGCGTCCCCAGGTACAGCCGTCGATCTTCTTGAGGTCGCTGCTCCGGTAGAGGCCGGCCGTGTCCCCGTCGTTGTTCCAGACGTACCACTTGCGACCCCAGTACAGGGTGGTCGAGGTGTCGGTCCCCTGGCCCGAGCGTACGGTCACTGATTTGCCGGGCTTGAGGGTGAAGCTGGGGAATCGGTACTTGTAGCCGGTCTCGTCCCGCAGGATCCAGTTCTCGAGCTGGATGCTTCGCCTGCTCATGTTGCGCAGCACCGCGTATTCGCCGTTGAGCGAGACGTTGCCGCCCCGGTCGGACCCTGGCGAGTCGTAGTAGATCTTGACGATCTGAACGACCGGGGTCGCGGCCTGGGTGGGCGTACTGGCCGACGGCAGGATCACGGCGGCGACGCCGGTCGCCGCGAGGAGGCGCTTGAGCACTGCGGGCTCCATATGGCTAGAGATGGAACGTGACATCAGTGGGACGGCTGCTGTGATTGCCGGGTTGGCGATCAACGGCGTCCGCATCCGGCCAATCTCGCGAAAGGCGCTCCGCGTCCGGCCG
>NZ_JBSFNK010000005.1:0-265890 GCF_053587055.1 Nonomuraea sp. NPDC003707 | reverse complement strand
GTACAGGCGCTCCGCGTCCGGCCGTCTCGCGAAAGGCGCTCCGCGTCCGGCCGTCTCGCGAAAGGCGCTCCGCGTCCGGCCGTCTCGCGTAAGGCGCTCCGCGTCCGGCCGTCTCGCGAAAGGCGCTCCGCGTCCGGCCGTCTCGCGAAAGGCGCTCCGCGTCCGGCCGTCTCGCGTAAGGCGCTCGGCATTCGGCCATGTCGCGAATGTCCCGTCTGCCCCTATGTCACCATGCGCCACCATTTGCACACTCTTGGCAGATCAACTACGGTCCCTGACTACTGTCAGCCGCGCATGTGTGGAGTGATCAAGTGAAGAACCGTAGAACGGGGACCGGCGTCGCCCTCACCGCAGCCGTGACCGTGGCCGTCCTGGGCTTCACCACCGCGTCACCGGCCTACGCGTCCCCCAGCACCCCGACTCCCACCCCTTCCCCGTCCCCCTCGTCCTCCGTCGCCGCAACGCCCAAAGGGCTCTTCACGCCCCTGAAGTACCAGCTCAACCTCAAGGGCCAGCGCCAGGAGACCAACTACTTCTGCGTCCCCGCCTCGTCGTCGATGAGCCTGTCGACCTTCGGCGTCAACGTCAGCCAGTCGACCCTCGCCAAGAAGATGAAGACCACGGCCGCCGCAGGCACCAAGGGTGTGAACGCCATGCCGGTGGTCAACGCCTACCTCAAGTCGCGCGGCTACAAGGTCACGAGCCCCACCGACGCGGACGGCAACGCGGTCGTGCTCATGAACCGGGTCTCCGGCAACATCGGAGACCTGCGCCGGGCGCCGGTGCTCGCGGTGTGGATGGAGCAGCTGCCCTGGAACAAGGGCAAGATCAAGGGCACAAGGGTCGGCCACGCCATCATCGCCTACGGTTACGACAAGACGGCGGGCACTATCACCGTGTACGACCCGTGGAAGCCGACCGGCGGCACCCACACCATCAAGACCTCCGTCCTGGCCGGCATCCTTCAGCCGGGCGGCAACATGTACTACATCTCCAAGCTCTGAGGCGACGCGGGCGGGCCGTGCGCCCAAGGCCGGGAGCGGAGGGGGTGCGTACGGGATGAGCGTGCGCCCAAGGCCGGGAGCGGAAGGGGTGCGTACGGGATGAGCGGGGAGCCCGCGACCGGGATGCTGCATCACGTCGAGATCTGGGTGCCCGACCTGCCGCGAGCCGTCGCGAGCTGGCAGTGGCTGCTGGAGACGCTCGGCTACACCCTGTACCAGGACTGGGAGCACGGCCGCAGCTGGCGGCTGGGGGCCACGTACCTGGTGCTGGAGCAGTCGCCCGCCCTCAGCGCCGACCGGCACGACCGCTGCCGCCCCGGGCTGAACCATCTGGCCTTCCATGTGGGAAGCCGCGCCGAGGTGGACACGCTGGCCGAGCGGGCGCCCGCGAACGGCTGGACGCTGATGTTTCCCGATCGCCACCCGTACGCGGGCGGGGAACGGCACTACGCGGCCTATCTGGAGGATGGGGACGGCTTCGAGATCGAGCTGGTCGCGCTCGGCGCCTCAGGGTAACCAGGGGTTCCGGTAAGAAGCGAGCGACACTGCCCAGGTCACCATCACGACCCTGTCGGGGTCGAAGGCGGCGGTCGCCCGCGTTCTGGCAGGCCGAAGCCACTCAGCGCAGTACGGCCGTCAGCAGGTCGGCGCCCAGCGCCATCAGATCGGGGAGATTGAGGGTGTGACGGACGTAACGACCGTGCCGCCGGGCCGTGAGCAGGCCCGCGCGGCGCAGGACAGCGAGGTGGCGGGAAACCTCCGGGGGTGAGAGTTCCCAGGCGTGGGCCAGTTCACCGGTGGTGTGCGGGCCGCGGGCCAGGGTGCGCAGCAGCCGCAGTCGTACCGGATGTGCGAGTGCCTCCAACCGTAGTGTGACCGTTTCCAGCGATACCGGCTCTGATGGACTTGCCTCGGCCACGGGGTACTGCACCACTGGCTGCCACCCGGGCGCGTGGACCACCACCAGGTGCGGGTGGCCGAAGACGCTGGGGAGGAAGGTGACCCCGGTGTCGTGGGCGGTGGTCGCCTTGTCCTGCAGCTTGTCCAGGATGATGCAGCTGCCGTCCTGTGCCAGGGTGACGGCGCTGGAGACCGATGCGAGTGCCGCCTCGATGCCCTGACGCTTCAGCAGGTCGTTCTTCACGCGCAGGTCGGTGGCGAGTTGCACGGCGACGCCTGTCCAGGCGGCGTCGAAGAAGGCCTCGGCACACTGCTCGAGGGTGTGGCGCACCCGCGCCCGCACGGCGGCCGGGTCCGTGAGCAGCCGTTCCGCGAAGGCCTCTTGGAGCGCGCCGCGGGCCTGGGCCAGGTCCAGGGCCCGCTCGCGCGCCGTCGCGTCTGTGAGTGGCGACGGCGTGGCGAAGTGGACCCGGTTGCTGCCGCACGTGGTGATGAGCGCGGCGGTCACATAGGTTTCATCGTCGATCCGGTCTACATCGTCCAACTCCTCGGCGAGGGTCGGCCGAGGATGAGCGGGGACCAGAAAGTCGGCTCGTGAGGAACGCCAGAGGAACTCCGCCTCCCGCAGCCGCTCGGCCAGCTCCGGCCGCAGCCCAGCCCAGACGTCCCCGGCCCAGCCGGCGAGCTGCGGGTGATGCGCGGGTTCGGCCAGCACGTGCAGCATCGCGGTCAGCTCGGCCAGCGGGGAGGCGGCGAACCGCAGTCGCCCGGACGGCATCCCGCTGATGTCGATCCTCAACGTCATCCCCTCATCATCGCTGGTCGGATGGCCGACGACCGCGTCGGTTGACGGTGTCCGTCAACCGACACAGTCGGCCCGGCGGCCGAACGCACTGTTGACGCCATGGCAACCACCACCAAGATCCGGCCCCGCGCCCTCGTCCGTGCCTCCGGAGGCCCCCGCTATGCCGTCGCCCTGGGCGTGGACGCGCTCGGCACCGGCCTGCTGCGGCCCTTCCTGCTGCTCTACGGGGTGACTGTGCTGAGGCTGTCCGCGCCGGCCACCGGCATCGCCATGACGGTCGGCGTCGTCGTGGGTCTGGTGTGCATGCCCGCGGTGGGCCGATGGTTGGACCGGGGCGCACGCAGCACGGTCGTGGCGGCGTCGATGCTGGTGCGGGTGCTGGGCGTGGCGCTGCTGCTGGCCACCCCGGCGGGGAACGTCTGGCTGTTCGCGACGGCGGCGCTCTTCCTCGGCATCGGCAACCAGGCATGGCCGGTCGCCCACGCGGCTCTCGTGGCCACGGTCGCCCACGGCCGGGAACGCGACGCCGCTCTCGCGGGAGGCCGCGCCCTGCGCAACGCCGGCCTGGGCGCGGGCGCGCTCCTCGCCACCGCGTGCCTGGCGGGCGGCACCACCGCATTGCAGGCGCTGGCAGCCGTCACCGGGCTCGCCTATCTCGCTGCGGCGGCCTTGGTGTGGTCGGTCCACCTGCACGCGCATCCGGCCGCTACCCCGGCCAAGGACGGGCCCGACGGGCCCGCACCCCGGATGCGCGCGCTGCTGGCCGCCAACGTGGTCTACGTCTTCTGCCTCAACGTCCCCGAAATCGCGCTCCCTCTGGTCCTGGTGACACAGTTGCACGCAACCCCGGTGTGGTCGGCAGCCATCTTCGTGGCCAACACGGTGCTCGTGGTCACCCTGCAGGTTCCGATCACGGTCCTGATGTCCCGCTTCGCCCGGCGGACCGTGCTGGCTGTCGCCGGCGTGATACTCGCCGCGTCCTACCTCGGCTTCCTCGCGGCCACCTCACTGGGACACGGCTGGGGTGCCCCGGCCGTCGCCATGGTGTCCGTGGTCTGCACCATCGGCGAGATCATCTATGCCGGCAGCGCCACCGCGCTCGTCACCGCCCTCGCCCCGGCCCATCTCCTGGGACGCGCCCTCGCCCGCTTCCAGCTCTCCACGGGCTTCGGCCTCGCCGTCTCCCCGGCGGTCATCACCGCTCTCGCCCCCCACGGCTCGGCAGCCCTCTGGGGCAGCCTCGCAGCCGCGACGCTCGTGTCCGCCTCCGCCGTCGCCACCGAGAAGGATCAAGGAACGCGGCTCAGCGATTGCCGCCGCCAAGCGTGAGCAGGCTCGTGAGCTCACGCGCGCCCCCGCAAGCTCAGGCCAGTGCACCTTGACGGTTGCCACGGCATCGCCCGGTTTTGGACGGCACTCACCTATGAGATCATCCTTGACTTTGACGAGATATCACGTGCAACAGCAGAAGAGGACAAAATATGGCAGATACCGGCTTAACGGACTCCGGCGACGTCTCGCGGGAGAGCACTCTGCGGTACGCCGCGTACTCGGGGGACCTGAAGGGCCTCAAAGAGCAGATAGCGGCCGGCGTCGATGTGAACGCCGCCGACGAGCGAGGTTGGACGGCGCTGCTGGCTGCGGCCCACGAGGCGTTCCGAGAGGGCGTCGAGGCGCTGCTCGCGGCGGGCGCGGATCCAGGGGGCGCTTCCACGGGCGGATTCACCGCGCTGCACCATGTGATCCAGCAGACCAAGGACCGGCCGGTGGCCATCGAGGTCACCGTGGTGCGCGACGGCGTCGAGACGGTTCTCACCGGTCGCGACGAGATCCGCGCGCAGATCGGATCCCACCCGGATGACTTGTACGATGACTGCGTCGCCATCGCGCGCATGCTGATCGACGCGGGGATCGACGTTGAGCGGGTGACCTCCGACAAGCAGACCCCGTTGTCGCACGCAGCCTCGCGGGGGACCGCTGAGATCACCGAGCTGCTCATCGCGACGAAGCGGGTAGATCTCGATTCGCGCGACAAGGACGGGGTCTCCCCGCTTCACTACGCCAGCCGCCATGGTCATATCGATCCGGTACGGCTGCTGCTCGAGGCCGGAGCGAACCCGAACATCACCGAGAACTACGGGTTCACCCCGCTGCACGAAGCAGCGGAGAACGGCCACGCCGAGGTGGCGCGTGTCCTGCTCACGGCGGGCGCGGACCCTGGGCGCGGCCTGACGAAGCCGTTCGAGAGCTACCCGGTGGGCACCACACCACTCGACATCGCGCAAAGCATGGGGCGCCAGACGATCGTCGATTTGCTCAACCGCCGGCACTGATCGCCGCGACGGTTTCCGCCGCTGCGCAGTCGTGTGCCGGCGGCGGAGGTCGCCAGTTCGTGCAAATCGGCCCAGGCTTTGGGCATTCTCCTGCCAACGCCATCGCCGCCGATCGGCCCCTCGGAACAAGGAGGGGCCGTCACCGGGGATTGGCATAGGGGCTGACCTCGGGCGACTCGCGAGAGCGCGCGAGTTGCTGGAGCGCAAGGGGTACGACACGCGCGCACCGTGCTCGCCTGCTACGGAGGGGTCGGGGTTCAGCGGCGAGCAATGCCCGGGTGGCTCTGATCGGCCTTGAACGGCTGTATCGCCCATGAATAGGCAGTTCGGAGTGACTTCACTGCCAGTTCACGCATATGTCAGACAGCGACATTCGGTCGGTATACGGTCAGGTTTCGGTCTGATCCCTAACTGAAGACGGGTACGCAAACATGCGCAAAGTCCTGACGCTCGCCGTGGTCGCCACCGCATCGCTCGGCCTGCTCGCCGCCCCGGCCACCGCCGACGACCGCCGCCCAGAGCTGCCGAACGAGGTCTACGGCGGCGCCTGGACCGAGGGGCACGTCCAGGGGATCGCCATTGACGAGCGCAAGGGGTACATGTACTTCTCCTTCACCAATGTCCTCGTCAAGACCGACCTCAAGGGCAACCCCGTGGGCTCGGTGAGGGGCTTCACGGGGCATCTCGGCGATCTGGACTTCAACGCCAAGGACGGCCGGGTGTACGGCTCCCTCGAGTACAAGGAGCAGGAGTCGTTCTACATCGCGATCTTCGACGTCGACCGCATCACCAGCATGGGCATGGACGCCCAGACCAGTGACGTCGTCAAGACGGTCTACCTCAAGGAGGTCGTCGCCGACTACTCCGCCGACATGAACGGCGACGGCAAGTTCGACGGCAACGTGGGCAACACCCCCGATCACCGGTACGGGTGCAGCGGCATCGACGGCGTGTCCTTCGGCCCCGAGTTCGGGAAGAAGCACGGCAAGCAGCTGCTGACCGTGGCGTACGGGATCTACTCCAACACCACCCGGGCCGACAACGACTACCAGGTCCTCCTCCAGTACGACATCGAGCGGTGGAAGAAGTACGAGAAGCCGCTCACCGAGAGCGACCCGCACAAGAGCGGCCCCGAGCAGGTCGACGGCAAGTACTTCGCGTACACCGGCAACACCACCTACGGCGTGCAGAACCTCGAGTACGACGACTTCACGGGCAACTGGATGATGGCCGTCTACAAGGGCAAGAAGCCGCAGTTCCCCAACTACTCCTTCTTCATGGTGGACGGCCGCGAGCGGCCCAGGGAGGGTGACATCGTCGGGCAGCCGCAGCCCGAGCGGGGCCGGCTGCTCACGCTGGCGCCGGGCGGGCTCCAGCACGAGGCCACCGGCGTCAGGGGCTGGGAGTTCGGCGGCGAGTACGGCTTGATCTCGCTCGGCGGGGGACGCTACTACGTGTCCAAGTCCGGGACCATCACGGAAGGCGGGGTCAGCAAGTACACCGGCCACGCCCAGCTCTTCCGCTGGACAGGCCAGACGCCGACGCCGTTCGAGAAGGTCGGCTGATCGGAGCTGCGCTGCCATCAGGTGGTCAGTTAAGGCTGTTATGGTCGGTCCGAAATCCCCACGAACGCGCAAAGGCACGGGAGGGTCATGCGGACCACGAGCAAGATCGCGGCATTACTGATCGGGATGACGGCCCCGGTGGCCGTGGTGGCGCCCCCGGCCGGCGCGCAGGCGCGTCCGGCCTGGGTGGCCTACCACGGCCTCACCGCCGAGCAGAGCGTGGCGCGGGTCAAGCAGCTCAGGGACCAGGGCTTCCGGCCGGTCACGGTGAACGTCTCCGACGGGGAGCGGTACGCGGCCGTGTGGGTCAAAGGCGGCTCGCCGGCCAATTGGGGCATCTGGCAGGGCATGTCGGCCGAGGAGTACCAGCAGCGGTTCGACCAGGGGATGAAGGAGGGGGCACAGCCGGTCTCCGTCTCCGCCACCGGGCCGGGTGACGCGCCGGTGTTCACGGCCGTCTTCGAGAAGCGGCGCGGGAAGTTCTTCGCCAGGTCGAACCTCACCCCCGCCCAGTTCGCCGCCGCCAACAAGCGGGCCACCGCCCAGGGGCTCGCGCTGACCTCGGTCGACGTGTACGGCACCCCGGACGACCTGCGGTACGTGGGCGTGTGGACGGTCAACACGGGCGGGGCCTGGTACTACACGTACGGGAAGTCCAGGCAGCAGCACGAGGCCGCGTTCTACGCCAAGAAGAAGCAGGGGTTCCGGCCGGTCAAGGTGGCCGTGGCGCCCGACGGGACGTACACGGCGGTGTGGCGCAAGGACGGCGTCAGGTCCTGGGCCCACTACGTCGACATGACCTCCTCCGGCTACCAGAAGCGGTTCGCCGACCTCAAGGCCAAGGGGCTGTCCCCGGTCCAGGTGAACGCCGAGAACGGGCTGTACGCCGCCATCTGGCAGTGAACGCAGTGAGCGAGGTCACCGGGCCCGGAGGATGCGGACGTCTCCGGAGCCGCTCACGGCCTTGATGGTGTTGGGGCTCTTGGCGTCGTCCTTGAGCTCCGAGCGCTCGGTGCCGTCCGTGCTGCGGGCCGTGATCGCGTAGGCCGCCCTGGGCACGGTCGCGGTCACCCGGCCGTCGCTGGAGCGCAGGTCGAGGGCGGTGGGCGGGCTGGCGAACGACACGTCGATCGCGCCGTCCGACGTCCGGCACCGGACGCTCGGCGACTTCAGCCCTTCGCCCGTGATCGGGCCCTCGCTGCGCAGCCGCAGTTTGCCCGCGGCGCCCGAGACCTGGATGCGGTCCCGGCTGACCACGTCCACGTCCTGGGCGAGGCCGTTCAGGATGACGCCGTCGTCGGCCTCGATCGACAGCGGTACACCGGGCGGGACCTTGACGTGGTAGCGGGCGCCGCAGTCGCCGAAGACCATGTTGCAGTTCGCGCTCAGGCGAAGGGTGCCGTCCCGCAGGGACCAGGTGGCGTTGCCGTCGTCGGCGGCCTTGCCTCGCACCCACCGCTCCACCTCGACGCGGCCCCCGGTGCCCTGGAGGACGCGCACGCCGCCCAGGGAGGCATTGATCTTCAGCGCGGTGCCCGTGAACGGGAACGCCTGCGCGGTGTGGACCTCTTCGGCGTCCAGGTCCACCTTGCACCCGGTCAACGTCAGCGCCGCCGCCAGCGTCACCCCTGTCGCCACGACTCGCCTCATGGAGATGCTCATGCCGCCATGGTGGCCGAGCGCCGCCCGCCCGCCATCGACCGTCCGGCCGAACACGGGCGGGCCGCCATCGGCCTTTCGGCCAGAACGCGCGTCAGGCCAGGAGAACGCAGGGAACGCGCCTCAGAGGGCCGACAGCAGGGCCGTGACGTGCCGCAGCGGGTCCGGACCCAGCGGCCGCACGGCCACCGTGGCGGCCCCGGCCGCCCACAGCTCCTTGACGTGCTCGGCCGCGGCCTCAGGAGACCCCGACGCCATCGCCACCTCCTCGGGCGCGACCCCGAGGAACCCGGCCTGCCCCGCCACCAGGGCCCGGGAGCTCTCCGGGACCTCGGCCTCGGTGTTGAGGAAGGAGAAGACCACGAGCTCGTGATCCGCGGAGCCCCCGATCTGGTCCAGGATCCCGGGTAGCTGCGCGGGCCCGACGCCCTCGGGGATGATCGTCCCCTGGGCGACCCGGCCCGACAGGGCCAGCGAGCGCGGCCCCTTCACCCCGGCCAGCACGGGCGGGGGCGCGGCGGGCGGGTGCACCAGGGAGACCCCGTCCAGGTGGACGGACCTGCCGTGCAGGGTGACCGTCTCGCCGCGCAGCAGCGCGCTTACGGACGTGATCGTCTCCTCCAGGAGCGTCAGCGGCGACGACGGGGCGGCGCCCACCTGGCGCATCCAGTCGCCCACGCCGTGCCCGATCCCGGCGGCCAGCCGCCCGGGGTGCACCCTGGCCAGGTTGGCCAGCTCCATCGCCAGCAGCATCGGGTTGCGCAGGGGAGCGGGCGTGATGCCGATGCCGACCCGCAGCCGGGACGTGACGGCGAGCGCGGTGGCGGCCGACGAGACGCCCCCCGTCCAGCCCAGGTCCTCCACCACCCAGAGGTCGTCCACGGACGTCTCGTCGAGCGCCTTGGCGAACGGGATCAACTGCTCGGGAGGAAGGTCCCGGTCGAACATGACTCCGAGTCTCACTATGCCCTCCAGTAATAGCGGAACAATCGGCCGACCTCCGAGTATTCAGCACGCAGGAAGGCGTCGGCAGTCGGGACGTTCGCGACGTCCGTGACGGCGACGATGCGCTGCACGCCCGCCTCGGCCAGCGTGCGGGTGCCCCTGGCCAGCAGGTCGTCGACGTAGCCGTGGCCGCGGTGCTCGGGCACCACCCCGATGTACGCGATCGAGTGGTCGTCGGGGGCCACCAGGCCCACGGGGGAGTCGCCCAGGTAGCCGATCACGAACCAGTCGGGCTTGCCCTTGCGGTTGATCAGGTCGTGGTACATCCATCGGGCCTCGTGCTCGGCCCCCGACGTGGCCACCTCGATCCGGGTGTCGTAGTCGAGCGAGCCCTCCGAGATGCGTACGAGGACGTCGATCACCTCGTCGCCGGCCATGCGGCGCGCGGGGCGGTACGTCAGGCGGCCCGGGTCGACCGGGACGTCGTTGCCCGCCACCCATTCGAGCACCAGCCGCTCGACCTCCATGACGAACCCCGCGAGGGTCAGGGCCTCGTGCTCCACGGCGCGGTCGACCACGGGGTCGAGCCCCGGCTTGAGCGAGATGTCGTGGATCATCTTGGCCGGCCCCATCGTGCGCAGGCTGCCGCTCAGCAGCTCCGCGGCGGCGACCGGGTCGGGACCCGGGTCGAACTGCCAGATGGTCACCGGCTCCGAGCCCGGGAAGGGCGCCCAGAGCGCCAGGCGGGCCTGCCCCTTCACGAAGCACCACTCAGGCCGGGTCCTGCCCTCGTCGAAGGCGGCCGCGAGCTGGGAGCGCCCCGGCTCGGGGAACTGGTCGAACAACGCGAAGGCCTCCACACCTGAGGGGCTCTCCATCGGCCCCGTGATGACATGACCATGTTCTCGCACGGAACCGATCACTCAGGACGTGCCGCTCGAGGTCAGGCGGCGCTGCCGAAGGCCGAACACGCCTCGTCGAGGGATTCGCGCGTCTCGAAGTGCCGGTCGAGGTTGGTGATCGTCAGCAGGTGGCGGATCATGCCGGGGGCCAGCACCAGGATCAGGCGGCCCTTCACGCGCCGGACGTGGTTGAGCGTGGCCACCAGCACCCCGAGGCCCACCGAGTCGCAGAACGGGACCTCGGTCAGGTCGACGACGAGGTTGAGCGGGTCGGCGGCGGCGATGGCCTGTTCGAGCTCGTCCCGCAGCCGAGGGGCGCCTGCCACGTCGAGGTCGCCCACGACGTGCAGCACCGTACAGGGGTCCTCCCGCCACGACCTGACCACCATGAGGGCTTCACCTGCCGAACCGCCGACTGTTATTACTGTTTCTTACATATGTTCTGCATTGCCGTTTTGGTGGTCGGTGTAACACTCGGTTTCGCTGACGGCATGGAAGCCGACTTGGATTTCGCGATCTTCGGCTGATCGCTGCCGATGATCACCTCGATGCCCTTGATGTCGGCCTTGTCGAGCTCGGCGCCCGGGATGGCGGCGGCCACGACCTTCGCCTCGTCCTCCTGACCCGCGCCGTAGTGGACGACCGTCTTCTTGTAGTCCTTCTTGGTCGTGTTGCCGGGCTGGCCGGGGACCTTGAAGCCGTACGCGGCCAGCCCCTCCTTGGTGCGGGCGCCGAGACCGGTGATGAGCGTGCCGTTCTTGACCTTGACCGTGATGCTGCCGGGCGGGATGGCCGACGGCTTGACCGAAGGAGTGGGCGAGGGGGAGGCGGCGGGCTTGGTCAGGTCCTGGTCGGCGTTGATCCGCGCGAACATGTCGCGGGCGGCCGGCTTGTCCCACAGGACCGCGGACTCGCCCGTGGGCGCCTTGAAGTCGACGTTGGACAGCGGCACCTCGGCGAAGCGCACGTCGTCGAGCGAGACGTCCCGCATCTGGGTGGCCAGGCCGAGGAGACCGTCGTCGGGGTCGACCTTGACCGTGCTCAGCGTGGAGTTGACGAACGAGGCCAGCTTGGCCGGGTTGGCCAGGGTGTCGGCGCTGAGCGCCCGGTTGAGCAGGGCCGAGATGACCTGCTGCTGCCGGTCGATGCGGTCGAGGTCGGAGCGCGCGGTGGCGCGGGTGCGGGCGTAGCCGAGCGCCTGCACGCCCTGGAGCTGGTGGGTGCCGGCGGGCAGGTTGAGCCCGGTCTTGGGGTCGTTGATCGGCACGGGCGTGCAGACGGTGACGCCGCCGAGGGAGTCGACGACGTCGATGAAGCCGAGGATGTTGACCTCGATGTAGCGGTTGATCTGCAGCCCGGTGGCGGCCTCGACGGCCTCCTTGGTGAGCTTGGGCCCGCCGAACTGGTACGCCGAATTGATCTTGTGTTCGCCCTTGCCGGGGATCGTCGTCCAGGTGTCGCGCGGCAGGCTCACCACGGTGACCCGCTTGTGGTCCTCCGACAGGTGGATGACCATCATGGTGTCGGTGCGCTGGCCGGACTCGCGGCCCAGCTTGAGCCGGTTCTGCTGCTGGCGGGTGAGGTCGTCGCGCTTGTCGACGCCCACCATCAGGATGTTCTCGGCGCCGCGGGCGGCCGGCACGGTCACCCCGGCGTCGACGGTGCCGATCTGGCGCGGGGTCGCCCACACCACGCCGGTGGCCACCAGGACCCCGGTGGACAGGAACCCGGCGACGAACACGTTGCGACGGCGGGCCTTGGCGCTCCTGAGCGGCCTGCGGGGACGCGGGTTCGCGAGCTTGACGCCGCCGTAGGCGTCGCCGCCCACGAGCACACCGCCGTCCTCCTCGCCCGGGTCGCGCATCCCGTCCCCCTTTTTGTCACCCGGAGGATCAGGCTTTCGATTGCCCGACTCCCCTGGTCGTACAGTAGCGTGAGCCCCGCCATGAAGCAGTTCCCCGACTCGCCGCAGGCCCCCGCGGAGACGCGTGCCTGGCCCCCCATCTCCGTCGTCATGCCGGTCCTCAACGAGGAGCGGCACCTTCGCGAGGCCGTCGACCAGGTCCTCGCCCAGAGCTACCCAGGTGAGATCGAAGTCGTGCTCGCCGTGGGTCCGTCCCAGGACCGCACCCAGGAGGTCGCCGACGCCATATCGGCGGCCGATCCACGGGTGACGGTCGTGCCCAATCCGACGGGCCGCACCCCCAACGCGCTCAACGCCGCCATCGCCGCCTCGCGCAACGGCATCATCGCCCGGGTCGACGGGCACGCCATGCTGCCCCCCGACTACCTGCGCGTCGCCGTCGAGACGCTGGCCGAGACCGGCGCCGACAACGTGGGCGGCGTCATGGCGGCCGAGGGCATCACGCCGTTCGAGCAGGCCGTCGCCTGCGCCATGACGTCCAAGATCGGCGTGGGCGCCGCCGCCTTCCACGTGGGCGGCACCGCGGGCCCCGCCGACACCGTCTACCTGGGCGTCTTCCGCCGCTCGGCGCTCGACCGGGTGGGCGGCTACGACGAGCACTTCCAGCGGGCGCAGGACTGGGAGATGAACCACCGCATCCGCCAGAGCGGCGGCCTGGTCTGGTTCCAGCCGCGTATGCGGGTCTCCTACCGCCCTCGCCCCAACGTCAAGGCCCTGGCCAAGCAGTACTTCCACTACGGCAGGTGGCGGCGCGTGGTCGCGCGCACCCACGAGGGCACGATCAACCTGCGCTATCTGGCGCCGCCCGCCGCGGTGCTGGCCATGCTGCTGGGGCTGGTCGTCTCGCCGTTCTTCCCCTGGACGCTCATCGTCCCCGGCGGCTACGCCGTCGCCATCGCGGCGGGCTCCGCGCTGACGGGCAGCGGGCTGTCCCCGGGGGCGCGGCTGCGGCTGCCGATCGTGTACGCCGCCATGCACTGCTCCTGGGGCTGGGGCTTCCTCACCAGCCCGAAGAAGCTGGCCAGGCCGCCCGGGTCATGACCCGGCGAAGACCCGCTCGACGGCGGCGTCGAAGCGGGTCAGCGCGTCCGGATATTCCGCCCCGAACAGGTAGCTCCTGAGCTTGATCCTGGCCCGGGCCAGCGAGTCCTCCCCGTCGAGGAACTCCGCGAGCCCGGCCAGGTCCTTCCCGATCAGCACGCCCGCCTCGGTGCTCGGGTAGCGCTCGTGGAAGGCGCGCTCGTCCAGGCCGGCGACGTTCGTCACCGCGTACGGCTTCTCGCTGGCCAGGAAGTCGGCCACGACGCTGGAGATGTCGCTGATCAGCAGGTCGCACCGGTTGAAGCAGTCGTACAGGTGCGGCTCGGGGCCGGTGACGATCAGGTGCTCGATCCGCGGTGTCTCCCCGGTCGCCCGCGACGGGTGCCTGGCCTTCGACTTGGCCAGCTCGGCCGCCTCGATCATGGCCACGATCTTCCGGTGCGCGCGGCCGGCGCTGCGGTCGCGATGGCCGGTCAGCGGGTGCGGCTTGTAGATCACGCGTACCCGCGGCCGGTGGTCCAGCAGCGCCCGCACGATGCGCGGGCCCATGGTGATCAGCGACGTGTGGAACAGGTCGTCGTTCCAGCCCTCCCAGGTGGGGGCGTACAGGACGGTGCGGTACGGCAGCTCCGGCCCCTCCGTCGAGATGCCTTCGAGCTGCGGCCGGCCGACCTCGTGGATGCTCTCGTCCCTGACGCCCACCCTGGCCCGGCGGTAGCGGTCGCGGCCCGCGGGACCGGCCACCCACACCTCGTCGTACACCCGGGAGAACGGGTTGAACGACGCCTCCTTGTCGCTGTCGCCGTGGTTGAGGAACGCGCTGCGCAGGGTCGGGATGCGCAGCATGTGGACGTTCCTGCCGACGTTGGAGACGTACAGGCAGAGCTTGGCGCTGGACAGGGCGCGGAAGCTCATCAGGTCGGCCGCCGACGGGATGCACAGCATCGGCAGCGTGGTCGCGTCGAGGTGGTTGGCCATGCCGCGCTCGCGCAGCACGACGATGGCGCGCCGGTCGATGCGCTCCAGCGTGGGCAGCCACATCCTGGCCTGGTAGGCGGCAGCGGTGGCGCCGGAGAAGTAGAGGATGACCTCGGGCCGGTACTTCTCGACCTGCTCGCCCACGACCTCCAGCACCCTGGCCTTGTCGGTGAGCGGCGTGGCGCGGCGCACGTACGGGATGAGCGCGAGCGCCCCAGCGATGCCCAGCAGGACCGCCAGACCGGCGCCGATCGCGGCGGGCACGGCGCCGACGGCCGCGCCGACCACCGGCAGCGCGTCGAGGTAGAGGAAACGCATGCTGCGGCTGTCACGCAGGGACGGCGGCGGCA
Source organism: Nonomuraea sp. NPDC003707 (assembly GCF_053587055.1). NCBI lineage: Bacteria > Bacillati > Actinomycetota > Actinomycetes > Streptosporangiales > Streptosporangiaceae > Nonomuraea > Nonomuraea sp. NPDC003707. Next base: position 251,484 of record NZ_JBSFNK010000005.1, on the reverse strand, counting down.
TCTTCGGGATGCGCAGCGCCGAGACGTCGAGGTTGCGGGTGGTCACCGGCATCCGGCTGAGCGTCCCCTTGAGCCGCAGCGCCAGCGCCGTGTGCCCGGCCCGCACCACGTGGATCGCGAAGATGCCCGACGCCAGCGCCACGAACCACGGCGAGTCGACCCCCGCCATCCGCGCCACCAGCAGCAGCGCCATGGTCTCCCTGGCGGCGAAGCGCAGCGTGACCCCGAGGTGCACCCTGCCGAGCAGCTCGGGCAGCGGCCTGGCGGCGCGCGAGGCCGCGTACTCCACCGCATAGGAGAGCACGGCGACCGCCCCGAACACCACCGGAGCGGGCCAGAGGGCCGACCACAACAGCGTGGGGTAGCAGCCGAGCAGAGCCGCGATCACGATGAGTCTCCTCATGTGATCGCACAGTAACAACTCTCAGGTCAAACGTCTGTGACCTATCTGGGCAAGTCGGAGATCGGCGGGGTTGCGGCGAGCTGGAAGAGCAGCTCGGCGATCCGCAGGTCGAGGGGGTGGGTGACCTTGATGTTGTGCTCGCTGCCCGGCACGAGGTGGATCGGCACGTCGGGCAGGTAACGCAGCACCACGCCGCAGTCGTCGGTGGCCGGGCGGCCGGCGAACCCGGGGTCGGCCAGCGCCCGCTCGTACGCCTCGCGGATCACCGAGAGCCGGAAGCACTGCGGCGTCTGGCTGCGCCGCAGCACCGACCTGTCCAGCACGTCGCCGATCACCTCGCCACCGGGGCCCGGCACGGCCACGAGGACCGTGTCGGAGCTCGGGATCGCCACGTTGACGGCCGAACGGGTCTCCAGCGCCTTGACGCACTCGGTGATGATCCGGGGCTCCACGAGCGGGCGTACGGCGTCGTGCAGCAGCACGTTGCACTCCTCGGCCCCCAGCGCCCCCAGGGCCAGCCACGTGCTCTCGGTACGGCTCGCGCCGCCCTCCACGACCTTGCTGACCTTGTCGTAGCCGCCCTTGTCCACGATCTCGCGGATCCGGTCGGTGTAGCCGGGCGTCATCAGCACCACGATCTCGTCGATCTCCGGCGCGTTCTGGAACACCGCCAGCGAGTGCTCGATGATCGGCTTTCCCGCGACCTCGATGAGCTGTTTGGGGGTGTCCATCCCGATCCGCTGCCCCACGCCGCCCGCGAGAAGCACCCCGACCGACCGCAACCGTGAATCCATATCGGCAGCGTAACGGTCCTGTTCCGTGATTCCGCCTTGACCTGTCGCTACGCTGTGCCTACGCACCCCCAAGCCACGCGGCTCCCGCGCGACCGGGAGGAGACCTGCGCTTTGCCCGACTCATTGACCCGCGAGACCACGGCCACATCGGTCGTCGTGCTCGCCACGACCCCGGCATGCAAGCTCTCCAGCTTCGACGTCACCCTGCTCGACCGCGTCACCGACCAGCTCGCCACGCTGCCCGTCCGGGAGATCCAGGTGGTGACGCCGGGTGGCGGCCTCGGAGCCGACCTCAGAGGCGTCGCCAAGATCGCCCGGATCTCCACGGGGGCGGTGGCCGTGCTCCCCGCGGACCTGGTGGCCCACACCGAGGCGCTGGCGCTGCTGCTCGACCACCCCGCGCGCGGCAGCGGGGCCCTGGTCTCCCATGACGCCGCCGCGGCGCCCATGCGGCCGCCCGTCCGCGTCGAAGGAGGCAAGATCGTCGCCGCGGGCAGTTCCTTCCACGTGGTCCCCGAGGCCAACGCCACGTTCAGAGGCGTGCTGAAGGCGGGCGAGGCCGACCTGGGCGCGCTGGCGGACATCGCGGAGGAGCTGGCCGAGCTGGCCGACACCGGCAAGCTGGGCCCGGTCACCCCCGTCGAGGCCGTCGACCTGCTCCTGGTCGGGCTGGTCAGATCGGGCGTGTCGGTGCGGGCGGCCGGGATCGGGCCGCTGCACGCCGACCGGGTGACCGGCCAGCACGCCGCCGACACCGCCGTCGCCAGGCTGGCCGAGGTGGACGAGGCCAAGGTCAGGCTCGACCTGTCCATCAAGGCGGACGACGGCTTCTTCGCCACCTTCTTCGTCTCCACCTGGACGCGCCACCTGCTCAAACCGGCGGTCCGGCTCAACCTGGCCCCCAACACCGTCACCGGCGCCTCGATCGGGATGGCCGCGCTGGCGGCCCTCTGGTTCTCGGAGGGCAGCCAGGCCGGCCGGCTGGCGGGGGCGCTGCTGTTCTACCTGTCGTTCGTGCTCGACTGCCTCGACGGGCAGCTGGCCCGCTACACGCGCACGTTCTCGCCGCTGGGGGCGTGGGCCGACGGCATGGCCGACCGGCTGAAGGAGTACGCCGTCTACGTCGGCCTGGCCCTGGGCTTCGCCGGCACCGGCATCTGGCGGCTCGCCGTGGCCGCCATGATCCTCCAGGTCGTGCGGCACGCCATCGACCAGACGTACGCCGGGGCCCGCACCGACGCCGCCCGCGTCGGCGCGCAGTGGGGGCGCCCCGCGCGCTCCCTCCTGGAGTCGGCCGACGGGAGCCGGGCACGGGGCGTGCTCGGGATCGCCCAGCGCCTGGAGCGCGACGCGATCGCCCGCTGGTTCAAGAAGAGCGTCGTGCTGCCCATCGGCGAGCGCACCGCGCTGATCGCCGTCACCGCCGCGGGCTGGAACGCCAAGGTGACGTTCCTGTCCCTGCTCTGCTGGGGCGGCGTGGCGGCCCTCTATCAGCTCGCCGGACGGATCGCGAGGTCGGCACGGTGATTTCGGTCCACATGACTCCCGTCCCCCGTAGCACGGTCGTGGCCTACCGCGACGACGGCCCGCTCTCGCGCGCCATGGGCCTGCTGGTGGCCGGACAGCTCCCACCGCTGCCGCCGGTGATCGCGGGCACGTTCGTCACGGGCGTGCTGCTGCTGCTCGGCGTGGCGGGCACGGACGGGCTCGCGGTGTTCGCGCCCGCCGTGACGCTGCTGCTGGCCGGGCCGGGCAGCACGCACGCGCACGACGGCAGGTTCGACTGGCTCGTCCCGCCGATCCTGCGGCTCATCGAGTACACCTTCGTCGCGTCGTGCGGGTTCGCCCACGAGGTGCATCCCGTGGTGATCTTCCTGCTGCTCGGCGCGCTGGCGTTCCACCACTATGATCTTGTTTACCGGCTGCGGCAGCGCGTGTACGCACCGGCGTGGCTGTCCACGTTCGGCCTCGGCTGGGACGGCCGGATGATGGTGGTCTCGCTGGTCGCCCTCACGGGCTGGCTGAGCAGCGGCTATCTGCTGCTTGCGCTCTATCTGTGGGCGTTCTTCGGCTGGGAGAGCCTCACGTGCTGGCTCGCCGCGCCCCGTTCCGAGGTGGAAACACCCGATACGGGAACGCAAGACTAACGCCGGATTACCCGCTCAGGGCCCAAAGACGAATACTCTTTGGGCTCACGAAGACATGCTCGACTGAGGAGTGCACGTTGCTGGGAATGGTTCTGGCCGCTGGAGCCGGACGACGTCTGCGGCCGTACACCGACACGTTGCCGAAGGCGCTCGTGCCGGTCGACGGCGAAACCACGATCATGGACATCTCCCTGCGCAACCTCGCGGCGGTGGACCTGCGGGAGGTCGTGGTCGTCGTCGGTTACGCGGCGCAGGCCGTCCACGACCGCAAGGAGGCCCTGGAGCAGCGGCACGGCGTCAAGCTCACCCTCGTCCACAACGACAAGGCCGAGGAGTGGAACAACGCCTACTCCCTGTGGTGCGCCCGCGACTACTTCTCCCAGGGCGTGCTGCTGGTCAACGGCGACACCGTGCACCCGGTCTCGGTCGAGAAGACGCTGCTGTCCGCTCCTGAGACGAGCGGCATCCTGCTGGCCGTCGACAACGTCAAGAAGCTCGCCGACGAGGAGATGAAGGTCACGCTCTCGCCGGAGGGCTCGCTGCGCCGCATCACCAAGCTGATGGACCCGGCCGAGGCGTACGGCGAGTACATCGGCGCCACCCTCATCCGGCCCGGCGCGGCCGACCTGCTGGCCGACGCGCTCAAGACGACCTTCGAGCGTGACCCCCAGCTCTACTACGAGGACGGTTACCAGGAGATGGTCGAGCGCGGCGAGGTCATCCACGCCGCGCCCATCGGCGAGGTCGACTGGGTCGAGGTGGACAACCACGACGACCTGGCGAAGGCTCGCACCATAGCCGTCCGCTACTGAGGGGGCGCGCATGCCGCTTCTAGCGAGGATGCTGCCGGCGCCGCTGACCATGCAGGTCAGGCGGGGCGCGGTGGCCGAGCTCGGCGCCCTGCTGGCCGACAGCAGGGTGGCCACCTCCGGCCGGGTCGCGGTGGCCGTCGGCCGCGGGCAGGGCGACCACATCGAGAGCTTGATCACACCCCAGCTGGGCGAGGCCGAGGTGTTCCGGGTGGCCGACGGCTCGGTCGACGCGGCCGTCTCCCTCGGCGCCGACCTGCGCAAGGCCGCCTACGAGGTGGTGGTGGGCGTCGGCGGCGGCAAGACCATCGACGCCACCAAGTACGCCGCCTCGCTCGCCGGCATCCCGATGGTCGCGGTGGCCACCAACCTCTCCCACGACGGCATCTGCTCTCCCACGGCCTCCCTGGTCTACGAGGGCGGCAAGGGCTCATTCGGGGTGCCGATGCCGCTGGCCATCCTGGTCGACCTCGACTTCGTGCACAACGCGCCGGAGTCGCTGGTCAGGGCGGGCGTGGGCGACGTGGTGAGCAACCTGTCGGCCATCGAGGACTGGCAGCTCGGCAACGTCGAGCGCGGCGAGCCCATCGACGGGCTGGCCTGCTCGATGTCCCGCACGTCCGCCGAGGCGCTCATCGGCCGCGGCGACTCCATCGAGTCCGACGCGTTCCTGACCGTGCTGGCCGAGTCCCTCATCCTGTCCGGCATGTCCATGGTGATCGCGGGGTCGTCCCGGCCCGCGAGCGGTGGAGATCATGAGATCCTTCATGCCGTGGATCAGCTCTTCCCCGGCACCTCCAACCACGGCGAGCTCGCCGGGATCGGTGCCGCCTTCTGCTTCTTCCTGAGGGAGGACGAGGCCCGGGTCACGCAGGTGGTCGACTGCCTGCGCCGGCACAAGCTGCCCGTCGTGCCCGCCGACATCGGGCTGACCGGCCAGCAGTTCGCCGAGGCCGTCGCCCTGGCACCGTCCACCCGCCCCGGCCGCTACACGATCCTGGAGCACCTGCGCATGCAGGACTCCGAGATCCACGATCGGGTGGGGGACTATGTCCGGGCCTTCGGTAGCTGAGATCCGGCGGGTCGCCCAGCCCGCCGGCCACCTCGAGCGCAGGAACGGCGAGCACTGGGCCGGCGTGCTCTACATGCGCCAGCTGTCCATCTACGTCACCTGGCTGTTCGCCAAGACCTCCGTCACGCCCAACCAGCTCACCTGGGTGATGACGGTGGCCGGGGCCCTGGCCGGGGTCGTGCTCGCCCTGCCGGGCCTGTGGGCCGCCGTGGGCGCCGCCCTGCTGGTGCAGGTCTACCTGCTGCTCGACTGCTCCGACGGCGAGCTGGCCCGCTGGACGGGGAAGACCTCGCTGGTCGGGGTCTACCTCGACCGGGTCGGGGCCTACTTCTGCGAGGCCGCGGTGCTGGCCGGGCTGGGCTGGCGGGCGTCGGCGGTACTGCCCGACTGGTACACCGTGCTGGGCTTCGCCGCGGCGCTCGGCGCGATCCTCATCAAGGCCGAGACGGACCTGGTGGAGGTGGCGCGGGCCAAGGGCGGTCTGGAGGCCGCCACGGAGGCTTCCGCGGTGCAGTTCCGCTCCGGGCTCCTGGGCCTGGGCCGGCGGGTGCTCGCTGCGACGAAGTTCCACCGGATCGTGCAGCCGATCGAGCTGTCGCTGCTGGCGCTGGCGGCCGCCGTCGTCGATCTGATCCTCGGTGACCTGACGGCCTCGCGGGTCCTGATCGTGGCCTGCTTCGTAGCGGCATGCCTACAGGTTGTCCTGCATTTGGTAAGCATCATCGCCTCGAAGAGACTGGCGTGATCTGATGTCGGAACCGGAGGAGCTCCCCGTCCGTCGTATAGATCGGACGTCCGCCGTTCGGTGGGGGTTCATCCTCGGTTCCGATACGCTTAGCCCCAGCCTTTCCAAAACATGCAGACCAGCAGACTCGGTGATCATGAAAGAATGCTCCGCCCGTGTTCTCAACGCGTCAGGACAGTGATTCGTTGAAGATCTCGTGCGTCATCCTCACCATGGGTAACCGGGTCGCGGAGCTGAATCGGGCGGTCGAGTCCGCGCTCAACCAGGTCGACGGCGACGTCGAGGTGGTGATCGTGGGCAACGGCGCAGATGTGCCCGAATTGTCGGCGACGCCACCCGAAGGGTCGGCCGCGGTCGTGAAAGCGATCCGGCTCGACCAGAACACGGGCATTCCCGCAGGCCGTAACCGCGGCGTGGAGGAGTGCTCGGGAGACGTCGTGCTGTTCCTCGACGACGACGGCTGGTATGCCAACCAGAAGGTCGTCGCGCACGTACGCGACCGCTTCGCCACCGAGCCGGACCTCGCGGTGATCTCCTTCCGCGTCATGGACCCCGACGGCGGCATCGGCCAGCGGCGCCACGTGCCCCGGCTGCGCGCCGGCGACCCGCAGCGCTCGTCGCCGGTCACGACGTTCCTCGGCGGCGCCTCGGCCATCAGGCGCTCGGCCTTCCTCCAGGTGGGCGGGCTGCCCGAGCGGTTCTTCTACGCTCACGAGGAGACCGACCTGGCCTGGCGGCTGCTGGGCGAGGGCTACCGGATCGAGTACGACGCCGAGACGGTGATGTACCATCCGCAGGTCCCGCCGACCCGGCACGTCGAGTTCTACCGGCTCAACGCGCGCAACCGGGTCTGGCTGGCGCGGCGCAACCTGCCGTGGCCGCTGGCCTTCCTCTACCTCACCAACTGGGTCGTGCTCACCCTCGTGCGGGAGCGCGGGGCCGGGCCGGCGCTCAAGGCGTGGTTCAGCGGGTTCTTCGAGGGCCTGCGCACCCCGGCGGGCGAGCGGCGGCCCATGGCGTGGCGTACGGCGTGGCGCATGGTCAAGCTGGGCCGTCCGCCGATCGTCTGACCGCGGCGGGCCATCGGGGCGTCAGACCTCGACGGCCTCGCCGAAGGACATCGCGGCCCGCGAGATCGTGCTGGTGAACATCGCCCGCCTGGGCAGCCCCAGCTCGCTCAGCTCCTTGGCGATGGGATGGTTGCCCAGCCGGATCAGCGCCCCGCTGGGGCGGATCCGGGCGCCGCGGGCCCGTACGGACCAGGGCACGCGCCGCGTGATCCCGTCCCGGTGCGTGTAGGCGTCGAGCGGCGCCATCACCGTCGCACCCGGCGCGGGCACGCCCGGCTTGATCAGGATGTCCAGCACGAGCCGGCCGTCCCTGCGCAGGACACACCGTTTGTACGGCGTGCCGAGCCGCAGCTCGATGTCCGCCAGCTCCTTCGGGAACCCCCACAGCGTGCGCCCGGCCTCCAGCGTGAACGGCTGGTCCACGGGCAGCCAGTGCACGAACACCCCGGCCTGGCGCAGGTCCCAGAGCCCTCCGGTCCCGGACACGCCCGGGGGACGCACCAGGAACGCCATGCCGAACTCGTGGTACGGGTCCAGATCGCCGTCGCGGTAGTCCACGAACAGCAGCACGCAGACGGCCTTGCCGGGCAGGAACTCGGCCACGTCGAGTCCGGAGTACGCGATCACCGCCCTGGCGGCGTCGGCGCGCACCGCGTAGAAGGCGCTGCACACCTCCGCGTCCCGCACCCGCACCGGCATGGCCACCGTCCGGCCCTGGATCAGATGCGTTGCCATGGCCCCAGTACATCAACCCGTCAGTCGTGTCGCCATTCCCACCCCCGATGTCCTTCCGTGGTGCCGCACCCGCCGCCCGGCCTCCGGCGTGTCGCCCGCGCTCCCGGAGGGCCGGCCGTTCCGGTCAGACGGCCAGGGCGTGGGTGGGGAGGCCGGCCCAGGACTCGGCGCGGTTGACGAAGGCCGCCGCGTGGTCCGGCCAGTGGTGGTGCAGCCGCGCCTCCGCGTGCCCCAGGGCGCCCAGCCGGGCCCGCCGCACCGGGTCCTCCTTGAGGTCCAGCACGGCGTTCAGCACGGCTTCCACGTCCAGCGGCACCACGAGCCCGCACCCGGTCCGCTCGACCAGCGCCGAGCCCTGGGGAGTCGTGATGACGGGCAGCCCGCGCCCCATGTAGTCCATGATCTTCGTCGGCACCGTCCGCACCGTGTCGTCCGCCAGCGAAAGACCCGCCAGCGCGCCCTCGGCCATGCGCAGCGCGTGCCGGTTGGGCACGTACCCGAACCAGTCGAGCAGCCCGACCCGCTGCGCGTCGCGCAGCAGCGGACGGACGTCCCGGGCCGCCGCGCCGATGAGGTCGAGCCTGACGCCGTACGGGACCAGCCGTTCGGCCAGCCCGATCAGCTCCGACACGCCGCGCTCGGACGAGAGGCGGCCGATGTGCACGACCCTGGTGTCGCCGGGAGGAGGCGGGCTGGGTGACACCAGGGTCGCCTCGGGAACCATCGCGGGCGTGATCACGCGGTGGCGCCTCCCCGCGCGGGCCAGCCGCCTGGGGGAGACCTCTTCGCGTAGGTCCCAGACGACCGGAGGGCGCCTGTAGGGCAGCGCGCCCAGCAGTCGGTGCTCGTGCACGATCAGCAGGTCCGCGCCCTTCACGCCGCGTTTCAGCGCCGCGCGCGCCCTGCCGTACGAGGCGTGCCGCGCCACGTCGATCGCGGTGATCCCCATGGTGGGGGTCACGTTGAAGTACGTGAACGGTGCGACGTAGGTGACCTCGTGGCCCGCGTCGAGCAGCGCCCTGATCTGCCGGTGCATGATCCGGGCGTCCTCGGGATGATGGACGGTCGTGGCGACACATACACGCATGTGTCGATGCTCCGCGCCTACCAGGTCAAAGGCGTAAATGTGGGTAGAACTGTCGCTTAACTTCGTGAGGGGCGGCGATAGAGCCAGATCAGGCGGGGTTCGAGCACCCACTTGAAGACCGTACGGGTCTCAGGCAGGCACAACACGATCGCCAGCGCGAAGGCGCTGGAGGCGATCGCCAGCACGCCGAGCGGCCCGAACAGCCACGGGAGCTCCAGCCAGCCCATCTCCTTGGCGACCAGCACGGGGATGCCGTGCAGCAGGTAGCAGTAGAGCGTGCGGGTGCCGAGGTCGGAGAACCACGTCTCGCCCCGGGGCACCAGCGCCAGGACGGCGAAGCACATGGCCAGCGCGCACACCAGCAGCCCGGCGCGCATGCCGAGGCCCATGTACCACGACAGGTGGAGGTCCTGGAAGCTGGCCTTGAAGTAGAACGGGGAGAGCTTCGCCTGCGGCGCGAGGAGGATCGCCACCCCCGCCGCGCCCAGGATCGTGAGAACCCCCAGGATCTTGATCCACCGCCGGTTGAGCATCTCGAAGTGCTCCGGCTGCATCACCAGGCCGATCACGAAGAACGGCATGAGACCGAAGAAGCGGTCCATGCTGAAGTCGCCCTCGATCTGCGAGAACCCGGAGAGCAGGTAGACGACGATCGCGACCGGCACCGGATATTTCATCCGCTTCCACACCGGGGTGGACAGCCGCCAGAACAGCAGCGCCAGCAGGTACCAGTTGAGCCACGCCGGGTCGATGATCGTCAGGCTCCACTTCTGGCCCACCGAGACGCGGAGCAGGGCGTAGCCGACCTCGACGATCACGTACGGGACCAGGAACGTGTCGACCAGTTTGTTGGTCTTGGCGTTCGAGTTCCAGAAATTTCTGGACAAATAGCCACTGATCAGCACGAACAGCGGCATGTGGAACGTGTAGATGAAGATGTACAGGGCCCTGGAGGAGTCCGCCGACAGCGTCGGCACCAGCGAGTGGCCGACGACCACCAGCGCGATCAGCACGAACTTGACGTTGTCGAGGTACGGGTCGCGCTTGCGCTTGGCCGGCTGGGCCTCCTGCTTCGGCTCCGGCTGCGGCTGGGCGGTGTCGTCCACGGCGGCCTTCGCCCGCTTCCGCGGACGCCGCTCCTGCGCCGCCTGCGAGGGCTCGTCCGCCGCGGCCGGAGCCTTCGCGGGAGCCTTCACCGGGGACTTCGCGGGACCCTTCGCCGGGGCCTTTGCGGGGCCCTTCGCCGGGTTCTTCGTCGGGGGCTCGTCGTCCTTGACGGCGGGCTGCGGCTGGGTCAGCTCACCCGGCGCCATCCAGTGCGGATCGGCTTCCTCGCTCCAGAACGCCTCCTCCGGCAGCGGCCAGCGGGCTCCCGTCTGGGCGGGGCCGCCGGTCTCCTCCTCGGGGCTCCGCGGAGTCGTGACCGGTGGGGAGAATCTGGTGTCAGACACAGGGGAGTCGCTCAGCTTCGCTCGGGGCCGGGGAACACGACGGCAGCACGACCAACGGATGGCCTCTCGGCTCCGGGTCGCGCTGAGTCGCCGACCCGCAACAGACTATCCCGCCCACGCGCCTCCTGTCCCTCGCGTGAGGCGAGAACGCCCGATTCCACAGGGAACTTGGAGGCTCGTCAGGTGCAGGTGTTCTTCTGCTCGGAGGCCGTGATCGTGCTGTTGTTGACGCTGTCGGGCAGCTTGGTCACCTTGACCGACTCGAAGTCCTCGCCCACCACCAGCTGGATCACCGGAGTGCCCTTCGGCGGGGTGCTCGTGGGGGCTATCGCCGGCGTGTACGGCTGCGGGTTGGTGACCGCGACCTTGCCCGACGCCGGGGCGGGCTTGGGCACGAGGGCCCCGGCCAGCGTGCCGGCGTGGTCGGGCGCCGACTCGATGGTCTTGGCGTAGTGGACCTCGGTCTTCGGCAGGCTCTTGCCGTCGGCGGCCTCGTAGTTGCCGACGCCGACGACGTTGAAGCCCTCCTTGGCGAGCTGGTCGGCGACCTCGCGGGCCTTGCCGAAGGTCTTGGTGCCGTTGAGCACCTGGATCTTCACCTGCTCGGGCTTGAGCGTGACCTTGGGCTTGGTGGCGGTGCCGGTGCCAGGGCTGGCGCTCGCGGACGGCGCCGGGGTGGCGACCTCGGTGTCGGTCTTGATCGAGGTGAACAGCGCGTTGGCGTCGGGCTGCTTCCAGACCACGCGGTTCTTGTCCTCGGGGTCGGGCCCCCACGGGATCGTCGTGAACTTGACGCCGCCGGCGGTCATCTCCTTGGCGCTCAGCGCGATGTTGATGAGCTGCTCGGTGTCGTTGGCCAGCTCCGGGTCCATGGTGACCGAGCCGGCCGCGGCCGCGATGAAGTCCCTGAGCTTGCCGACGTCGGTGAGCAGCTCGCTGCTGGTGGCCTTGGCGACGACCTTGCTCAGGAAGATCTGCTGCCGCTTGATGCGCTGGATGTCGCTGCCGTCGCCGTAGTGGCGCAGGCGCACGTAGCCCAGGGCCTTCTCACCGTTGAGCAGGCTCTTGCCGGGCGGCAGGACCAGCTTGGAGTTCTTGTCGTTGACGCCGGACTTCAGGCAGATCTCGATGCCGCCGAGCGCGTCCACGATGTTCTTGAAGCCGCTGAAGTCCACCTCGACGAAGTGGTTGACGCGGATGCCGGTGAGGGTCTCGATCGTGGAGATCGTGCAGGCGATGCCGCCGGAGTTGTACGCCGAGTTGATCATGTCCCGGCGCGGCGGCATCTCCTGCTTGGTGGTCTCGTTCTTGCACTTGGGGATCTGCACCATCGAGTCACGCGGGAAGCTGATCAGCCGCGCCTTGTCCCGGTTGGGCGAGATGTGCATGAGGATGATCGTGTCGGTGCGCTTGCCGCCCGCGTCCGCCTCCCTGGCCAGCTTCTGGCCGTACCGCGCGTTGCCCTTGCCCGCGCGGGTGTCGGAGCCGACGAGCAGGACGTTGAGGGCGCCGGTGTCCACGGGCCGGGGGTTGATGATGTCGCTGTTGACGCTCTTCTTCTTGATGTTGCCGAAGGCGTCGCGGTAGACCGTGTAGCCGGTCAGCGCACCGGCCACCATGAGCGAGGTCACGCCGATGCTGACCCAGGCCAGGATGCGCATCTTGTTCTGGCCGCCGCCGTTGCCGCCGCCGCGGTGGCCGCGCGGCGGCCGGTCGTCGGGCGGGGGCGGCGGAGGAGCGGCGGCCGCCGCTCTACGCGCCATCCTGCTGCCGGGCTGGGTGGGGGCAGCCCGGTAGTCCTGCCCGGAGGTGACTACGGGCACGCTCCTGTAGTCAGTCATACGTCCCCTAGCCTCACTTCTCGCGCCTGACGCGCTGGCTTCGTCGCCTCGCGCCACGAGACGAGGTCACGTACGGCGTGCCAGGTGCCATGACCGCGGGGAACGACCGTGACCCGGGCGTGATGTTTCCGCGGCAAAGCATACTCAGAGCTGGACATTACGTGGAATATCATCGCCAAACTCTTTCTTGCTCACGCAGTGTTTTCGCACGTCAGGTCTGATGCTCAGGGCCGCCGCCAAACAGGCCAGGGGCACGGCCGGCAACACGTATCGGTAGTCGAACTCTGCCGCCGCGGCCGGTGTGACCAGCAGCACCACGGCCGCTGACCAGGGCACCAGCCAGGGCGAGGGACGCCTGCGCCCGCTCCGGCGGATGGCGGCCGCCACCGGGGGCACCAGCAGCACCCCCAGGAGCACCGGGCCGGGCAACCGCACCATGTTCTGGTAGGCCCTCAGCCAGCCGGCGTAGGGCTCGACGATCTCCGTGCCGATCTCGCCCCGCTCGTAGAGCTTGGCATAGTCGGCGCCGACCTGTGCGGGATAGCGGCCAGGCGGCCCCGGCTCCGTCACCGGGAACTGGTAGTAGCCGTAGATCTCCGGATCGGGGTAGACCGGGCGGCCCCACGTGAACGTGCGGCCCAGCTCCGTCAGCACCGAGGCGGCGTAGTCGAGCGGCTGCCTGGTGATCGCCAGCGTCGCGAACCGGCCCGCCAGGTCGTCGGTCTCCTTCGTGAACGTGATCCCGGGCAGCAGCACGAGCGGGGAGTCCTTCGCCCAGATGTACTCCTGCGACGGCGGCCGCCGCTCCGGGGGGCGCGGGTCGCACAGGACCCGCAGGTCCGGCGGCGGGTCCATCCTGGCGCAGTCGGCGAACGACATCGTGCGGGCGTACATGAAGACGCCGTTCGCGCCCACGAGCCCGACCCGCTGGTACGTGGCGTAGAACCAGGCGCCGTACGCGATGACCGGCACGAGGGCGGTGGCCAGCAGCAACCCGGCCAGGCGCAGGCGCCCGCGCAGCACGTACCAGGCGGCCAGGAGCAGGATGAGAGGCTGGCCGACGGTCCTGGTGAGGGTGGCGGCGGCCAGCAGCAGGCCGATGGCGGCCACCGTGCGCCGCCGCTCCGACCCGCACAGCGCCACCGCCGCCACCACCAGGAACATGAAGAGCGTGTCCGAGACGAGCAGGTGCTCCAGCTCGATCTGGTACGCGTCGAGCAGCACCGGCACCGTGGCCAGCGTCGCCACCCACCTCGGCGCCCGTCGCGCGACCCGGTAGATCAGCACGCCGGTGGCCAGGCCGAGCAGGTGCTGCGCGGCCGTGACCATCCCGAAGGCGTGGAAGGGCTCCAGCAGCTTCAGGAACATCGAGTAGCCCGCCGGGCGGACCAGGTCGGGGCGGGGTTTGAAGACGGTGACGACGTAGGTGTAGGAGTCGGGGAACCACAGGGCCGGCCGGTAGCCCAGCATCGCCAGGGCGCGCAGGGCCGTGCCGAGGGCGAGGACCGCCAGGAACCACCCGTGCCGCCTCCACCGGGACGGATCCCCGACCCACGCCAGGCCTGCGCGAGCGGGCACGTCGGCGCGAGTCTCCGGCATCACCCGCACGCCCTCCCGCTGTCTCTCCGGCATGTCCCGTAGTGCCCACGTACGCTACCCGCCATTCAGTGAACCCCGTGCCAACCGGCCGATAAGGGGTACGCACGCCAGGTCTCCCCGGTTGAGATGAAGATCGCCCGCCGTGTGGCGGAACCCACCGGGACCTCCAGGTTGGATACGCTCGCTCACCGATGGGACTCGACCGATCCGGGCGGATGCTCGCCGTGCTCTCGGTGGCGCCCGCGCTCGCCGTGGCGGGCTGGCTGGTGGCGGGGCTGCCGCTGCTGCTGCTCGGCCACTTCGCGCCGCTGCCCGCGGTGCTGCTCGGGCTGCCCGCCGCCGCCCTGCTCTGCCGGGCCGGCACCCGCGGGCTGGGCAAGGTGGCCGAGGCCACGTCCCGGCAGGTCATGGGCGTCGTGGCGGTGGCCGTGGCGTCCGGCGTGTTCAACACGCTCATGCACACCGAGCAGATCGTCGTCAGGCGCGACCCGGCCACGTACGCGCAGTACGCGGCCTGGATCGCGGGTCACGGCTCGCTGCCCGTCCCCACGCAGGCCTGGGCGTTCGGCGGCCCGGACCCGTCGCTGATCTTCAAGAGCGTCGGGTTCTACGCGTTCGACGGGGCGGTGGTGCCGCAGTTCATGCCGGGGCCGCCGATCCTGTTCGCGGTCGGCGACTGGCTGGGGATGCCCTTCGCGATCCCGGCGGTGCTGGGCGGGCTGGCCGTGCTCACGGTGGCCGGGGTGGTGGCGCGGCTGGCGGGGGCACGGTGGGCGGTGCTGGGAGCGGCGGTGTTCGCGGTCAGCCTGCCGATCCTCTACACCTCGCGCAGCACGTTCAGCGAGATCCCGTCGCTGATCCTGCTGTTCGGCGGGCTGGCGCTGGCACACGACGCGCTCGCCCGGCCGGGCCGGGCCCGCGGGCTGCTGGCCGGGCTGGTGTTCGGGCTGGCCGTGCTGGTCCGGGTCGACGGGCTGCGCGACGTGCTGCCGGTGCTGGCGTTCGCGGGGTTGCTGATCGCGATGCGCCGCTTCGCCAGGCCGCAGGGGGCGCTGGGCGTGCCGCTGCTGGCCGGGCTGGTGGCGGGCGCCGGGGCCGGGATGCTCGCGGCGTACCTGCTCTCCCGGCCCTACCTGTCGTACCTGTCGGGGTCGGTCAAGCCGCTGCTGGCCATCTGCGCCGCCGTCCTCGTGTTCACCGCGGTGGGCACGGCCACCGCCCCGCTGCTGGCCAGGATCCGGCCGCCGGCGTGGGTCCCCGCGGCCGGGGCCGGGCTGGTCGTGCTGCTCATGGCCGGCCTGTACGCGCGCCCGTGGTTCCAGACCGTGACGCGCGTGCCCGTGACGGAGGACGACCGGCGCACGGCCCTCATGATCGCCCAGACCCAGCAGGCCAACGGCCTGCCCGTGGACGACACCCGGCTCTACTTCGAGAACTCCCTGCACTGGGTGACCTGGTACGTCGGCATCCCCGTGGTGGTGCTGGCCACGGTCGCGGCGGCGGTGCTGGTGCGCAGGCTGCTGCGGGACGGCGGGCCGTTCGAGTGGCTGCTGCCCCTCGCGGTGATCGGCTGGACCACCGTCACCACGCTCCTGCGCCCCGAGATCACCCCCGACCACCCGTGGGCCGCCCGCCGCCTGGTCCCCATCGTGATCCCGGGCCTGATCCTGCTCGCCATGTACGGCCTGGCATGGCTGCGCGACCTGCTCCGGGCGCACCCGCCGTCCTGGCCGCGCGGCCCCCGGGCACGGAGGTGGGGGATGGCGCTCGCCGTCCTGATCGTCCTCGCGCCGCCGGCCGTCACCTCCATCGGGACGGCGTTCACGCCGGTCGAGCGGGGCGAGGCGGCGGCGGTGGCGGGGATGTGCGCGAAGTTCCCGCCCGACGCGTCGGTGCTGATCGTGGAGCGGGTGACCGGCGATCGGTTCACCCAGCTCGTACGCGGCATGTGCGACCGCCCGGCGGCGATCGTGGCCCGCGAGGGTTCGATGGACACCGCCCCCGAGGCAGAGGTGCGCCGGCTGATCGCGCGGGTGCGCGCCGCGGGCCGCGTCCCCGTCGTGCTGGCCGCCGACAACGTCCAGGTGGCGCCGTACGGATCTCCGGCTCAGGTCTTCGCGCTGGCCTCCCGCCAGGACGAGCGCTCTCTCGTGGACGCCCCGAACGGCACCTGGGGCCTGCAGATCGGCGCCTGGATGGCCCTCCCCGAAGGGAATGGATGATCTTGGAAGTGGGGGCTCCCAGTGGGCGCACGTGGACTCGGCTTTGAGTTGGGCAGAGTACCCTCAAGGCCCGTGAGCACGCTAGAGACCCCGAAGAGTGGACCTGCCGTGGAAGAAGCGCCGTACGTCACCATCGTTCTTCCCTGCTACAACGAGCAGGATCACGTCATCGATGAAGTCGAGCGCATCACCAGGTCCATGGACTCGAGCGGCTACACCTACGAGCTCGTGGCCGTGGACGACTGCTCGACCGACGAGACGCTGGCCAGGCTGAAGCAGGCCGCTCCCGACTACCCCCACCTGCGCATCCGCGCCTTCCACCGCAACGGCGGCGCGGGCACCGTGCGGCGCATCGGCACGCAGGAGGCCAAGGGCGAGATCGTCGTCTGGACCGACGCCGACATGACCTACCCCAACGACCGCATCCCCGAGCTGGTGCAGATCCTGGAGAAGGATCCGATGATCGACCAGGTGGTCGGCGCGCGCACCAGCGAGGAGGGCTCGCACAAGCTGCTGCGGGTCCCCGCCAAATGGGTGATCCGCAAGGTGGCGGAGCAGCTGGCCGGGCAGAAGATCCCCGACCTCAACTCGGGGCTGCGGGCCTTCCGCAGGACGGTGGCCAAGCCCTACCTGCGGCTGCTCCCGCCCGGGTTCTCGTGTGTGACGACGATCACGCTGTCGTTCCTGTCCAACCAGCACGACATCTACTACCTGCCGATCGACTACGCCAAGCGGGCCGGGAAGTCGAAGTTCAGCTTTGTGTCCGACGCGTACCGCTACATCCTGCAGGTGCTGCGGATGATCATGTACTTCAACCCGCTCAAGGTGCTCATGCCGCCCGCGCTGTGGCTGGTGGGCATCGGGTTCGTGAAGGGTCTGTGGGACATGGTCATGCACCCGTTCTACTTCCCGGCCAACACCGTGATGATCTTCCTGTCCGGGCTGCTGATCGGGTCCGTGGCGCTGCTCGCCGACCTGATCGTGCGCTCGCGGGGGGAGTAGCGCGTGCGGATCGCGATCGTCGGCCCCACCTATCCGTACAAGGGGGGCGGGGCCCAGCACACCACCGAGCTGGCGCACCGCCTCGCGGCCCAGGGTCACGACGTGGTGATCGAGTCGTGGCGGGCGCAGTATCCGTCGTTCCTCTACCCGGGGCAGCAGACGATCTCCGCGCCGGAGGGCACGCCTTTCCCGAACACCCTGCGCAGGCTCGACTGGCGGCGTCCCGACGGGTGGGTGTCCGCCGGGAGGCGGCTCAGGTCGGCGGATCTGGTGGTGCTGGCCGTGCTGAGTCCGGTGCAGGTCCCCGCCTATTTGGGGATTTTGTACGGGATAAGGCGAAAAGTCAGGACTATTGCCCTCTGCCACAACGTGCTGCCCCACGAGCACAAGCCGTACGACGAGCCGCTCATGAAGGCGCTGCTCAAGCGGGTCGACGGGGTGCTGACCCACTCCGAGCAGCAGGCCGGGCTGGCCAGGGGCCTGACGGGCAGCCCGGTCAGCGTGGCGGCGCTGCCGCCGCACCTGCCCTCCACCAACGCCGAGAAGTCCACCCAGGTCCACCGCAGGTTGCTGTTCTTCGGCATCGTGCGGCCGTACAAGGGGCTGGACCTGCTGCTCAGGGCGCTGCCCGACGGGATCTCGCTGACCGTCGCGGGGGAGTTCTGGGGCGGGCTCGACGAGACGCGGGCGCTGATCGCCGAGCTGGGCCTCGGTGACCGGGTCGAGCTGCGGCCCGGCTACGTGGCCGCCGAGGACGTGCCGGGGCTGTTCGCGCGGGCGGACGCGCTCGTGCTCCCGTACCGGAACGCGACCGCCAGCCAGAACGTCTGGCTCGGCCACGAGCACGGCGTGCCGGTGATCGCCACCCGCGTCGGCGCGCTCGCCGACCACGTCACCGACGGCGTGGACGGGCTGCTGGTCGAGCCGGGTGACGCCGGGGCGCTGCGCGCGGCCCTCGAACGCTTCTACGCCTCGGGCGAGCCCGAGAGGTTGCGGTCGGGCGTCAAGGCCGTCGATCCCGAGCCGTTCTGGTCGGCGTACGCGGGGACGCTGCTGGCCGCCTGACGGCCGAGCACGAACGAGATGCCCGCGGCCGTCGCGTCCGCCAGCGTGAACGCCAGCCGCGACACGATCGCCACCGCGAGCGCCGCCGGGGTGCCGATGACCGGCGCGAGCACCAGCACCAGCGCGCCCTCCCTGACTCCGACCCCCGCGGGCACGACGATGGTGAGGATCCCGGTGGCCCACGCGAACGCGTACGCTCCGGTCGCGACGAGGTAGAGGTCGGAGCGGCCGGAGAGCAACCAGATGTGCAGGCCGTACACGAACCAGCCGAGCGCGGTCCACGCCACCGCGACGACCACGGTACGGCCGGGCAGCACGCTCTCCAGCGGCTCCTTGCGCGCGATCCGCAGCGCCAGGTTGAGACCCCAGGTGAGCACCTTGGGATGCAGGCACACGATGATCACCGGCACGAGCAGCACGAGGTACCAGGCCTTGCGCACCGCCTCCAGCGAGCCCAGCGTCGCCGCGGCGATCGAGACGGCGACGCCGAGGTTGATCACCAGGCTCAGCGAGATCGTCGCGAACGTGCGCCGCGGCGGGCTCCCGTGGTCGCGCCCGAGGTCCATCATCGCCGCGTACGCCCACACGGCGCCCGGGATGTACTTGCCCAACTGGCCCACGAACATGATCCGCCCGGCGATCCGCAGCGGCACCCGCGTGCCGAGCCCCGCCAGGATCTCCCGCCAGGCCACCAGGATGAAGACCTGGCCGAGCAGCACCGCCGCGAACGCCCCGAGCACCGCCCACGGCGACATCGCCGCCACCGCCCCGGTGGTCTCGTCCCAGTTCGTGGCCAGCCCGTAACCCAGGAAGCCGAGGGCGATCAGGGCGAGGACGACGCGCAGCAGGCGACGGAGCATTCGCTCAGGCTACGCGTGCTCCGCCGGGCAGGCCAGACGGCGGCGCCGGAGACCGCGGGCGCGGCCCGCACCGGCTTCGTACCCATGCCCATTTGGGTACTGTGGGTCCTCGTGGGTAAGCAACGAGTCGCGCAGCTCGAATACTCGGAGTTCCAGTCCGCCATGCTCGACGAGGGCAAACGGCGGCGGAAGGCTGCGAAGATCATCGCGGTGCTCGAGCACTTCCGCGGGCCGCTGAGCGGGCTGACGGTGGGCGACGTGGGCTGCTCCGCGGGGTTCATCGCCGACGAGCTCGCGCAGGCCGGGGCGAAGCACACGCTGGGCATCGACATCGACGTGCCGGGGCTGCGCAAGGCCGCCGACCGGTTCGGCGAGCGGGTGGCGTTCGTGTGCGGCGACGGCACCGCGCTGCCGTTCCCCGACGGGTCGATCGACGTGCTGGTCTTCAACCACATCTACGAGCACGTGGTCGACCCCGACTCCGTGGTGGCCGAGATGCACCGGGTGCTGTCCGACGACGGGGTCCTCTACCTGGGGCTGGGCAACCGGCTCGGCGTCATGGAGCCCCACTACAAGCTGCCGTTCCTGTCCTACCTGCCGCCCGCGCTGGCCGACCGCTACGTGCGGGCGTCCGGGCGGGCCGACCACTACTACGAGCGGTTCAGGACGCGGCGCGGGCTGCGCAGGATGCTGCGGGCCTTCCACGTGTGGGACTACACCTTTCCCGTGCTGGCCACGCCGGGCCGGTTCGCGGGGGGCGAGCTGTTCCCGGGGGCGCTGGGGCGGATCGCGCAGACCGTGCTGGCCCGCACTCCCCGCGAGGTGCTCAGGCTGCTGCTGCCCCTGGTGCCCACGTACCTGTGGGTGGCCACCAAGACGCCGCGGCGGCCCGCGGGCGCGGCGCTGCCGCAGCCGCCCGAGCGGGTCCGCCCGCTGTGACGACAGTGAAAGAGGAGGCCGTCCCGCGGCGCTCGCCGGTCCGCAGGCTCGTCCGGTACGGCTTCCTGGCCGTCGCGCTCGGCTTCGGCGCCTACGCCGTGGCCAAGCAGTGGGACACCGTGGTGGCCGGGTTCGCCAGGCTGTCGTGGGCCGCGCTGGCCGGGTCGCTGGTCGCCGTGGTCGCCGCGCTGCTCGGCGCCATGCTCACCTGGCGCACCCTCCTGGCCGACCTCGGCTCCCCGCTGCCGCTGAGGCCCGCCGCCAAGGTCTTCTTCGTGGGCCAGCTCGGCAAATACATCCCCGGCGCCGTCTGGCCGGTGATCGCCCAGATGGAGATGGGCCGCGACCTCGGCGTGCCGCGCTCGCGCAGCGCGGCGGCGTTCTTCCTGATGATGCCCATCCAGCTGGCGACCGGACTGCTCGTCTCGCTGGTCACGCTCGGCTGGGACCGCTACGGCTGGCTGCTGCTGTTCATCCCGCTGCTGCTGGTCCTGCTGGAGCCCAAGGTCATCAACGCCGTGATCGGGTACGCCCTGCGCAAGCTCAAGCGGGAGCCGCTCGAACGCCCGCTGACCCGGCGCGGCATGCTCGCCGCCCTCGGCTGGGCGCTGGCCGGCTGGCTCTGCTACGGCGTGCACCTCTACTTCGTCGCCCCCCAGGGCGGCCTGCTCTTCGCAGTCGGGGCCTTCGCGCTGTCGTGGTGCCTGGGCATCCTGACCTTCGTCGTCCCGGCGGGCGCGGGCGTGCGGGAGGTCGCGATGGTCGCGGTGCTGGCGCCTCACGTGGACGGTGGCGCGGCGATCGCGGTGGCTCTTTCATCCCGCATTGTCATTATTTTGGGGGACCTGATCTGCGCCGGTATGGCGGGAATCGCAGCGCGTCGCAACTCCGTGTGATTTGACCGGCGATTTAGGGGAGGCTGGTCATAAGCTGAACTTCAGAGGGGGACACCAGTCCCACGTTGATCTTGAGGGGAGAAGATCTACGTAATGCCTCGAGTGCTCGTCGACGCGGCGGCGGTCCCCGCGGACCGTGGCGCGTTGATCAGATATGTGGACGGGCTCGTGGCCGCGCTCGACCGGGCCGGCGCAGACCTCGCAGTGGTCTGCCAGCGATCGGAGGCCGAACGCTACCGGCGCCTCGCGCCCTCGGCCCTGGTCCTCCCGGGGCCCGTGGCGATCTCCAACAGGGCCGCCCGGCTCGCCTGGGAACAGACCGGCCTGCCGCTGCTCGCCCGACAGGCGGGGGCGGACGTGATCCACGCCCCCTACTACTCCATCCCGCTCGGTTCGGGCCTGCCGACCGTGGTGACGATCCACGACGCCACCTGGTTCACCGAGCCCGACCAGCACAGTCCGCGGGCGTCGTTCTTCCGCTCCGCCACCCGCACCGCCGTGCGCCACGCCCGGCGGGTGATCGTGCCCTCCAAGGCGACCAGGGACGAGCTCGTCCGCGTGCTCGCCGCCGACCCCACCCGCATCGACGTCGCCTACCACGGAGTCGACCTGGGGCAGTTCCACCCGCCGAGCGACGACGAGATCCGCCGGGTCGCGCTGCGGTGCGGGCTGCACGGCCAGCCCTATGTGGCGTTCCTGGGCGCGCTCGACCCCCGCAAGAACGTTCCCAACCTCATCCGCGGCTTCGCCGCCGCCGCGAAGCACCTGGACGCGCCGCCCGCGCTGGTGATCGGCGGCGGGGTCCACGAGGACGACGTCGACGCCGCCTGCCGGGAGGTGGAGGCCACCGTCAGGGTCATCCGGCCCGGCTACCTGCGCGCGCCCGACCTGCTCGGGTTCCTGGGCGGGGCGCTCGTGGTGGCCTTCCCGTCGCGCGGCGAGGGGTTCGGGCTGCCGGTGCTGGAGGCCATGGCCTGCGGCGCGCCGGTCCTGACGACACATCACACGTCTCTGCCAGAGGTCGGTGGCGACGCCGTGGCCTACACGGAGCCGGACGCCGACAGCATCGCCGTGGCGCTCGGACACCTGCTGGGCTCCCCCGCCCGCAGGGGGCAGCTGCGGGAGGCGGGGCTGGCAAGAGCACGCGAGTTCACCTGGGACGCCTCGGCCGAGGCGCATCTCAGCTCTTATCAACGCGCGATCGAATAGTTCGGTAACCTCACGGAGTGATGGAGAGCTCTTTGCCAGACCTCGAGGCGATCCTCCTGGTCGGGGGGCAGGGCACGCGCCTGCGTCCGCTGACACTGGGCACGCCCAAACCGCTGCTGCCGACCGCCGGAGTGCCGTTCCTGGCCCACCAACTCGCCCGTGCGCGATCTTTCGGGGTCCGCCGGATCGTGTTCGCCACCTCCTACAAGGCGTCGATGTTCGAGCCCGCCTTCGGCGACGGGTCGGCGTTCGGGCTCTCCCTCGAATACATCACCGAGGAGACGCCGCTGGGCACCGGCGGCGCGATCCGCAACGCCGCCGAAGCCCTCACGGCGGGGCCGTCCGATCCGGTCCTCATCCTCAACGGGGACATCCTCTCGGGCCACGACATCGGCGATCAGGTACGCACCCACCTGGCACGACATGCCGCTGTAACGCTCCATTTGACAGAAGTCGATGATCCCTCCCGGTTCGGGTGCGTCCCGACCGACGAGACCGGGCGGGTGACGGCCTTCCTGGAGAAGACGCCCAACCCGGTCACCAACCGGATCAACGCCGGCTGCTACGTGTTCACCCGGTCGGTGATCGACTCAATCCCCCGCGACGAGATCGTGTCCGTGGAGCGGGAGACGTTCCCCGGGCTGATCGAGGCGGGCGAGCTGGTGCTGGGCTACGCCGACCGCACCTACTGGCTCGACGTCGGCACCCCGGCGGCCTTCGTGCGGGGGTCGCGCGACCTGGTGCTGGGGCGGCTCGACTCGCCCGCGCTGCCCGGGCCGACCGGGGAGTTCCTCGCGCTGGAAGGGGCTCAGGTCTCGCCTGAGGCCAAGGTGCAGGGCGGCACGGCGGTGGGCGCGCGGGTCGTGGTCGAGGCCGGGGCGACGGTGGTGGGCTCGGTGCTGACCGACGACTGCGTCATCGAGGCGGGCGCCTCCGTGACGGACTCCGTGGTGGGGCGGGGCGCGCGGGTCTGCGCGGGCACGGTGGTGTGCGACGCGGTGATCGGCGACGGCGCCATCGTGGGGCCGGGCAACGAGCTGCAGAACGGCGTGCGCATCTGGCCGGGCGTGGAGCTGCCCGAGCGCGCGATGCGCTATTCGAGCGACGTCTGAGCCTCTGCCCTTGCTCCTGCGGCCCGGTCACGGGCAGCGCGGCGGTGGGGGCAGACTGGACGGGTGAGAGAGCGCAGGTGGGTGCCCGAGGGGCCGCTGGACGTGGGGCTGGCGTTGCAGCCGCACAAGCGCGGCGGCGGGGATCCCACCTGGCGGCAGGGCTCTGACGGGTCCGTGTGGCGCACGTCCAGGACGCCCGACGGGCCGTGCACGCTGCGGGTGAGCGTCAAGGCCGGGTGCGTGCACGGGCAGGCGTGGGGGCCGGGCGCGGAATGGGCGCTGGAGGCGCTGCCTGCGCTGTTGGGGGCATTCGACGACGCTTCCGGATTTGTCGCCAGACATGATGTTTTGGCGGAGGTTGTCAGGAAAAATCCGGGTTTGCGGATCGGGCGTACCGGGCGGGTCATGGAGGCCCTCGTACCGGCCGTGCTCGAGCAGAAGGTGGTCGGGCAGGAGGCGTGGCGGGCCTGGCGGTGGCTGCTCGGCCGGTACGGCGAGCCCGCGCCCGGACCCGCGCCCGAGGGGATGCGGGTCGTGCCCGAGACCGTGGTGTGGCGGCAGATCCCCAGCTGGCACTGGCACCGCGCGGGAGCGGAGGCCGTCCGCGCCCGGACGATCGCGAACGCCGCCTGGCACGCCGACAAGCTGGAGGCCGCCGCGACCACCGAGGAGCTCGACCGGCTGCTGCGGGCGCTGCCCGGGATCGGGGTGTGGACCTCGGCCGAGGTGCGCCAGCGCGCGCTGGGCGACCCGGACGCGGTGAGCGTCGGCGACTACCACCTGGCCAAGCTCGTCGGCTACGCGCTGACCGGGGAGAAGACCGACGACCCCGGGATGTTGCGGCTGCTGGAGCCGTACCAGGGGCATCGGCACCGCGCCGCGGTGCTGGTCTGGCTCACCGGCCTGCGCCCGCCCGCGCGCGGGCCCCGGATGTCCGTACGCGACTACCGGTCCTTCTGACGCGCCGGGCCCCTGGGTGCGTGCGGCGAACTCAGCCGTCGTACTGTGCCCGTATGAGTCTCGTCAGTGATTCCGCACTCCGCCGGGCCCTTGCACGTGCCCGCGACGGCAAGGCCCTCGACGTCACGGAGGTGACCGTCCTCCTGCAGGCCAGGGGCGAGCACCTCGACGCCCTGCTCGAACATGCCTCCCGCGTGCGTGACGCCGGGCTGCGGGCGGTCGGCCGCGAAGGGATTATCACGTACAGCAAGAAAGTGTTCATCCCGTTGACCCGGCTCTGCCGGGACCGTTGTGGTTACTGCACCTTCGCGACCGCGCCGCACAAGCTGCCCGCGCCGTTCCTGAGCCCTGACGAGGTGCTGGAGATCGCCCGGCAGGGGGCGGCCATGGGGTGCAAGGAAGCGCTGTTCACGCTGGGGGACCGGCCTGAGGACCGCTGGCACCAGGCGCGCTCCTGGCTCGACGCGCACGGCTATGACGACACCCTTTCTTATGTGCGGGCCATGGCGATCGGGGTGCTGGAGGAGACCGGGTTGCTGCCGCACCTCAACCCGGGGGTGCTGACCTGGCGTGACCTGCAGCGGCTCAAGCCCGTCGCGCCGTCCATGGGGATGATGCTGGAGACGACGTCGCGGCGGCTGTTCGAGGAGAAGGGAGAGGCCCACTACGGGTCGCCGGACAAGGACCCGGCCGTACGCCTGCGCGTCCTGGAGGACGCCGGCCGGACGAACGTGCCCTTCACCACCGGGATCCTGATCGGCATCGGCGAGACCATCGAGGACCGGGCCGAGTCGATCTTCGCGATCCGGCGGGTGGCGCGCGAGTACGGCGGGATCCAGGAGGTCATCGTCCAGAACTTCCGCGCCAAGCCCGACACCGCGATGCGGGGGCTGCCCGACGCGTCCCTGGAGGAGCTGGCGGCCACGATCGCGGTCGCGCGGCTCGTGCTCGGGCCCCGGGTCCGCATCCAGGCGCCGCCCAACCTGGTGGACTCCGAGTACGCGCTGATGATCCGGGCGGGCATCGACGACTGGGGCGGGGTGTCGCCGCTCACCCCCGACCACGTGAACCCCGAGCGGCCCTGGCCGCAGATCTCCCTCCTGGAGACCCGGACCGCCGAGTCCGGGTTCCAGCTCCGGGAGCGGCTGACGATCTATCCCGAGTACGTGGTGGCCGGGGAGCCGTGGCTGGACCCCCGGCTCTTCGCCCACGTGGCCGCCCTGGCGGACCCCGCCACGGGGCTCGCCCGCCCTGACGCCGAGCTGCGGGGGTTGCCGTGGCAGGAGCCGGACGGCGGGTTCGCGTCGTCCGGGCGGGTCGATCTGCACGTGGAGGTGGATACGGCGGGGCGCACGCACGATCGGCGGGACGACTTCGACCACGTCTACGGCGACTGGACCGCCCTCCGCGACCGCCTCCCCTCACCCGCCACGTCATCGTCCACCACGTCATCGTCCACCGCGCCGTCGGACGGTGCGGGGTCGGATCTCGCCGCACGCGTTGCGCCGAGCACCGCCGCCGGGGTCCCCGCCGCACCGGCGCCCGGAGCGCGGGTTGCGGAGGGCGCTGACGCCGCGCACCCCGACGCGGGGCCTGCGGGCGCTGTGGCCGGGGGAGCTTCGGGTGGCGCCTCGCTCACCGGCGCCCCTGCGGGGAGCGGGACGCCTGGGGAAGTGCGGCGGGCGTTGCGGAGGGCGGCGGCCGATCCGGGTGGGTTGAGTGACGCCGAGGCCGTGGCGTTGCTGGCCGCCGAAGGCGAGGCGCTGGACGAGCTGGCCGCCATCGCCGACGACCTCCGCCGGCAGGCCGTGGGCGACGAGGTCACCTACGTCGTCAACAGGAACATCAACTTCACGAACGTGTGCTACACCGGATGCCGCTTCTGCGCCTTCGCCCAGCGCAGGACGGACGCCGACGCGTACACCCTGAGCCTGGACCAGGTGGCCGACCGGGCGCAGGAGGCGTGGGACGCGGGCGCGACCGAGGTGTGCATGCAGGGCGGCATCCACCCCGATCTCCCCGGCACCGCGTACTTCGACCTGGCCAGGGCGGTCAAGGAGCGGACGCCCGGGATGCACGTGCACGCGTTCTCCCCGATGGAGGTCATCAACGGGGCCAGCCGCACCGACATGTCCATCCAGGCGTGGCTGGAGGCGGCCAAGGAGGCCGGGGTCGACTCGCTGCCCGGGACGGCGGCCGAGATCCTGGACGACGACGTCAGGTGGGTGCTGACCAAGGGGAAGCTGCCCGCGAAGGAGTGGGTCGAGGTCATCACGACGGCCCACAAAGTGGGCATCCCGACCACGTCCACCATGATGTACGGGCACGTCGACAACCACCTGCACTGGGTCAGGCACATCAAGCTGATCCGCAGCCTCCAGGAGCGGACCGGCGGGTTCTCCGAGTTCGTGCTGCTGCCGTTCGTGCACACCAGCGCCCCCATCTACCTTGCCGGGATCGCCCGCCCGGGCCCCACGGCGGCAGAGAACAGGGCCGTGCACGCGCTCGCCAGGATCCTCCTGCACGGCTCGATCAAGAACATCCAGTGCTCCTGGGTGAAGCTCCGCGACGACCTGTGCCGCCAGGTGCTCCAGGGCGGCGTGAACGACCTCGGCGGCACCCTCATGGAGGAGACCATCAGCCGCATGGCGGGCTCGGAGAACGGCTCGTACAAGACGATCAGCGAGCTGCGCGAGATGGTCGAGGTCACCGGCAGGCCGGTCAGGCAGCGCACCACCGAGTACGGCGTCCCTGCGGACGAACGGCTCGCGGCGTCCGAGGCCAGCGACGGCGTGTGCAAGAGCGTCCGGAGGGTCCTGCCGATGGCGTAGTTGTAACATGTTCTAACAAGGCTTGCGCCCGCCATGGGAGGCGCTGGAAGAATCATCACTCCCCTGGGAGAGAGGTTCACCGTGCGGTTAGGTCGGCACCGCGCTCCGCTGCCCGCTGAGCTGCGACGCAGGAAGGCTTTACGGCGCGGCATGCTGGCGGGTTTGACCGCGGTGGCCATTGTGGCCGCCGGCCTCGTGGTGGTGTTCGGCAGTGGCGGCCTGCTGTGCAGCACACGAGAGCCTGTTCTGGTCAGCGTCGCGGCGGCCGTCGACGTGGCCCCGGCTGCCATGGAGGCGGCCGAGCGGTTCAACGAGACGAAGACGTCCGTGGGTGGCCGGTGCGTGCTGGTCCAGGTGACCGAGCAGTCGCCGGCCACCGTCCTGCGCACGCTGATCGGCGACCGCGCGGGCGTCCTGCGCGAGCGGCCCGACGGGTGGATCGCGGACTCGTCGGCCTGGATCAGGCTGGCCCGCCAGCAGGGCGCGAGCGCGCTGCCCGCCGGTGAGAGCGTGGTGGCGACCTCGCCGCTGGTGTTCGCCACCCGCTCGTCGCTGGCCCAGCGCTTCTCCGTGGGCAGGACCGAGATGAACTGGCGGATGGTCTTCCCCGCCACCGTGCGCGGGCGGCTGACGCCCAACTCGGACGAGCCGGACGTCGTACGCGTACCAGACCCGTCGCTGGCCGGGGCGGGCATCGCGACCGTGGCCGCCGCCAGGGACGTCGTCGGCACGGGGCCGGAGGCGGACAAGGCGCTGACCGCGTTCGTACGGTGGGCGCAGGCCGGCTCCGCCCCCGACTACCGCAGCATGCTGGCGGCGGTCGACGACCACACGTTCTGGCAGCGTCCGGTCGTCATCGTCCCCGAGCAGTCGGTCTGGAACCACAACCAGCGCCCCTCCGCCGACCCGGTCGTCGCGCTGCACCCGCGCGAGGGCACGATCAACCTCGACTACCCATACGTCGTCACCGCGACCGACCCCACGGTGGCCGAGGCGTCCACGGTCTTCGCCGACTGGCTGAAGGGCTCGCAGGCGCAGGACATCGTCCGGCGGGCCGGGTTCAGGTCGGGCGACGGCACCCTGGGCCCGATCTCGCCGGGGCCGCAGATCCCCTCGGAGACCCCGAAGACCAGGTCGTCGGTGTCGTCGCAGGACATCGACGAGGCGCTGCGGGCCTGGAGCCGGCTGGCCCCGCCGACGAACATCCTCGTCCTGGCCGACACCTCCAAGCACATGGCCGAGTCGCTGAACGGCACCACCAGGATCAGCATCGCGCTGGACGCGGCCAAGATCGGGCTGCAGCTCTTCCCGGACTCGACGCACATGGGCCTGTGGGAGTTCGCCGAGGGGCTGGGCGGCCTCAAGCCCTACCGGGAGCGGGTCGGGCTCGGCCCGATCAACGAGCCCCAGACCGGACAGGTGGTACGCAAGAGCCGCCTCGCCGAGCTGACCGGCACGATCACCGCCCATCCCACCCTGGACAGCTCGCTCTACGACGCGGTACTCGGCGGCTTCCGCAAGGTCACCAGCGAGTACCGCGAGGAGATGAACAACGCGCTCCTGGTGATCACGGCCGGCAAGGACGACGGCAAGGGCACGAAGCTGCCGGAGCTCCTCGACAAGCTGCGCCACGAGTGGAACCCCGACAAGCCCGTACAGATCATCATCATCGCCTTCGGCAAGGGCGTCGACCACGACAGCCTGTCGCGGATCACGGCCGCCACGAACGGCTCGCTGCACGAGGCCCAGGAGGCGGGGGAGATCATCGACGTCTTCCTCGCCGCCCTGGCCCGCCGGCTCTGCCACCCCACCTGCAAGCCGACCCCATGAGAAAGGGGGCGCTCCTGGCGGAACGCCCCCTTCTGGCTGGCTAGACGCGCTGCCAGAGCGCCGGGACGTTGGGCGGCTCCCAGCCGGCCAGCGCGGTGTGGGCCTGGATGCAGCGGTACGTGACGCCGTTGTAGGTGACGGTGTTGCCGACCGCGTACGTGGTGCCGGCCTTCCACGTGCCCGACGGCGTCGTGGGAGTGGGCGTGGGCGTCGGGTTGGGGGTCGGCGTGACGGTCGGGGTGGGGGTCGGGTTCGGGTTGCCGCCACCGCCGCCGATCTGCAGGTCGATGCACGAGTAGAAGGCGTTGGCGGTGTCGGAGATGTTCCAGATCGCCAGGACCTTCTGCCGGCCCGAGTAGCCGGACAGGTTGACCGTGTGCGAGACCGTCGCGGGCGGCTGCTGGCCGTTGCCGTTGAAGACGGCGACCCGCGTGTTGCCGATGTAGTACTCGTAGTTGAGCGTGGCGTGCCTGGCGGTGAACGTCCAGTTGAAGGTCACCGTGGTGCCCACCTGGGCGACCGGCCACGGCTTGCTCTCGTCGCTGAGCTGCGCGAACTGCGACAGGTTGGCGTGACAGCTCCGCAGCCCCTTCGGGCCCTCCACGCTCTGCGGCTCGTAGATGATGTTGCCGCAGTTGGGGACCTTGCCCTGGGCGCAGTTGGCCTGCCGGCTGGGCGGGGAGTTGACGTAGCCGTGCGCGAACGCCGGCGCCGTGTTGAACAGCGTGGTGGCGACGGCGATCACCACCACGGCGACTAACGTGAGCGTCCTTCTCATGAAGTTGCTCCTTCACATGGGGGGATGCCCCAAATGTAAAGGAAACTTTCCTAACGGTAAATGCCCGTCTGACCTATCCTTTCGTGCCGTGGTCAGCGCGTGACGATGAAGTCGTCCGGGTCGCGGGGCGCGCGGTCGCGCGGCGGGGCGGCCGCGTGGCCGACGGCCACGCAGCCCATCGGGTCCCAGGAGCCGGGCAGGTCGAGCACCTCGCGGACCACCGGGCGGCAGAACATCGTGGATGACACCCACGCCGAGCCCAGCCCTTCGACGGCGAGCTGGATGAGGAGGTTCTCCACCCCGGCGCCGGCCGCCGCGACGAACATCTCCCGCTCCGACGCGTTGCGCCGATCGTCGCGGTAGGTGTGGGAGCCCTCCATCACCAGGCACGGCACGATCAGACAGGGCGCGTCGCGCAGCACGTCGCCCCGCTTGATCCGCTTGGCGATCGACTGCTCGCTGAACCCGTCGCCGCGCAGGTCCTCGATCCACGCGTCGCGCATGGCG
Organism: Nonomuraea sp. NPDC003707; assembly: GCF_053587055.1. Lineage (NCBI taxonomy): Bacteria > Bacillati > Actinomycetota > Actinomycetes > Streptosporangiales > Streptosporangiaceae > Nonomuraea > Nonomuraea sp. NPDC003707. Next base: position 221,520 of record NZ_JBSFNK010000005.1, on the reverse strand, counting down.
TCGAGCAGCTTGGTGCGCGTCTCCGGCGACTCGACCAGCACGAACCGCCAGGGGGTGGTGTGGTGCGGCGCCGGCGCGGCGATACCCGCCGCGACCGCCCTGCGTACCTTCGCCGGATCGACCGGCCGGTCCGAGAACTCCCTGATCGTACGGCGGGCGAACACGACATCCCGCGACCCGTAGCGGAACAGGTCGTCGTCGGCCGGCCGCACCAGCGGCCTGACCCCGGGCCCGTCGTCGTCGGTGACCAGGTGGGACAGCCCGCGCACGATCGCCACCGGGACCCCGCCGAGCTTGCCCTTGACCAGCTCGGCCGCGCCCGCGATCTCGTCGGCCAGCGCGGTGACGGTGGCGTTGAGCTCGTTGCCGTAGCCGTCGGAGGTGCCACGGAAGTCGTCGAGCGGGCGCATGCCCGCCACTCCGATGGCCACGTCGGTGAGCCCGTTGCGCCACGGGCGGCCGAACGTGTCGGAGACGATCACCCCCGCCCGCACGGCCAGGCCCTTCCTGATGCGCCTGGCCGAGGCGTCGGAGTCTTCGGGGAGGAGGAGCACGGTGCCCGGCTCGGTGTTGGAGGCGTCGACCCCGGCGGCGGCCATGACGAAGCCGTGGCGGGTCTGGGAGATCACGGTGTCGCCCCGCCTGGCCACCACGCGCTCGGTCTCGTCCTCGATGGCCTTGGTGCGGTCGGGCGCCCGGCGGACGCGGCCCTCGGCCTTGCTGATGATCTTGGACGTGACGACCACGATGTCGCCGTCCCGCAGGCCGGCGGCCTTGAGCAGCTCCGCGACGTCGTCGCCGGGCCGCACCTCGCCGATGCCCTCGACGGCGATCACCTCGAAACGCCGGGGGGCGCTGGTCATCGGGCGAGCTCCTGGGCCAGGTCGAGTGCGGTGCGGGCGATGTCGGCGGCGGCGTCGGCGTCGTGCATGAGGATCGGCCGGGCGATCACCCGTACGCCGTCGAGCGCGACCCCTTCGTCCTCCTCCGCCACCAGCCACCCGTCGATCAGCTCCGGGCCGTACAGGTCGAGCACGGCCTGCGCCGTCGTCTCCACCCCGATGGCGGTCAGGCAGGCGTCGGCCATGCCCCTGACCGGCGCGCCGCCGATGATGGGCGAGACCCCGACCACGGTCTTGGGCAGCAGGGCGTCGCGGATGCCCGGGACCTGCAGGATCGTGCCGATGCTCACGACCGGGTTGGACGGCGGCAGGATCACCACGTCGGCCTGCTCGATCGCGTCGAGCACGCCCGGCGCGGGCTTGGCCGTGTCGGCCCCCACCAGCGCGAACGACTGCGCCGGGACCGAGGCGCGCAGCCGCACCCACCACTCCTGGAAGTGGATGGCGCGCTTGCCGTTTTCGTCCTCGATCACCACGTGGGTCTCGCAGCGGTCGTCGGTCATCGGCAGCAGTCGCACGCCGGGCTGCCAGCGCGCGCACAACGCCTGCGTGATCTGGGAGAGCGGGTAGCCGGCCTCCAGCATCTGCGAGCGCACGATGTGGGTGGCGAAGTCGCGGTCGCCGAGCCCGAACCACTGCGGCTCCACGCCGTACGCGGCCAGCTCCTCCTTGACGACGTGGGACTCCTTGGCGCGCCCCCAGCCCTGCTCCTCGTCGATGCCGTTGCCCAGGGTGTACATCACGGTGTCGAGGTCGGGGCAGACCCGCAGGCCGAACAGGGTGATGTCGTCACCCGTGTTGCCGATGACGGTGATGGTGGCATCCGGCGCGGTCGCGCGCAGTCCGCGCAGGAAACGGGCGCCGCCGATGCCGCCCGCGAGTGACACGATGTGCATGCCGCCAGTCTTCCATCGGCCCCTGACAGCCCTGTCTCGGGTGTGGTTTTACCCCACTTGTTATGAGAGAAGTGCCAGGTGTAGGCCGAATTGGGATGCAGGAGGTTCCTGGGACCCCCGCCACCCGAGTCGGTCATGTGGCAAACTCCCTTCGGGCTAAAGGGTCCGATGGGGGTACTTGTGAGCAAATTTGACGTCGCCCGGCTGAAGGAGCCGGGCGCATGGATCATGCTCGTCCTCGGCTTGCTGACCGTGCTGCTGACGGTCGGCGACGTCCTGGTCGGCTCGTCGCTGTCCCTGACGAGGCGGGCGGCGGCGAACGTCCTGGACCTGGCGAACCCCGTCGTGCCCGCGCTGCTGCTCGGAGCCGTGCTGCTGGTCACCAAGGTCGGCGAACCGTCGCCCAAGGCCAAGCCGATCATGTACGGGTCGGCGGTCGGGCTGGTGCTGGCCACGGTGTTCGGCATGCTGTCGCTGATCCTCGGCCTGTTCTCCGGGCTCGGGGCCTGGCCGACGATGCAGCTGGTGCTCCTTGGCGTGCCTTCCGTCGCGTTGATCGCCGTCGCGCTGGTGTACCTGATCCCGCAGATCCTGCCGGAGCGGCCCGTCGCGCAGGTCTACCACCACCCGAACCTCGGGCAGCAGGCGCCCTGGCAGCAGCAGCAGTTCGGCCAGCCCGACCAGCCGCAGCAGTTCGGCCAGCCTGAGCAGCCCCAGCACTTCGGCCAGCCCGACCAGGCCCAGCAGTTCGGCCAGCCCGAGCAGCCCCAGCAGGGCTTCGGGCAGCCCGAGCAGGCTCCCGGCTACGGCCAGGCCCCTTACGGCCAGCAGCCGCCCTCGGGCGCGTACGGCCCGCAGCCGGGCTTCGCCCAGCAGCCGCCGTCCGGCCAGCAGCCCGGCTACGGGCAGCAGCCCCCTTCCGGCCAGTACGGCCAGCAACCCCCGTCGGGCCAGTACGGCCAGCAGCCCCCGAGCTTCGGCGGCCAGCCCGAGCCCCAGGCCGCGCAACCGGAGCCGCAGCCCCAACTGCACGTGATCAGGGGCGCCCTGCCCGCCGCCCCCTCGGACCAGAGCCAGCCCGAGCAGCCCTACCCCGCGCCCAGCTTCGGCCCGCCGGAGCAGAGCCAGCCCGACCAGTCCTACGCGCCGCAGGGCTTCGGATCGGTCGAGCAGGGCCAGCCGGACCAGTCCTACTCCACGCCGAGCTTCAGCCCGTTGGAGCCGAGCCAGCCGGACCAGTCCTACGCGCCGCAGGGCTTCGGATCGGTCGATCAGAGCCAACCCGAGCAGCCCTTCGCCCCGCAGGGCTTCGGGTCGGGCCAGCCCGAGCAGCCCTACGCTCCCCAGGGCTTCGGATCGAACCAGCCTGAGCAGCCCTACGCCCCGCAGGGCTTCGGACCGGGGGAGGCCGGCCAGGGCTATTCCTCGCCGAGCTTCCAGCCGGTGGAGCCGCCCGAGCAGTCCTTCGCTCCCCAGGGCTTCGGACCGGGCCAGCCTGACCCGTCCTATGCCCCGCCGAGCTTCGGCTCGTCGGACCAGGGCCAGCCGGACCAGGCCTACGCCCCGCAGGGCTTCGCCCCGTCGGCCTACGCCCCCGCCGACACGGCCCCGTCGGCCCCCTCGGCCCCCTCGGCCCAGGAGTACTCCACCCCGCCGGCCGTCGAGTACCAGCCCGCCCCGTACGTTCCGGCCGACAGCCAGCCGAGCGCCTACGGCCAGCCCAGCCCCAACCCGTACGCGCCGCCCGGGACCGACCAGCCCAGCCCGTACGCCCCGCCCGCGGACCAGCAGCCCAATCCCTACGCCCCGCCCGCGGACCGCCCGAACCCGTACGCGCCCCCGGAGGCCGCGCCCAACGCGTTCGCCGACCAGGCCTTCCCGACGCCGGCCGGCGACACCGCGCCGAGCGTCCCCTACCCGCCGGCCGCCGAACAGCAGCAGCAGCCGTACTTCGGCCAGAGCGCCTTCGACCAGCAGGGCGGCCAGCCGTTCACCGGCTACTCGGGCCGCGAGTACGCCACCCCGTCCGCGTACCAGGAGCCCGACCCGCCCGTGGACCCGCGCTCCCAGCAGCTCATGGACGCCTACCAGCAGGCGGAGACGTACCAGCACTCCACCGGCCAGCACTCGACGTACCAGCACTCCACCGCGGGCACTCAGCCGGAGCTGCGCGTGCCCGACTACTCCAGCCAGGCGCCCAGGTCGTACGAGGACCCGCTCGGCCACCCGCAGCACCACCAGCAGGGTGGTTACGAGCCCCAGCAGGGCCAGTACCGGCCCACCCACCAGGCGCCCCAACAGCAGCAGCCCTGGCCCCACCAGGCGGAGCCTGTCGGCGACGCGACCATGCGGCTCGACTCCACCCCCTACGGCGCGCGCCCGGGAGACGACCCCATCGACCCTACGGCCATATACACGCCCAACGAGCCCCGCAGGTAACGGACCGGTCATGAACGACTAGAGAGAAGGTGGGGCCTGGGCGGGTGTCTATCCCGCCCTGGTACGGTTCGGACCGCTGACAGGTTGAACGAGCCTTACGACGCCGCGCGCAAAAGGGTGTCGGCCGGGCGTGAACATCACATGCCAAGCACACCGGGGCGAGCTCTGGTCTTTCCCCGGATAGCTGCATGCCGCTTGACGTCAGCTACAGCACACGCGTGTAATTACAACCATGTTGTTACGCCTTCCGATGGGTGGGTAATAAGGAAGGCGTCCATGGGGGGCTCCATTGCGGGCGGGCGGCAGGGAGGTGTGCAGTGACCGATCCGGTCATCGCACAGGATCAGCTTGACGCTGAAGAACTCGGCTGGCAGGAGCGCGCGTTGTGCGCGCAGACGGATCCGGAGGCGTTCTTCCCGGAGAAGGGCGGCTCCACCAGAGAGGCCAAGAAGGTCTGCCGATCGTGCGAAGTCCGTGCAGAGTGTCTGGAATACGCACTCGAGCACGATGAGCGGTTCGGCATCTGGGGAGGGCTGTCCGAGCGGGAGCGCAGACGGATCAAGCGCCAGGCCGTTTAGGTATATGGGCGGAAGGGTCACGCGGTCGAACGCGTGACCCTTTCCGCATCTGCTGTCCCAGCTGTCACAGGTATATGGTGGGCGCGCCTGCTCTACCCCCCTCAGGAGCATCCGCCCATGTCACGTCCCTATGTCACCGTGATCGTCGTCGCGCACGACGGCGCGCGCTGGCTGGGGGAGACGCTGCGTGCTCTGGTGAACCAGAGTCGCAGGCCGGACCGCGTGGCCGGCGTCGACAACGGCAGCAGGGACGGCTCGGCCGACCTGCTCGCCCAGGCGTTCGGCCGCGGCAACCTGATCTCCCTGCCGCGCTCCACCGGCTTCGGCGAGTCCGTCGCCGAAGTCCTCGCCAAGCTGCCACCCGCCGGAAGCGACGAGTGGATCTGGCTGCTGCACGACGACTGCGCCCCCGACAGGCGCGCGCTGGAGGCGCTGCTCACCGCGGCGGCGCAGGATCCGAAGGCCGCCGTGCTGGGCCCGAAGCTGCTCGACTGGCTCGACCGCCGGCGTCTGCTCGAAGTGGGCGTCACCGTGGGCCGTACCGGGCGCAGGGAGACGGGGCTGGAGCCGCGCGAGTTCGACCAGGGGCAGCACGACGGGACGCGGGACGTGCTGTCGGTGTCCACGGCCGGGATGCTCATCCGGCGCGACGTGTGGGAGCGGGTCGGCGGGCTGGACCCGTTCTTCCCGCTGTTCCGCGACGACCTGGACCTGTGCTGGCGGGTGCGCAACGCCGGGCACAAGGTCCTGAACGTGACCTCCGCCGTGGCCTGGCACGCCGAGGCGGCGGCGCGCAGGCGGCGCAGGATCACGGTCAGCGGCGACCATCCCCGCAGGCTGGACAGGCGTAACGCGATCTTCGTGGTGATGGCGAACCTGCCGTTCGGCGCGATGCTCTGGGCGCTGCTGCGGAACGTGCTCGGCTCGGCCTTCCGCACGGCGCTGTTCGTGGTGAGCAAACAGCCCGCGAACGCGCTGGACGAGCTGGCGGCGATGGCGTCGATCCTGCTGCATCCGTTCCGGCTGCTGCGGGCGCGCCGGGCCCGTCGCCACGCCGGAAACAGGCAGGCCCGCAAGAAGGGATATATCCGCATAAAGCGGTTGATGTCCCCTCGGGGTGCGGCCTGGCGGCGGCTCATCGACATGGTGCAGAGCTTCCTCGCCGGCGAGGCGCCCGTGGACTCGACGGGCCGCCACCACCACGCCACCGCCTCCACCTCCGCCGAGGACGAGTACGAGGTCGTGCCGGCGGACACCGGCGCGGTCAAACGCTTCCTCAGCCGCCCCGGCGTCGTCCTCATGCTCGCGCTGACCGCGGTCGCGCTGGTCGCCGAACGCTCCCTCCTCGGCGGCGAACGGCTCGGCGGCGGCGCCCTCGTCCCGGTCACGGGCGGCGCGGGCGACCTGTGGGCCTTCTACACCGAGGGCTTCCACGACATCGAGCTCGGCTCGAACGCCTGGACGCCCCCGTACGTCGCCGTGCTCGCGGCCCTGTCCACGCTCGCGTTCGGCAAGACGTGGCTGGCCGTGTCCGTGCTGCTGCTCGGCTCGGTGCCGCTGGCGGGCGCGACGGCGTACCTGGCCACCCGGCACGTCATCCCGGCGGTGCCCGCGCGGGCCTGGGCGGCGGGGACGTACGCGCTGCTGCCCGTCGCGACGGGAGCGATCGCGGCCGGACGGCTGGGCACCGCGGTGGTGTTCGTGCTGGTGCCGCTCTACGCCTCGCTCGGGACGGTGGTGCTGTCCGGCGAACGCCGCCGCGCCCGCCGGGCCGCGTGGGCGCTCGGGCTGCTGCTGGCCGTGGGGACGGCGTTCGCGCCCCTGGTCTATCCGCTGTTCGCCGTGCTGGGGGTGCTGGCGGCCGTCGCGTTCCGCGGCGCGGTGACCTCGATGGCCATCGCGCTGGCGGTGCCTCCGGTGCTGCTCTTCCCCTGGCTGGCGGGGCTGGTGACCTCCCCGGGCAAGATCCTGCTCGAAGCGGGGCTGCACGATCCCGCCCTGGTGGACGCCGCGCTCGCCCCCGAGTCGCTGCTGGCGCTCAGCCCGGGAGGGCCGGGGCTGCCGCCGTTCTGGGTGACCGGGGGCCTGGTGGCCACGGCGCTGGCCGCGCTCCTCATGCGCCGCCAGCGGATGATCGTCGCCATCGGCTGGGGCATCACCCTGTACGGGGTGCTGGCGGCGATCCTGGTCAGCCGCGTCACCGTCGAAGGCGCACGGGCCTGGCCAGGGGTCCCGCTGGCGTTCGCGGGGACCGGGCTCGTGGTCCTCGTGGGCCTGACCGCCCACCGCCTGGCCGAACTCCGTGCCGGAGGCGCGCTGCGCCGGCTGGGGGCGATGGCGGTGGCGGCGGTGGCGTTCAGCACGCCGCTGCTGGCGGCCGGGTACTGGGTGGCCACCGGGGTGCGGGGACCGCTCGTGGGCGACGTGCCGGACGTGCTGCCCGTGCTGGCCGCCGCCCTTACCACGCAGGGGGAGCGCACGCTGGTGATCAAGGGCTCCTCGTTCACCGTGCTGCACGGCCGTACCCCGCTGATCGGCGAGTCGGAGCTCCCGATCGAGTCCGAGGCCCGCACCCGCCTGGGGGCGGCGGTCGAGGGCCTGGTCGGCGGGCGTGGTGGCGACGCGGCCACCCTGGGCAAGCTCGGCGTGGGCATGGTGGCCGTGGCGCCGCCCGTCTCCGCCGAACTGGCCAGAACGCTCGACTCGCAGCCGTCCCTGGCGCGCATGAGCCTGTCGGAGGCGGGCGGGCTGTGGCGGCTGGCCGAGCCGGTCGTCCGCGTACCCGCCCAGCCGGTCAGCGCCCTGCACACGCCCTGGCTGTGGACCCAGGCGGTGCTGGTGCTGGTGATCGCGGTGCTGGCGGCGCCGGGGCGGCGCGAAGGCGCCCCCGAGGCCGTGGAGGCGCCGCCGGCGGTCGCCGCCAGAATGGCCGTGAACGTGGCGGGTGGGCGATGAAGGCGTTCGTGGAGAACCGGTTCGGGCTGCCGGCGCTGGTCGTCGTGGCACTGGCGGCCCTGTACGGCGTCGCGTACGTCACCAGGCCCTCCCTCCCGGCGGCGGCCGCCCCGCAACCGCAACCCAGGAAGGTCGCCGTCGAGTCGGTCACCGCGGTGTGCCCCGGCTCCAAGGGCGAGCGGGTCAGTGTCTACCTGCCCGGCACGCTCACCTACGAGCCGATGCGCGACGCCAAGCCGTACGTGACGAAAGGCCCTGGCGGGTTGGAGGCCGGCTACCTCACCCGCGCCGCCCAGGGCGCCGGCCGCGGCCTCGCGGGAGTCCGCTGCACCGAACCCGCCCCCACGACCTGGCTCGTGGGCCCCGGCCCCGCCAACGCCGACGTCCTCCTGCACCTCACGAACGCCGACAAGGCGCCGGCCCTGGCGGACATTCAGGTCTACGCGGCGGAAGGCCCCATCTCGGGCGACAAGGGCATCGGCCTGGAGATCGCGCCCGGCGAGCACCGCGAGATCGACCTCAAGACCATCGCCCCGTCGGCGGACATCATGGCCGTGAGCGTCACCACCGCCTTCGGCCGCCTCGCCGTCGCCGCCAGGACCGTCCTCGAAACCGGCGGCGTCGACTGGCTCCCCTCGGCCGCCCCGCCCGCCACCCGCGTCGTCGTACCCGGCCTCCCCGGTGGCGGCGGCCGCCGCGAACTCCTGGTCGCCGCCCCCGGCGAGAACGACGCCCAGGTGCGGATCAAGGCGGTGAGCGAGGACGCCGAGTACGCCATGAAGGGCCGCGAGTCGTTGGACGTGCCCGCCGGCAGCGTGGTCTCCCTGGACGTCACCACAGGTGTGGGCGGCTCCTCGGCGGCCCTGGTCCTCACCTCACCCACCCCGATCGTGGCCGGCCTCGTCATCACGGGCACGGGCGGACGCTCGGACGTCGCCTTCACCGCCGGCACCCCCGCGCTGGACCTGGGCAGCACGGTGGCCCGCAACGGCCCGGGCTCCAAGCTGATCCTCACGGCCGTCGGCGTCCCCGGCAAGGTACGGATCCAGGTGATACCCGAGAAGGGCCGGCCGGAGGAGCCGTTCGAGGTGTCGATACCGGCGGGCCGCACGAAGAACGTCAAACCGAAACCGAAGGGGGACTACGCGCTGGCGGTCACGCCGGTCGCGGGGGAGGTCTACGGCGCGAGAGTGATCGAGGACCACCTGAAATCCGGCCTCCTCCTCACCACCCAGCCCCTGGCCCCTTCCCGCCTATGGACCCTGCTCCCACCCTTGACCGACACCCCCAACGTGGTTGCGCCTTAGACCCCGGGGACCGCATGGACCTCCGCGTTGCGGGGCGCTTCGCGCGATGGAGAGCTCGGGCAGCGCTCTGTGGGGGCAAGCCCCCACACCCCCGGCGAGGGGCTTCCCAGCCCCTCGCGCTCCCAGGCCCTGGACATCTCCACCACGGATGATCTTTGATCTGAGGGCACAAACGCTTGATTCCAAAGGGTCCAGGAGAAAAAGAGTCGCGAGAGGGTGGATGAGAGCCGTACCGTCACGCTGTATGAGGCTCCTCTCCGTCAATGTCGGCAGACCTCGGCCCAACCCCTGGAAGGGCCTGAGCGCGACGGGCATCGACAAGCGGCCCGTTTCCGGCCCGGTCGCCGTGAGCGCCCCTGGCCCGAAGGGCACCGGTGAGGTCGGTCTCGCCGGCGACCGGGTGTATGACGTGAAGCATCACGGCGGCGTTCACCAGGCCGTCTACGCCTACGCCCGCGAGGATCTCGACACCTGGCAGGCCGAGCTGGGCAGGCCGCTCGCCAACGGCGTCTTCGGGGAGAACCTCACGACCCTGGGTCTGGACGTCAACGGTGCCCTGATCGGTGAGCGTTGGCGGATCGGGTCGGATGTCGTCCTGGAGGTGTCGTGCGCGCGGATCCCGTGTGGGACCTTCCAGGGCTGGCTGGAGCGTGACGGCTGGATCAAGCGTTTCACCCAGGCTGCGCGGCCGGGCGCGTATATGCGCGTGATCGAGCCCGGCGACATCAGCGCCGGCGACCCGGTCGAGATCGTGCACCGGCCCGATCATGATGTGACCGTCGCGCTCGTCTTCCGTGCGATGACCCTGGAGCCGGAACTACTGCCGCGGCTGTTGGCCACCGAGGCACTGCCTCCAGAGGAGAAGGAATCGGTCCGCAGGCGCTCCGCATAGAGGTCATCTTCAGGGGGTCGCCTGTGCTGACGGGGTGGGGGTGAGTCGAGCCCCGCTCTACGGACCGGGTTCGACTCCGCCAGGCTCTCCAGCTGGAATTGGCTCGCCCCGACCCGAATCGATGCCGACAGCCCCTGTGAGATCGGCACCACTAAGATCCGCTCCAGAAAGGCTCGAACCGGTCAGGTCGGCGTTCCGCAGGATGGCACCGGCGAAGAGGGCCTCCGTGAGGTCGCATCCGGTCAGGATCGCGCCCTCAAGGTTGGAGCCGGCGAAGCAGAATCGGCTCAGGTCGTGCCCGGCCAAGTCGGCCGCCCGTAGATCGATCTTCTCCAGTTCGATGCTGTCGCCCGGAAGGACCATCGTTCGCCGGCTGAGCACCGCCATCGCCGCACCGATATCGTCGCGCAGCCCTCCGTGGTAGCGCTTCCGTTCAAGATCGACCTCCTGCGTCGGGCGGCTTGGCGGCCAGGGCGCATGCAACCGGACGAAGGAGGCCAGCAGGGCGGCGGCGTGACCGCGATAGTGCGGCGCGGCAGACGCGATCTGCTCCATCGCGTATACACCGCCCATCCGCGTTCCGACGTGATCGCTCGCCAACTGCTCGATGGCCTTGGTGAACAGATCGATGAACTGTCCCTCCCTGCTCACCCGGATCTGGCGCAGCGTTATCACCGCGCCCAGCGCAACGCTCCCCAGTGCCACCAGCGCGGCCAGCCCCTGCAGCAAGGTCACCCGCACGTCGTTGACCGCTTTGAGCCGGTCGCCGGCCGAGAACCCGGGCGCTGCGCCCCCAAGGTCGTGCCGGACAATCCAGGCGGGAAGAAAGAAGACGCATGCGACGACCAGGACACCCACAACAACAACGATCAGAGTCGTCAAGACAGCGCGCCGCTTCACGCCTCGAAGCATGACGGCACCACCCTGTGGACAACCCCGAAGTCGCTCGCTAACGCAGGATCCTCGCCGAACCCCAGGACGGTCATAGCTGTCATCTTCCCTCTGCCGGATCTCTCCTACCGTGACCGCGGAGGGGGCAGGCGTGCTCAACCCCCGGCTCCCGGAGCGCCACGATCGCCACCGCCGAAAAGGCTCGGCGAACCGCATCAAGGCCAAGGTGAAGGTCGCCAAGGCGTACGCCAAAGTAGCCAACACGCGCCGAGACTGGGCACACAAGCTCTCCACCACGATCATCCGCGACAACCAAGCGGTGTACGTGGAGAATCTTGCGGTGTCCGGCCTGGCGCGCACACGCTTGGCGAAGTCGGTGCACGACGCGGGCTGGTCGCAGTTCGTCGCCATGCTGGAGTACAAGGCCGTCAGGTACGGCCGCCACTTCGGCAAGATCGACCGCTGGTTCCCGTCATCGAAGCTGTGCTCGGCGTGCGGGACCATCGCCGAGTCGATGCCGCTGAACATCCGGGAGCGGACCTGCCCGTGCGGGGCGGCTCACGATCGGGACGTCAACGCAGCGATCAACATCCTCGCCGCCGGGCAGGCGGAGAGGCTAAACGACTGTGGAGCGCAGGTAAGACCGGGACTTGTTCCGGCACCGCGCGAAGAAGCAGTAACCCGCCCGGAGCCACACGCGTGGCAGACGGGAATCTCCGTCCTTTAGGGCGGAGTGGATGTCAATTGATCCGTTCCAGCAGGTGGATCGTGACGCTGTCCCCAGGCCCTTTCCCGATCAGCTCCCGGACGTCGTTCTTCACGGGCAGCTTGTGCGTGCCATCCCCCAGTGCCATGAACGAGCTCCGGAACGGGTGACCGTCGATGGTCCCCCGGATCTTCACCAGTCCCCGGGTGCCGAAGAACTCGGCGGACCCGGGCATCACGACGTACGTCCACCCGCCCTTGTTCGGGCTCTTCCGCAGTGTCGCGGTGAACTCCTTGTCGAGCTCCTGGACCACGTCATCCGCTCGCGTGACACCACTCATCGCAGGTTCCCCTCTCCGCTATTCGACGATCTCGAGGCCGTTGCCGTCCGGGTCGCGCAGGGCGAACATCGGCGGGACGCCCTCCCACTGCAGCAGCTCGCCCACGTCGGCCCCGCGCGCCACCAGCTCCTTGTGCAGGGACGCCGCGTCCGCCGTGCTCAGCCGGATGCCCGTCTCGACTCCGACCGCAGTCCCGGGCGCCGCCAGGATCAGCGCGATCGTGGTCGTCGCTCCCGGCGGCGCCACCTCGATCCATCGCCCGCCGAGCTGTTCGACGGGCGCGTCCAGCCGCTTCTCCAGTCCCAGTGTGCCCACGTAGAACTCGACGGCGCGGTCCTGGTCGGTGACGGGGATACCGACGGTCCTGACGCCGGTGACCCCGGTACTGACTTGCTCGCCCACTTCGGGCCTCCTGTCGTTCGGTTCACCTGGTTGGACTCGTGAACCGCGCAAAACTCATCGCTTCCTGTCGAGTTGTCAGGTCGTACTACCCGTTGCACGTCGCCGCGGGTACTCCTCTGGCTGTTCGGAGAAAGATCCGTGGAGGCGCGCCCCAGGTCCTGGCCGAGCTGGGATTTCCGGAGCGGCACTTCGAGGACCGCATCTCCGTGCGGCAACCCACGACGGAGGACGTCGAAAGCCTCGACTTGCCGCCCGGCGTGCCGGTGTTCCGGCAGTTCCGGGTCGTCTACAGCGACTCCGGACGACCCGTGGAGGCTTCGATCCTGATCAAGGGTGGCCACCTCTACGAACTGTCGTACCGGCAAGTCGCCGACTCGGAGAAATCGCCCGGCACGGTGGAATGACTCTTGACCGGTGGTGACGAACGATGACCGCCGCGCTCCAGCTCTTTCTCTTCCCCTGAACGCACAACTGTCATTCGGCTCAAGCGCATGAGCCACACGCTTGCCACGAGATAACTGGGATCGCGTCCGAGGGGTGCGGGGACCGGCAGGTCCCCGCCTGGGGGTGTGGGGACCGGCCCCCACAGGGCGCTGCCCGAGCTCTCCATCGCGCGAAGCGCGCCCCCGTGCGAGGACCTCGCTGTTTGCCCCGGGAGCGCCCGTACGGGGTCAGCGGCGGTCGTCGTAGCCGGGGTCGACGGTTTCGGGGGAGAGGCCCAGGAGGGTGGCCACTTGTTCCACCACCGTGTCGTGGACCATGGCGCCCAGGGTGTCCCGGTCTCTGGCGCGTGCTTCGAGCGGGCGGCGGTAGACCACGATCGACGCCGGGTTCTGGCCGGCTGCGGCGTCGGCGCGGCCGAAGGGGATCGGGTCGGTGCCCAGGCTCGGGCCGTCGCCGAGCTCGCTCAGCGGAGGGACCTCTTCCACCGCGAACTCCACCGCCGACAGCTGGCGCTCCCAGCGGGGGCGCAGGCGGTCGACCGCGTCCAGCACGAGGTCGTCGAAGCGCTCGCTCCGGGACTTGGCCATGGGCACGTGGGAGGGAGCGAGCGGGCCGCGGAGGCCACGACCGTGGCGATCGCGCCGTCTGGGACCGCGCTTCTGTGTCACGCAAGCAAGTGTACGGGGATGGCCTGTCGATTCTGAGGAACGGTGTCACCTCTCCGCGCCTCTGGGTGATGTTCCGAGGCTCTGGGTGGTTGCCACCACCGTGAAAGGTCGTGGGCCGCTGAGGCGTTGGCTGTAGCCCGGCGTTCGGGTGGGGTGTCGGGGTGTCGGTCGTGCTTCGGCGTTCGGGTGGGCCGGGGTGCGTGATCTCTGGGGGTGGGGTGCGGCGTTGCCGCTCCTCACCACGCGTTGATCCCCTTAGGCTCTGAGGAAGCGTCACTGCTCACCACCTCTACGTGATCCCCCAAGGTCCGGAGGGCCGGTGTCTTCGGGGCATGTGGGTGGAAAGGCTGCGACAGGTGTCCGAATTGTGGCGACACGCTCGTTAAGAGCGCTCAGATAGTGGCGCCTCGCACACTTACCAGATACGGTCCCTCCGTGAGCCCCGTCCGCCGCTGTTCCCGCACCGCCTGCAGTCAGCCTGCCGTCTTCACGCTCACGTACGTATACGCCGACTCGACCGCTGTTCTCGGCCCCCTGGCGACGTACGCGGAGCCACACTGTTACGACCTGTGCGCCGAACATGCCGAGCGGTTGACCGCTCCCCGAGGCTGGGAAGTGGTACGGCTGCCGACGGACGGCAACTCCCCGAGTTCCGACGACCTCGAGGCGCTGGCCAACGCGGTCAGGGAGGCCGCGCGGCCCACGCCGTCCGGCAGCGGTGAGCCGGTCGGTCAGGGCGTCGAGGTCGGTCGCAGGGGGCACCTGCGCGTTCTGAGGTCGGCTCAGCAGCACCGCGACCGGTAGGCTCGATTACGCCGGAGAATCGACCCAAGGGCGGAGCTGGAGAGTGGGCGACCTCGCCAAGATCTTCAAAGCGTACGACGTTCGCGGAGTGGTGCCCGAGGAGCTCGACGAGCCGACCGCCGAGGCCGTGGGGGCCGCCTTCGTCGAAGTGACCGGGGCCGAGTCGATCGTGGTCGCGCACGACATGCGCGAGTCCTCAGTTCCGCTGGCAGAGGCGTTCGTCAGGGGTGCCCGTTCGCGTGGCGCCGACGTGGTGCACGCCGGGCTGGGCTCCACCGATCTGCTCTACTACGCCAGCGGCAGCCTGGGGCTGCCCGGGGTGATGTTCACCGCCAGCCACAACCCCGCCCGCTACAACGGCATGAAGATGTGCCGGGCCGGTGCGGTGCCGATCGGGGGCGACACGGGGCTCATCGACATCCGTGACCGGGCCGCCGAGCTGGTGGGCGTCACGGCCACCCCCGGCGGGTCGGTGATCGAGAAGGACCTGCTGCAGGGCTACGCCGACCACCTGCGCACGCTCGTCGACCTGTCGCGCATCCGGCCGCTCAAGGTGGTCGTCGACGCGGGCAACGGCATGGGCGGGCACACCGTCCCGGCCGTGTCCGAGGGGCTGCCGATCGAGCTGACGCCGCTCTACTTCGAGCTGGACGGCGACTTCCCCAACCACGAGGCCAACCCGATCGAGCCGCAGAACCTCGTCGATCTCCAGCGGGCCGTGGTCGAGAGCGGGGCGGACCTGGGGCTGGCGTTCGACGGTGACGCCGACCGGTGCTGGGTGATCGACGAGCAGGGGCGGTCGGTCTCGCCGTCGGCCGTCACGGCGCTGGTCGCGACCCGGGAGCTGGCCAAACATCCCGGCTCGACGATCATTCACAACCTGATCACGTCGCTGGCCGTCCCCGAGATCGTGCGCGAGCAGGGCGGGGTGCCCGTGCGCACGCGCGTCGGGCACTCGTTCATCAAGGCCGAGATGGCCCGCACGGGAGCCGTCTTCGGCGGTGAGCACTCGGCCCACTACTATTTCCGCGACTTCTGGTTCGCCGACTCCGGGATGCTGGCGGCGCTGCACGTGCTGGCCGCGCTGGGCGAGCAGGAGCGCCCGCTGTCGGAGGTGGTGGGGGTCTACTCGCGCTACCACGCCTCCGGCGAGGTCAACAGCACCGTGGCGGACCAGGGCGACGCGTTGCGGCGGGTGCGGGAGGCGTTCGCGGCGCGGGGGGAGTTCGACGAGCTCGACGGGCTGACCGTGACCGGGCCGGACTGGTGGTTCAATGTGCGGGCGTCCAACACGGAGCCGCTGCTCAGGCTGAACGCCGAGGCGGCCGACGAGAGCACAATGAGGGCGATCAGGGACGAGGTCCTCGCCATCGTGGGAAGGGTGTCAGAGTGAAGATCGACGACTGGCTGCTGGAGATCCTGGCCTGTCCGGCCTGCAAGGCTGCCTTGCGTGCCGAGAACGAGGCCGAGGAGCTGGTCTGCACGGGCTGCGGCCTGATCTATCCGGTACGGGATGACATCCCCGTCCTGCTCGTCGACGAGGCCAGGAAGCCGTGACCTGGGAGCCGGAGCGGCTCGACGACCAGCGTCACCTCAGCGAGGCAGATCCCGGCGGGATGCTGCCGGCGGTCGCCTCCTCGGCGGCGCACGTACGCACCGGCTACCGCACCGCGGTCGAGGCCCGCGTCGGCCGCCTGGCCGACCACGGGCGCCCGCGCGCCATCGTGGTCGCGGGCATGGGCGGCTCGGGCATCGTCGGCGACATCCTGGCGGCGATCGTCGGCAACGGCGCGCCGCTGCCGATCGTCACGCTGCGCTCCTACCAGCTCCCCGGCTGGGTGGGCGCCACAGACCTGGTCGTGGCCGTGTCCGGCTCGGGCGACGCCGAGGAGACGGTGTCCGTCGCCACCCAGGCGGTCCGGCGCGGATGCGCGCTGCTCGGCGTGGGCGCCCCCGGCTCTCCGCTGGAGGCCGTCGCCACCCAGGCCTCGGCGATCTACGTGCCGGTGCCGGTCACCGGCCCGTCCAGGTCGAGCCTCTGGCTGCTGGCTGCCCCGGTCATCGTGGCCGCCGCCGCGCTGCGGCTCGTCCAGGCCGACGCCGACCTGTTCGAACGGGTGGCCAAGACGCTGGAGGACATGGCGCACCGGTGCCGGCCGTCCAGCGAGTCGTTCATCAACCCCGGCAAGTCGCTCGCCATGGATCTGGCCGAGAGCGTGCCGATGATCTGGGGGTCGTCGCCCGTCGCGTCGGTGGCGGCGTACCGGCTGGCCTGCCAGCTCAACACCAACGCGAAATACCCCGCCGTCCACGGCGAGCTGCCCGAGGCCGGCCACAACCAGGTCGAGGTCTTCGACGGGCCGCTGGCCGAGCGCGACATCTTCGCCGACACCGCCGGGCGCACGCTCCGGCTCGTCGTGCTGCGCGACGTCGAGGAGCATCCCCAGGTGGCGCGGCGGCGCGAGACGTCGGTACGGCTGGCGCGGGAGCGCGACGTACCGGTGACGGAGCTGTCGGCGGAGGGCGAACATCCGCTGGAACGGATGGCCACGCTGATCGCGCTAGGCGACTACGCGAGCACGTATCTGGCGCTCGGATATGCCATCGATCCGACCCCTGTGTCAGCGATCACTGAGCTGAAGGCCAGAATTTCGCAATAGGATCCCTTTTCAGGCCTTTGTACGTGATCTTTATGAGTGGAGAAGACCGGTGAGCGCGAGCGGCGGTACTAAAGCGATCATTGCGGCCTTGACCGCGAACCTGGCAATCGCCGTGTCCAAATTCGTGGCCGCGTTCTTCACCGGGTCGTCCTCGATGCTGGCGGAGGGCATTCACTCGGTCGCCGACTCGGGCAACCAGGTGCTGCTGCTGGTGGGCGGCAAGCGGGCGGCCAGGGCCAGCACGAAGGAACACCCGTTCGGCTACGGCCGCGAACGTTACTTCTACGCCTTCGTGGTGGCCGTCGTGCTGTTCACGATCGGCGCGGCGTTCTCGATTTACGAGGGCATCCACAAGCTCTCCGCTCCGGAGCCGGTGCAGGCGCCGATCTGGGCGTTCGCGGTGTTGATCTTCGCGATCATCGCCGAGGGTTTCTCGTTCCGCACGGCCATCAAGGAGTCGAACGCCGTACGCGGCAAGCTGTCGTGGGTCGCGTTCGTCCGCCGGTCCAAGTCGCCCGAGCTGCCGGTCATCCTCCTGGAGGACCTGGGCGCGCTGCTCGGTCTGATCTTCGCGCTGTTCGGCGTGACGATGGCGGTCATCACCGGTGACGGCACCTGGGACGGCATCGGCACCCTGATGATCGGCGTGCTGCTGGCCGTGATCGCGGTGGTGCTGGCCATGGAGACCAAGTCGCTGCTGGTCGGCGAGGGCGCCACCCCCGAGATGGAGGCCCAGATCCGGTCCGCGCTGGAGGGCTCGCCCGAGGTGGCCAGGGTCATCCACATGCGCACGCTGCACCTGGGCCCCGAGGAACTGCTGGTGGCGGCCAAGATCGCGGTGGCGTACAACGACACGGCGGCCGAGGTCGCGAAGGGCATCGACGAGGCCGAGCGGCGCATCCGCGAGGCCGTGCCGATCGCCCGCGTGATCTACCTGGAGCCCGACCTGGACCGCCTCCGCAGCAGCACCTCCGCCTCCTGACGTTCACGACGTGAGCTGGGCCGGGCGGAGGCGCGGGAGGCGCAGCCGGGGCCTGCGGGGCCGGCCCAGGGTGATGAACGCCTCGGCCTGCAACGCCGAGACACCGATGCGGGGCAGGTCGCGGGCGTTCGGATAGACCACGAAGCGGGGCTCCCAGATCGGCCGGAACTTGGCGTTGAACCGGTACAGCGACTCGATCTGGAACCAGTGCGACAGGAAGATCAGCAACGCCCGCCAGGCCCGCAGCACCGGTCCGGCCCCGAGGCGCTCCCCGCGGGCCAGGACCGCGCGGAACATGGCGAAGTTCAGTGAGACCTGCGTGATGCCCAGGGCCGGCGCGGCCTGGAGGGTCTTGACGATCAGGAACTCGTTGAGCCCCGGATCGGCGCCGCGGTCGCGCCGCATCAGGTCGAGCGAGATGCCGTGCGGCCCCCACGGCACGAAGTGCAGCACGGCCTTGAGCTCGCCGTCCTTGTGGGCGGTGGCCACCAGGCACTGGGAGTCGGCCGGGTCGCCGAAGCGGCCGAGCGCCATGGAGTAGCCGCGCTCGGTCTCGGTGCCGCGCCAGGAGTCGGCCGCCTGCTGGACGCGTTCGCGCTCCTGGCCGGTCAGGTCGGCGCTGCGGCGCACGTGGCATGTGTAGCCGTTCCGCTCGGTCCTGTTGACCATCTGGCGGACGTTGCGCATGGCGCGGCCCTCCAGCGTGAAGTCGGCGACGTCGACGATGGCCTCGTCGCCGATCTCCAGCGCGGACAGCTTGGCCTCGCGCGTCCACACCTCGCCGCCGGTCTCGCCGCAGCCGATGACGGCGGGCACCCAGGCGTGCCGCCTGGCCTCGTTCATGAACACCTTGATCGCCGCCGGCCACGCCTCGCGGTCGCCGATCGGGTCGCCGCTGGCCAGCATGACCCCGGACACGACGCGATAGGCGATGGCCGCCTTTCCCGAGGGGGAGAACAGGACGCTCTTGTCCCGCCGCAGCGCGAAGTAGCCGAGCGAGTCGCGTTCGCCGTGCTGGGCGAGCAGGGCGCGCAGGCGCCGCTCGTCGTCCTCGGTGAGCTCGGCGGCCGGGCGCTCGGGGCGCAGCGCCAGGTAGAGCGTGGAGACGGCGGTGAGTGTGCCGAGCGCGACCAGGGAGAAGTAGACCAGGTCGGAGATCCGCTCGACGGTGAACGTGACCGGTCCCTCGATCCCGACCAGGCCGAGCAGGACGTGTTCGAGGCGGTCGAGCACGCTCGGACGGCCCACGATCACGTGGGGGCGGGCGCTGATGATGAGGTAGCCGAGGCCCACGTCGATGGCGCCGAGCACGAGCAGGTTCCCCAGGGCGCGCCAGCGCGAGCGTGGGTCGGGCAGCGCGGAGAACTCGCCCCTGCCCCACACGAGCAGGACCAGCAGGGCGAGGCTGATCACGGCCGAGGCCGGACGCAGGTGGACGAAGCTCACGGCGGCGCTCACCGGGAGCAGCAGCACGACCGCGCGCCAGGCGCGCACCTTCCCGCGGCGCAGCGCGTGCGCGAGCATGATCAGCATGATGCCGACGACCAGGGAGGACGCTCGGGCGAAGGTCGTGACGATGCCCGGCAGGATGTCCGTCCACACACCCATGCGGCTGTGCTCGAAACGGGGGAACACCGCCTTGCTGATGTCCAGCAGACCGACCACCAACGACGCGTAGGCGGCGACGGCACGAATCCAGGAGCGCTTCACACTCCGAGATTGAAGACCCGGCCGGGTAATCTCCATGTTAACTCCCTGCTTACGGCCCTCCCTGTATTCCATGCCTCATGGGACTGAACTCAATCGGCCTGCTGGTCACCTTCTCGGTGCTGGCTGTGGCGGCGCTGGCGACGACGGTGTGGCTGTGGCCACGGCTGAGCGCGGCGCGCCTGAGCGCCGTGCTGGGCCGGGTGGGCGCGCTGACCGTCTGCCAGGCGTTCACGCTGGCCGCCCTCGGTTTGGCGGTGAACCAGTACTTCGCCTTCTACAGCTCTTGGAACGATCTCCTGGGCACCGACACGGGGACGGCGCCGATCACGGTCGCCGCCTCGGGGCTGCAGGTGCTGAGCACCCGCTCGGTGCCGGGCGGGCGGATCGAACAGGTGATCATGCCGGGGCCGTCCACGCGCCTGAGCGAGGAGGCGTACGTGTTCCTGCCCACGGCGTACCTGAAGCACACCACGGAGCGCTTCCCCGCGATCATCGCGCTCACCGGCTACCCGGGGGACCCGCGCAACCTCATGACCCGGCTCGACCTGCCCGGCCGGATGGCGAAGGCGATCGCCCAGCACCAGGTCAAGCCCACGGTCCTGGTCATGATGCGGCCCAGCGTGGTGCTGCCGCGCGACACCGAGTGCGTGGACGTGCCGAACGGGCCGCAGATCCAGGCGTACTTCACGAACGACGTCAAACATGACATGACCACTCACTACCGGGTGGCGGAGGGCCGGGACTCGTGGGGCATCCTGGGCGGCTCGACCGGCGGCTACTGCGCACTCAAGATCGTCATGAGCCATCCCGACCAGTTCTCCGCGGCGGTCTCGCAGTCGGGCTACTTCAAGACGATCGTCGACAGCACCACCGGCGACCTGTTCCACGGGGACAAGTCGGTCGAACAGCGCAACGATCTGATGTGGCGGCTGGCCAACCTGCCCGCGCCCCCCGTGAACGTGCTCGTCACCAGCAGCAGGAAGGGGGAGAGCGACTATCCGGCGACCATGAGGTTCCTGAGTGCGGTGAAGCCGCCGATGCGGGCGTCCTCGCTGATCCTGCCCAGCGGCGGGCACAACTTCAACACCTGGAACCGCGAGCTCCCGCAGGCCCTCCCGTGGCTGGCCCAGCAACTCGTCACCCCCGCCGCCTGAATGGTCAGCGGCCGGAGGGACGCAGGAGGCGCAGTGCCTTCTCCTTCTCGAAGTCCAGGGCCCGGCGCGGCACCTGGATCCGCCCGATCCGTATCCCGAGGTCGCGGACGGCCGCCGCCACCGTGGGCTCGCTGAGCACCCGCAGCGCGAAGGCCAGCTCCGCGGGTGAGACGTCGAACTGCTTCTCCAGCTCCACCCCCTGCGCCACCGCGGCCAGCTCGTCGGGCCCGAACCGCCGGTGCGCCCCCTGCTCCCGCACGGGCGGCAGCAGACCGAGTGCCTCCCGATATCGGAGCATTCGAGGGGACATGCCGAGCCGCTTCGCGGCCTCCGTGATACGCATTCTTACATTCTTACGTCAGTTTCGGCCGCCTCGAGATGCGCACCCCTCGAAGGGCCGCCTAAACTCGTCGGGACAACCATCAGTGACGCGAGGGGAAACCCGATGGACTTCAAGGTCGCAGACCTTTCACTTGCCGACTTCGGCCGCAAGGAGATCCGGCTCGCCGAGCACGAGATGCCCGGCCTCATGGCGATTCGCAAGGAGTACGCGGCCTCCCAGCCCCTTCGCGGTGCGAAGATCATGGGCTCCCTGCACATGACGATCCAGACGGCCGTCCTCATCGAGACGCTCGTCGCGCTCGGCGCCGAAGTCCGCTGGGTCAGCTGCAACATCTTCTCCACGCAGGACCACGCCGCCGCCGCGGTGGTCGTCGGCCCCAACGGCACCACGGACGACCCGCAGGGCGTGCCGGTGTTCGCCTGGAAGGGCGAGACGCTGGAGGAATACTGGTGGTGCACCGAGCAGGCCCTCACCTGGCCCGGCGGTGACGCGCCCAACATGATCCTCGACGACGGCGGCGACGCCACGCTGCTGGTGCACAAGGGCGCCGAGTACGAGAAGGCGGGCGCCGTGCCGGCCGCCACGGCCGACGACCCGGAGGAGTGGCACGTCATCATCGACCTGCTCACCCGCACGGTCGGCGCCGACAAGCGGTGGACCAAGATCGCCGAGAGCATCAAGGGTGTCACCGAGGAGACCACGACCGGCGTGCACCGCCTCTACGAGATGCACAAGAACGGCCAGCTCCTCTTCCCGGCCATCAACGTCAACGACTCGGTCACCAAGTCCAAGTTCGACAACAAGTACGGCTGCCGCCACTCCGTCATCGACGGCCTCAACCGCGCCACCGACGTGCTCATCGGCGGCAAGGTGGCCGTGGTGTGCGGCTACGGCGACGTCGGCAAGGGCTGCGCCGACGCGCTGCGTGGCCAGGGCGCCCGCGTCATCGTCACCGAGATCGACCCGATCTGCGCGCTCCAGGCGGCCATGGACGGCTTCCAGGTGACCACGCTGGACGAGGTCGTCGGCATCGCCGACATCTTCGTGAGCTCCACCGGCAACTTCAACATCATCACCGCCGACCACATGGCGAAGATGAAGCACCAGGCGATCGTCTCCAACATCGGCCACTTCGACAACGAGATCGACATGGCCGGCCTCGCCAAGCAGCCCGGCATCACGAAGAACAACATCAAGCCGCAGGTCGACGAGTGGGTCTTCGCCGACGGCCACTCGATCATCGTCCTCGCCGAGGGCCGCCTGATGAACCTCGGCTGCGCCACCGGCCACCCGAGCTTCGTCATGTCCAACTCGTTCACCAACCAGGTGATCGCGCAGATCGAGCTGTTCGCGAAGACGGCCGAGTACCCGATCGGGGTCTACACGCTGCCCAAGCACCTGGACGAGAAGGTCGCCCGCCTGCACCTCGACGCCCTGGGCGTCAAGCTCACCGAGCTCACCAAGGAGCAGGCCGCCTACATCGGCGTCCACGTCGAGGGCCCCTACAAGCCCGACCACTACCGGTACTAAATCGTCTTGAGCTCCGGGAGGTGGTTTCTCGCCTCCCGGAGCTTTCCGCTATAACCCGTTTTTTACGGCTGCGCACGGTGGGCCGCACGCGCCGACGTCAGTGGCCGTCCGTCATGGCCGGTCGTGAAGGCTCACGGGTCGCTCGCCGTGACGACGCGTGTTCTTGGCCGTCTTCTTCGCTCAAAGGGCTGGCATGGATCTCTGGGAAAGTGGCGAGCGGCAGATCTCCTGGGCCGCTCGTTCGATGCCGGTGTTGACCGCGATCGGAGAGCGGTTCGGCATCGAACGGCCGCTGGACGGGCTGAAGATCGCCGCCTGCCTGCACGTCACCGCCGAGACGGCCGTTCTGATGGGCGCGTTGAAGGCGGGCGGGGCCGAGATCGCGCTCGCCGCGTCCAACCCCCTGTCCACGCAGGACGACGTGGCCGAGGCGCTGCGTGTTTACGGGATCTCCGTGCACGCGCGGGCCGGCGTCGATCGGGCCACCTACTACCGGCACATCCACCAGGCGCTCGACCTCGAGCCCGACCTCGTGCTCGACGATGGCTGCGACCTGGTGAACATTCTCCACACCGAACGCACCGACCTGCTCGAACACGTCACGGGCGGGTGCGAGGAGACCACCACCGGGATCATCCGGCTGCGGCAGATGGCCGCCGAGGGCGCGTTGAGGTTCCCCGTCGTGGCGGTGAACGACACCCGGACCAAGCGCATGTTCGACAACCGCTACGGCACCGGGCAGTCCACGCTGGACGGCATCATGCGCGCCACCAACACCATGCTGGCCGGGCGCACGGTGGTCGTGGCCGGGTTCGGGTTCTGCGGGCGGGGCGTGGCCGAGCGGGCCAAAGGGTTCGGCGCGCGGGTGATCGTGACCGAGATCGACGCCGTGAAGGCCCTCGACGCGACCCTCCAGGGATACGAGGTCCGGCCCATGGCGCAGGCGGCGATGCTCGGCGACCTCTTCGTCACCGTGACCGGCAACCGCGACGTGATCAGGGCCGAGCACCTGTCGGTCATGAAGGACGGCGCGATCCTGGCCAACGCCGGGCACTTCGACGTGGAGATCGACGTGCGCGCGCTGGACGAGCTGGCCACCGAGGTGCACCGGGGGGTGCGGCCCAACACCGACGAGTACGTGCTGCCCGACGGCCGCAGGCTGCTGCTGCTCGCCGAGGGCCGGCTGGTCAACCTCACCGCCGCCGAAGGCCATCCCGCGGCCGTCATGGACATGTCGTTCTCCGCGCAGGCCCTGGCCGTGGTCTGGCTGGCCGGCGAGCGTTCCCGCCTCGATCCCGGCGTCTACGACGTCCCGGAGGAGATCGACCACGAGGTCGCCAAGCTGAAGCTGGCCGCGGCCGGGATCGGGATCGACGAGCTCACGCCCGAGCAGGAGGAGTATCTCCACTCCTGGAGGGTCGGCTCCTAGAGGGGCCCGAGAGGGCTGTGGGGTTGGCGTGGCCGATGATATTGCAGGATGATCGGATGATCCTGGTATGTCCGGTGGAGAAAGGGTCTGCCACGTGAGTCCATCCCCCAAGTCCCTTCCGATGGGAGGGTTCGCGTTCTCCGCCCTCGGTGTCGGCGCCGTGGTCCTGCAGATGCTGTCCGTCGCCTACCCCGACGGCGACCCGGCCAAGGCGCGCGAGGCCGCGCGCCTGTTGCGGCAGCTGGCCACGCGGGTGGACACGAGCCTGGACGACGTGGAGGACGTCGCGCGAACGGTGTGGCGGCCGCCCAGCTCCGGCGCGGGGGTCGACGCCTTCAGGAAATACTTCAACGAAGATCTCGCGCCCTATCCGCCGCACGTGTCCGCGTACCTCCGCGGGCTGGCCGACGCGGTCGACGACTACGCGGACATGCTGGAGCAGACCCAGCACGCGCTCCACACGATGGCCATGATCCAGTGGCTCGAACTGCTGATGTTCTTCTGCTGGCCGGCCATCGACAAGAAGGTCCAGGTGCTGATCAACTGGGCGATGCGCAGGAGGCAGGCCGGGCTGCTGCTCAAGCTGTTCAACCACGCGGTGGGCAAGCGCTTCATCTACGCCGTCGGCGGCAGCCTCGCCTACACGGCCCTCGACCAGCTGCTCGTCGACGGGGTCAAGCTGGGGCGCGGCGAGGACATGGGGTCGTGGGGCGACCGCGGCGAGTACATGGTGAAGAACTTCGCGGCGTGCATGGTCTTCTACCATGTGGATCCCGCCAACTTCAAGGCGGCCGCCAACCTGCTGTCGAAGAACAAGGCGGGGAAGAACGCCATCGAATTCCTCGGAAAGGGCGCCAACCTGCTGCCGAAGAACAAGGCGGCGCAGGACGCCATGTGGTTCCTGACCGGGTCCTCCATCTTTACCTCCACGGCGAACGCGCTCAACCGCCCCGGCGACGTGATCGACGATCCGGCCAGCCTGCTGCCCACCTGGGAGCAGATGCTCGCCAAGCTGGGTGTCGCCGCGGGCCAGGACCAGTTCAGGCGCTGGCGCGGATACTGACGGCTGGTGACCACGTAGCTATTCCCGGCTGAAACGCCTGACCTCGTCGGCGAACGGGGTCAGGCCGTCCGTCATCATCCCGGCCATCTGCTTGGCCAGGTCCGCGGCGGCGTCGTTCGCGGCGGCGAGCACCGCCTCCGCCAGCGCGTCCGCGCCGAGCCGCATCGCCCGCGGGTCGATGCGCAGGCCGCCGAGCGCGCCGCTCGGCAGCACCTCGGCCTTCACCTGGCCATTGGCCGCCTCACCGCGGCCGCGGATGTCGTTGAGGCTCTCCCGCAGCTCTTCCAGCGGCCGAAGGTCGGCCTGGAACTGGGCGAGAAGGCGCTGCATCTCCTCGTCGAGGAAGTTGGCGCCGTCGTCTGGTGTGGGCATCAGGTCTCCGAACAATGTCAGGGGTTGAGCTTTCCGTCCGACTTCGAGTACTTGGGCGGGTCGGACACTTTCGGCAGGGACTGGATGCTGGCCCAGTGTGCGACGTCGAAGCCGGTCTTCATGCCGGCCAGCCGTTCGGCGATCCCGGGATAGACGTCGCGTAACGCGTTGACGTACGTCTCGGCCTTCTTCAACCCGGTGGAGTAGCCCTGTTTGAAGGTGTTCGCCGTCTCGTCCGTGCCGGCGAAGTCGCCCAGCGCGGTGATGGCGTCGAGAATGCGGCGGGCGTCCCTGGCCAGCTCGTCGTGCTCGGTGACGAAGCCACCGGCCGCCCCTGTGAAGGTGCTCCCGCGGACATCGATGTTCGGCATGCCCGGGCGGCCGAGGCCGGGTGAGCTGGGCGAAGGGGTGGGGACGGGATACGTGGGGGCAGTCGTGGGAGTCGGCGACGCCACAGGCGCTTTGGTTGGCGACGACGATGGCGTGGGCGTCGGGGTGGGTGTGGGGGAAGGGCTTGGCGACGTCGGACTCTGGCTGGGCGTCGGGGATGGGGAGCTTGGGGTGGGCGTGGGGCTGGACGTGGGTGTCCCAGTGGGTGTGCCAGTGGGTGTGCCCGTGGGGGTTCCGGTGGGGCTCGGTGTGGGTGACCCCGTGGGGGTGGCCGACGGCGTTGGCGATGCGGATGGAGCGTTTGAATCTGCCATTGGACGTGACATCCTCCTCGCACATTGCCTGCACTACCGGCAGGGATAGTGTACTTTAGCGCCGGGACGAGGCCCCCGTCCTCGAAGTTCCGGCCTTCCTAAAGGGCGGACTGCATCTGCTGCATGCGGCGGATCTCGGCGGCCTGGGTCACGCTGACGTCACTGGCCAGCTCCTCGACCCGGATGTGCGAGCCGCTCGTCAGCACCTGCTCCGACATCTTGATCGCCCCCAGGTGGTGGTTGATCATGAGCTCCAGGAACATCCGGTCGAAGTCCTTGCCCTTGGCCGCCTTCAGGGCCTCCATCTGGGCGGGCGTGGCCATCCCCGGCATGCCCTCATGCGCGGCGTGGTGCTCGGGCACCGTCTGCTGCTGCTCCCGCAGCCACGTCGTCATGAACTGGATCTCCGGCCCCTGGGCGTCCTTGATCCGGCCCGCCAGGTTCTTCAGCTGGGCAGACTCGGCCCGGGTGGGCGCGAGGAGCGACATGTCCAGGGCCTGGCGGTGGTGGACGATCATGTCCTGGACGTACTTGATGTCGGACGCGTTGGCCGTGGCCGAGGGCACGGCGGTGGCGGCCTCGCTCGGCGACAGCGTCCTGGCCTGCTCCCCGGGGCGGCCGGGAGCGAGCACGGGCGCGGTCGAGTCGGCCCGTGGAGCCGGCGGCGGAGAGGAGGAGGTGCAGCCGGAGAGGGCAACGACCGTGCCCATGATGACGATGAGCGCGGCGCGCACCCACAACCTCCCTGACTGACTCGGACGAGAATGCGCACTCTAGGCCATAAGTGGACAAATTAAAAGAGAGTGAACAGGAACAAAATTTGACAAGTTGTCTGCTTGGCCAGTCGAGGGGGGAAACGCGAGGATGGCGTAGATTTATGCTCTCTTTATAGGAGGATCCCTAGTGTTCTCCCTCCGCAGGGCCCTCACCCTGGTCACGGCGGTCGTGGCGATGGTCGGCGCCGTCTTACCGGCTCAGGCCGCGGACATCCCGGCTCCTGGCGAGATCGTCATGAGCCCCAACATCCAGCACGTCACCAACGTGCCCAAGCCCGAGGCTCTGGCCGACATCCACACGGACATGGCCTTCCAAGGCGACTACGCGTACGTCGGCAACTACTACGGCTTCTCGATCTACGACATCAAGCGCCCGAAGCGGACCTCGCTGGTGAGCTCGGTCGTCTGCCCCGGTGGCCAGATGGACATGTCCGTCTACGGCAACCTGCTCTTCGGCTCCGTCGACTCCTCCCGCAACGACGACTCGTGCAACAGCACCTCGCAGCCCGCGTCGGTCAAGGAGTCGTGGGAGGGCATCCGCATCTTCGATGTCTCCGACAAGGCCAACCCGAAGTACATCAAGTCGGTCGAGACCAACTGTGGCTCCCACACGAACACGCTGGTGCCCGACCGCAAGCGCGAGAACGTCTACATCTACGTCTCCTCCTACAGCCCGAACGCCTCGTTCCCCGACTGCCAGCCGCCCCATGACCTGATCTCGATCATCAAGGTGCCGCTGCGCGACCCGACGGCCGCCACCGTGATCGCCACGCCGAACCTCTTCCCCGACGGCGGCTACGGCGGCGTCCAGCAGCCCTACCCGGCCGGGAAGTCCGCCACCACCGGCTGCCACGACATCACGGCCTACCCGGAGAAGGGCATCGCCGCCGGCGCCTGCATGGGTGACGGCATCCTGCTCGACATCCGCAACCCCGAGCAGCCCAAGGTCACCGCGACCGTGCGCGACGAGACGAACTTCGCCTTCTGGCACTCGGCCACGTTCAACAACGACGGCACGAAGGTCATCTTCACCGACGAGCTCGGCGGCGGGACCAGGGCGACCTGCAACGAGGCCATCGGCCCGAACCGGGGCGCCAACGCGTACTACGACATCGTGAACGGGCAGCTCCAGTTCAGGAGCTACTTCAAGATCTCGCGCCACCAGGCCGACACCGAGAACTGCGTGGCCCACAACGGCTCGCTGATCCCGGTCAAGGGCCGGGACATCATGGTGCAGGCGTGGTACCAGGGCGGGATCTCGGTGGTGGACTTCACCGACTCGGCCCACCCGCAGGAGATCGCGTTCTTCGAGCGTGGCCCGGACAACACCGCGCCGGCGCTCAGCGGCGGCTTCTGGTCCGCGTACTACTACAACGGCTACATCTACGGGTCCGACTTCAACCTGGGCCTGGACGTGCTGAAGATCAACGACTGGCGTACCAACCGGGCGAACGGCGTCAAGATGCGCTCACTCAACGCGCAGACCCAGACGTCGTATCCCGAATACGGCCACTGATCCCCAGGCGGCGAGGGCCCCGACCGGGTCCTCGCCGTTTTCACTTATCCAGACATATGCGATAAGGAGTCTCGGAGTGTTCAATCCGCGCCGTGCCCTCGTCATGGCCGCGGCCGCCGTCGCGTTAGCGCTGACGAGCGTTCCCGCCCTGGCCACCGACATCCCACCGCCCGACGCCGTGGTCACCAGCCCCAACGTGACCCACGTGCTGAACATCCCCAAGCCCGCCCCGATCGCCGGCACCATCAACACCGACATCACCTTCCAGGGCGACTACGCCTACG
Source organism: Nonomuraea sp. NPDC003707 (assembly GCF_053587055.1). Classification (NCBI taxonomy): domain Bacteria; kingdom Bacillati; phylum Actinomycetota; class Actinomycetes; order Streptosporangiales; family Streptosporangiaceae; genus Nonomuraea; species Nonomuraea sp. NPDC003707. The sequence continues at coordinate 192,773 of NZ_JBSFNK010000005.1, read as the reverse complement.
TCGGCAACTACGGCGGCTTCTCGATCTACGACATCAGCAACCCCAAGAAGGCCAAGCCCGTCAGCTCGGTCGTCTGCCCCGGCTCCCAGATGGACGTCAGCGTCTACGGCGACCTGCTGTTCACCGCCGTGGACTCCTCGCGCAGCGACGACTCGTGCAACAGCACGGCGCTGACCGCCGACCACAAGGAGGCCTGGGAAGGCGTCCGGATCTTCGACGTCTCCGACAAGGCCAACCCGAAGTACATCAAGTCGGTCGAGACCAACTGCGGCTCCCACACCCTGACCCTGGTGCCGGGCAAGGGCCGCGACCGGAACAAGAACGTCTACATCTACGTCTCGTCCTACAACCCGAACGCCACGTTCCCCGACTGCCAGCCGCCGCACGACAAGCTCTCGATCATCAAGGTGCCGCTCAGGAACCCGACGGCGGCGGCGGTCGCGGCCACCCCGGTGGTCTTCCCCGACGGCGGCAACGAGACCCAGCCCGGCCTGCTCCTGCCGACCAGCGGCTGCCACGACATCACCGCCTACGCCGAGAAGGACATCGCGGCGGGCGCGTGCATGGGTGACGGCGTGCTGTTCGACATCTCGGACCGGCTGAACCCGAAGGTCACGGCCAGGACCACGGACCCGAACTTCGCGTTCTGGCACTCGGCCACCTTCAGCAACGACGCCAAGAAGGTCGTCTTCACCGACGAGCTCGGCGGCGGCGGCGGGGCCACCTGCAACGAGGCCACCGGGCCGAACCGCGGCGCGGACGCGATCTACGACATCTCGAACGGGCAGTTCACGTTCAAGAGCTACTTCAAGATCCCGCGCTACCAGGCCGACAGCGAGAACTGCGTCGCGCACAACGGCTCGCTGATCCCCGTCAAGGGCCGGGACATCATGGTCCAGGCCTGGTACATGGGCGGGCTGTCGGTGTGGGACTTCACCGACTCGGCCAACCCGAGGGAGATCGGCTACTTCGAGCGCGGCCCGCGCTCGGCCGGCGGTGGCGGCGGCATCTGGTCCGCGTACTACTACAACGGCTACATCTACGCGGCCGACTTCCACGAGGGCCTCGACGTCGTCAAGGTCACCGACCCGCTCACGAACAACGCCAGGCACGTCCGCACCGACCGGTTGAACGTGCAGACGCAGGAGTCGTACCGCAACTGGTGACCGATTCCGTCCCTGTGCGCCGCTCTCACTGAGGCGGCGCGAACCCGCCCGGAGTCGCCCTCGGCGGCTCCGGCGCGGGGGGCCGGGGCTGAGGCTGCGGCTGGTAGGACGCCGGGGGCTGAGGCTGGTACGGGCCTGGCTGCGCGTAGGGCGGCTGGGGCTGGTACGGCGCCGGCTGCGCGTAGGGGGCCTGGGGCGGGCGGCCGTTGGCGGCGCGTTGCGCGAAACGTACCTGCTCCCTCCTGCGGCGCTCGGCCAGGACGGCGCTCAGGTACGCGTGCGGCGGCACCCCGGCGGGCGCCGCGGGCGAGACGAAGGACGCCGTCTGGGTCGCGATCCGCACCCCCATCTCATGCTGGACCTGCGGCGACAGGTCGTGCCACCGCGACAGGTACTGCCGGGCCGCCTGCGCCACCTCGTCGGGGAGCTGGGAGAGCTCCAGCGTCGCCGCCCAGGCCGCCAGCGGCGGCGGCATCACGATGAGCTGCCCGGAGTCGCGCGGAGCCCGGTCGGAGATCACGATGGTGCCGGCGAAGACGTCGCCGAGCCGCTTGCCCCGCTGCGAGACCAGCGACGCGATCAGCGCGGGCGCCCCGGAGAGCATCCAGAACTCCACGACCCCGGCCAGGCCGCGGAACAGCGCCTGCCTGAAGCGCTCGGGACTGCCGTCGTCGCTGACCACCCGGAGCCCGAGCGCGAGCTTGCCGAGGCTGCGTCCCCTGGTCAGCGACTCGAAGATCACGGGGTAGCCGACCAGCACCAGCACCATGAACACGATCATCGCGGCCCCGAACATGGCCGAGTCCGAGATGACCGAGAACGCGCCTAAGATCGCATAGGCGGCGATCAGCACCGTGAACTGCACGGCCATGTCGATGACGATCGCCAGCGCGCGCGAGGGCATCTGGGCGATCCGCACTTCGACGACGACCGCGTCGCCGGTCACAACCTCAGACATATGTGGAGCCTAACGGCTATGTACTGGTGTTTGAGCGGCCAGAATGTTCGGGTGGACATCGATGCGTTCGTCACAGCTCACCGCCCCGTGTGGGACCGGCTCGATCATCTGGTCAAGCGTCGTTCGTCGCTGACGGGTGCCGAGGTGGACGAGCTGGTGGACCTCTACCAACGCGTGTCCACCCATCTGTCCATCGTGCGCTCCTCGTCCGGGGACGCGATGCTGACCGGTCGGCTGTCGGCGCTGGTGGCGCGGGCCAGGTCGGCGGTGACCGGGGCGCACACGCCCGCCTGGCGGGAGCTGGTGAGGTTCTTCACGGTGTCGTTCCCCGTGGTGGCCTACCGGGCGCGGTGGTGGTGGCTGGGGAGCACGGTGGCGTTCATCGCGGTCGCCTGGGTGATGGGCGCGTGGGTGGCGGCCAACCCCGACGTCCAGGCGACGATCGGCTCGCCGGACGAGATCGCCCAGCTCGTCGACCACGACTTCGCCGACTACTACTCCGAGCACCCGGCCGCCTCCTTCGCCAGCCAGGTGTGGGTGAACAACGCGTGGGTCGCGGCGCAGACGATCATCTACTCGGTGCTGCTCGGCCTGCCGATCCCGTACGTGCTCTACTCGAACGCCGCGAACGTCGGCGTCTCCGGCGGTCTCATGGCCTCCCGCGACAAGCTGGACATCTTCTTCGGCCTGATCACGCCGCACGGGCTGCTGGAGCTGACCGCCGTGTTCCTGGCGGCGGCGGTCGGGATGCGCCTGGGCTGGACGGTCATCGACCCGGGGCCGCGCCGGCGGACGGAGGCCCTGGCCGAGCAGGGCCGGGCGGTGATGAGCGTGGCGCTGGGGCTGGTCGTGGTGCTGTTCGTGTCGGGCCTGATCGAGGCGTTCGTCACGCCGTCCGGGCTGCCGACGTGGGCGCGCGTGAGCATCGGCGCGCTCGCGGAGGTGGGCTTCCTGCTGTACGTGATCGCCTTCGGCCGCCGTGCCCTGCGCCAGAACGAGACCGGCGACCTCGAACGCGCCCCGGACGTCGCCCCGACGGCCTGACGTCCCCCGGTCCAGGCCCTACAGCCGCCCGGCCGCCTTCAGCGCCAGGTACGCGTCCGCGAGCGCGGGGGCGATGTCCTCCGGGGGCGCGTCCACGACCTCCACCCCGTGCCGCCGCAGCCGGGCCGTGATGCGCCGGCGTTCGAGCTGGGCGTGCTCGGCCGCCGCCGCGTCGTACACCTCCTCGGCCGACGCCCGGCGCCCCGCCATGGCCGCCACCCGAGGGTCCGACACCCCGGCCACCAGCACCAGGTGGCGCGAGGAGAGCTGGGAGAGCACCGGCATGAGCCCCTCGTCCAGGGCCGCCCCGTTGAGGTCGGTGAGCAGCACGACCAGGCAGCGCCGCTTGGCCCGCGACAGGACGGCCGCGACCATGCCCTGCGAGTCGGCCTCGATCAGCTCCGCCTCGATCGGCGCCATCACGTTGACCAGCGACGACAGCAGCTCGGTGCGTGACGCCCCGCTCACCCAGGCGCGCACCGCCCGGTCGTAGGCGAGGAAGTCGACCTGGTCACCGGCCCTGGCGGCCAGCGCGGCCAGCAGCAGCGCGGCGTCCATCGACCAGTCGAGCCGCGGCCAGCCGGGCGCCGGCCGCGGATCCGGCCGTACGAGCAGCCCGGCGCCGCCCGCGGCGGCCCCGGCCATGGGGATGGGCGCGTCGCCCACCCGGCCCGCCGAGGTGCGGCCGGTGTCGAGCACGATCAGCACGCGACGGTCGCGTTCCGGGCGCCAGGTGCGTACGACCACGTCGTGGCGGCGCGCCGTGGCTCGCCAGTCGATGGAGCGCACGTCGTCGCCCACCACGTACTCCCGCAGCGAGTCGAACTCCGTCCCCTGACCGCGCACCAGAGCCGGGTGCTGGCCGTCCAGCTCGCGGAGCCGGGCCAGCCGGGACGGCAGGTGCTTGCGCGACAGGAACGGCGGCAGCACGCGTACCGACCACGGCGCCTGGTGGCTGCCCTGGCGGGCGGCCAGGCCCAGCGGGCCGACCGAGCGCACCGTGACCGCCACGGACGAGCGGTCGCCGCGCCTGGTCGGGGCGAGCGTCACGACGATCTTGCGGCGCTCGCCCTTGGGCACGTTCAGGTCGGCGACGCGCGGTGTGGCGCCCGCCGACGGCGGCCAGGCGTCCCTGAGCGCGCCGCGCACCCGGCGGGGGCCCGGGTTCTCGACGATCAGCTCGACCGTGGCCCGCTGGCCGAGCCGTACGAGCGTGTCGCCGGAACGGTGGAACCTCAGCGGGCGCACCGCGCCGGCGAACACCAGGTCCACCACGATCGCGGCGGCCAGCAGCAGGCAGACCCCGGCCAGCGCGGCCCCGGGCTGCGGCGCCAGCAGCACCACGACGATCCCGATCGCCGCGACCAGCCCGGCACGTCCCGTGAGAGCCATCAGCGCGGGACCGGTACGGAGGCCAGGATGCCGTCGAGCAGGCCGTCGGCGGTCGCGCCCTCCAACTCGGCCTCCGGCCGGAGCTGGATCCGGTGCCGCAGCGCGGGCCTGGCCAGCGCCTTGACGTCGTCAGGAGTCACGTACGGGCGCCCGGACAGCCACGCCCACGCCCGCGAGGCCGCCAGCAGCGCCGTGGCGCCACGTGGCGAGACGCCGAGCTGCAGCGACGGCGAGTTTCTGGTGGCGCGGGCCACGTCCACGATGTAGCCGAGCACCTCGGGCGCCACGTGCACCTTCGAGACCGCCTCCCGCCCGGCCGCCATGTCGTCGGCCGTGGCTACGGGCTTGACCTCGCTCAGGTCGCGCGGGTCGAAGCCGCGGGCGTGCCGTTCGAGCACGGAGATCTCCTGCTCGCGCGGCGGCAGCGGCACGGTCAGCTTGAGCAGGAACCGGTCGAGCTGGGCCTCGGGGAGCTGGTAGGTGCCCTCATACTCGACGGGGTTCTGCGTCGCGCACACCACGAACGGGTCGGGCAGCGGCCGCGCCGCGCCCTCGACGCTGACCTGCCGCTCCTCCATCGCCTCCAGCAGCGCCGCCTGGGTCTTCGGCGGGGTGCGGTTGATCTCGTCGGCGAGCAGCAGGTTCGTGAACACCGGCCCCTCGCGGAACTCGAACTCCGCGGTCTTCGCGTCGTAGATCAGCGAGCCGGTCACGTCACCAGGCATCAGGTCCGGCGTGAACTGCACCCGTTTGAAGTCAAGGGACAGGGCGGCCGACAACGTGCGCACCATCAACGTCTTGGCCACGCCGGGCACGCCTTCGAGCAGCACGTGCCCCCTGCACAGCAGCGCGATGACCAGCCCCGTCACCACCGCGTCCTGGCCGACCACGGCCTTGGACACCTCGGCGCGCAGCGCGCCCAGCGCCTCCCTCGCCGAGTCGCCCGAGCTCGGGACGCGGAACGTCTCCTCAGAGTTCACTGACCTGCCTTTCGATGAAGTCCAAATATCCGGCCAACCCGACGAGCCCGGCGTCGTCCACCGGTGGTGGCCCGTAGAGCGCCGCGCCGACCTGGTGGGCGTCCTGGCCGGTGCGGGCGGCGAGCGCCGCGACGACCTCGTTCGGCCCGGCCCCCGATCCGAGCCCCAGCCTGGGCGTGAGCCGGTCGATCGTGCCCTCGCGCAGCGACTCCGCGGCCCGCTGCCGCGCGCGCCTGGCCCGGTAGAGCCTGCCGCGGCCCTCGACGGTCTCGGCCGCGCGCACGATGACCGGCAGCTTCTCCGTCACCACGGGGCCCAGCCGCCTGCCCCGCCAGAACGCCGTGAGAGCCAGGGCGATGAGGGACATGTAGACGGTCCAGCGGATGCTCTCGGGCATGAGGTCGTACATCGACTTGCCCCGCTCGCCCGGAAGCTCGGCGACGGGCGGCGGGGTCGCGGGGCGGACCAGCCAGGTCACGGGCCTGCCGGTGCCGATCAGGTTGAGCGCGAGCGCGGCGTTGCCGTCCTCGGCCAGGCGCTGGTTGGTCATGAAGCCGCCGTCGCCGACGACCGTGGTCACGCCGCCCGCCTGCGGGAAGCTGACCAGCGTGTATCCGTCGCCGGCCGGGTAGCAGCCGGTGGCCCCGGTGGGGCCGCGGAAGACGGCGCCGCCCAGGTAGGCGCTGCCGGCGGCCCGGGCGGCGGGCAGCGAGCACTCGGGCTCGCGCGAGCGCGTGCGCGCCGGGGCCGGCTCGCTGCGCACGCCGGGGGCGAGCGCGTCGAGACCGGGGAGGTCGCCGACGATCAGCCGGTCGCCCTGGATCCGGGTCAGGCTGTATTCGTCGAAGTACGACATGTCGGTGATCAGCAGCAGCCGGTTGCCGGTCGTGGCCTTGGCGGCGGCGGCTTCCACGGAGTCGACCCGGTCCACCGTGACGCCCCGTGACCTGAGCACCTCGGCCAGCGCCTTGGAGCCCGCCAGAGTGGTGTCGTCGGGGTCCAGGGCCCGCGACGGGCCCCGCTCCGGGCCGAACAGGACGCCCGCGACCGCGATGAGCACGACGATGAGGCCGAGCAGGACGATGATCCGGCTGCCGCGCCAGGTGGAGCGCGCGGTGGGCGAGGTCGAGGAGGACGCGCCGTCGGCGGGACGCGTGAGGACGCTCATGCGCTCCCGCCCGTCCCGGGCCGCTCGCCCGGGGCCGCGCCGACCGGGGTCCAGGCCGTGGCCGCCGCGCCGGCCCCGACCGGGACCGGGCGGGCCTGGCGGAGCTGCTCGTCCAGGTCGGCCATCTCCTCGTACGCCTCCCGCGTGCCCGCCACACCGCCGTACGTCACGTCGTCGAACGACCGGGCGGCCGCCGCCAGCCTCGTGGCGAAGCCGGGCAGCGAGAGGGCCGCCTCACTGGTCAGCTCGTCGGCCGTGCGCCCCGGCATGCCGTCGACGAGCGCGCGTTCCTCCAGGTCACGGGCGATGGCGCGGAGCCGTTCCTGGACGGCCTCGGTCCAGCGCTGCTCGGCGGCCAGCCCGGCGGCCGCCGCCCGGTGCTCGGCCGCCGTCATCACCCGCTCCCCGAACAGCCCGCCCACGGCGAGCGCGTTCTTGCGGCTGGCCTTGCGGAGCTGCCACGAGATCAGCACGATCAGCGCGAGGATGACCAGCACGATGATCACGGAGGCGATGACCCCTCCGGCGGCGCCCCCGCCCGCGGCCGTGTCCACCAGGTCGCCGAGGAACTGCATGACCCGCCGGTAGATCAGGTCGAGCAGGGACTCCTTCTCGTATGCAGGCTTGAGGAGCTCCTCCGCGGCCCGGCGCGCGGCCTCCTCCCTGTCGATCGGGCTCACGGCCTGGCGGAGTTGGAGGGGTGCCAGAGCTCGTCCGCGGAGGAGTGCACCCATCCCTGGCGCTGCTGCTCGATGGCCGCCGTCTGCAGCACGAGGTCGAACGCCTCGCTGCGCATGCGCCGGTCGGCGTAGAGCAGGCCGGCGACCCCGGCCTGGAACGGATAGGTGAGCATCGATCCGAGCGTGCCGCCGAGGGCGATGAGCACGGCCGACACGACGGTGGTGGCCACCGAGCCCGCGCCGAACATGCCGAACAGCGTGCCCGCCAGCGTGAAGGGCACCGACAGGACGCCCGCCACGAGCCCGACCAGCAGGGACGTGAGCAGCAGGATGCCGAAGACGCGCCAGAAGTCGCCGGTCACCAGGTGCCACGAGCGCCGCATGGCCTCGATCGCCCCTCTGCCCTCCAGCACCACGATGGGCGAGGCGAAGGCGAAGCGGGTCGTGAAGAACAGGTAGTAGCCGAGGTAGGCGATCATGAACAGGAAGGCCAGCCCGAGGACCACGCCTGCTCCGCCGGAGGAGACGTTCAACGCGACCACCACGATGAGCAGCACCATCACGACCAGCGGCACCAGCATGATGACGGCCATCAGCGCCACGACGCCGAACAGCGCGGGCGCCCTGCCCTTGACGAGCCGCCACGCCTCCCCGGCGGTGATGGTGCCGCCGAAGACGGCCCGGCCGAGGATCCTGGTCAGCACGCCGGTCAGCAGCGTGACCACGACGAACTGGACCATGTACGAGACGAGCGTGCCGCCGTACTGGGCGGCGACGCCGTACACGCTGGTGAGCTGGTCGGAGGAGGTGTACGCGCTCTCGGGGTCGGTGAACGCGCCGCTCATGGTGTCGAGCACGAACGCCTGGCCGACGGCCACGGGCACGGAGGCGAGCAGGGCGGCGACGGCCGACAGGCCGAGCACGGCCTTCGGGTTGGACCGGATCAGCTTGATCGTGCCGTCGAGGATGTCACCGAGGCCCAGGGGGCGCAGCGGGATGATGCCCGGTCTCAGCGCCGGTGGTGGCGGCGCGTAGCCGTAACCGGGCTGAGGATGCGGATAGGGCGGATAGGGTGTTTGGGGCCCGGGTCCCAGTGGCTGTTGTTGCTGAAGGGGCTCCCCGTACGGCTGCCCGTAGGGCATCTGCTGTGGCGCGCCTGGCGCGGTCCACGGGGAGGCCGGCGGGGCGCTGTAGGGCGGGGGCTGTTCGGCCGACCAGCCTGATGGCGTCTCGGGCGGGGGACCGTGACCGTCTGACATATCCCAATCCTGGCATGCTGAACGGGGCATTGGTGTCGCTGAGCGCATTCGCCGTCTCATCCTTGCCGTATTCGACGGAGAATCCGGTCGAGGTTCACGTCCAGGGGATGGCAGAAAGTTGCTCTGTTACCGCAGACTTGAGATTGCGGTCGCGGGGGGCGGACCTAAAATTCGCCTTTTGCATGGCTCATGTCACACTCATGGGCCTACCAAGGGTAACCTTCAGCGATCGTGCGGGTATGTCCCACAATGCGTAGAACGAATGAGGGGCCATGAAAGGTCGCGTGCTGGTCGTCGATGACGACGCCGCTCTCGCCGAGATGCTGGGGATCGTCCTGCGAGGGGAAGGCTTCGAGCCGTCTTTTGTCTCCGACGGCGACAAGGCCCTCGATGCGTTCCGGGATACACGCCCGGATCTGGTCCTGCTCGACCTGATGCTGCCGGGGGCGGACGGCATCGACGTCGCGCGCAGGATCAGGGCTGAGTCGGGGGTTCCGATCGTCATGCTCACGGCCAAGAGCGACACGATCGACGTCGTTCTCGGGCTGGAGTCGGGGGCCGACGACTACATCGTCAAGCCGTTCAAGCCGAAGGAGCTCGTGGCCCGGGTGCGGGCGCGGCTCCGCCGCACCGATGAGCCGACCCCCGAGATCCTCCAGATCGGCGACATCACCATCGACGTGGCCGGGCACTCGGTCAAGCGGGGCGAGGAGACGATCAACCTCACGCCGCTGGAGTTCGACCTGCTGGTCGCGCTGGCCCGCAAGCCGCGCCAGGTGTTCACCCGCGAGGTCCTGCTCGAGCAGGTCTGGGGCTACCGGCACGCGGCCGACACGCGGCTGGTCAACGTGCACGTGCAGCGGCTCAGGGCCAAGATCGAGAAGGACCCCGAGCACCCCGAGATCGTGGTGACGGTCCGCGGCGTCGGCTACAAAGCCGGCCCCGCCTAGTCCACGTCCCGACCTGCTGCCGTGCCCCTGGCGAAGAAGAAGCGTTTCCGCCGACGGACATTCCGCCAGATTCTCGGCGGCGTTCGCCGGCGGGTGCGACGTGCGGCAGGCAGGACACGGAGCGTGTGGCGGCGCTCGCTCCAGCTCCAGGTGGTCACCAGCACGCTGGTGATCTCCGTGATCGTGGTGGTCGTGCTGGGCACGTTCCTGTCCGAGCAGATCAACCGGTCGGTCGTGCAGAGCAGCCAGCGCTCCTCCGCCAGCGAGGCCTTCGCCGACCGCCTCCAGATCGCCGACGCGCTGGCGCCCGAGACCGACGACCCGACCAAGCCCGCCGACAGCGGCAAGAAGGGCTCGGCCAACCCGCTCGACGACGTCATGGACATCGTCACCGGATCGGGTGAGAACGGCTCCAAGAAGCGCTACGACGTGCTGATACTCAACCAGGCGATCCCCGGCCAGTCGCGGGCGTCCGGGGGCGTCGTGCCGTCCAACGTGCCGGAGAGCCTACGGCACAACGTGCAGAAGAAGACCGTCGGGTCCATCGAGAAGATCAAGTTCGCCGGCGAGAGCCAGCCCAGGCTCACGTACGTGGTCGGCGGCACCGTGCACGTGCCCTCCAGCGGCCAGAACTACGAGGTCTACCACTTCTTCCCGTTCACGGACGAAGAGGAACTGCTGTCCAACGTCCGGCTGGCCATCGTCGTGGTCGGCCTCGGGCTCGTGCTGCTGCTCGCCGCCATCGCGTACCTGGTCGCCCGCCAGGTCGTCACTCCCGTGCGCCTGGCGCGCCAGGCCGCCGAGCGCCTGGCCTCCGGCAAACTGGACGAACGGCTCAAGGTTCGCGGCGAGGACGACCTGGCCCGCCTGGCGAACTCGTTCAACGAGATGGCCGCCAACCTGGCGCTGAAGATCCATCAGCTGGAGGAGCTCTCGCAGGTCCAGCGGCAGTTCGTCTCCGACGTCTCCCACGAGCTGCGCACGCCGCTGACGACCGTGCGCATGGCCGCCGACCTGCTCTACGACGCCCGCGAGGACTTCGACCCGATGGCCTCCCGCTCGGCGGAGCTCATGCAGGCCCAGCTCGAACGGTTCGAGTCGATGCTGGCCGACCTGCTGGAGATCAGCCGCTACGACGCCGGCGCCGCCACGCTCGACCTCGACCCTGTGGACGTGCGCGACGTGGTGCTGCGGGCCATCGCCGACTCCGAGGCGCTGGCCGAGCGGCACACGACCCGCTTCGAGCTCCGGCTGCCGAACGAGCCGTGCATGGCCGAGATCGACAACCGCAGGGTCGAGCGGATCCTGCGCAACCTGCTGTTCAACGCCATCGAGCACGGCGAGGGCAGGGACATCGTGGTCACCGTCGGCGCCGATCGGGACGCGGTCGCGGTCGCCGTGCGCGACCACGGGATCGGGCTGAAGGGCGGCGAGGACACGATGGTGTTCGACCGGTTCTGGCGGGCCGACCCGTCGCGGGCGCGGACGATCGGCGGCACCGGGCTCGGGCTGGCGATCTCGCGCGAGGACGCCACGCTGCACGGCGGCTGGCTGCAGGCCTGGGGACAGCCGGGGGAGGGCTCGCAGTTCAGGCTGACGCTGCCGAGGACGGCCGGGGCCGATCTGAAGGGCTCGCCGCTGTCGCTGGTGCCGCCGGAGATCGAGATGCGGCGTACGTGGCGTACGGCCATGACGCCGGTGCTGCTGCCGGCCTCGGCGGACGGGGCCGACCATGACGACGACTAGACGGGTGACCGGGCGGCGTGAGCGGGTGTGGCGGCTCGGCGCGGTGTTCGTGATCGGGGTCGCGGTGGTCTGCGCGGGCTCCGGCTGCACCGTGATCCCCGTGACCGGTCCCCTCACCGTCAACGAGGCCGGCAGCGGCGACCCGCTGAGCAAGCCGTTCCACCGCATGATCGCCTTCCCGCCCGACAAGACCTGGAACGAGGAGCAGACGATCAGGGGTCTGCAGGCGGCCATGGCCGCCTACGCCGACGACCCGACCATCCTGCCCCAGTACCTGACCCAGGAGGCGCGGGCGAAGTGGAGCGCCTCGGGGCCGGTGACGGTGGTCGACGACGCGTTCGAGGTCGTGCCTCCCACCGAGCGCGAGGGGACGGAGCCGGTGGAGAAGGTCACGGTCAAGGGCCGGTGGGTGGCGCGCATCAAGGAGGACGACTCGTACGCCCCCACCGCCGGTCCCTGGGTGGACTCCTTCGAGCTCGTGAAGGCCGAAGGCGGCGGTTACCTGGTCAAGAGCCTGCCCAACGGGCTGCTGCTCACCGACTCCGACGTGAGCCGCGCGTACCGGGCCACGAACCTCTACTACCTGAACGGCAACAGCCCGAACACGCTGGTCGTGGACCGCGTGCGCCTGCGGCTGAAGCCGACGGAGACGTACGCGCAGACCATCCTGCAGCGCCTGCTCAAGAGCCCCACCTCGGCCCTGCAGGGGGCGGTGACGACCAGCTTCCCGCTCGACACCAAGGTCGAGTCGATCAGGTCCGGCGAGGACCGCGTGGTGATCAACCTCTCCGGCCCCCTCGACACCCTTGACCTGGGCGCCGAGGACTCCCTGCGGGCCCAGATCAGGTACAGCCTGAACAAGAACGAGATCGCCAAGGGCCGCGTCATCGAGATCCAGGTGAACGGGGAGTCCTACTCCATCGACCGGCCCGACTCCGACGACGACTGGCTGGACGCCACCAGCGACGCCGCGTACTACATCAGCAAGGGCGCGGTCCACTACATGAGCAAGGACGGGCCCGCGGGCAGCGTGCCTGGTCCGGCGGGGCAGGAGCGCGACGGCTTCCACGGCTTCGCCCTGTCCAAGGACGGTGGGTACGTCGCCGCCCAGACCTCCACCGGCATCTCGGTGGCGGCGCTGACGCAGTCGGGGCGCTGGCAGGAGGTCATCCAGGGCACTCTGACCCCGCCCACGTGGCACCGCGACGGGTCACTGTGGACCTACGACCAGACGAACTCCGCCCTGCTCCGGTACGACCCGCTCAGCGGGAAGGGACCCCAGCGGATCTCCGCGCCCAAGCTGACCGGGCTGGACGTCACCCGGCTCAGGATCGCCAGGGACGGCGTGCGGGTGGCGGTCACCACCGGTCAGAACACGGTCCAGATCGGCGCGCTCACGGGCGGGGCGGCGGGGATGATGCTGGGCAACTTCCAGGCCCTGACCACCACCGAGGGGGGAAACAAGATCCTCGACGTGGCCTGGGAGGATGACGAGCACCTGCTGGTGCTGGTGGAGGGCCAGGCGGGGCAGGTGCTCAACGAGATCAACGTGGGGGACGGGGAGATCGAGGGAGTGCCGCTGAAGGAGCCGCTCGCGGCGGTGGCCGCGGTGAACGACCGCGTGCTGGCGGAGGCGAAGACGGCCAAGGGCAACCAGATCATGGAGCTCGGCCAGGACCGGCAGTCCTGGACCCCCAAGATCGAATCCGGCGCCAGCACGCCGCTCTTCCCCCTGGGCTAGCCGCTCGTCTCTCCCCGGGCCGGCCGCTCGTCGGCCCGGACGGAAATTGTCGGTCGCGGGCGGCATCCTGGCACGCGTGCTGACCGCCGTGCTCGACCTCGTCCTCCCGCAGTCCTGCGCCGGGTGCGCCGCCGGTGGTGCGCGGTGGTGCGCGGGCTGTCAGGCCGAGCTCGTCGGCGCGCCCGCCAGGCGGTTGCCCGAGCCCGTGCCGGACGGCCTGCCCGACTGCTGGTCGGCGGCACCGTACGAGGGCGCGGTGCGCAGGGCGGTCGTGGCGTACAAGGAGCGGGGCGCGGTGGCGTTGGCGGAGGTGCTGGCGGAGGCCGTGGCGTTCACCGTCGTGACGGCGGTCGACGGCGCGAAGGCACCCTGGGCCGGCGGGCGGTTCGCGGTGGTGCCGGTGCCGAGCGCGCGGCGGACGCGCCGGCACCGGGGCCACGACCCGGTCGGGCGGCTGGCGGTGCTGGCCGCCGGTCGGCTGCGGGCGTGGGGCCTGCGGGCCGAGGCCTGGCCGGCGCTGGGCCAGGCGCGGCGGGTGGCCGACCAGGCGGGGCTGAGTTCCGCCGAGAGGAGCTCCAACCTCGCGGGGTCACTCCAGGTGCGGCGGGCCGCGAAAGGCCCTCCAGCGGCCTGTGCGGTGCTCCTGGACGACATCGTCACGACCGGGGCCACCCTCGTGGAGGCCGCCAGGGCGCTGAGCTCGGCGGGGGTGCGAGTGCCGCTGGCCGCGACCGTGGCCGCGACACGCCGAAGATCTTGAAAAGGATTACGGTTACGGTGAGTAAAGAAAGATCCACATCGCTATCCTCACCACGAGGCCACATGTCACTTCCCCCAAGGGGGCGGCAGGGCTGCTCAGTGGGCGGGAGCTCCATCCTCATAAGGGTTGCCGACCGGTTAAATAGGGCATTTGGGAGAGCATGAGGACCTCGGGAAAATCACGGTACGTGATCCTTTGGCCGATCCTCCGGCTGACATTCGCGCAGGATGCGGATAGCGTTCTGACATGGCACCCGTTCGGGTCCGTGGTTGCGCAGGGTCGGGGTCCCCGACTCTGCTAGCCGATGCCAGCCGCAGGCAAAACGGTCCACGTAAGGCGACTCTTTGTCGACCGATCACGGTGCGGCTTAGGGGTAAGTCCTGCCTTCCCGAGGGTCCAGATGTCCCTCGCCAGAAGAGAAGGGCAGTAGTGGCAACAGAGCTGCGAAACCCTCAGCAGGCGGATGTGGGGTCGAAGACCAGGTCGGCCGGACGGGTGCCAACCGAGTTCCCGGTGACGCAGAGTCGGAAGAGGGTAACGGTGACAGAAAGGCAGACAGCAGACCCCGTCCGACAGGCACGTCGTCGGGCGCTCTTGCTCAGTCGCTAGACCGAAGGGGGGCTGTTGCATGGACATCATCGTCAAGGGCCGGCACACAGGTGTGAGTGATCGGTTCCGTGACCAAGTGACGACCAAGCTGGCCAGGATCGAACGTCTGGACAACAAACTCATCCGAGTCGATGTGGAGGTGTCGAAAGAACGCAATCCGCGCCTCGCTGACCAGCGCGAGCGCGTCGAGCTCACCATTCACTCTCGAGGACCGGCCATCCGCGCCGAAGCCTCGGCCGACGACCGATTCGCAGCCCTCGACATGGCCCTCGACAAGCTGGAAGGCCGCCTCAGGCGGCTGGCCGACCGGCGCAAGGTCCACCACGGCAACCACTGCCCGCCCTCTGTGGCGGAGATCACCGCGGCACTCCCCGACGTCGCGGACCTGACCCCGCGGGAGGCCACCGCCCCCGCCGAGGCCGAAGAGGACGAGCAGGTTCAGCGCGACCAGCGCTACGACGACATCGTCCCGATCGAGATGGACGGCGAAGGGCCGCTCGTCGTCCGAGAGAAGTTCCACAAAGCGGAACCCATGACCATCGACCAGGCCCTCCTCGAGATGGAGCTGGTCGGGCACGACTTCTACCTGTTCCGTGACAAGGAGAGCGGCCAGCCGTGCGTGGTCTACAACAGACGCGGCTACAACTACGGCGTGTTGCGGCTCGTAGAGCCATGATCGCGCGCTAAAAGATCTTCTCGACCACCCGAGAACCGCGGCTCCCGTGCCATCATTGCGGTTCAACGGCTCTGGCCCCCCGACGAGGAGGAGACGTGAGCGAGCTCAGTCAGGTTCAGATGAGCGAGCGAAGCGAAGCGAAGGCTGTCGCGAGGCGGATCAAGGAGGCCTCGTGACCGAGTCCGGCGAGGTCCGTACCTCAGCGACCGAGCCGATCCGCGTGTTGATCGTTGACGATCACGAGCTGATCCGGCGGAGCCTGGCTCTCGCGCTGGCCGCTGAGCCCGACATCGAGGTGGTCGGCGAAGCGAGTGACGGGCAGGAGGCGGTCGAGTTGGCCAACCGCCTCATGCCCGACATCGCGCTCATGGACGTGCGTATGCCACGGCAGGACGGGATCGAGGCCACGAAGGGCATCAAGGCCTCGGTCCCGAGCACGCGCGTCATCATGCTGACGGTGAGCGACGAGGAAGAAGACCTCTTCGAGGCCATCAAGGCAGGCGCCACCGGCTATCTGCTCAAGGACGTCCAGATCAACGACGTGCCGGCCGCGGTGCGCGGCGTGCACGAGGGCCAGTCCTTAATCAACCCGGCGATGGCCGCCAAGCTCATCAGCGAATTCCAGAACATGAGCCGCAAGGAGTCCGAGCGCCCTCCCCAGCTCCCCGTCCCCCGCCTGACCGATCGCGAGATGGAGGTCCTGCGGCTGGTGGCCAAGGGGATGAACAACCGCGAGATCGCCAAGCAGCTGTTCATCTCCGAGAACACCGTGAAGAACCACGTACGCAACATCCTCGACAAGCTGCAACTGCACTCGAGGATGGAGGCCGTGGTGTACGCGGTGCGGGAACGCATGCTGGAGATCACCTAGCCGTCCATGCGGGGAGCCTCACCCCGGCTCTCACCTGGACGGCTCAGGGGCAGGCAACCATCGCCGCCCGCGAGGCTGCGCCGCCCCGGGCTCCGCCCGTGCGGCCAGGAGACATGCAGTTACCACCGCCCGCGAGGCCGTGTCGCCCTGGGCTCCGCCTGCCCGGCCAGAGGCATGCAGCCACCGCCGTCCGCGAGCCGCCCCCCACTGGGCGGCCAGGGAGCAGGCAGCCACCGCCGCCCGCGAGGCCGGGTCCCCCGTTTCCCATCTGGGCGGTCAGGGACAGTCAGTCACCCACGCCCCGGAGGCCGTGCCGCCCCCCGTTCCTACCTGGGCGGTCAAGGGATAGGCACAGCCATCGCCGCCCGCGAGCCGTCACTCCTGCCCCCACCTGGGCGGCCTGGAGGCAGACACCCACTCGCGCCCGCCACCGCTGCCCGCAAGCCGTCTCACTCCCGCCCCCATCTGGGCAGCCTGGAGATAGGCAGCGACCCGCGCTCGCTACCCGCGCCGGCCCGTCTGGCGCCGTCGTGCTGGGGTGTTATCGGGCGGTGGCGGCGGCGTTCAGGATCGGGACGAGCTCGGGCGGATCGGCGTGCTCGACCCGTACGGAATCGCAGCCCACCCACTCCGCCGCAGACCACAGGGCGTCCGCCAGGGCGTCGGCCCACCTGGCGGGCGACAGGCCCGGCTCCAGGTGGAGCTGCCGGATCACCAGCGTGCTGCCCTCACGGGCCGGGTCGACGCGGCCGATCAGCCGGCCGCCCGCCAGCACGGGCATCGTGAAGTAGCCGTGGACCCGTTTGTGCTTGGGGACGTACAGCTCGAGCGTGTACTGGAAGCCGAAGACGCGCTCGGTGCGGCCGCGGTGCCAGATGAGGGAGTCGAACGGCGACAGCAGCGTCGTGCGATGGCGCCCGCGCGGCTCGGACTCCAGCGCCGTCGGGTCCGCCCAGGCGTTGGGGGAGCCCTTCTTGCCCGGCCAGCCCGAGACCGTCACGGGGACCAGGCCCGCCGCGCCGCTGCGCAGGGCCTCGTCGAGCATGGCGGCGTACTCGCCCTTCAGGCGCAGGAAGTCGATGAGGTCGGTCCTGTTGGCCACGCCCAGGGACCGGCCCGCCACGGCGGCCAGGCGTACGACGCACTCCTCGTCGGAGAGGTCGTCGGCCAGGAGCTCCTCGGGGACCACGCGCTCCGCCAGGTCGTAGACGCGCCGCCAGCCGACACGGCGGCTGCAGACCAGCTCGCCGATGTCGAGCAGCCACTCCAGGCCGATCTTGGAGTCGGACCAGTCCCACCACGGGCCGCCGTTCTTGGCCCCGCCGACGTCCGAGGTCGTCAGCGGACCCTGCTCGCGTACCTGCTCGAGCAGCTTGTCCACCCCGTCGGGGACCTCATGCCAGCGGTAGCGCCGCTTACGGTACGCCCGGCGCCGGAACGAGTAGAGGGGCCAGTGCTCGACGGGCAGGATGCAGGCGGCGTGGCACCAGTATTCGAAGCTCTGGGCGGGGTTGTGCCAGTAGGCCCGTTCGATGCTGGCCCGTCCCACCGCGCCCAGGCGAGCGTAGGCGACCAGCTCGTGGGAGCGGGCGAGCACTGAGATCGTGTCGAGCTGCACGGCGCCCAGCCTGCGCAGCATCGCGTGCGCCCCGCCCTTGCGCGCGTCGGCGCCGATCATGCCCTGGGAGCGGAGGATGATCCGGCGCGCCTCGTCGAGGGTCAGGTCGATGGTGCCGGTCATGGCTGCGATTGCGTATGGCGATGCATGCGAGCAATGTAGCGACGGCCACCGACAAAACATCCCCGCCCGCCCCACCCTTTGGGCACACCACCCGCCATCCGCGCCCGGCCCACCCACCGCCAACGCCACCGGCCCCACCAACACCGACCGCCCCCGTCGATGCCTCCCGCGCTGATGCGTCCCGCGCTGATATGTCCCGCGCCGACTGTGTTCCGCGCCCGCCTGACGCCTTGTCGACGTCACCCGCGCTCGTCGGCAGTGGAGGTCGCCCATCGCCCGCCAGCTGGCACCGCCCACACCTGGCCCGCCACCAGCCAATGCCCGGACTGCCGCCAGCCCACGCCAGGCGCCCCCGGCTCGCCGCCACTGACGCCATCCTCGCCCGGCGGGCCGCTCGTCAATATCGCCCAGTCCTCGACCGTCGGCGCCACCGCGTCTGGTCTGCGCCACCGCGTCCGGTTGGCGTCACGGCGTCACCGCGTCCGGTCTGCCCGCCGTCAACGCCAGCCGTCTTGCCCCGCCGATACGGATCGTGCCCGCCGTGCCACCTGAGAGCGGCCGGGCGGCAGGCGACGGCGCCTATAGCAGACCCAGGGGTCCTCCAGCGCCGCCTGTCCGGCCTGTGGCTCGTACGCCCCGTACGCAACCCCTCATCCCCGCCCGACACGCGCGGCGGGCTCGTCGTTACGGGGATTGTGCTCGCCTATTACGAAAGGCCGCGGCCGGGGCCATTGAGGTGCTCGCGGCCGGTGTGGGAGAACCGGTCACCGGCGGCGCACAGAGCGTGGGAGATGGGAGCTGGCGGGGCACCCGTGGGTGGGTGCCCGCCCGGTGAAGCGTGCGTCAGCGGTGATCTTCAGCGTGCATGCCCACGCGGGGCGCGTCGATCACGACATCGGTGAAGATATCGAAGACAAGGGCCAGGACGCCGCCCACGACGAACACTCCGGCGCCGATCCAGACGAGCGTCCAGTTGGCGGCCGTGAGGCCGAAGCCGGCCACCACCGTGCCCACCAGCATCACCGTCACCGCCAGCCACGATGACGCGCGCCCGGCGTGGCTGCCGAGATTCTCCGTATGCTCCGACTTCTTCCCTTCAACCATGATTAATCCTTCCTTTGCCGGTTATCGCGCTTATTGGTGCGAGCCGGCTCTCAACCGGCATACCCTCTGCCTTGACCCATTCTCCCAGATGGGTGTTGCGCCCTCGTCGTCACGGTGGCTGTGTCTGGTTGCGGAACCGCCTACGATGGCAACGGGGAAGTTTGTCTCGGCCTCTCCTCCTGGCGGCGCCGCCGGGGTAGACCTGCGAGGAGCTTTACATAAAGTGGCAGCCATTCTCGACAAGATCCTACGTGCCGGCGAAGGTAAGATCCTGCGCAAGCTCAAGCGGATCGCAGACCAGGTCAACTCCATCGAGGACGACTTCACGAGCCTGTCCGACGCGGAGTTGCGTGCGCTGACGGATGAGTTCAAGCAGCGCCATGCAGACGGTGAAACGCTCGACGATCTGCTTCCCGAGGCGTTCGCGACCGTGCGCGAGGCGGCCCGCCGCGTGCTCGGCCAGCGGCCCTACGACGTGCAGATCATGGGCGGCGCCAACCTCCATCTGGGCAACATCTCGGAGATGAAGACCGGTGAGGGCAAGACCCTCACCTGTACGCTTCCGGCGTACCTCAACGCCATCTCCGGCAAGGGCGTCCACGTCATCACGGTCAACGACTACCTGGCCAAGCGTGACGCCGAGACCATGGGCCGCATCCACCGGTTCCTCGGCCTCGAGGTCGGCTGCATCATCGCCGGCCAGCAGCCCGACGAGCGGCGCAAGCAGTACGAGGCCGACATCACGTACGGCACCAACAACGAGTTCGGCTTCGACTACCTGCGCGACAACATGGCGTGGTCGCTCGAGGAGTGCGCGCAGCGCGGCCACAACTTCGCGATCGTCGACGAGGTCGACTCCATCCTGATCGACGAGGCCCGTACGCCGCTGATCATCTCCGGCCCCGGCGAGCAGTCGGGCAAGTGGTACCAGGAGTTCGCCAAGATCGTCCCCCGCCTGCGCAGGGGCGTCGAGGCGAAGAACCCTGGCGAGGAGAGCACCGGCGACTACATCGTCGACGAGAAGAAGCGCACGGTCGGCATCCTGGAGGCCGGTGTCGAGAAGGTCGAGGACTGGCTCGGCATCGACAACCTCTACAAGCCCGAGCACACCCACCTCGTCGGCTTCCTGAACAACGCGCTCAAGGCCAAGGAGCTGTTCAAGAAGGACAAGGACTACATCGTCGCCGACGGCGAGGTCCTGATCGTCGACGAGTTCACCGGCCGCATCCTGCACGGGCGCCGCTACAACGAGGGCATGCACCAGGCCATCGAGGCCAAAGAGAGCGTGAAGATCAAGGACGAGAACCAGACTCTCGCCACGGTCACCCTGCAGAACTACTTCCGCCTCTACACCAAGCTGAGCGGAATGACCGGTACGGCCGCGACCGAGGCCAACGAGTTCCACCAGACGTACAAGCTGGGTGTCGTCCCGATCCCGACCAACCGGCCGATGGTCCGCAAGGACCAGGCGGACGTGGTCTACAAGACCGAGGACGCCAAGTTCGACGCGGTGGTCCAGGACATCAAGGAGCGCTACGAGGCGGGCCAGCCGGTGCTCGTCGGCACGACCTCGGTGGAGAAGTCCGAGCGGCTGTCCAAGGCGCTCAAGCGCCGCGGCGTGCAGCACGAGGTGCTCAACGCGAAGAACCACGCGCGTGAGGCGTCGATCATCGCCGAGGCCGGGCGCAAGGGCGCGGTCACCGTCGCCACCAACATGGCCGGTCGAGGCACCGACATCATGCTCGGCGGCAACTCCGAGTTCCGCGCCGATCTCGAGCTGCGCCAGCGCGGCCTCGACCCGGTCGAGACGCCGGAGGAGTACGAGAAGGCCTACGCCGAGGCGCTGGAGAAGGCCAGGGCGGCGGTCAAGGCCGAGCACGACGAGGTCACCTCGCTCGGCGGCCTCTACGTTCTCGGCACCGAGCGCCACGAGTCGCGCCGCATCGACAACCAGCTCCGCGGCCGCTCCGGCCGTCAGGGCGACCCCGGTGAGTCGCGGTTCTACCTGTCGCTCGGCGACGACCTCATGCGCCTGTTCAACTCGGCCAGGGTCGAGATGATCATGACCAGGCTGCAGATCCCCGACGACCAGCCGATCGAGTCGGGCATCGTCTCCAAGGCCATCGCCTCCGCCCAGCACCAGGTCGAGCAGCAGAACTTCGAGATCCGCAAGGAAGTTCTGAAGTACGACGAGGTCATGGACCGCCAGCGCAAGGTCATCTACGCCGAGCGCCACCGCGTGCTGGAGGGCGCCGACCTGCACGAGCAGGTGCGCGGCTTCGTCGGGGAGGTGATCGACGGCTACGTGCAGGGCGCCACGTCCGAGGGCTTCGCCGAGGAGTGGGACCTCGACAAGCTGTGGAAGGCGTTCGGGGAGCTCTACCCGATCTCGACCAGGATCGAGGACCTCGTCGAGGAGGCCGGCTCTCGCGAAGAGCTGTCCGCCGAGTTCATCTCCGAGAAGGTCAAGGCCGACGCGCTCGAGGCGTACGCCAGGCGCGAGGAGGAGTTCGGCCCCGAGACCACGCGCGACCTGGAGCGCCGCGTGATCCTCTCGGTCCTCGACCGGAAGTGGCGCGAGCACCTGTACGAGATGGACTACCTGCGCGAGGGCATCGGCATGCGGGCCTACGCGCAGAAGGACCCCAAGATCGAGTACGCCCGCGAGGGCTTCGAGATGTTCGCCGCGATGCTCGAGGGCATCAAGGAGGACTCGGTCGGGTTCCTGTTCAACCTCGAGGTGGAGGTGCAGGAAAACCCGATCGTCGAGGAGGAGGACGCGGCCATCGCGGAGACCCGCTCGATCATCGCGCGCGGGCTGCGCGGGCCTGAGCGTCCGGCCGAGCTCGAATACTCCGCGCCCGGCGAGCAGGGCGAGGTCGAGCACACCCGCGTCCGCACCACTTCGGCGGAGCGGGCCGCGTACGGAAAC
The DNA here is from genome assembly GCF_053587055.1 of Nonomuraea sp. NPDC003707. Classification (NCBI taxonomy): domain Bacteria; kingdom Bacillati; phylum Actinomycetota; class Actinomycetes; order Streptosporangiales; family Streptosporangiaceae; genus Nonomuraea; species Nonomuraea sp. NPDC003707. The sequence continues at coordinate 170,996 of NZ_JBSFNK010000005.1, read as the reverse complement.
GTGGAGCGCAACGCGCCCTGCCCGTGCGGGTCGGGCAAGAAGTACAAGCGCTGCCACGGCGATCCCAAGAACGCCGCCTGACGCTTCTTTTTGAGACCCCCACCTCGTGTGGGGGTCTCTCCTTTTCTGCGTCTTTTCTGCGCCTTTTTTATGCTGTTTCAAAGTCGGTGCAGAGCCATTGGGCGCCTCTCCGTTCGAGCCGTATCGCCAGGACGCGGTTGCGGTCGCCACAGTGCACCAGCATGCACATCTCCACGGCGCCGTCCCTGGGCTCCTTGACGTGCACGCTGCCGGCGAACGGGGGGCGGCTGGTCTTGATCATCTTGCCTGCCTGGACCAGCTCTCGGTAGGCGCGAGCTGTGAGCTTGTCGGCCACGGTCTCCGGCGGGCGGCGGCCCGCGAGCACCTCTGCCAGCGCCTGGCCGAGGTGGCGCAGCTTGCGCTCATCGGGGATGGATCCCGGCGGGCCCCATACGAGGGGGTGGGGGTCCAGGGCCAGGGTGCCGTGGATTTCCGGGGGTGCGATTTCCGATGTCGGCTGCTCTTCGTCGTAGGGGGGTTCGGGGGTGGGGGTGACGCCGATGCGGGGGGTTGTTGACACGCATCCTCCAAATTCTTGGACGAAGAAAGAATCGTTATAAGGAGTTTTCGGTCTGGGCTAGGAATACAAATGCCGCCAACTTCTCCTGGGGGTGGATGGGTCTGTCCGTCTTTGATGGAGAAGATTTTTGGAAGTTGGATCCCCTTGGAGTGGGGGTGGAGGGCTATTCCGGACGCGATTGGCTGGGTTGCGGGCGCCCCAAACCCTTTTGGGCATGCACGTAGTGGGGTGGTGGTCGTCCCTTTTTCGGGGCGCGAGTGGGCTCCGCCGTTGATGGGCGCCGGGCGCGGCCGGTGGGGCGTCTCGCCGACGCGGCGCTTTGGAGGGCCGGGCGAGGTGATGGACGTGGGGCGGCGGTGTGGCGGGTGGCCTGGGGCTCGTGGGGCTCGCTCGTGGGGTGTTTGGCCGGGGCGGTGGTCGTGGGTTGCGGGGCGTGTCGTCCGTGGTGGCCCTGGCTGGGCTGTGGTGCGTGTCGTGTTCCCGTCGTTGGGTGGGCGCTGGGTATGGCCGTGGGGTGTCTCGGCGTTGCGGCGCTTGGGGAGCGGGCGTCGCGTGGGTTGGTGGGGCGCGTGTGTTCTGTGGGTGGGTGGAGCGGCTTGGGGTGGGAGGTTAGGTTTCGCCTGAGTCGAGGTCTGGTTCGGGTTCGCGGCCCGGGGTGAGGATGTTGAGTTTGCGGATGAGGAAGGTGAAGACGGCGTAGTAGATGACGCCGTAAATCACCCCCAAGATCAGGATCCCGGGCAAATTCTGGGTGTTCGACTTGCTGGCGTTCAGGAGCATGTCGAGCAGGCCGGCGGAGAAGCCGAATCCCAGTTGTCCGCCGATCAAGGTGGTCAGGGCCATGGCCAGGCCGGTCAGGATGGCGTGCACCACCAGGAGCAGGGGGGCCACGAAGATGAAGGCGAACTCGATCGGCTCCGTGATCCCCGTGACGAACGACGCCAGGGCGGCCGAGAGCATGATGCCGCCCACCGTGGCGCGGCGGTGGGGTGGGGCGGCGCGCCACATGGCGAGGGCGGCGGCGGGCAGGGCGAACATCATGATGGGGAAGAAGCCGGCCATGAACTGGCCGGCGTGCGGGGCGCCGCCGAAGTAGCAGTTCCAGTCCCCGCCCAGCACCCGGCCGCCCACCTCGCACTGCGGCACCACGTACCAGACGACGGAGTTGACGAAGTGGTGCAGGCCGAGGGGGATGAGCAGGCGGTTGATGAGGCCGTAGATGCCGGTGCCGATCGGGCCGATGGCGGCCAGGGCCTCGCCGGCGTGGCGGATCCACTCGCCGATCACCGGCCAGAGCCAGCCGAAGACCACGCCGAGGAGCAGGGCCACGATGGAGGTGATGATGGGGACGAATCGGCGACCGCCGAAGAAGGCCAGCCAGGACGGCAGCTTGATGCGGTGGAAGCGCTGCCAGAGGAGGGCGGCGACCAGGCCCATGACGATGCCGCCGAGGACCTTGGTCGGGTTCTGCATGCCGTAGTTGATGATCTCCTTGATGCCCTGGGCCTGGGCCTCCTTGATGAGGACGGTGTCGCGGATGTCGGAGCCGAAGAACATCACCTTGGTCACCCGGTCGAAGACCAGGTAGCCGACCACGGCGGCCAGGGCGGTGGAGCCGTCGGCCTTGCGGGCGAAGCCGATCGCCACTCCCACGGCGAACAGCAACGGCAGGTTCTCGAACAGCGCCGCGCCGGCCGCGGCCAGCACCTCGGCGACCTGGTTCATCCAGGCGAACCCGGCCACGTCCGCCAGGCCCCCCGGCTCGGCGCCGTTGGAGCCGAGCATGTCGGGCTGGCCGAAGCGCAGCAGCAGGGCGGCGGCGGGCAGGGCGGCGATGGGCAGCATGAGGGAGCGGCCCAGCCGCTGGAGCACGGTCATCACGCGAGCGAACGGCGAAGGCCGGGCGGCGGTGGTCTCGTTCACCGGGCGTTCCTCCGAGCCGGGTGAGGCCTCAGCCCCGTCTTACGGGCATTTCCAGGATGGTGCGCAACTGGTAACGATCCGCACGATACGTGGACACGCCCAGCTCCGCACAGACGCCGCCGGCGAACGACCTGCGCTGCAGCAGCAGTACGGCGCCGCCGCGCGGGAGCTTCAGCAGGTCCGCGTCGCTCGGGTCGGCGATGCCGCCGTCGATGGTGAGCTCGCCGGCGTCCATGACCAGGCCGTAGCGGCTCTCCAGCAGCTCATAAAGTGATTTATCCGACAAGTCGTGGGAACCCAGGTCGGGGGCGAGCTTGACCGGGATGTGCGCCCGTTCGATGGACAGCGGCTCCCCGTCGGCCATCCGCAGCCGCTCGATGAAGTGCACCTCCTCGCCCGGCTGGATCCCCAGCTCCTTGGCGAGGTGCGCGCTGGCCCGCACGATCCGGCGATCGAGGTCGCGCGAGCCCGGGATCATGCCCCGCGCCCTCATGTCGTCGGTGAACGACGTCAGCTGCAGCGCCAGCTCGATCTTGGGCCGGGCGACGAACGTCCCCTTGCCCGGAACCCGGTGCAGGCGACCCTCGGACACGAGGTGGTCGACGGCCTGCCGTACGGTCATCCTGGACAGGCCGAAGCGCTGGCAGAGCTCGCGCTCGGACGGGATGGCCGCCCCGATGCTCAGCTCGTCGCTGTCGATGAGGTCCAACAGGATCTCGCGGAGCTGGAAATACTTGGGCACCGGGCTGTCCGGATCGATGTGCGCCACGGATCCTCCCCTCGATCGCGACCTTGGCAATGGGTTATGGTTCGTACTGGTCTAGTCCGGACTAGACCACATGTCGCGAAAGACGGTCAAGTCCGCGTCGCAGTCGATCAAGGAAAGAGCCCGAGATGACCACGAAGATGCGCAGCGAGATCGCCGAGCAGCCGGCCGCGCTGCGGGCCACCCTGGACTCCCTGCTGCCGAGGGTCGACGAGGTGAGAGCAGTGGGCGAGCAGACTCGCCAGCTGCTGTTCATCGCGCGCGGTACCTCTGACAATGCTGCAGTTTATGGGCGATACCTGGTCGAATCACACGCGGGCCGCCTGGCCGCGCTGGCCGCGCCCTCGATCGCCACGACGTACAAGCGCAAGCTGGACCTGGACGGGGTGCTGGCCGTCGCGATCTCGCAGTCGGGGCGCACCGAGGAGATCGTCGAGACGCTGGCCTGGGCCAAGGACTGCGGGGCCAGGACCGTCGGCATCACGAACGGCGGCGAGCAGAGCCCCCTCGCGCAGGCCGCCGACGTGGCCCTGTGCACGGTCGCCGGCGAGGAGAAGGCCGTTCCCGCGACCAAGACGTACACGACGCAGCTCGCGGCCCTGGCGGTGCTCGCGCTGGGCCTGGGCGCCGACGTGGACGCAGAGGACCTGCGGCGGGTGCCCGAGGCAGTGGAGAAGCTGGTCACCGAGCCGGGCGACCTGGAGGCCGTGGTCGAGGGCCTGCTGGACAAGCCGGGCGTGGTCGTGTCCGGGCGCGGGCTGGCGTTCTCGACGGCCCTGGAGACGGCGCTGAAGCTCAAGGAGGCCTGCTACCTGCACGCCATGGGCCTGTCCTACGCTGACCTGCTGCACGGCCCCATCGCCGTGGTCGACGCCGACACGCCCGCCCTGCTGGTCGCCGCCGAGAACAGCCCGACCCTGTCCGGTACGGTCGCGCTGGCCGAGCGGGTGGTGGCCGCGGGCGCGGCGGCGTACACGATCGGTGGCGGCGACGCGCTCGCACGGGCGGGCACCGCCGCGCTGAACGGCCCCGACCTGCCCGAATGGGTGGCTCCGATGGGGTTGATCGTGCCCGGTCAGCTGCTCACCGAGGCGCTGGCCCGCAGGCTCGGCATCGACCCCGACGCGCCGCGCGGGCTGAACAAGGTCACCCAGACCGACTGAAATAGCCTGGTCACAAGAGCTCTAGGGAGGGCCGGATGGCGGCTGACGCGAACGCGATCATCGCCGGTTTGGGCGGGGCCGACAACATCATCGAGATCGAGCCCTGCATCACCCGGTTGCGCACGGAGGTGCACGACGCGTCCAAGGTCGATCAGGCCGCCCTCAGGGCGGCGGGCGCGCACGGCGTGATGGCCGCGGGGAACGTGGTCCAGGTCGTCGTCGGGCCGGAGGCGGACACCATCGCCAGCGACATCGAGGACATCATCGGCTAAGGGCGAGACCATGACGACTGTTCTCGCCCCGGTTGAGGGGGCAGCTGTGGGGTTGGCCGCCGTGCCCGACCCGGTGTTCTCCGCCGGGCTGGTCGGGCCGGGGGCCGCGATCGACCCGCTGCGCGGGCCGGGCAAGGCCGTAGCCCCCATAGCTGGAAAAATCATGAAACTGCATCCGCACGCGTACGTCATCGTCGGAGACGACGGCAGAGGCGTCCTGGTGCACCTGGGCATCGACACGGTCCAGCTCAAAGGCCAGGGGTTCGAGCTCCTGGCCGCCGAGGGCGACCGCGTGAGCGCCGGTCAGCCCGTCGTGGCCTGGGACCCGGCGGTCGTCGAGGCGGGCGGCCGCTCGCCGGTCTGCCCGGTCGTCGCGCTCGACGCCCTCTCCGGGTCCGTGACGGAGGTCGCGGAGGGGGCGGTTCACGCGGGGGACGAGCTCTTCCGATGGGAATAGCTCCGGAACGAGCGTGTTCGCCGAGACGGCAGAATGTACACGCGCTATCGCACGAGGGTCCGGCTGGTCTGGACCGGCACCAGAAGGAGGAGTAATGGGTGAGCGCAAGGTCACCGTGGCGGCGGAGGTGGGGCTGCACGCCCGGCCCGCCGCGACGTTCGTCCAGCGGGCGAAGAAGGCCCCCATGGACATCACGGTGACGAAGTCCCACGGCAGCCAGCAGGTCAACGGCAAGAGCATCCTCGCGATCATGGCCCTGGACGTCAGGCAGGGCGAGACCGTCGTGATCAGCGCGGAGGGCGAGGGGTCGGAAGAGGTCCTCGACGAGCTGGCCGCGATCGCCGCGGCGCCATGAACCTGCGGGGGGTCGGGGTCAGCCCGGGCATCGGGCACGGCCCCGCGTACGTGCTGACCGTCTCCGTGCCCGAACCCCCCGAGGGCGCCACCTACACCGGTGAGGCGGATCAGGAGAAGGAGCGCGCGATGGCCGCGCTCACACAGGTCGCGGGAGAGTTGGAGGCCCGGGGGAACCAGGCGGGCGGCGAGGCCGAGGAGATCCTCAAGGCCCAGGCGCTGATGGCCGAGGATCCCGGGCTGGTCGTCAAGATGCGAACGTTGATCGACCGCGGCCTGGCCGCCCCGAGGGCGGTTTTTGAAGCTTTCACGAAATATCGGGACGTACTGGCCGGGTCCGGGGGCTACCTGGGCGAGCGGGCCGCCGACCTCGACGACATCAGGGACCGCGTGATCGCGCTGCTCTACGGGCACGCCATGCAGGGGCTCCCGGTCGCGCCCGAGGAGCCGTACGTGCTGGTCGCCAGGGACCTCGCGCCCGCCGACACGGCGATGCTGCGCAAGGAGGACGTCGCCGCGTTCGTCACCCAGGAGGGCGGCCCCACCAGCCACACCGCGATCATGGCCAGGGCGATGGGCGTGCCCGCCGTCGTGGCCTGCCCGGGCGCGCTGGAGATCCCGCCGGGCGTCCGGGTGATGGCCGACGGCACGTCGGGAGACGTACGCGTCGAGCCGGCCGAGTCCGACGTGGCCGAGGCGGTCGGCGCGGACGCCGTGCGGCAGGCGGCGATCGCCGCGGCGAAGGGACCGGGCAGGACCGCCGACGGGCACCCGGTTCCGCTGCTCGCCAACATCGGCGGCCCCGCGGACCTCGACGACGCCGTCAACGCCGGGGCCGAGGGGATCGGGCTCTACCGCACCGAGTTCCTCTTCCTCGACAGGACCGAGCCGCCGTCCACGGAGGAGCAGCGGCGGGCCTACCGCGCGGCGCTGGAGGCGTTCCCCGGCGGCAAGGTGGTCGTGCGCACTCTTGACGTGGGCGCGGACAAGCCGCTGGCGTTCCTGCCCGGGCCCGCCGAGCCGAACCCGGCGCTCGGTGAGCGAGGGCTGCGCAGGTTCAGGAGATTCCCCGACGTCATGGCGGCGCAGCTCGGCGCGCTCGCGGCCGTCGCCTCCGAGCGGCTCCAGGTGATGGCGCCGATGGTGGCCACGGCCGAGGAGGCCGCGTGGTTCGCGCAGGAGTGCCGGGCCAGGGGCCTGACGAACGTGGGCGCCATGGTCGAGGTCCCGTCGGCCGCGCTGCGCGCCCGCGAGCTGCTCACCCGGGTGGACTTCGTCTCGATCGGCACCAACGACCTCGCCCAGTACGCCTACGCCGCGGACCGCCAGGTCGGCGCCGTGAGCGCGCTGCACGACCCGTGGCTGCCCGCGCTGCTGGACCTGGTCGCCATGACCGCGGCCGCCGCCGCGAGAGCGGGCAAGCCGTGCGGCGTCTGCGGCGAGTCGGCCGCCGACCCGGCGCTGGCCTGCGTGCTCGTCGGGCTCGGGGTCTCCTCGCTGTCGATGGGCGCCGCGGCGCTGCCCGCCGTACGCGCCGTGCTGGCCGTGCATACGCGCGAGCAGTGCGAGCGGGCCGCCGAGGCCGCGCGGGCGCAGACGACGGCGGCGCAGGCGCGTGCGGCGGCCCGTGTGCACCTGTCCGGGCTCACCCGGTTGGGGCTGTAACCGGGTCCACATTCGGCCGTCTTGGTAAAGGGACGGTCTGGTGTGGGTTGTCTCATGGATACCTTTGGAGGCATGCTTCGACGGATCGGTACGGCAGGCCTCCTCGCGATCGCTCTGACAGCCTGCGGCGCAGGCGGCAGCCCGGCGGGTGCGACCCCGACCGGAGGAGGCAAGGCCGCACCGCCCGCGCAGACCACGCCCCCACAGACGCCCCCACAGACGCCCTCGCAGACGACGCCGCAGAGCCCGCCGCAGGCGCGGCAGGGCGCCGTGGAGCGCGTCCTGGCGAAGATGAGCGTCGAGGAGAAGGTCGGCCAGCTCTTCATGCCCGTCCTGTACGGCACCGCGGCCGACACGGTGTCGGGCGAGAACCAGGCCAGGTACGGCGCCCAGACCCCGGCCAAGGTGATCGCGAAGTACCACCTCGGCGGCGTGATCCTCTTCCCGCACAACATCAAGGGCGTCGGCCAGGTCGTCGGCCTCACCAACGGCCTGCAGCGCGCGTCCGCGGACGTCCCGCTCCTGATCGGCACCGACCAGGAGAACGGCCTGGTGGCCAGGATGTCCGCGCTCATGACCGACTTCCCCGGAGCCGCCCAGATCGGCGCCACCAAGGACCCCGACCGGGCGCGGGCCGTGGCCAGGGCCACCGGTGAGGAGCTGCGCGCGCTCGGCGTCAACCTCGACTTCGCCCCGGTCGCCGACGTGAACGTGAACCCCAAGAACCCGGTCATCGGCCCCCGGGCCTACGGCAACGACCCGGCGCGGGTGGCGAAGATGGTCGCGGCGGCGGTCAAGGGGTTCGGCGAGGCGAAGGTGGCCGCCACCGCCAAGCACTTCCCCGGCCACGGCGACACCGACGTCGACAGCCACACGGGGCTGCCGGTGATCAAGCACACGAAGGCGCAGTGGGAGAAGATCGACGCGCCGCCGTTCAGGGCGGCGATCGACGCGGGCGTGGACGCCGTGATGAGCGCCCACCTCGTCTTCCCCAAGCTCGACCCGTCGGGCGACCCGGCCACGCTGTCCAAGCCCATCCTGACCGGCCTGCTGCGGCAGAAGCTCGGCTTCAAGGGCGTGATCTCCACCGACGCGCTCAACATGGAGGGCGTGCGCAAGAAGTACAACGACGGGGAGATCGCGGTGCGGGCCGTGCTGGCCGGGGCCGACCTGCTGCTCATGCCGAACGACCTGCCGAAGGCCTACCAGGCGGTGGTGGCGGCGGTGAGGTCGGGCCGGATCTCCAAGGAGCGGCTCGACCAGTCCGTCACCAGGCTGCTCACGCTCAAGCAGGCCAAGGGCTACCTGACCGAGGCCCCCGCCGCCGACGCGGAGAGGGCGGCCGGCGTGCTGCGCTCCGCGGCGCACCGCAAGCTGGCCGCCCGGGTCACGCGCTAGCTAGTGCGCGCCGCGCAGGCCGCTGGCGATGAACATCCCGGCCAGCATGGCGAACAGGAACGCCTGCAAGAACTGGATGAACATCTCGAACGCGGTCATCACGATCGTCATCAGCACGCCGAGGACGCCGAGCCCCGCGCCCAGCGGGGTGAGCCGCTCGAACAGGAACCAGAAGCCCACCGAGCTGAAGAAGGCCACGAGGATGTGGCCGGCGAACATGTTCGCGAACAGCCGTACGAAGTGGGTGAACAGCGACGTGATGAACACCTCGGCCAGGATCAGCGGGGCATAGAGGCCGTACGCCCAGCCGGGCAGGCCCGGGAGGTGCACGATGCCCCTCAGGTAGCCGCGCACGCCGTGGTGCCGGACGCCGAGGTAGACCTTGATGCCGTACACGATGAGCGCCAGCACCAGGGGGAAGGCGATGTGCGCGGCGACGGGGAACTGGATGAGCGGGACGATGCCCATCAGGTTCCAGATGAGCACGGTCAGGAAGGTCGTGAGGAGGAAGCCCATCCATCGGTCGGAGTCGGCGCCGAGGCTGGGCCGCGCGATCTGGTCGCGTACGAACAGGTACGCGTACTCGCCGATGCTCTGCCAGCCGCGTGGGATGATCTTCGGCTTGGCGAACGCGGCCCAGCACAGGGCGATGGCGATGACCGAGCTGAGCAGGGCGATGAGGACCGGTTTGGTGAGCCATTCCGGGCCGCCGGGAAAGATCGGCGCGAACTCGAAGAGTTCCAGTCCCGGGGCGGTCCATCGGTCAGGGGAGGTGATCAGGATCGTCGTCCGCACGGCGGTCCTTTCTGGGTAGCGACTATCGCTGGAAGCACACCTTAACCGGATATATCGGGCGACCTTTTTATAGGGTTTTAACGGTTTATAAGTGCCGGTGACGTTCTATTCTGGAACGGTGCTTACGGGTGTGCTCATCGACTGGGGCGGAGTGCTGACGACCAGCCTTTCCGACTCCATCGCGCGCTGGATCGCGGCGGACAGGATCGACGGCGACCACTACCGCCACGTGATGCGGAAGGTGGTCGACCACGCTTACGGCGACGGTGTCGGCGAAAGCGTCGTCCACGCGCTGGAAAGGGGCGAGATCGACGGCTCCGCCTTCGAGCGCGACCTCGCCGCCCGGCTGCTGACCGTCGACGGGGTGCCGCCCGTGGCCGAAGGGCTGCTGGAGCGGATGTTCGCGGGATTCGAACGCGTTGACGCAATGTACGACATGCTCCGCGACGTACGGGAAAATGGTGTCAAAACGTGTTTGGTATCTAACTCTTGGTCAAATGAGTATCCCCGCGCCGACTGGGACGAGCTCTTCGACGCGGTCGTGATCTCCGGCGAGGTCGGCATGCGCAAGCCCGAGCCGCGCATCTACCACCACGCGGTCGAGCTGATCGGCCTGGCCTGCGAGGAGTGCGTGTTCATCGACGACATCGAGGCCAACATCCTGGCCGCCCGCGCGCTCGGCATCGCCGGCATCCATCACAAAGATGCCAACTCGACCATCGAGGAACTCGAGTCTCTCCTCCGTCTCACGCTGCGACGGGCATGATAGAGCCCTTGCACGCTGAGATGTGGCCGCCGCCGAGTGCGGACCTCCATCTCGGCACGCCGAGCTGAGCTCGGCCAGAAAGAAAGCACGAAAGGTTCGTCATGCGCGTCTATCTGCCGTGCACTCTCCCGGCACTGGCCCATGCGGTCGAGGCGGGAGAGCTGGGTCCGGCCCCGCTGACCGGCTACGCGGTGACCCCCGCGCTGACCGAGTGGTACGCCTCGGGTGACACCGAGGAGCTCGAATACGTGGCACTCACCGAGGCGGCCCGCGCGTCGCTGCGGATGCTGGCCGCCGACCGCGCCGACGGCGCCGAGACCGCGTTCCGGCGCGTGGTGGTCGCCGCCGAGGTGCCGGAGCGCTCGGTCACCGCCGGAGTCGATCTGGAGGAACGGGCGAGAGTACGCCTCACCGACCCGATCCCGCTGGCCAAGGTGGCCGCGGTGCACATCGACGACCACGAGGCGATCACCGACATCGAGGCCGCCGTCGCCGCGCTGCCGGCCTCGGACGAGGGCGACGACGACGCGAGATTCACCGTGGACGGGGCCGAGGCGCACGAGCTCATGTGGTATGCCACGCAGGAGATTTCCGACCTTCTGCGATCATAACAACGACGTTACATCGATCACACTTCCTTGACCGTTTGGAGCCGGGCCTCGCTAGTGTCGCGATCTAGCAAGTGTTGTTTACGCAAGGAGTCGGTCCAAGTGAAGCTTCGAGTTGCCGCTACTGTCCTGGGAGCCGTCGCGGCGGTCCTCCTGGCGGGCGCGCCCGCGCACGCCCAGGCCAAGCCGGGCGACCACAAGGACCCGGCCAAGTCGGGATGCTGGAACTCGGCCAAGGTGGTCAAGACCGGCAACATCAAGAGCCGCCTCGACGGCAACGTCGGGACGATCAAGCTCTGGTGGTCCGGCAAGTGCAAGACCAACTGGGTCGAGATCCGGACGGCCTCGTCCGCGACGGGCACCATCAGCGTCTACGCCGCCGACGGCCGCTACGACCAGTTCCGCTTCAAGGCGGGCAACAAGGGCCGGCACTGGGGCAACATGATCTGGGCCAACAACATGTGCGCCTGGGGCAGTGCCTCGATCCAGTGGAACGGCGGCCGTGGGGGTCAGAACGGCGTCGGCGCCACCGCGAAGGCCTGCGGCTAACTCTCTCCCCTCAGGGGCCGTGGCCGGATGGTCGCGGCCCCTGTTCTGGGCGTTCATCGAAACGTCACACGTGCCGTCTAAGCTTGTCGCAACATGACAAAGCACATCATCTGGGATTGGAACGGCACGCTCTTCCACGACATCGACGCCGTGGTGGGGGCCACCAACGAGGTCTTCAAGCCGTACGAGCTTCCTGAGATGACCGCCGACGGATTCCGCGCGGTCTACACCCGGCCCATCTGGGTCGCCTACGAGCGCATGCTCGGCCGCCCCCTGACCGAGGGGGAGTGGGAGCTGCTCGACGACGGGTTCCACGAGCACTACTTCCGGCTGAGCGACGCCTGCGCGCTGGCCGCCGACGCGGAGCTGGTCCTCGCGAACTGGACGGGCACCCAGTCGCTCTGCTCGATGGCGCCGCACGCGCACCTCGTGCCCAAGGTCGACTCGTTCGGCATCACCCGGCACTTCACCCGCGTCGACGGGCTGCTGGGCACCACAGGCGGCGAGAAGGCCGCGCACATGACGGCACACATCACGGCCCTCGGGATCGATCCCGCCGAGGTCCTGGTGATCGGCGACAGCGTGGACGACGGGCTCGCCGCGCGGCACGTGGGGGCCAGGGCGGTGCTGTACACGGGCGGGATGACGACCCGCGCCGAGCTGGCGAGCATCGGCTTTCCCGTGGTCGACACGCTGTCGGACGCGCTGAATTTCGCGTAAAACCTTCATGCCCGAATCGCCAAGGCGTCGGCCCCGCGTATCGCGCCGGCCGTACCGTATGTGAACACGAACGGCGGCGCCCGCCGTACCCTATGCAGGGTCACCCCCCCAGGAGGCTGCCATCAACCGCCTTGTGCTGTGGAACATCGACCTCACGCTGGTCGACGTCGCCATCGTGACCAGAGACGCCTACGCGGAGGCGTTCCGCGTCGTCACCGGGCGACCGCTGGTCAAACTCGTGCCCCCGCTGGGGCGCCCGGACTCCGAGATCGTCTTCGAGACGCTCGCCGTCAACGGCATCCTGGCCGAGGACGATCATCTGCCCAAGTTCCTGTCGGCGCTGGCCGTGGCCTTCGCCGACCGGCGCGGGCGGCTGGCCAAGGAGGGGCGGGCCCTGCCGGGGGCCAAGGACGCGCTGAAGTCGGTGTCCAGGCTCGACGGCGTGATCCAGACGGTGCTGACCGGGACCATCAGGAGCAACGCCGTGCACAAGCTCAAGGCGTTCGGGCTGGACAAGCACATCGACTTCACGCTGGGCGGGTACGGCGAGGAGGTCTACCCCAAGGCGACGCTGCTGCAGGTGGCGCAGTCCCGGGCCAAGGAGCGCCTGGGCACGCCGTTCACCGCGGCGAACACCGTGGTGATCGGGGACTCCACGCGGGACGTCCAGGCCGCCAAGATCGGCGGCGCGGCGATGATCGGGGTCGCCTCGGGCCGGTCCATGGCGGCCGAGCTGCGCGAGGCGGGGGCCGACGTGGTGCTGCCCGACCTCTCCAACGCCTCCGAGGTCGTCGCCGCCGTGGCGGGCCTCACCTCGCCGGTCGGCCGCACCGCGTAGCATCACGTGCCGGCGCTGCCGAGGTTGTCGAGGAATCGGGCGGCGGCCGGGGCGGCGACGCCGGCGCCGGTGCCCGCGCCCTCGGCGATGACCGCGAAGGCCAGGTCGCCGCGGTAGCCGATGAACCACGAGTGGGTCGGCGGCTCCTTGCCGGACCCGAACTCCGCGGTGCCCGTCTTACCGGCCGTGCCCTCGGGGAACTGGACGGCGTGGGCGGTGCCGTCCGTCACCACGGCCGGCATCAGCTTGCGCAGGGCCGCCACCACGCCGTCCTCCAGCGGCCGGGGGTTGGTGGGCTGGGCGTCCGGGATCAGTTCCTCCTTGACGAGGGTCGGGGAGATCCAGGCGCCGGAGGCGATGGCGGCCGCGACCGAGGCCATGTTGAGCGGGCTGGCCAGGACGCGGCCCTGGCCGATGGCGGCGGAGGCGAGGTCCGTGTCGTCCTTCGTGTCCGGGAACTCGGCGCGGACCGCGGGCACGCCGGGGGTGATCGGGGTCCCGAAGCCGAAGCTGCGGGCGACCTGCGCCAGCCGGCCGCCGTTCAGCCGGCCCACGCTCATCTCCCCGAACGTCGTGTTGCACGAATGCGCGAACGCGTCCTGGAACGACAGCGTGCCGAAGTCCTCGAAGTCGGCGTTGTGGAACGGGAAGCCGCCGATGTTCTTCTCGGCGGGGCAGGTGACCTGGCGGGACGGCTCGACCCCGTCCGCGACCAGCGCGGAGGCCGTCACCACCTTGAACGTCGAGCCGGGCGGATACTTGCCGAGCAGGGCCCGGTTGAAGCCCCCCGGCTTGTTCACCACCGCGAGGATCTCGCCGGTCGAGGCGCGCAGCGCCACCAGGGACGCCGGTTCCGACACGTCCTCCAGGGCCTTGGCTCCGGCGCTGTGGACCTTCAGGTCGATGGTGGTCTGGAGCGGGCGGTATCCACTGGCGCGGACGACCGTCTGGATGGGTTTGTCCCCCTCGTACAGGTCGATCCGGGAGCGGGCGGGCTTCTCGAAGCGGTCGGGGAACGTCTGCCTGATGCCCTCCACGAGTTGCTGCACCGAGCCGGGCGCGGACGGCGTGTTGATCGCGGTGCCGTCGGCGGCCAGGACCCGCAGCGGGTCGCCCTGCTGGGAGATCACCCGCAGCGAGCGCCCCTTCTTGAGCAGCGGGTGGATGGTCGCCGGCGTCCAGGCCACCTTCCAGGCGCGGTCGCGTTCGACGAGCTTGATCTGGCCGTCGTAGTCCCAGTCCTCCTGGCCGGTCAGTTTGGCCTGGAAGCCGATGTCGTCTCCGTAGGAAGCGAAGACGCCCGACGCCGTGGGGACGTAGAACCGCGCGTCTGTGAGCTTGAGGTCGGTGCGGAAGCGGCGGTGCCAGGTCTCGAAGTCGGCGGGCGGGTCCGCCACCAGGGCGCGCATCCCCGCGTAGTCCTGGGCCGACCACGCCGCCAGATACTTGTCGGCCGTCTCCTTCGGCGAGCCCTCCGTGCGGAGCGCCCATACGACGACTCCCGCCGCGACGACCGGGATCAGGAGCCCCGAAAGGATCCACGGCCAGCGACGCTTTATCCCCCTTTGTGGTGCCATGAGGCAGAGGACACCAGAGGGACGGCAAGGGTGTCCAATACTGATATGAGCGCCTTACAGATATAAATCTGGATATAGTGGCTGGTCGTGGACCTCGTCCGACACCTTCGCTACTTCACCGTCGTCGCGGAGGAACTCCACTTCGGCAACGCCGCCATCCGGCTCGGCATGGCGCAGCCGCCGCTCAGCCAGCGCATCAAGCGCCTGGAGGAGGAGCTCGGCGTGCGGCTGTTCGACCGCTCGGCCCGCCAGGTGCGGCTCACCGAGGCGGGCCGGCTGCTCCTGGGCGAGGCCCGCGAGATCGTGGCCCGGGTGGACCGGCTGCACGAGCTGGCCAGGCAGGGCGAGGGCACGGTGCTCAAGGTCGGCCTCCCGCCCGACCTGGCCGCCGCCGCCATCGCCGCCCTGGTCGCGGGCTTCCGCGAGACCAATCCCGCGGTACGCCTCGCGCCCGCCGAGATCTGGACCGCCGACCAGGTGACGGCGCTGGCCGAGGGGACGATCGACGTCGGCCTCGTCCGCCATCCGGTCGCCGCGCCCGGCCTGCGGTTCGGCCAGGTGCTGGCGCAGCCGCAAGGTGTGCTGCTGGCCGAGGGCGACCCGCTCACCGGCGTCGGCGAGGTGCACCTGGCCGACCTGGCGGGGCGGGAGCTGCTGATGCCGCCCCAGGAGGGCGAGCCGGGGCTGTACGCGGAGATGCTCTCGGAGTGCCGCCGCCACGGCTACGTCCCCGTACAGGTGCACGAGGGCGCCGGGCTCGGGCTGGTGCTGGCGGGCGCGGCGGTGGCGTTCGGGCCGAAGGTGGAGCTCCCGGGGCTGGTCTGGCGGCCGCTGCTAGGCTCGCCGATCACGTGCCGGGTCTCCACCGCCTGGCGCCAGGCGGTGGCCGCCCCGATCGACGAACTGGTCGACGACTTCTCGGCCGTCGCCGTACGCACGCTGAAGGAGAGCGCCGGGATGACGGACGAGGGCGCGGTGTCCGTGCGGCGGATCAGCCGCAGGCCGGGGATGCTCGCATGAGCACGCCCGACTTCGAGGCGCTGTTCCGTGCGGCGGGGGTGCGGGGCTGGTTGTACGCGGCCGACATCGACTCGGGGCGCGAGGTGGGGCACGGGCCGGACGAGCCGGTGCCCACGGCGTCGATGTTCAAGGTGCCGCTGCTGGTGGCGCTCTGCGGGCAGGCCGACGCCGGGCTCCTGGACCTCTCCGAACGCGTGACCGTGACGGCCGAGGACAGGGTCTCGGGGCCGACGGGGCTCTCGGCGATGCTCGACGACGTGACGATCTCGCTGCGCGACCTGGCGTACCTGATGATCGCGGTGAGCGACAACACCTCGGCCGACGTGCTGCTGGGCCGGGTCGGGTGCGAGGCGATCAACACCATGCTGGCCGGGTTCGGGCTCGACGGGACGCGGGTGACGCAGAGCGCCCGGGAACTCCTCGGCAGCATGGCCGTCGACGCCGGGCACGCGTGGCCGTTCGTGGATCCGGAGGACATCGCGCGGCTGAGCGTACTCGACCCTGCGCGGGCGAACCGGTCCACCCCGCGCGAGCTGGCCGCGCTGTTCGGGATGATCTGGCGGGACGAGGCGGCCTCGCAGGAGTCGTGCGCCTGGATGCGCGGCGTGCTCAACATGCAGGTGTGGCCGCACCGGCTGGCCTCCGGCTTCCCGTACGACGACGTCGCGGTCAGCGGCAAGACCGGCACGCTGCCCACGCTGCGCAGCGAGTCGGGGGTCGTCGAGTACCCGGACGGCCGGCGCTACGCCGTGGCCGTGTGCACGCGTTCGTTCAGCACCGCGCTCAACCAGCCGCGCGCCGACGCGGTGATCGGCACGGCGGCGCGTATGGCGGTGGACCACCTACGGAGATAGCAAGTTATGTGGGGGTCCGGGTATGACTTTCCCCCCGACGGGCGACAGGATGGGCACATGGTTGCTGAGGGCGAGCTTCTCTGGGAGCCGAGCGAAGAGGTCGTCGCGAAGGCCGGGCTGACCCGCTACCTGGAGTGGCTGGGACGGCCGGGACCCTATGAGGACGTGTGGCGGTGGTCCGTCGAGCACCCGGGCGAGTTCTGGACGTCGATCTGGGACTACTTCGACGTGGTCGGCGACCGGGGCGACGGGCCGGTGCTGTCCGGGACGATGCCGGACGTCACGTGGTTCGAGGGGAGCACGCTCAACTACGCCGAGAACGCGCTGCGCCGCACCGAGGGCACCGCCGTGGTGTTCGTGTCCGAGGACGGCGCCCGCCAGGAGCTGACCTGGGACGAGCTGCGCGAGGAGGTCGCCCGCGTCCGGGCGGGGCTGGCCCGCCTCGGCGTGCGGCGCGGCGACCGGGTGGCCGCCTACCTGCCGAGCATCCCGCAGGCCCTGATCGCCTTCCTGGCGACCGCCTCCCTGGGCGCGATCTGGTCGGCCGGCTCGCCCGACTTCGGGGTGCCGAGCATCGTCGACAGGTTCAAGCAGATCGAGCCCAAGGTGCTCATCGCGGTCGACGGCTACCACTACAACGGCAAGACCTACGACCGCTCCGACGCCGTCAACGAGATCGCCGCCCAGCTCCCCACGCTGCGCGCGACCGTGTGGATCCCCTACCTGGCGGCGCTCGACGAGGGCAGCGCGCCCCAGCAGGCCGGGCCCGCCGAGGCGCACACCCGGGAGGTGCCGCACGGCGAGGTGATCGGCTGGGAGGGGCTGCGGGCCGAGGAGGGGCCGCTGGAGTTCGAGCGGGTGCCGTTCGGCCACCCGCTGTGGATCCTCTACTCCAGCGGCACGACCGGGCTGCCCAAGCCGATCGTGCACGGGCACGGCGGCGTGGTGCTGGAGCATCTCAAGTCCCTCACCTTCCAGCAGGACATCGGCGAAGGCGATGTGTTCTTCTGGTACACCACCACGGGCTGGATGATGTGGAACTACCTCATCGGCGCCCTGCTGGTGGGGGCCACGCCGGTGCTGTACGACGGCGCGGCCACCTACCCGTCGCCGGCCGCGCTGTGGCGGATCGCCGACTCCGAGAAGGTGACCTACTTCGGGGTCGGGGCACCGTACATCATGGCCTCGCTGAAGGCCGGGATCCACCCCCAGGGGCTGGAGCGGCTGCGCGGCGTCGGCTCGACCGGGTCGCCGCTGCCGCCGGAGGGGTTCTCGTGGGTGGCCTCGGAGCTGCCCGGGGTCCCGCTGGGGTCGTTCTCCGGGGGCACGGACGTGTGCACGGGGTTCGTCGGGGCGACCATGCTCCACCCGATCAGGGCGGGCATCATCCCGTGCCGGTCGCTGGGGGCGAAGGTCGAGTCGTACGACCCCGCGGGCAAGCCGGTCGTCGGCGAGGTGGGCGAACTCGTGCTGACCGCGCCCATGCCGTCGATGCCGGTGATGTTCTGGAACGACCCCGACGGCCGGCGCTACTTCGAGAGCTACTTCGACGTCTACCCCGGGGTGTGGCGGCACGGCGACTGGATCAAGATCAACGAGGACGGGAGCAGCGTGATCTACGGCCGCTCCGACTCGACCCTCAACCGAGGCGGCGTCCGGATGGGCACCAGCGAGTTCTACCGGGTCGTCGAGCGGTTCGACGAGATCGCCGACAGCCTCGTGATCGACACCGGGCAGCTCGGGCAGGAGGGGCGGCTGCTGCTGTACGTGACGCTCGCCGAGGGCGCGACGCTGACCGAGTCGCTCCAGCGGACCCTCTGCGACGCCCTGCGCAAGGAGCTGTCACCCCGCCACGTGCCCAACGAGATCCACGCCGTCCCCGGCATCCCCCGTACGCTCTCCGGCAAGAAGCTGGAGGTGCCCGTACGCAAGATCCTGCTGGGCACGCCCGTCGAGCAGGCGGCCAATCCCGACGCCATGGCCAACCCCGAGGTGCTGCGCCACTTCAGTCCGGCAGCAGAATGATCTTGCCGCGCGTCCGGCCCTGCCCGGCCGCGCGGTGGACCTCCTCCAGCTCGGTCAGGGGGCGATACTCGGCCACTTCGACCGTGAGCTCGCCCCGGTCGACGAGCTCGGCCAGCTCGGCGAGCTGAGCCGGGTCGTTGCGGGCCACGAAGTGGGTGCCGCCCTCGATCGGGGTGGCGATCGTGATCGTCCTGCGCCCGAGTCCGGCCAGGGCGGCGGCGTCCTCCTGGGGGAGCGCGGCCAGGTTCAGCACGACGTCCATGCCGCCGGGGAGCGGCGTGGTCGTGTAGTCGATCACCTCGTCGGCGCCGTACCGCTCGACCGCGGCCGTGCTGCGCGGGCTCGCCGTGGCGAACACGGTCGCGCCCGCGAGCTTGGCGAGCTGGACGGCGAACATGCCGACCCCGCCGCCCGCCCCGTTGATCAGCACCCGCTCGCCACGGGCGACGCGGGCGTGCTCGTGGATCGCCTGCCAGGCCGTGAGCCCGGCCACCGGGACGGCGGCCGCGTGGGCGAGCGGGATGCTCCGCGGCGCTCTGGCCAGGACGCTCGCGGGCACGGCCGCGTATCCGGCGGCGGCGCCGTCCACCAGGCCGAACACGCGGTCACCCGGGGCCAGGCCCGTCACGCCCTCGCCGAGCGCGACGACCGTGCCCGAGACGTCCGCGCCGAGCGTGTACGGCAGGCTCACCGGGAGCACCTCGCGCAGCAGGCCCGCGCGCAGGCCGACCTCCGACGGGTTGAAGGAGGTGGCGGCCACTTCGAGAAGGACCTGTCCCGGGCCCGGGCGCGGCGTCGGGATCCGGTCGAAGCGGATCTCGTCCCCGTATTCGTGAATGCGGGCGGCACGCATGGTCTCGGGCGGTTCGCCGGGAACGCGGAACTCCTCGGCGTGGTCGGCCACCCAGGCGCCGAACGTGCGGGGTGCGGTCTTCGTGACCCCCTCGACCGCCGGCGTGACGGGGGCCGGGTGGCGGACGAGGTCCGCCTGGGCCTGGAGCACGCCGTCCACCGCCTGCGGGGGCCAGCCCGTGGCCAGGAGCTCCGTACGGGTCCGGTCGGGCGGGACCTCCTCCCAGCGCGCCGGAAATTTCGTGATCTGGGAGATGATGCGGACCTGGTCGGCCTGGGTGATCGACTCCGGGCCGGTCAGGTCGTGGACGGCGCCATGGTGTCCCTCCTCCAGCAGCGCCCGTGCCGCCACCGCCGCGAGGTCCCGCTCGTCCAGCATGGGCATGGCGGCGAGGCCGTATGAGCCGCGCACCACCCCCGCCCTCACCTGCGCCGCCCACCGCAGCGCGTTGGCCGCGAAGGCGTGTGGGCGCAGCACCGTCCACTCCAGGCCCGACTTCTCGATCAGCCGCTCGACCTCGCGCTCGTGGTCGCGTACCGCGGCGGAGGAGAGGTAGACCACCCGCCGCGCCCGGCGCGCGATCGCGTCGATCACCGCCCGTGCCCCTTCCGCCGTGGCGAACGGCCACAGCAGGAACACCGACTCCACCCCGTCGAGCGGCAGCGACCCGGGGTCCGCCAGGTCGCCCTGGGCCCGGCCGAAGGGCCTGACCTCGGCCCCCGCCTCCGTCAACCGCGCCGCCACCAGCCTGCCGACCGTGCCGGTCGCGCCCGTCACCAACACTGTTCTCATGCAGGCCACCGTATGGGCCGTCCGCGAGACAACCAATGCGTCATCGAGCCGGATTTCATACGCGATCGTCCTCCCGTAAGCTTCCTCCGTGGACGTGCTCAGCGATGTGATCGCCCTCATGCGCACCGGCAGCCCCCGATCGGCCCGCGTCGAATGGCGTGCCCCCTGGGGCCAGCGGTTCCCGACGGTTCCCGGCTCCGCCGGGTTCCAGGTCGTCCTGCGGGGGTCGGGCTGGTTGATCCGGCCGGACGGCGATCCGATCGCGCTGTCGGTGGGTGACGTGGTCTTCTTCCCCCACGGCCACGGCTACGCCATGGCGGACTCGCCGTCCACCCCGCTCGCCGAGCCCGACTGCGACCCGCTGGACGACGGTCCCGGCCTGTTCGCCTCCGCCACCGTCGATGGGCTCGTTGACGGGCCCGTGGCGACGGTGCTGCTGTGCGGCGGCTACCGCCTCGATCCGGGCCGGGCCCACCCGATCCTGCGCGATCTGCCCGACCTGATCCACCTCCCGGCCGGCGTCGGCCTCCACACCGAGCTGCGCGCCGCCGTCGAGGCCCTGGGCGCCGAGATCCAGCGCCCGCGGCTGGGCGCGGACACGGTGGTGTCGTCCCTCCTGGACCTGCTGCTGCTCTACATCCTGCGGGCCTGGTTCGAGGGGGAGCACGGCCAGTGCTCGGTCGGCGGGTGGGCGCAGGCGCTCGCGGATCCCGGCATCAGCGCCGCGCTGGACGCCGTCCACCGGGATCCCGCCCACCCGTGGACGGTCCAGGAGCTGGGCGCGCGGGCGGGGCTGTCGAGGTCGGCCTTCTCGCGCCGCTTCGGCGAGCTGATCGGCCGGCCGCCGCTGGCGTACCTCACCTGGTGGCGGCTGGCCACGGCGGCCCACCTCATGCGCGCGTCGGACGCCCCGCTGGGCCAGATCGCCGCCAAGGTCGGCTACACCTCGGAGTTCGCCTTCGCCAACGCCTTCAAACGGGAGTACGGCGTGGCGCCCGGCAGATATCGCCGCGAGATCTGCCCGGCCTGACTTCTTGCCCTTGCGCAAATAGGTTAAAACGTAACAATTTCCGAACGACTTCGGGTGCTTGGAAATCTTGTAATAGCCAGGCATTGACGCTTCGCCACTCGCTGATTTACCGTCCTCCCACCGCTTAAAACGATTTTGCCGGGAGTGCGGCAATGAATGAGACTCCCGTTCTATCCCTTTCCCAGGTCAGCAAGGCGTTCGGTGCGGTGCGCGCCGTACGCGAGGTCTCTCTTGAGCTCTTCCCCGGCGAGGTGCACGCGCTCGCGGGGGAGAACGGCACGGGCAAGTCGACGATCGTGAAAATCCTGTCCGGCGTGCACCGGCCGGACTCGGGCCGGATCCTGCTGGACGGCGAGCCGGTGGAGTTCGGCGGGCCCGCGGACGCGCAGCGGGCCGGGGTCGCCGTCATCTACCAGGAGCCGACCCTTTTTCCCGACCTGTCGGTCATGGAGAACATCTTCATGGGCCGCCAGCCCCGCGGCCGCCTCGGCATCGACCGGCGGGCCATGCGCGCCGGGGCCGCCGAGCTGTTCGAGCGGCTCGGCGTGCCCCTCGACCCCGACCAGCCGGCCCGCGGCCTGTCGATCGCCGACCAGCAGCTCGTGGAGATCGCCAAGGCGCTGTCGCGGCAGGCGCGGGTGCTCGTCATGGACGAGCCCACCGCCGCCCTGTCGGGCACGGAGGTCGCCCGGCTGTTCGGCGTGGCCCGGACGCTGCGCGCGCAGGGCTGCGCGCTGCTGTTCATCTCGCACCGGCTGGAGGAGATCTTCGAGCTGTGCCGGCGGGTCACCACCCTGCGTGACGGCGCGTACGTGGCCGAGGACCTGGTCGCCGACATCACCCCTGACGACCTGGTACGCCGCATGGTCGGCAGGGAGCTGGAGGCCCTGTTCCCCAAGCAGGAGACGGAGGCCGGCGAGGTCGCGCTCAAGGTGCGCCGGCTCACCCGCGAGGGCGTCTTCACCGACGTCTCCTTCGAGGTGCGGCGGGGCGAGATCGTCGCGCTGGCCGGGCTCGTCGGGGCCGGGCGCAGCGAGGTGGCCAGGGCCGTGTTCGGCATCGACCGGTGGGACGCGGGGAGCGTCGAGGTGGACGGCAGGCGGCTGCGGCCCGCCAGCCCCACGGCGGCCATGGCGGCGGGGCTGGCCCTCGTGCCCGAGGACCGGCGGCAGCAGGGGCTCGTCATGGACCTGTCCATCGAGCGCAACATCGGGCTCGCCGGCCTGGCCGACGTGCGCCGGGGGCCGTTGGTCTCCCGGGCGGCCGAGCGGGAGCGGGCCAGGGACTGGGCGGTGCGGCTGCGGCTGAAGTTCGCGCGGCTGACGGACGCCGTGAACGTGCTGTCCGGCGGCAACCAGCAGAAGGTCGTACTGGCCAAGTGGCTGGCGCGCCGACCGTCGGTGCTCATCGTGGACGAGCCGACCCGGGGGATCGACGTGGCCACCAAGGCCGAGGTGCACCGGCTGCTGTCGGAGCTGGCCGGGAGCGGGGTGGCGGTGCTGATGATCTCGTCCGAGCTGCCCGAGGTGCTGGGGATGGCCGACAGGGTGCTGGTCATGCACGAGGGGCGGCTGGCCGCGGAGATCCCGCGCGCGGACGCCACCGAGGAGAGCGTGATGGCCGCCGCCACCGGAAGGAGCCCGGCGTGACCGCCACCGGAAGGAGCCGCGCGTGACCGCCACCGCCACCAGGACCGAGGCCGTGCGCCGCAACGGCGGGCGGCGGCTCGTGGACCGCGTCGCGCGGGTGCGCGAGCTCGGCATCGTGGTCGCGCTGGGCCTCCTCTTCGGCGTCACCGGCGCCGTCAACCCGTCCTTCCTCACCTACGCCAGCCTGCGCGACATCCTGCTGAACTCCGCCATCGTCGCCATGCTCGCCGTCGGCCAGACGCTCGTGGTCATCACCAGGAACGTGGACCTGTCCGTCAGCTCCGTGGTGGGGCTGTCGGCGTTCGGGGGCGCGCTGATCCTGGCCGACCACCCGGGTGTGCCGATCCCGGTCGTGATCGCGGGCTGCGTGGTGCTCGGCGCCCTGTGCGGGGCGGTCAACGGGCTGCTCGTCGGGGCGGCCAAGGTGCCCGCGCTGGTGGCCACCCTCGGCACCCTGTACGCCTTCCGCGGCATCGACTTCGCCTGGGCCGGCGGACGCCAGGTGAACGCGGCCGACATGCCCGACGGCTTCCTGTCCCTGGGGACGCGCTCGGTGCTCGGCGTGCCGCTGCTCGCGCTGGTCGCCCTGGTCGTGCTGCTGGCGGTCGGGTGGATGCTGGGCAACCTGCGCGCCGGCCGCGAGCTGTACGCCATCGGCTCCAACCCCGAGGCGGCGGTGCTGGCCGGGATCCGGGTGCGGCGCAGGA
This sequence comes from Nonomuraea sp. NPDC003707, assembly GCF_053587055.1. NCBI lineage: Bacteria > Bacillati > Actinomycetota > Actinomycetes > Streptosporangiales > Streptosporangiaceae > Nonomuraea > Nonomuraea sp. NPDC003707. The sequence goes on along the minus strand of NZ_JBSFNK010000005.1, from coordinate 147,614 downwards.
TCGTCGCGGCGTTCGTGGCCAACGGGGCGCTGGCGGGGCTGGCCGGGGTCATGTGGGCGGCCCGCTTCGGCACCGTGGACGCCACCGTGGCGACCGGCAAGGAGCTCGACGTGATCGCCGCCGTCGTGGTGGGCGGGGTGGCCATCTTCGGCGGCAGCGGCACGGTGTACGGGGCGGCGCTCGGGGCACTCCTGCTGACCGGCATCACCAGCGCGCTGGCCGTGCTCCGGGTGGACGCGCTCGCCCAGACCGCCATCAACGGCGCCCTGCTGCTGGCCGCCATCGTCCTCGACCGCGTGCTCGCGCTCCGGGTCGCCGCGGCCCTGCGCCGCCGCAGATTCCACGACCCCGCCGAACCGGACGACCTCGCCGACCGCTCAGACCCCGCCGATCCTGTGGATCCCGCCGATCCCGCTCCTGGGAGGACCGCCGATGGCAGCTGATCTCGCTCGGATGGCGCGCCGGTGGGAGGGGCTCATCCTTGTGCTGCTCGTCGGCGTGACCGTCTGGGCCTCGCTCGGCGTGGACGGGTTCGCGAACGGGTCCAACGTCTCCTTCCTGCTCCTCGACACCACCGAGATCGCCCTCATGGCCCTGACCATGACGCTGGTCATCGTGGCGGCCGAGATCGACCTGTCGGTGTCCTCCACGCTGGGCCTGTCGTGCGCGGTGCTCGGCCAGTTGTGGAACGCGGGTCTGCCGATCGAGGCGATCATGCCCATCTGCCTGTTGGTGGGCGCCCTGTGCGGCGCGTTCAACGGGCTGCTCGTCACCCGCCTCGGCCTGCCCTCGCTGGCGGTCACCATCGGGACGTTCGCGCTGTTCCGCGGCCTGGCGTACGTCATGCTGGGCGACCAGGCGGTGGCCGACCTGCCGCCCGCGTACACGAGCCTGGCCACCGCGTCCGTCGGCCCGATCCCGCTGGCGTCCGTGCTGGTCGGGGTGCTGGCGGTGGTGGCGGCCACGCTGCTGCACGCGACCGGGCTGGGCCGCTCCATCGTCGCGCTCGGCTCGAACGTGGAGGCCGCCTACTTCGCGGGCGTCCGGGTCAAGCGGATCAAGTTCTGGCTGTTCGTGGCCTCCGGGGTGATGGCGTCGCTGGCCTCCCTCGTCTACACGTTCCGCTACGCCAGCGCCAGGGCGGACAACGGCGTCGGGCTCGAACTGGCCGTGGTGGCCGCCGTGCTGCTCGGCGGCGTGTCGATCTTCGGCGGGCGCGGCACGCTGCCCGGAGTCCTCATGGCGGTGCTGCTGCTCGGCGTCGTGCGCAACGCGCTCATCCTCGCCGACGTGGCCAACGAGGTCCTGAACTTCGTGACGGGCCTGCTGCTCGTCGCATCCGTGCTGGCGCCGAACCTGGGGGCGGTATGGCGGCGGCGCACCTCACCACAAGTGGAAGGGAAGTCCGTTTCATGACAACGCGCACCCCTTGGCGGCCGACGGCGCTCCTCGCCGGACTCGTCCTGCTGACGGCCGCCTGCGGCGGCACCACCAAGAGCGACGTGGCACAACAGTCCTCCGCCTCCGCCACGGCCGCCGCGTCCTCGGCCCCGGCCGTGGATCCCAATGCCCCGCTCAAGCAGGGACTGAAGATCGCGTTCCTGCCCAAGCAGGTCAACAACCCGTACTTCACGATCGCCGACGGCGGCGGGATCGCGGCCGCCAAGGAGTTCGGCGGCGAGGGCAAGGAGGTCGGGCCGTCCGACGCCAGCGCGTCCTCGCAGGTCTCCTACATCAACACGCTGATGCAGCAGAAGCAGGACGCCATCGTCATCTCCGCGAACGACCCCAACGCCGTCGTGCCCGCGCTCAAGCAGGCCAGGGCCGCCGGGGTGAAGGTCGTCAGCTACGACTCCGACACCGCCCCCGAGGGCCGCGACGTGTTCGTCAACCAGGCCAGCCCCGAGGACCTGGGCCGGACCGAGGTGCAGCTGCTGGCCGAGCAGCTCGGGCACAAGGGCAAGATCGCCGTGCTCTCCGCCACCCCCAACGCGACGAACCAGAACACCTGGATCGACTTCATGAAGGACGAGCTCAAGAAGCCCGAGTACAAGGACATGGAGCTGGTCAAGGTCGCCTACGGCAACGACGACGACCAGAAGTCGTTCACCGAGACGCAGGGGCTGCTGCGCTCGTACCCGGACCTGGCGGGCATCATCTCGCCCACGACCGTGGGCATCGCCGCGGCGGCCCGCTACCTGTCGGACTCGCCGTCCAAGGGCAAGGTCAAGCTGACCGGGCTCGGCACCCCCAACCAGCTCAGGAAGTTCGTCAAGGACGGCACCATCGAGGCGTTCGAGCTGTGGAACCCGGCCGACCTCGGCTACCTGGCCTCGTACGCGGCGGCGGCGCTGGCGTCCGGGCAGATCACCGGGGCCGAAGGGGAGAAGTTCAAGGCCGGCAAGCTCGGTGAGTACACGATCGGGGCCAAGGGCGAGGTGCTGCTGGGCAAGCCGACCGTGTTCAACAAGGACAACATCGACAAGTTCGACTTCTGACGCTCACGCCCGGCCGCGCGGCACGACCAGGCCCGTCTCGTACGCCATGACGACGGCCTGGGTCCTGTCGCGCAGGCCGAGCTTGTTCAGCACCCGGCTCACGTGCGTCTTGACCGTCTCCTCGGTGACCACCAGCCTGGCCGCGATCTCGGGGTTGGACAGGCCCTCGGCGACCAGGCGCAGGACCTGCGTCTCGCGCGGGGTCAGCGCGGACAGCGTCTCCGCCGCCGGTCTCGGGCCGCCCATGCGGGCGAACTCGCTGATGAGGCGGCGGGTGACGGCCGGGGCCAGCAGCGCCTCGCCGGCGGCGATCACGCGTACGGCGTCGAAGAGGCGCTCGGCGGTGACGTCCTTGAGCAGGAAGCCGCTGGCTCCGGCGCGCAGGGCGTCGTAGACGTACTCGTCCAGGTCGAACGTGGTCAGGATGAGCACCCTCGGCCCGCCGTTGAGGCGCCTGGTGGCCTCGATGCCGTCCATGACCGGCATGCGCACGTCCATGAGCACCACGTCGGGGGACAGGTCGCGGCAGACCCGCACCGCCTCGGCCCCGTCGGCGGCGGTGCCCGCGACCTCGAAGTCCGGCTGGGTGTCGAGCAACTCGGCGAACCCCGTCCGCACCACCAGGTGGTCGTCGGCGATCACGATCCTGAGCCTGGCGGGCCCGCTCATCCGCCCTCCTCGTCCCGTCCGGGCAGGCGGGCCTCCACGAGGAACCCGCCGCCCTGGGCGGGGCCCGTGCGGAGCTCGCCGCCGACGGCCGCGGCCCGCTCGCGCATCCCGGACAGGCCGTGCCCACCATTGGGCCCTCCCCCTTCCGGGTCCACCGGCCCCGGGCCGTTGTCGCGGACGAGCAGGCGCAGGTCGGGGCCGGTGTAGTCGAGCTCCACGTCCACGGCGGCCCCGGGCGCGTGGCGGCGCGCGTTGGTGAGCGCCTCCTGGATGATCCGGTACGCGGCCAGCTCCACGCCGGGATCGAGCTCCACCGGCGAGCCCCGCAGGACGAGCCGGGTGGACGTGCCTGACGCCTCGCGCGACTCGTCGAGCAGCTCGTTGAGCTCGTGCAGGCGCAGCCCGGGCTGGGGATGCCGGGCCGAATCGGCCTCGGCGTCCTCGCGCAGCACGCCGAGCAGCCGCCGCATCTCGGTCAGCGCCGCCCGCGCGGTGTCGCCGATGGCCAGCAGCCGCTCCGCGCCCGCCTCCGGCATGCCGGGGACGGCCAGCCGGGCGGTCTCGGCCTGGACGGCGACCATGGAGATGTGGTGGGCGACCACGTCGTGCAGCTCGCGGGCGATGCGGGCGCGCTCGCCTCGGGCGGTGTGCTCGATCAGGCTGTCGGCCATGACCCGCCGGGCGGCGGTGTCGGCACGGGCCCTGCGGCGGGCCCGTACGGCGATCCCGGCCAGCGCCAGCGCCGGGGCCAGGCAGGCGAGGAGCAGCGTGAGCGCCCGCACGCGCTCGCCCGGCCCGATCGCCACCGCCAGCACCGGGTACGGCACCGCGACGAGCACGGCCGCCGCCGGCGCACCGTGGCGGCCGGCCCGGTAGCCGGCGATCAGCTGCGCCGCCGCGCCCGCCACGGTCAGCGTGTGGAAGGCCAGGACCGACAGCGCGCCCGCCCCGGTCGCCAGGAGCGCCGCCACGGACGGCTGGGCCCACAGGAGGGGGAGCGGCAGCGTGGTGGCCAGCGCGAGCAGGGGGAACACCATGAGGAGCAGCGGGGCCGTGTCGTCACCTGCCGGCGACAGCGCGTCGGGGTTCACGGGCTGACCGCCCACCGGCGCGCTCACGGTCTCCGAGAGCGCGGGCGCGCTCCCGGACTGCACGACCGACTCGGCCACCGCGAGCACCGCCAGGGCCACCCCGAGCACGACCGGCAGGTGCCGGGCCGCGGCGGGACCGTACGGCACGGCCGCCCCGATCCGGCGCGCCCACGCGAGCGGCACCGCGACGATACGGCTCCCCCTCCGGTCCTGCACTCGTTCCACCAGGTCATTGTCCCGGGCGCGGGCAATTGTGGCATCCCTCGTAAGAGGGACGAGGCGTAGCTGGCGCCAGCGATGCCGCAGATCGCTCCGCCGCGTGACGACCCGGGCCGGGCCCGCTGCCTAGTCTGCCTGCCGTGGAAGCAACCATCGAAGTCAGCGGCCTGCGCAAGCGGTTCGGCCAGACCCGGGCGCTGGACGGGATGACGTTCACCGTGCTGCCCGGCCAGGTCACCGGGTTCGTCGGGCCGAACGGCGCGGGCAAGTCCACCACCATGCGGGTGGTGCTCGGACTGGACGCGGCCGACGAGGGCCACGCCCTGGTCGGCGGGCGCCCGTACGCGAGCCTGCGCAGCCCGCTGAGCCACGTCGGCGCGTTGCTGGACGCGGCCGCGCTGCAACCGGGCCGCACCGCGCGCAACCACCTCCTGTGGCTGGCCCACTCCCAGGGGCTGGGCGCCGGGCGGGTGGACGAGGTGATCGAGCAGGTCGGGCTGACGCCCGCGGCCCGGCGCCGGGCGGGCGGCTACTCGCTGGGCATGCGCCAGCGCCTCGGCATCGCCGCCGCGCTGCTCGGCGACCCGCCGGTGCTCATGCTGGACGAGCCGTTCAACGGCCTCGACCCCGAGGGCATCGTGTGGATCCGGGGCTTCCTGCGGTCGCTGGCCGGGGAGGGGCGTGCCGTGCTGGTGTCCAGTCACCTGATGAGCGAGCTCCAGGACACCGCCGGCCATCTCGTGGTGGTGGGCAGGGGCCGGGTCGTCGCGGACACCAGCGTGGCCGACCTGATCGCGACCGCCTCACGGGACCGGGTCACGCTGCGTACGCAGGCGCGTCCGGAGGCGATGTCGGTGCTGGCCGCTGCCGGGGGCACCGTGACCGTCACCGATCGCGACACGCTGGTCGTCTCCGGGCTGGCGTCCGAGCACATCGTGCGGCTGCTCGCCTCGCGGGAGGTGCCGTTCTCCGAGGTGGCGGCCCACCGGGCGTCGCTGGAGGAGGCGTACCTGGACCTCACCAGGGACGCGGTCGAGTTCAAGGGGGCGGCGCGATGACCGCCGTGACCCCCTACCGCTCGGGCCTGCGGGCCGGGCGCGACGGCTTCGCGCAGCTGCTGCGGGCCGAGTGGACCAAGCTCCGCACGCTACGCGGCTGGATGGCGGGCCTGACGCTGACGACGCTGCTCATCGTCCTGCTCGGGGTGCTCTTCGCGACCGGCAGCCGCTCCTCCTGCATGAAAGGCCCGATCGAGGTGCCCTGTCCCGCGCCGCCGACCGGGCCCGGCGGCGAGGCCGTGGAGGACCGGTTCTACTTCGTGCACCAGCAGCTCGACGGCGACGGCAGCATCACCGTACGCGTGAACAACCTGACCGGGCAGCTCCGCAAGCCCGACGTGACCCCCGGTGTCCGGAACGTCGTCCCCGGCGTCACGCCGTGGGCCAAGGCCGGGGTCATGATCAAGCAGAGCGTCCGCCAGGGAGCCGCGTACGCGGCGGTGATGGTCACCGGCAGCCACGGGGTGCGGATGCAGCACGACTTCACCGAGGACGTGGCGGGGCGGCCCGGCGGGGCTCCGCGGTGGCTGCGGCTGACCCGCACCGGCGAGACGATCGTCGGCGAGGAGTCGGCCGACGGCTCGCGGTGGACCAGGGTGGGCACCGCCCGGATGGCGACCGGGAGGGTCCGCGTCGGGCTGTTCGCGGCCTCTCCCGGCGACCTGACCGTGACCTCCAACGTGATCGGCGGGGCCGCGACGGCCTCCCGCTTCGCCGAGGTCACCGCCGACATGGACCAGGTCAGCGTGCGGGGCGTGTCCTCCGGGGGTTCGTGGACCCGCGACGACATCGGCGTCACGCTCGAGGTCGACGGCACCCCGCACCACCCGGGCGGGCTCGTGCGCTCCGGTGACACGTTCAGGATCACGGGAGTCGGCGACATCGCGCCGGCTCTGGAGGGCATGCCCGCCGAGCGCGTCCTGACCGGGGTGCTGGCGGGGCTGGTCGTCGTCATCGTGGTCGCGGTGTCGTTCGTCACCGCGGAGTACCGGCGCGGGCTCATCCGCACCACCCTGCTGGCCGCCCCGCGGCGCGGCCGGGCGCTGGCGGCCAAGGCCGTCGTGATCTCCGTGGCCGTCTTCGTCTTCGGGCTGGTCGCCGCCGCCGTCACGGTGCCGGTCGGACGGGCTCTCCTGGCGGGCAACGGCAACGTCCTCGCGCCCCTGGCACCGCTCACTGGGCTGCGGGTGATCGCCGGGACCGCCGCGCTGCTCGCCGTGGTGGCGGTCTTCGCGCTCGCTCTCGGGTCGCTGTTCCGGCGCAGCGCGGTGGCCGTCATCGCGGCCATCGTGGCGATCGTCGTCCCGTACCTGCTGGCGACCGCGTCGCTGCTGCCCGACGAGGTGGCGCGGTGGCTGCTGCGGCTCACTCCGGCGGCGGGCTTCGCGATCCAGCAGAGCACGGTCACGTACGAGCAGATGACCGCCCGGTTCGCCCCGGCGGAGGGCTTCTTCCCGCTGCCGCCCTGGGCGGGGTTCGCGGTCCTGTGCGCGTACGCCGCGCTCGCCCTGGCCCTGGCCGCCCACCGGTTGCGCCGGAGGGACGTATGAGACGCGAGATACACGCCGAGTGGACCAAGCTGCGGACGGTGGCGGGGCCCGGGTGGCTGCCGGCCGGGGCCGTCGTGCTGACCGTGGCCCTGAGCGCCCTCGCGGCGGCCGTCGTGTCCTGCGCGACGGCGGGATGTGGGCAGGACGCGGCCAGGATCAGCCTCGTCGGGGTCCAGCTGGGCCAGGCGATGGTGGCGCTGCTGGCCGTGGTGGCGGTCTGCGGCGAGTACAGCACAGGCATGATCCGCACCAGCCTCACCGCGATGCCGCGCCGGGCCACCGCCCTGGCCGCCAAGGCGGTGGTGGTCGGCGGGCTCACGCTGGGCGCGGGGACCCTCGCGGTGCTCGGGTCCGTGCTGGCGGGGCGGCTCCTGCTGCCGGGCAGCGGCTTCACGGCCGCGCACGGCTACCCGCCGCTGTCGCTGGCCGACGGGCCGACCCTGCGCGCCGCCGTGGGCTCGGTCCTCTACCTGGTGCTGATCGCGCTGCTGAGCCTCGGCCTGGCCACCGCCGTACGCGACTCGGCCGCGGCCGCCGGGGTCGTGATCGGGCTCCTGTACGTGTTCCCGGTCGTGATCCTCATGGTCGCGGACCCCGAGGTGCGGCGGCTCCTGTGGACGCTGTCCCCGACGAACGCCGGGCTGGCCGTCCAGACGACCGTGGATCTCGCGTCCCTCCCCATCGGACCGTGGGCGGGCCTCGGCGTCCTCGCCGCGTGGTCCGCCGCCTCCCTCGTGGGGGGCGGTCTGCTCCTCCGGTACCGCGACGCGTGATCGAATAGCGAATAAAGCGGAAATGCCGGTATTTACCGGAATTGATATTCTCGCGGACTTTGCTTGACAAAACCTCCCGTTGGATATGAATTATCGGCGATCTGGGTACGCGTCGATTTATGAGGATAAGGGGAATGGCGGCGCTGGCCGCGGGATGTTTTCTGCCGCTGCTGGCCGCGGCGCCCGCTCTGGCGGACGAGCTCCCGCAGGGGGACCCGGGCGTCCAGACCGACACGGGCGTCCCGGCGGTGGAGGCGGTGCCGGACGTGATGCCGGTCCCGGCGGTGGAGACGGTGCCGGAGACGGTGCCGGAGCCGGTGAAGCAGGTCCGGGTGGTCAAGGGCGTCAAGGGCGCCCGCGCCGGGAAGATCGGTGTGCTGCGGCCGGGTGACCGGGGCGAGATGGTCAGGCAGCTCCAGCGGCGCCTGCACGACGGCGGCTTCTACTTCGGCCAGGCGCACGGCGTCTATGACGAGCAGACGAGGTACGCGGTCTGGGGGTTGCACAAGAGCAGGGGGATGGTGCCGAGGGGCGAGGTGGGGCCGAAGACGTGGGCGGCGCTCAGGCGGAGCAAGGGCCTGCGCCCGCTGGTGCCGCAGGGCGGCGCGAACCGGATCGAGATCAGCCTGACCCGCCAGTTGCTCACCATCTATCGCGACAACCGCCCGGTGCTGGTCACCCACGTCTCCACCGGCGCCGAGGTGCAGTACTGCGAGAAGGGCCACTGCGGCAACGCCGTCACGCCGGTGGGCGACTTCCGGGTGACCAGGAAGGCGCCCGGCTGGACGACGGGCCTGCTGGGCTCGATGTTCAACTCGCTCTACTTCGTCGGCGGCATCGCCATGCACGGCTCGACGGAGGTGCCGCTCAGGCCCGCCTCGCACGGCTGCGTACGCATGCCGCTGTCGACGTCCGTGCGCGTGTTCAACATGGTGAAGGAGGGGGAGCCGGTGTACGTACGCGGACAGATCTAGATGCCCTGGGGCAGCCGGAACAGCCGGCCGGGGTCGTACGTGGATTTCACCTCGGCCAGCCGGGCCGCATTGGGCCCGTAGTACGCATTTCGCCAATTACTCAAATCGGGGTCGATGTAATTAACATAAGCATGATCCCCGAAAAATGGCGACATGTCGGAATGTAGCCCGCGCAGCCACCGCCGATCCGTCCCCTCCGCGTAATACTGCACGCTGTAAAGCGCCGCCCGATGCGGGAACGCCGTGTCCGCCGGACCGACCCGGCCGATGGCCCCGCCCATGGCGTCCAGCAGCACCGAGTGCCGCCCGCCTCGCGCCACCCCGTCCACCAGCGCCCGCACGCCGTCCGCCGGCAGCTTCCGGTACGCCATGTGCGACTTGGCCGCGAACGCCTCCCGCGGCATCCGCCGGCACTCGGCGATCGACATGGCCGCGCAGCCGCCCATGATCTTCATGCCGTCCAGATAGGGGACCGTCCGGGCCGAGCGGGAGGAGGGCTGCCCGATCTTGCCGACGAGCGGGGCCAGCAGCCGGTCGAGCGCGGGCCTGCCGCCCACGTACGTGCCGACGATCGCGACGTCCAGGCCGCCGCCCGAGCGTCCCAGGTGCAGCGAGGACCACAGCTCGTCCGGCGCCGAAGGCCCCCACGACTGCCACGCCTTGACCGCGGCCCCCGCCTTGGCCCACGGCCAGTGCAGGAAGAACACCGTGACGTCGCGCGCCGCGAACGTCCTGAACGTGAAGGACACCGCCACGCCGAAGTTCCCGCCGCCGCCGCCCCTGCAGGCCCAGTAGAGGCCGGCGTTGCGCGCGGCGTCGCAGTCCAGCGTCCGGCCGTCGGCCGTGACGACGCGTACCGACTGGAGGTTGTCGCAGGTGAGCCCGTACTTCCGGGACACCACGCCGATGCCCCCGCCCAGCGTGAGACCGCCGACCCCGACCGTGGGACAGGAGCCCGCGGGGATGCTCACGCCGTGGCGGGCGAGCTTGTCGTAGACGTCGATCAGCTTGGCGCCCGCGCCGACCGTGGCCCGGCCGCCCGCATAGGCGACCGAGCTCATCCTGGACACGTCGATCACCAGCCCTGGGCCCGTGGACCAGCCCGCGTAGGAGTGACCTCCCGAACGGGTGGTGACCGGCACGCCGCCGGTGCGCGCGAACGTCAGGCACGCCGACACGTCGGCCGCGCTCGCGCAATAAGCGACCCCGCCCGGCCGGATCCGGTCGTAGGCGGGGTTGTACAGGCGGCGCGCGGTGTCGTACCCGGCGTCGCCCGGCAGCACGAGCGTGCCCTTCAGCTGTCTCCGCAGCCGCGCCCAGTTGGGCGGCGGCGCGGAGAGCCCGGACGTGCCGGTGGGCCGCGCGGTGGCGGCCAGCGGGGCGAGCGCGGCGACATGCAGAAAGTCCCGGCGGTCCATGGACGCCTCCGTGTGATCGGTGTTGAGCCGCTCGGTAAGACGTCCGGATGACCCGCCAGGTTTGGTCACATCTCCATCACTTCAGGGTTCAGCCGGCGCTCCCTCCGAACGCGCTCCTGGGGGTGACGCCCCCCACCCGGGTGAGCCGCGGCGGGCCGCTCTTCTCGGACTTCTTGAGAGCTCCGTCCTTGACGAGCCGCAGCGGCGAGGCGGACGGCTTCGGAGCCGGACCACCGTGACCGTCTCCCGTGGTCTGGACCATCCGCAGGGCCAGCGCGGGGCACATCTCGACCGTGCGCCGCGCCTCCTTGGCCATCCAGCCCGGGACGGTCCTGAACGACGGGAACCCGTAGTCGTCCAGTTCCACGAACTCCGGCAGCAGATGGGCGCAGAGTCCGTGTCCCGCGCAGCGGGACCAGTCGACCTCCAGCCGGTACTCCACGTAGTCCTTCTCGGGCTCGGGCATCGGCAACGCGCCGCGGACCGGCCGGCCGCACGAACCGTGCTCGAGGTGGAGCGCGATCTCGCTCTCGAACGCGTCCAGCGCCGACAGCACGAACTTGGCCGTGCCGTCCGGGTGGAAGCACGCCCCCCGCCGCTCGACGCCGCGCACGCAGCGTCGTACGGCGTCCACGGAGCCGCTGCCCTCGACCAGCGCGTTCATGGCCCACGCCAGGTCCGGCAGGCCGAGCCGGCACGGGCCGCACTGGCCGGCCGACTCGCCCGCCAGGTAGGAGGTGACTCGGGCGGCCTCGCCCAGCGAGCACGTCGACTCGCCGAGCGGGACGATGATCCCGGCCCCCAGGGTCGCGCCGGCGAGCTTCATGCCCTCGCGCGAGATCACGGCCGTCTGCGCCACCTCGGCCGACAGCCAGGCGCCGTGGTAGCCCCCGATGAGCACCCCGTCGCCGATCTCGGCCTCGGTGAGCGCGAGCACGTCCGCCAGGTACGTGCCGGTCGGCGCCTCGATGACCGCGCCGTTGGCCGCGCCGCCGCTGACGGTGAGCAGGATGGTGCCGGGCTCCTTGGGCGTGCCGACCTCGGCGTACCTCTCCGGGCCGAGCTCGGCCAGCAGCGCCAGCTGCGCGTACGTCTCCGTGTTGGACAGCAGGGTCGGCAGCCCGTCCACGCCGCTGATCGCGGCGCGCCTCTTGCGGCCGGGCGGGATGCCTATCTCGCCGTTGACGGCGTTGACGAGCGCGCCGCCCTCGCCGGAGATGAACCGCTCCTTGATCCCGACCACCCGGATCGGGATGCGGCTCTCCGCGCCGCCGGCGACGTTCGCGGCCCGGCGCTCGTCCACGGCGGCGTTGACGGACGCCTCGGCGACCTCGCCGCCGGCCGTGGCGAGAACCACCTCGCGGGCGCCCAGCGCCTCGGCGGCCAGCACGGCGCCGTCGAGGACCAGGTGGGGGTTGCGGGTGAGCAGCATGGCGTCCTTGGAGCTGGCCGGCTCGCCCTCGGCGCCGTTGATGAGGACGACGCACTCGCCGCTCGAGCCCACCGCGTCGGCGACGGCCCGCAGCTTGCGCGCGAACGGGAACGCCGCGCCGCCCCGGCCGCGCATGTCCACCTCGTTGGCCATCGAGATGAGCTGATCCAGGTCGCGCGGCTTGGGGGAACCGTGGAGGGTGCGGTGGGCGGGCAAGTCCAGTCGGCGGGTCTGGTCCAGCCCGGCGGTCAGCCGGGCCGGACCCATCCGTAAGACCCGCGGCACTCGGGCCGGAATCACGATCGCTCCTGTCGGGTTGCGGGGGTCATCCAGATGGCCGGCGGTCTCATCCCGCCTCCCGGTACCTGCGCCGCTCGGCGAGGCTCACTGGTGCGTTTCTTCTCTGGGCCTGAGCCTGAGCTTGGGCCTGAGCCGGGCCCGTGGCGGCGGCCCCGGCTGCGACCTTCTGCGGCTGCTCGGCGGGTACGCCCATGGCGGCGGGGTTGGTCACCGCCGGCCCCTGGATCTTCTCGAGCGTGACCGGCGGCCGGAAGGCCGCGGCCAGCACGCGGATGACCAGCGCTCCGCCGACCGCCGCGATGCTGGCCACGTAGGACCAGGCCACCCAGCCGGCCGGCGGACGGCCGGCCGTCAGGCCGTGCATGATGGCGACGGGCCAGCCCAGGTACGCGACCGAGTGCATCACCCGCCACATCCATGGCCTGGCCTTCGCCGCCCAGCGCCTCCTGAGCAGTCCCGTGGCCACGGCCACGATCATCATGTCGAAGGCCAGGATGCCGAGACCCTTGTTGATTCCGGCGATCGGGACGACCGCCGCGCCCGGCGGCACGTGGCCCAGGCTGATCATGAGGGAGATGTGCGTGATCAGGAAGATCATCCCGAGAAGGCCGAAGGCCTTGTGGGCGAGCTGCGACCTGACCCGGTTGACTGGAGACAGGAAGACCCGCTCGGTGGTGATGATGCCGAGCGCGACGGTCGCGGTGAAGGTCACCAGGGCCATCACGCCCACGTAGAACTCGAGGAAGCCGACCACCCGGCCGAGGATTGCTATGCCACGGTCTGTCCTGGTCAGCGCGAACGCCGACAGCACGACTGCCATGACCATGGCGCTGGCTCCCAGTCGGACACTGCGGGTGTCTAACTTGGTGGGAGTGTGCCGGGGGTGTCGTCTGTGGAGCATCTAAGGTTCCCTCCAAGGTCGGGTGAGGGTGCGACTCGGAAGGCTGGGTAGCCCGTGAGGGCTTTCAGATCAGCATCGGCGGCCCCGGTTGATGCAAGAGACGACGAACTGCATCAGCCGGTCGGGCATCACGTTCGCGAAGTCGGCGTGGTCGGTGATGGGGTTGTGCTTCTGTTCAGGGAAGGCGTCCACTGCGAATGACGGGCCTTGCGGCACGGTGTACGTGAGGGTCATGCGCAAAGCCGGCACCGCCTTAGTTCCTTGCGGGCAGGCGCCACCCTGTCCAGGGAAGACCACGTGCGTTCGGTGATTGGCGCTATCAGTGTTCTGGCCGTCCCAGCAGCTAGGGAAGTCCAGAATACGAACGACTTGGCTGCTGCGCGGGCAAAGCGGATATTTGTCGGGACTTATGCGGTTTTGGAATCCCGTGCAGCTCCAGGCGGCCCTGGCGTTGCCGGCGCCGTTGGTGGCGGCCTTGGCGTCACCGGTGATCAGCCTGAGGAACCTCGGCATCGCGACGACCTGGGAGGTGGCGTTGCCGCGGAACTGGAGCGTCACGGAGCGTGCGCGCAGCACCTGGCCGACGTTGCCGTCCGCGTCCTCGGTGTTCACGTCCACCTTGCGGTCTCTGAGGACCGGCCAGAAGTAGGTGGATTTGTCGCCCTGCCGGCACGTGGTGCCCGCGGCGGCCAGGCTCTCGTCCGTGGAGAAGCCGTCCGTTGACAGGTTGCCCACGTAGTCGTGGAGGTGGTGGGCTCCGTTGCTCACGCCCGGCGCGACGATGAAGTTGTCCGGGTTGTTGTGGCCGTTGCGGTTCGTCCCGCACTGGGAGACGAAGGAGCCGCGCGAGCCGCCCCTGCCGATGCGGGCGTCAAGCTGACGCGGCGCTACCTGGCGGATGTTGACGAAGTCCTCGACGAACGGGCCCAGGTCGGCGCATTCGTTGTGGTCCTCGTCGGACGCTGTGGGGGACGGGCTGGGGGAGGCGCTTCCGTTCCCGTTGTTCCCGTTGTTGCCATTGTTCCCGTTATTACCGTTGTTGCCGTTGTTGCCCTGGCCCGGGTTCTGGGTCGGCCGGTTGCGGCGGCCGAACGTCTCGGCGGTCTGCTCCGGGTCCGGGTTCTGGGCGTCGGGGTTCTGGGCCGGGTCGAGCACGGCGCGCCCGCCGCCCTGGCCCTGCTGGTCGGCGTTCTGCTGCTGGTCGCCGTTCTGGTCCTGCTGCTGGCCCTGCTGCTGGTCGTTCTGCTGCTGGCCGTTCTGCTGGTTGTTGTTCTGCTGGTTGTTGTTCTGGTCCTGCTGGTTCTGGTTGTTGTTCTGGCCTTGGTTCTGCCCGTTCTGATCCTGGTTCTGGTTCTGGTCCTGCTGGTTCTGATCCTGTCCCTGCTGATCTTGATCTTGTTGCTGGTCCTGGTTCTGGTTGTTGTTCCGGTTCCGCTGACCCTGCTGCTGCTCCTGGGAGGCCTGTGCCGGGTCGCAGTGGTCGGCGCGCGCGGGGCCGACGCCGATGACGGCCGCGGACACCAATCCGCCGGCCACCACGGCCAATGCGGACACGGCCGAGGCCATGCGTCTAGATCTCGTCATGCGTCTCTCCTCTTTTCAACCGCCATCGCGACGGGTGGAGCTGGTGAGGGCGTCGGAGGCTCGGGCAACTGCGTGTGATCGACCAGGCCGGTGGACTCCAGGAGCGTCATGTGGCGCATGACGAAGTTGATGCCTTCCTGGGCGAACTTCCTGATCTCCGCGTTGCGCGTACCGGCCCGTACAGCCGCCACGACGGTGAAGACCTTGCCGTGCGCGGCACGCAACAGGTTCGCGAAGTCCTGGTCGAAGGCGGGTCCGCGCTCCGCAGCCAGCTGGGCCATCCAGCTCTGCTGATCGGCGTTGGGCTCGCTGGGCAGTGCCACACCGAGCTTCTTGGCGGTTTGCCGTGTCAGCAGGTCCAGCCTCTGGTGGTCCTGCATGATCAGCCTGCCGACTTCCTTGACGCGCTGGGACTCGGCGCGGGTCTGGGCATAGTCGCCCGCGGGCATCTCCCAGAGACCGGCCTGCCGCACCTTGATGAGCAGGTCACGGTCGGCGGCCGTGACGGGCCCCGATGATGTCTGGGTCGCCGCAGTGGCGGCGGGATCGATCGAAGGCGGCATGACCAGCACGATCGTCACCGCGGCCGCCACGACGAAGCCACCGAGCATGAACAGCTCGCCACCGCGCAAAAGCCTGTGCATGGTCGGAGGTACGCGGGTCTCTCGGGCTTGGTTCAGCACATGGCCGGAGATAGTTAGAAATGACTGGAGTTATCGGAGTGGCTACCGCTGAGATAACGAAGGTGTAAAGATGTGCCCCGTGCTAGGTCACCTCGACGGCAGGTTCGAGAGTGCGGATGCCGAGGCGGAGCATCGCATCGCGGTGCTTTACCAGGAGTTCGGCGGCCCTCTGCTGCGCCACGTACGCAAATCGACAGGTAACGACCTTCAATGGGCCGAAGACGTGGTGCAGGAGACGCTCGTCCGAGCCTGGAAAAACTCGGCAAGACTGCAGTGGGAACCAAGCCTTATATGGGCGTGGCTACTGACGGTAGCCCGCCGCATCGTTATCGATGGACGTCGACGGAAGAGCGTCCGGCCTCAAGAGGTCGAGCCGCCCGAAGTCGACATGATGGCCGTACCCGACGGCTCGGAGCGAGCTCTGTCGCGGATGGTCGTCGCCGACGCCCTTCGCAGCCTCTCTGAAGAACACCGCGAAGTCATAGAGCAGACCTACCTCCGAGACCGTACGATTAGTGAAGCGGCGGAGATACTGGGGATACCTCCGGGCACGGTGAAGTCCCGGCTCTATTACGGGATCCGGGCTCTCCGCGAACTGCTGCGGGACAAGGGGGTAGCCGGCTGATGCATGACGAGGTGGCTGCCTATGTCCTCGGAGTCCTCGATGAGGATGAGCACGAGGCCTTCGAACGCCACCTCGATACATGTGAGAGATGCCAGGCGGAGCTGGTTGAGCTTGCCGAGCTTCCGGAAGAGCTCGACGAGCTCAAGAACGCTCCCGCAGCCTCCGACGACGACCCCCCGAGGTCGATGTCACGCTGACGTCTGTACGTTGACGTCTGTGCCCTTTTCGGGTGGTATCGGTACGGCGAGGCGTTGCGTCCGGTGTAGCGTGACCGGACGGTCAGGGGGAGGTGTTCGGTGGGCATCGACGGAGATGCGCCCGTTCCCCCGCATCGGCGGTTCGGCGAGGAAGGCGGCCGGCTGTCGTATGGCGGCTATCTTCGCCTGCCCGCGCTTCTCGCACAGCAACGGCCACAGTCGGAAGCGCCCGACGAGCTGCTCTTCATCACCATCCACCAGGTCTACGAGCTGTGGTTCAAGCTGCTGCTCCACGAGCTGGAGAACGCCCGCGAGGCCATGTTCGCCGGCGAGCTCTGGCGGGCCAGGCACCTGTTCCGACGGGTGCACGCGGTCGAGAAGGTGCTGATCGAGCAGGTGGACGTCCTGGAGACGATGACGCCCCAGGACTTCCTCATGTTCCGGGAGAAGCTGGCGCCCGCCAGCGGCTTCCAGTCGGTGCAGTTCCGGGAGCTGGAGTTCCTGTCCGGGCTGAAGGACGAGCGCTATCTCGGCAGCTTCAGGCACGCCAGCGACACGGAGCTCGCACGGCTGCGCCGCAGGCTGGAGGAGCCCTCGCTGTGGGATGCTTACCTCACCGCCCTCTCCCAGCGTGGCCTGCCGGTCTCCGACGACGAGATCATGGGCTCGCTGCTGGCCGTGGCGAGGGACCGCGGGTCGTACGACGACCTGTGGCAACTGGCCGAAGACCTGCTGACGCACGACGCGACCGCCGCGCAGTGGCGGACGCGTCATGTCCAGATGGTCGAACGCCAAATCGGCACCAAGTCGGGCACCGGCGGCTCGACAGGCGCCCCCTATCTACGCGGCAGAACGCGTTTGCACTACTTCCCGCTGCTGTGGGAGCTAAGGGCCTGGCTATGAACAGCTTTGGCAAACCCTCACAAAGGAGTGAGACCGAAATGCCCCTCGACGAGGCCAAGGACGAGCTGCTCCAGCGAGCCGCGGAAAGTTGCGCGGCGAGCAGCGAACATGTGGGCCCCGAGGAGGCCCTGTCCTTCCTCCGGTTCTACTACCGGCACGTCGCGCCGGAGGACCTGCTCGACCGCAACCCCGTTGACGTGTACGGCCCCGCGATGTCGCAGCGGCAGCTGGCCGAGGTCCGCCCCCAGGGCCGGGCGGTCGTCCGCGCCTACACCCCCACGCTGGACGAGAACGGCTGGGACCCGGGCCACTCGGTCGTCGAGGTGGTCACGGACGACATGCCGTTCCTCGTCGACTCCGTCACGATGGAGCTCGACCGCCACGACCTGGGCATCCACCTGCTGGTCCACCCCCAGATGCGGGTGCGCCGCGACATGACGGGCCGGATGCTCGGCCGCGGCCAGGAGGACGTCACCGGCCAGATGCTGGTCGAGTCGTGGATGCACATCGAGGTCGACCGGCAGGCCGATCCCGAGGCGCTCAAGGCGCTCGAGGCCGACCTGCAGCGGGTGCTCACCGACGTGCGCCACGCGGTCGAGGACTTCAGGAAGATGCGGGCGCTGGCCGTACAGACCGCCGAGGACCTGGGCATGAGCCCGCCGCCGCTGGAGCCCGCGGAGGTCGAGGACAGCATCGACCTGCTGCGCTGGCTCGCCGACGGGCACTTCACCTTCCTGGGCTACCGCGAGTACCGGCTCGAGCACACCGACGAGGGCGAGACGCTGCGGGCGCTGCCGGGCGCGGCGCTGGGCATCCTGCGCGACGACAAGGTCGGCTCGGAAAGCTTCTCGGCGCTGCCCGCCGAGGTGCGCGCCAAGGCGCGCGAGAAGCAGCTCGTGATCACCACCAAGGCCAACTCGAGGGCCACCGTCCACCGGGCGACCTACCTCGACTACATCGGCGTCAAGATCTTCTCGCCCGAGGGCGAGGTGATCGGCGAGCGGCGCTTCCTGGGCCTGTTCACGCACGTGGCGTACAACGAGTCGATCTCCAGGATCCCCGTGCTCCGCCGGAAGCTGGCGGAGGTGCTGGACAGGGCCGGGCTGGCGCCCGACAGCCACGACGGCAAGGACCTGATCGAGATCCTCGAGACGTTCCCGCGCGATGAGCTCTTCCAGACCTCGATCGACCAGCTCCTGCCGATCGCGCTGGGCGTGCTGCGGCTGCGCGAGCGCAAGCAGGTCAAGCTCTTCCTGCGCCGCGACGACTACGGCCGCTACATCTCCTGCCTGATCTACCTGCCGCGCGACCGCTACACCACCAAGGTGCGGCTGAAGATGCAGGAGGTGCTGCTGAAGGCCCTGGGCGGCAAGTCGCTCGACTACAGCGCGATGATCGGCGAGTCGGTGCTGGCCCGGCTGCACGTGGTCGTGCGGGGCGAGCGGGGCAAGCAGCTCCCGCCGCCGAGCGTGGACGTCGAGGAGCTGGAGGCGCGGCTGGCCGCCCTGACCCGCTCCTGGGAGGACGACCTGGCCACCGAGCTGGGGCGGAGGACCGCCGAGGACGAGGCGCCCGCGCTCATCAAGCGGTACGCCTCCGCGTTCCCCGAGGGCTACAAGGCGGACTTCCCGCCCAAGGTGGCGGTCGTGGACCTGCGCCGCCTGGAGGACCTCGTGGCCGTGGGCGACGGCGCGGAGGTGGACATCAACCTCTACGAGCCGTACGACGCGGCCGAGGGGGAGCGGCGGCTCAAGATCTACAAGGTGGGCTCGCCCATCTCGCTCTCCGAGGCCCTGCCGCTGATCCAGCGGCTCGGCGTGGAGGTCGTGGACGAGCGGCCGTACGAGATCGACCGCGACAACGACCCCAACACCAAGAACGCCTGGATCTACGACTTCGGCCTGCGGTACACGCCGACGGAGGAGGTCGGCAGGGACGACTTCAAGCGGCTGTTCCAGGACGGGCTCAGCGCCCTCTGGAAGGGGCAGGTCGAGGCCGACGACTTCAACTCGCTCATCCTGAGCGCCGGGCTGACCTGGGGGCAGGTCGAGATCCTCCGGGTCTACGCCAAGTACCTGCGCCAGGCCGGGGGCACGTTCTCGCAGACCTACATGGAGCGGGTGCTGGCCGGGAACGTGCGGCTGGCGCGGCTGCTGGTGAGCTTCTTCGAGGCCAAGCTCGATCCGCGGCGCGGCGAGGACGTGCGGCTCGATCTCGCCGAGGCGCTCAACGAGGAGATCCTGGGCGCGCTCGACGAGGTGGCCTCGCTGGACGAGGACCGGATCCTGCGGGCGTACCTGGAGATGATTCAGGCGACATTGCGCACGAATTACTTCCAAACGGTCGATGGGCACCGCAAACCGTACATATCCCTCAAATTCGACCCGCAGGCGATCAGTGTCCTGCCGCTGCCGCGGCCGAAGTACGAAATATTCGTCTATTCGCCGCGGGTCGAGGGCGTGCACCTGCGCTTCGGGAAAGTGGCGCGGGGCGGGCTGCGGTGGTCGGACCGGATGGAGGACTTCCGTACGGAGATTCTCGGCCTGGTAAAGGCGCAGATGGTGAAAAACACCGTCATCGTCCCCACTGGGTCTAAAGGCGGATTTGTCGTTAAACAGCCGCCTGTGTCCGGAACGCGGGAGGAGATGCTCGTCGAAGGCGTCGCCTGCTACCGGACGTTCATCTCCGGCCTGCTCGACGTGACCGACAACCTCGTGGACGGCAAGGTCGTGCCGCCGCCCGACGTGGTCAGGCACGACGGCGACGACACCTACCTCGTGGTCGCCGCCGACAAGGGCACCGCGACCTTCTCCGACATCGCCAACAGCGTGGCCAAGGAGTACGGCTTCTGGCTGGGCGACGCGTTCGCCTCCGGCGGCTCGATCGGCTACGACCACAAGGCCATGGGCATCACCGCCCGCGGAGCCTGGGAGTCGGTCAAGTACCACTTCCGGACCACGGGCCTGGACGTGCAGAGCACCGACTTCACGGTGGCCGGCATCGGCGACATGTCCGGCGACGTGTTCGGCAACGGCATGCTGCTGTCCCGCCACATCCGGCTGGTGGCCGCCTTCGACCACCGGCACATCTTCGTCGACCCCTCGCCCGACGCGGCCGCCTCGTACGCGGAGCGGCAGCGCCTCTTCGAGCTGCCGCGCAGCTCCTGGGAGGACTACAACGCCAAGCTGATCTCGGCCGGCGGCGGCATCTTCCCCCGCACGGCCAAGTCCATCCACATCACGCCGCAGATGCGCGAGGCGCTCGGCATCCCCGCCGGGGTCACCTCCCTGGCCCCCAACGACCTGATCAGCGCCATCCTGCGGGCCCCCGTCGACCTGCTGTGGAACGGCGGCATCGGCACCTACGTCAAGGCCGGCTCCGAGTCCAACGCGGACGTGGGCGACAAGGCCAACGACGGGCTGCGGGTCAACGCCGCGGACCTGCGCTGCAAGGTCATCGGCGAGGGCGGCAACCTGGGGTTCACCCAGCTCGCCCGCATCGAGTTCGCGCTGAACGGTGGGCTGGTCAACACCGACTTCATCGACAACTCGGCCGGGGTCGACACCTCCGACCACGAGGTGAACATCAAGATCCTGCTCGACCAGGTCGTCCGCGACGGCGAGCTGACCGACAAGCAGCGCAACCAGGTCTTCACCTCGATGACCGACGAGGTCGCCGACCTGGTGCTGCGTGACAACTACGCGCAGAACGTGGTCCTCGCCGCGGCCCGCACCCAGGCCGTCGAGATGCTCCACATCCACTCCCGCTACCTGCGCCGCCTCGAACGGGACGGCCTGGTCAACCGGGAGCTGGAGTTCCTGCCTTCGGACAAGACGCTGGCCGAGCGCCGCCAGGCCAGGCTCGGCCTGACCGCGCCCGAGTTCTCCGTCCTGCTGGCCTACACCAAGCTGGTCGCCGACGCCGAGTTGCTGGGCTCCGACCTGCCCGACGACCCCTACCTGGCCTCGTGGCTGGTGTCGTACTTCCCGTCCGCGCTGCGCGAGCGCTTCCGCCCCTACATGGACGCCCACCCGCTGCGGCGCGAGATCATCACCACCTGCGTGGTGAACGAGCTGGTCAACTCCATGGGCACCACGTTCATGTACCGCTTCGGGGAGGAGACCGGGGCCTCGACCCCCGACATCGTGCGTGCCTACCTCGTGGCGCGCGAGGTGTTCGACCTGCCCAGCTTCCACCGGGCCGTGGAGGCGCTGGACAACAAGGTCGACACGGCCACCCAGATCGCCATGCTGCTGGAGGCCCGCAAGCTGGCCGAGCGCGGCACCCGCTGGCTGCTGGTCAACCGCCGCCCGCCGCTGGACCTGGCAGGGTCGGTCGCCTTCTTCGTGAAGGGCGTCAACGGCCTGCTGACCCACATCCCCAAGCTGCTGACCGGGCCCGACCTGGCCGCCTACGAGGAGCGCCGCGACTCGTTCGTGGCCAGGGGGGTGCCGCTGGAGCTGGCCGAGCGGGCGGCCGCCATGGTGCCCGCGTACTCCATGCTGGACCTGGTGGAGGTGGCGTCGCTGACGGGCCGCCCGGTCGCCGAGGTGGCGGAGGTCTACTTCGACCTGGCGGACCGGCTCCAGCTGGCCCGCCTCCGGGAGCGCATCATCGCGTTGCCCCGGGACAACCGCTGGAACTCGATGGCCCGCTCCGCCCTGCGCGACGACCTCTACGCCGCGCACGCCTCGCTGACCCGCGACGTGCTGGCCCACAGCACGCCGGGGCTGCCGCCGGAGGAGCGGCTGGCCCGGTGGTCGGAGGCCAACTCGGCGGCGGTCTCCAGGGCGCGGCAGACGCTCTCGGAGATCTGGGAGAGCGACCACTTCGACCTGGCCACCCTGTCGGTCGCGCTGCGGGCGATCCGGACCCTGGTGGCGGCCAGCAACCTCCCGCACACGGAGGCGTAGCCAGGCCGCGCCGCGGCGACAGCCCGGCCGCCGTGCTTACAGCGGCCGGGCCCGGCCCGGCCGCTGTGTCTACAGCGGCCCGGGCCTGTGCTCGGCCGTGCCCCGGTGGTGCGCCCGGAGCGCCGCGTGGCGTGGGGCGCCTTCCAGGGCGCTCCAGGGGGTCACCAGCTCCCGTCCGCCAGTACCTGCCGGAGGCGGGTCGCCAGCGCGGCCCGGTCCACCCCTGCCAGGGTGAGCGCGCGGGGCACGGTGCCGAGCTCGGCCTCCAGGATCCCGAGCACCAGGTGGCCGGGTCTGAGGTCCTTCTTGCCCGTGGCGGAGGCGAAGCCGCGTTCGAGGGAGAGCCGTCCCGAGGCCCCCAGGTTCAGGCGGCGGTCCGGGTCGGGGGTCGGCGCCGGGAGGCCGAACGAGGCGGCCGACACCCCGGCCGTGCCCAGGCTGTGCTCGAACTCCCGGTCCAGCGCGTCGCGGATCGCCTGGCGGTCCAGCCCCGCCGAGGTCAGGACCTCGCGGGCGGCGGTGCCCTCCTGGGCGGCGATGCCCAGGAGCAGGTGGTGCGCCTCTATCGCGGCGGACCCGTCCTGCCTGGCCTCGGTCTGGCCGTGCAGGATGACGGCCTGGATGTAGTGGTCGATCGCGCTCACTGTCGTCTCCTCAGCGTGACGCCGGCGGCGATGAGCCGCTTGACGTGCTTCTTGTGCACCGCTTGACGGGTGACTCCGAGCGCCTCGGCGACCTGCGGCCAGCTCCAGCCGGCCCGCATCGCCTGCTCGACGGCGGCGTCCTCCAGCTGATCGGCCAGGCGCCGCAGTGCGACCACGGCCGCCAGCGCGTCAGCGGGCTCCTGGGGTTCGGGAATGTCGGCCGGCATGCAAGCAACCATAGTTGCCTACAGGCGAATTAGTCAACTCAAGTTGCTACTGGCCCGAGGTGCGCGTCAGGGCGCCGTCGTGGGCGATGACGTCGGCGGCGGCGGGGGCCTTCAGGGGAGGCACCACGGTGGCGTACTGGTGCGTCTCGATCAGTCGCAGCGTCTTCCGCACCTTCGGTTTGCCGAGCGCCCATTGGGCCGGCTCGGGCACCGAAATCCCCTCGTCCTCGGCCGCCTTCGTCACGGCGGTCGTGGTCGACGTCCGCGACAGCGAATACTGGATCAGCGCCCCGCCGTCCTTGGTCCGCAGCGAGTACACAGGGAAGTTGTCGGCGCTGAAGATCGAGTCGTAGCTGTAACCGCCTTGCTCTGTACTGTTCTTGAGAACATCCCGCAGATGGGCGATCTGCGCGGCTACCTCGGTCGTGTACGGCCCCGGCGCGAGCAGCCCGGCCGTGGGCCCGGCCGCCCCTGTCTCGGCCACGCTGGCGTGCACCGGACCCATGAACTGCGGGCTGATCGTGACCGACTTGTCGTCGGGCGCCACCGCGGTCGCGTAGCCGTCGGCGTCGAGCTGGATCTCCGGCACCTCCTGCCTGGGCAGGAGCTCGGCCGCGGAGCTGAGCCGCCACCGGTCGGCGGACTTGGCGAACGTCAGCAGGGTCGGGCTGCCGTCGCGCGTCACCAGCGCGCTGAACCAGGGCGCCTGCTCCGTCGGCGCGAACCTCGGCACGAACAGCTTCGGCGTCCCCCACCTGTAGCGGGGCGGCGCGAAGTCATGGGACAGGAACGCCGCCGCGGTCAGCGGCAACTGCCCGCCCGTCACGACGTCCTTCAGCTCCATGTCCAGCCGTCCCTGGAACTCGCTCGGAGCCCGCAGCGTGTCGTCGGTGGCCGTGAACTTGACGAACTCCTCCGCGGCCTCGGCCTGAGTGACGGCCGTCATGGGGACGGAGGGCGAGGGGGACGCGGACGCCGACGAGGTCGCGGCCGCATTGGACGGCTTGGCCGGGGCATTGCCCGTGCAGGCGGTCGCCGCGGCCAGTACGCCGGCGGCGAGCGCCAGCACCTTCCGCCGACCGTATGCACGCACCTCGCCATGTTATTCGCGACCGCGGGGCGACGGGCCCTCCGGTGCCCGAACAGAAGCCGCCTTTTGACGACGTGGGCGGGATGGGGGGCGCAGCCCTCCGGGGGAAGTAGGCTTGGGAGACGTGGCAGGCATCGATCCGGCAGAAGAGATCAACGAGCTCGCGGGCACGCTCCGCAGCATCCAGGACGTGCTCGACCTCGACGCGATGCGCAAGCAGATCGAGGAGCTGGAGCAGCAGGTTGCCGCACCGGACCTGTGGGACGACCCCGACCAGGCGCAGAAGGTCACCAGCAAGCTCTCGCACCTTCAGGGTGAGCTCAACCGCGTCGAGGGCGTCGCGCGCCGCCTCGACGATCTCAACGTCCTCTACGAGCTGGCGGCCGAGGAGGGCGACGACGACACGCGCGCCGAGGCCGACAAGGAGCTTGAGACGCTCAAGTCCGACATCGGGGCTCTCGAGGTGCGCACGCTGCTCTCGGGCGAGTACGACGCCCGTGAGGCGCTCGTCACGATCAACTCCCAGGCGGGCGGGGTCGACGCCGCCGACTGGGCCGAGATGCTGCTGCGCATGTATCTGCGCTGGGCCGAGCGCAAGGGCTACTCGACCGAGGTCTACGACACCTCCTACGCGGAGGAGGCCGGCATCAAGTCGGCCACGTTCACGATCAAGGCTCCCTACGCGTACGGCACGCTCCGTGGCGAGCACGGCACCCACCGGCTGGTCCGCATCAGCCCGTTCGACAACCAGGGCCGCAGGCAGACCTCGTTCGCCGGGGTCGACGTCGTGCCGGTCGTCGAGCAGACCGACCACATCGACATCATCGAGGACGAGATCCGCGTCGACGTCTACCGGTCGAGCGGCCCGGGCGGCCAGGGGGTCAACACGACCGACTCGGCGGTGCGCATCACGCACCTCCCGAGCGGCATCGTCGTCTCCTGCCAGAACGAGCGCTCACAGCTCCAGAACCGCGCCACCGCCATGAACGTCCTGCAGGCCAAGCTGCTGGAGCGTAAGCGGCAGGAGGAGGCGGAGAAGATGTCGGAGCTGCGCGGCGCCACCACGACGTCCTGGGGCACGCAGATCCGCAACTACGTGCTGCACCCGTACCAGATCGTGAAGGATCTACGCACGGCCACCGAGGCGGGCAACCCGTCGGCCGTGCTCGACGGCGACCTCGATGAGTTCATCGAGTCCGAGATCCGCTGGATGCGCCGCCAGGAGTCGGGGACCGCCGACTAGAGCCCGCTCAGGTGCTTGAGCACCAGGCTCACGAAGAGCAGGACGAGCAGCAGCAGGGCGATCAGAGCGGGTGACAGCCCGGCGAAGCCGTGCTGGTGCATCCGCTCCCTGCTGGCTCGGCAGGTGGGGCAGCGTCCCTCGATCACAGGGTGGGCGCACTGCGCGCATACGAGGTGTTCACAACTCATGACAGCCCCAAGTCTAGCCGCACAATCGTTTTGTTTCCGTTATGGACTTTCCATGCCAGTCTTCCCCCTAGACTGTCGTCTGGCCAATCGGAACGTCGATCAACAGTAAAGACCGCGTAACCCGATCGGCCGGTGGCGGGAAGTGGGCATGTGCCACCCTCGCTTCCGTCCTGACCCCTAGACTGGCATGCCGTGATGCTCTCGTGATCCATTTCGATAATGTCACCAAGGTCTACGCGAACCAGAACCGGCCCGCCCTCGACCACGTGTCCGTAGACGTGGACAAGGGCGAGTTCGTGTTCCTCGTCGGTCCCTCGGGATCAGGCAAGTCCACGTTCCTGCGTCTGGTCCTCAAGGAGGAGCGGCCCAACTCCGGCGCGATCCATGTCGCCGGCAAGGACCTGGGCCGCCTCTCCAACTTCAAGGTGCCGCACCTGCGCCGCCGCATCGGCTGCGTGTTCCAGGACTTCAGGCTGCTCCCGAACAAGAACGTCTACGAAAACGTGGCGTTCGCCCTCGAGGTCATCGGAAAGCCCCGGCGGTTCATCCGCAAGGTGGTGCCCGAGGTCATCGAGCTGGTCGGCCTGGAAGGCAAGGCCCACCGCATGCCCGACGAGCTGTCCGGCGGCGAGCAGCAGCGCGTCGCCATGGCCCGCGCGTTCGTCAACCGGCCGATGATCCTGCTGGCCGACGAGCCCACGGGCAACATCGACCCCGCGACGAGCATCGGCATCATGAAGGTGCTCGACCGCATCAACAGGACTGGCACCACGGTCGTCATGGCCACGCACGACGCGGCCATCGTCGACTCCATGCGTAAGCGCGTGGTGGAGCTGGAGGACGGCAAGATCGTCCGTGACCAGTCGCGTGGCGTGTACGGCCAGGCGTACTGACAGGGAGCTGCAGACAGAACATGCGGGCGAATTTCATCTTCTCCGAGGTCTGGATCGGCCTCCGTCGCAACCTGACCATGACGATCGCGGTGGTGATCACCGTGGCGGTCGGCATGGCGATGCTGGGCGTCGGCTTGATGATCAACGCCCAGGTCGGCATGATGAAGGGCTACTGGGACGACAAGGTCGAGGTCTCGGTCTTCTTGTGCACCAAGGGCTCGGCCATGGAGTCCTGCAAGGGCAAGGAGGTCTCCAACGCCCAGAAGGAGGCCCTCAACACCCTGATCAAGGGCACCCCCGGGGTCAAGGAGGTGTTCTTCGAGGACCAGTCGGCGGCGTACCAGAACTTCCAGAAGCTGTACGCGACCAACAAGGCCCTGGTGAGCACCGCCAAGGTCGAGGACATGCCGCAGTCGTTCCGCATCAAGGTGGCAGACCCCAACAACTACAAGGCCGTCGTGCAGGCCCTTCAGGGGCAGCCGGGCGTGTCGCAGGTGCTGGACCAGGCCCAGTTGGTCGGTCCGTTCTTCGAGTTGCTCGACAAGCTCGCGTTCTACGCGCTCGCGGTGGCCATCATCCTGGTGCTGGCGGCGGCGCTGCTGATCGGCAACACGGTACGGCTCTCGGCGTTCAACCGGCGTAGAGAGACGGGCATCATGCGCCTGGTCGGCGCGTCCAATCTTTACATCCAGCTCCCGTTCGTCATGGAAGGCGTCATCGCCGGCCTGATCGGCGGGGTGTTCGCGGCGGTCATCCTGATCGTCACGAAGGTCTTCCTCTTCGAGGAGCTCGGGAAGTACCTGGGCGACGCCACGGCGCAGCTGGGCTGGAACGATGTGGCCCAGACCATCACCATCACCATGGTCATCGGTGTGGTCATCTGTGTGCTGGCATCGTTCGTGACGCTCCGACGCTACCTGAGGGTCTAGGGATCGCCGGTAAAGTCGAAGCATGCCACGTGAGACCGGGCGTAAGGTCATCGCCCAGAACAAGCGTGCCAGGCACGACTACCTCCTCGAGGACACGTTCGAGGCGGGTCTCGTGCTCCAGGGCACCGAGGTGAAGTCGCTACGTGAGGGCCGCGCCTCGCTCGTCGACGGCTACGCCAGCATCGACGGCGACGAAGCGTGGCTGCTCAACGTCCACATCCCCGAATACTCCCAGGGGACGTGGACCAACCACGCCGCCCGCCGCAAGCGCAAGCTGCTGCTGCACCGCAAGGAGATCGACAAGCTCGCCGCCAAGACGAAGGAGGGCGGGCTCACGATCGTGCCGCTGACGCTCTACTTCAAGGACGGCAGGGCCAAGGTCGAGATCGCGCTCGCCCGGGGCAAGAAAGACTGGGACAAGCGGCAGTCGCTGGCGGAGCAGCAGGCGAAGCGGGAGATGGCCCGGGCCCTGCGGCACCGCAACCGATGAGACGGCGGCACCGCACCCCATGACACGCGCTCGCCGCATCCTCTCCGCGGCCGCCACCCTGGCGGTCGCGAGCACGACCCTGACCGGCTGCTTCGAGGAGCCCTCACCGCACGACGCGGTGCGGGACTTCCTCGTGGGCTGGCAGTCGGGCGACTACGAGCTCGCCGCCGGCCGCACCGACGGCGATCAGGCCACCGTGCGCAAGACGCTGTCCGACGCCAAGCTGGAGCTCGACGCGGCCTCCTTCCGCTTCAAGATCAAGAGCCTCAGCATGACGGGCGAGGAGGCGAAGGCCGACTTCCGCGCCGAGGTCGACCTGGGGGAGAACAACCCCCTCTGGGAGTACGACGGGCTGCTCCCGCTCCACCTCGTGGACGGCACCTGGAAGGTGCGCTGGTCGCCTTCGGTGCTGCATCCACAGCTCAAGGAGGGGCAGCGGTTCGCCGTCGACACCGACCCGAGGCCGCGCAAGCCGATCGTCGACCGCACGGGCGAGCCGCTGCAGGGCAACACCGTGTTCTACAGCGCGGGTGTCTACCCGGCCAAGCTCGGCGACAAGGCGGAAGAGGTCGCCGCCAAGCTGTCCAAGATCACCGACTACGCGCAGGACCGCCTGCTGAGCCGCATCAGGTCGTCGCCGCCCGACAAGTTCGTGCCGCTGGTCACGTTCGGCCGCTCGCGCTACCAGACGATGCAGTCGAAGCTCGACGCCATCGACGGGATCGAGACCGTGCAGCAGGATCAGCCGGTCAACCCCGAGCCGCCGCAGCAGATCGTCGGCAGCGTCAGCGCGCTCACCCCCGAGACCGAGCAGAAGCTCGGCGGGCCCGAGCGGGCCGGTGACTCGGTCGGCAGGAGCGGCCTCCAGCAGGCCTACCAGGACTACCTGACCGGTTCGACGCAGACCAAGGTGATCACGCTCGACCTGAAGACCGGCAAGCAGGTCGCCCTGCTGAAGGAGTGGCGGGGCCGGGAGAACGTCTCGGTGAAGACCACCATCGACCGGTCCGTCCAGGCGGCGGCCGAGCAGGCGCTGGGCGACACGGAGGCCAGCCTGCTGGTGGCGGTGCAGCGCGACACCGGTCAGATCCTCGCGGTCGGATCCCAGGGCGAGCTGACCCGGCAGAAGGACCTGAACCAGGAGATGGGCGCGCTGGCCGGCCGCTTCCCCGCGGGCACGGCGTTCTCGATCGTGGCCGCGAACGCGTTGCTCAAGAAGGACGTCAGCCCGAAGCTACGGCTGGCCTGCCCGGACGAGCGCACGGTCGGCGGCGCCAAGTTCGTGCAGGCCGCGGAGTCCACCGGGGTCACGCCCTCGGCCACCTTCCAGGAAAACTTCGCCAAGGGCTGCGTCACCGCGCTGGCCTCGCTGGCCCGCCGCGTCACGGCCGACGACCTGTCCGGGAGCGCCAAGGCGTTCGGGGTGGGCCAGCCGTGGCGGCTGCCGCTCAAGTCGTTCAGCGGCGCGCTGCCGCAGCTGGCCGGCGACGCCGACAAGGCCAAGGCCATCGCGGGCCAGAACGTCGAGGTCAGCCCGCTCGGCATGGCGCTGGTGGCCGCCGCGGTCGCCTCGGGCACCTGGCGCCCGCCGGTGCTGGTCACCGACCCCAGGTCGCCCGACCCGACGGTGGAGGCCGCGCAGGCCCCGCAGCCCGCCCCCGTACCCGTCGACCCCAAGGTCCTCGCGACGCTGAAGCGGATGATGGCGGCCGGGGCGACCGGCACGCCCGCCCAGGCTGGCAAGGGCAGGGTCTACGGCGTGACGGCCACGGCAGGCAATCAGCTGAAGTGGTTCGTGGGCTGGCAGGGGGACGTGGCGGTCGCCGTGCTGGCGCGCAACCACGACGCCGGAGCGGTCGCGGGCAGCTTCTTCTCGGCTCTTCGGAACTCTCCGTGAAATTGTCGTCACACTGAGCAACCATTCGAGGGTCCGGCTGCGTCTTACTGAGTGACTGGACCCGCTCGGGGGGTTGCGGATCCAGTCGCCGTGATGAGATCAGGACTTCATCTCGGGGGAAGTCCTGCCGTCCGGACCGGCTCGACCCTGCCGGTCGGCCCCCGGGAGCGCGAGCCGCTGAGCCGCGCTCCCGGGGGTTTCGTCATGGGGAATCAAGTTGGCGTTGGGGGCGTTGTTCCCTGTAGATTCTTGTTGCTCACCTCCGCGGAGGTGTGTTGACAACTGCACAGGGGGTGACTGGCTTCGACTTCGACTTTGCAAGCCAGGTGAAGCGGGCCGAGGACTGCGGACATAACCTCGTTAATCCTGTGACCGCAAACAACAAGTGCCAATTCTAAGCGCACTGTGGCTGCCCAGGATTCCCTGGGCCTCGCTGCCTAAGTAGCGAAACCACTGTCAGCCCGGGAGTGCCTTCGGCCCGGGGTCTGGCATCGTTAGAAGGCTCAACCGCTCGACCCGGCCACGGGGGAGAGCGGGAAATCAAACAGTGGCTGGGCCCGTCGGCGACTCGCCTGCGTGATCGCCGGGGCCGAGAAAAGCACAGCAGGCTGCGCCCGGAGAAGCCCTGACTTGGGGTTGAAGGACGCGGGTTCGATTCCCGCCACCTCCACACCATCAGACCGCCTCTGATCTGCCGAGACCTCGGCAGGCAGGGGCGGTTTTTTGTGTTCAGGGACCCCCAACGTCCTCAGGGGCCTCAAGGTCCTCAAGGTCCTCAAGGCGACGAGGGCGCCACAGGCCTTGGACCCGAGGTGTGAGCAGGGGGTTCAGGGGCGCGCAGGGCCCAAAGGGGCTCAAGGGAGAGCGTTTCCTTGGCAGGACGCTTGATGCCGCTTGGAGAGGGGCGTCGCGGGGCCGGGGCCGCCGGATACAAGTGGCCCCAGGCCATTCCCAAGGTGCGAGCGCCAAGCTCCTGCACCGGGCCGTAGATCGCGGTCTTCTGTAACCAGATGGGATGTTTCATGAGCAACCTGCTCAAGATCGAGGATCTGCCCGCCGGGGTCTCCGAACTCGTCGGTGAGGAGCTCGAGGTCGTCGCGGGCATGCCCATGGCGGACATGAAGCCCGGCTCGGGCTACACCTGCAGCTCCACGTGGGGCAACCCGAGCGCCGACTGCGTGAATCGCTGATGGTTGCGGCGGGGAGCCGGCGATCACCGGGTGCCGGCTCCCCGCCGCGTGAACGGCTGAAGGAGCATCCGACCGTGTTATTGATCATCAGCAGCCCGCGCGACGACTCGGTGCACACCGTGCGCCCGAAGCTGGAGGAGCGCGGCGTGCCGCTGCTGTGGTGGGACGAGGCCGAGTACCCCGGGTCCTCCACCCTCACGACCGCCTTTCTCGACGGCCGGTGGCGGCAGACGCTGACGTTTCAGGGCGAGACGTACGACCTGTCGAAGGTCACCGCGGTCTGGGACCGCCGCCCCGGCAAAGTGGCCGCACCCGGCGTGCGAGAGCCGTCGCAGCGGGCGTTCGCCGAGCACGTGGCCAGGATCGCGCTCGCGGGCGCGTACGACCTGATGGCAGGGGCGCGGTGGATGCCGGCGCCGCCGCCGCACGTCGTAGCGGTGGACAACAAGCTCCTGCACCTGCACCGGGCCACCGAGCTGGGGTTCACCGTGGCCGACACCGTCGTGACGAACGATCCGCAGGCGCTGGCGCACCTGTGGAACCGGGCCGGCGGCCGGGTCATCACCAAGACGCTCGACTACCGGCCGTTCTTCGTGGACGGCGAGGACCGTCACCTCTTCACGACGGTGGTGCCGAGGCGGCGGCTCGCCGGGCGGCACCGGTACGTCTTCCTGGAGCTCAACGTCAACGGCCAATGGGCCTTCGTCGAGATGCTCACCGGCCTGCCCATCAGCGACGCCATCGCCGACTGGCTCGCCGACGCCGCCACCATCGCCACCGCCCGTCCCCGCATCGAGGAAGCCGCCGATGTCCGCTGATTCGTTCGCCATGGATCTCTTCGACGCGGTCGTGCTGCTGCGCGACCTCCCGACCTCCCAGGAGGAGGTGGGCGACGCCCGGCGGCGCGTCGGGGACTGGGGCGCGAAGCGGCCGCACCTGCGTGTCCAGCTCGCGGTCGACGAGCCGCCGGGCACCACCAGGGCGGGCTACGACCTGCTCCTGGAGCACCCCGAGGGAGGCACCGTCGCGCTGTCGGCCGAGGTGGACGACGGCATTCCCTGGCTGGTGGACCACCGGATCCTGCTCAGCGAGCTGGAGAAAGACATGCGGCCGGTGACTCCGGAGGAGGCGCGGCGGGCCGCCGACGAGTTCCGGCGACGGCGCGGGCTCACCGGTCGTGCGCAGACTCTGCGGTGGCTGGCCGAGACGGGCATGTCGGAGGACGCCTTCTGGAGCCACGTCAGAACGCAGGGCCTGATCGCCCGCGTCCGCGAGTGCTTCGCCGGTGAGCCGGCCCGTCGCCGTCTGGCCGAGCACCCGGAGGAGTTCACGGTGCGGCATGCGGTGTGGGTGATCGGGCCGGACGCCGATGAGCTGGGCGCCCTGCTGGACGGGCCGGTGCCGGGTTTCCACGCGCGGGCGATGGCCGCGCTGCCCGGGAGCCCGGCATCCGGACGGCGCGGGATGCGGTTGCAGGCCGCCGTCGCGCTCACCCCGGAGCTGCCCGAGCCCCTGCGGGCGCTGCCCGAACAGGCCTCGGCCGGGCCCGTCCCGTACGACGGCGGCTATCTGGCGGGGGTCGTCCACGAGGTCGTCCCGCCCGATCCCGAGGCTCCCGAGGTGCTGGAGGCGGCGCGGGACGCGGCGTTCCAGGCATGGCTGGACGAGCGGCGGCGCACGTCGGAGGTCCGGTGGTTCTGGTTGTGAGAAGGCGCCCGCGGAGCGCCGGCGCTCACCTTCGCTGACAACATTTGGTACCGCTGACACCGCAGACCGTAACCAACGCGTGTTTTACATGTGCTTAGGTGGGTCTCTGACATTTTGCGGGCCGGAGTGAGGGTAAAGGGTGTCAAGGTACGGCTGGCGTCACTCGGTGTTCGCGCCTGTGGTGGGTGTGGTGTTCTCCGCGCTGCTGATGGCGGCCGGAATGGTGGAGGCTCTGCTGGTGTCCGTGGGCGCGACCACGGCCCCCGTGGCAGCGGAGCTTGTGGTCACGCTGATCATCGCGGTGTTCCTGACCGCGGTGCTCAGGATCGTCAGGGCCGTTCCGGACATCCGGCGTGAGAACGCCGCGACGGCTCGGGCCGTGTCGAACGTCCAGGCGGTGAAGCCGACGGACGACACGCTGGTGGCGCGGCGGCTCAAGCTGTTCAGGGAGGCGGCCGAGGCAGGGAACGACTGCGAGGCGGTGCTGAGCGCGCGGTCCGCGCTGGACGAGAGCGAGATGGCCAACAAGCACCATCTCGACCACGCGCTCATCTGGGCGCTGCCGGTCTTCGGGTTCATCGGCACCGCGCTGACGATGGGCGCGATGGTCAACTCGTTCTCGAACGCCCTGGACCGCGAGGGCGACCCCGGGGTGCTGATCGCCGCGCTCAAGCAGCACGTGCTGCCCGAGCTGGCCTCCGCGTTCGGCGTCACGCTGATCGCGCTGTTCCTGAGCGTGCTGGCGTTCAGCGCGATGGCCCTGGTCGAGCGGGGCGAGCGGGCCAACGTGGTGGCCGCCGACGAGGTGTTCCTGATCTACATCGCGCGGCTGCCCGCCAAGCAGGCGGCCCCCGCGATGCACGGGCTCACCCAGGAGCTGGCCCAGTCCAGGGGCCGGACCGAGGAGCTCGTCAAGGGCCTGGACGCGCTGCGTACGGCGGTGGAGCGGCTGAGCGCGGCCGAGAGCCGCCCGCAGAAGTACACGCTGGTGAGGGAGCCGTGAGGCGGCGGCCCGCCCGATCGTTCGCCCCGCCGCTCGATCTGCGCTTCATCGACCTGTTCATGGCCATCGTCCTGGCGCTGTCGTTCGTCGCGATCATGCTGACCGTCGTGGCGCGGATGCTCCCGACGGACACCCCCGCGACTCCTCCGCGCCAGGAGAGGAGCGTCGCCCAGCTGAAGAAGCAGCTCGACGCGGCCGTGGAGGCCAAGCTGAAGGCCGAGACGGAGCTGCGTACCACGCAGCGGCAGATCGCCGACCAGACCGCCTTCGCGCTGCCCTGGTGGCTGATCGGGTTCTGCGCCCTGCTCGGCGTGCTCGCCGTCTTCATGGGCTGGCGGATCCGGCTGTGGAACAAGGGGAATCTGCCGCGCCTGCGAAGCTGGCTGCTGGTCACCCTGGTGGTGGCCGTGGTCACGGCGGTGATCAGGTCGCTGAGCGACGGCGACGGCTATCTGCTGCTCGCCGAGATCCCCTGGTGGGCCGCCGACGCGCTCTGTCTCGGGCTGATACTGGTCTCGTACGTGCTGATCTCCGTCATCCGGGAGAACCACACCACGCTCGGCGAGATCAAGGCCCGCTCGGCGCGCACCGAAGCCCGGTAAATACCGTCGCATCGGTGCGAAAGGCCCGGTAAGGTCCGGACCAGACTGGCCGCGGGACTCAGGTACGACTTCCGGAACCCGCCTGTACAGCGATGCTTCGCAGCTCGTGCCCCCATTCCCCGGCCAGTCCGCCGACCCCCGGGGGAGCCCATGGAGACCTACGCCGACCTGATCGAGTGCGAGGACGTCCTGATCTTCGCGAACGCGGCCATCACCTCCACCGGCCAGCGCGAGTTCCACGGCACGGCCGGCGAGCAGCGGCTCTCCCTCGACTTCCTGCACCGCTACGTCCAGGGCAACTATCCCGACCTGTACGCCGCCGCGCTGGCGCTCGACATCAACGACCACAACGCCGCCCTGATCATCGCCAACCTGCTGAGCGGACGCGCGGGCGACGGCCGGCTGATCGCCTGGCGGCTGGAACGGATGAGCCCGCCGAGGGTCTACCGGCTCTTCCGGCGCCTGCGCCGCGACGGCGTCAACAACCGGCGCGCCAGGGCCGTCGTCCGCGACTGGCTCACCGGCCGCCCCGACCTGGCCTTCGACGCGGTCAAGTACCGCGCGCAGGTGAAGTCGGCGGTGCGCCACGCCCACCTGCGACTGCCGGGAGAGCTGGGCGACTTCCTGTTCGCGCCGTTCAGCCGGGCCCGCTACGAGACGCCCGTCCTGGAGGCGTGGCGCCGCGCGCACTTCGACAAGAGCGCCCTGTACGACCTCCCGTACACCGTCGCCGAGGGCTTCGCCGCCCGCCACGGCATCGGCAGGGAGATCTTCCTGGAGCGCATCGCGCCCCGGCTGACCAGGCTGGAGCGCCTGCGGCTGATGGAGTCCGCGAGCCGGGACAAGGTGGACACCGAGGCGGATCTGGCCGCGATGCCGCTGGTCAGGCTGGCCTCGTACATCCTGTCGCTGCGTGCCGACGTGCGCGCGAGCCGCCGCGCCGAGCTGGTGGGCGCGCTGCGGGCGGCGGCGGCCCGCGTGGCCGGGGCGCGGGCGGGCACGTGGGGGAGCGTCGCGGCGGTGCTGGACGACAGCTTCTCCTCGTTCGGCTCGCCGGTGAAGCGCCGCCGGCCGCTGGCGGTCGCGCTGGCCTGCCACTACCTGCTGGAGGCCCTGGCCGGCGACTACCGCGGCCTGTGGCTGTCGCGCCGGACCGACCCGCTCCAGGTGCGGCCGTACGGGCCGACGCCGCTGGGGCAGCGAATCCTCGACGCGCTCGAACACCGGCCCGGCCTGCTCGTCATCGTCTCCGACGGCTGGGACAACGCGCCGCCGGGGCTGGCGGGCGAGGTGCTGCGCGTGTGGCGGCGCAAGCTCGATCCCGGAGGCGAGGTGGGCATCGTGCACGTCAACCCGGTCTACGACGCCGACCGGTTCGACGTGCGGCGGCTGTCGCCCATGGTGCCGACGGCCGGCATCCGCGACGCCGAGGACCTGCCCGCGCTGGTGGAGCTGGCCCGGTTCGCGGAGGGGCGCACGGGGCTCGGGGAGCTGAGGGCGTACCTGGAAGATCGGGCGGCACGGCGATGACGGACCTCACGGGGCTGGACACGCGGCCCGCGCAGACCTGGGGAGGGCTGCGGCTGGTGCCGCTCGTGCGCCGCGAGCCCATCGAGGACCTGCGGCTGCACGCCAAGGTGTACGGCGACGAGCTGTCCATGGTCCACCTGCCGGACAAGACCCTCTACACGGCGTACATCCCGCACGCCTTCGTCGCGTCGTGGACCGGCGACGGGACCCCGGCGGCGGCCTACGGCACGCAGCTCGGGCAGCCGCTGCGCCACATGTGCATCAGGACCAGGCGCAGGATGGCCCGGCGGGTGGACAAGAACCGGCTCCGGTTCCTGCCGCTGCACCTGGCCGTGGAGGGATACCTCGCGCTGCACTTCGGCGGCCCCGTGGTCGCGTGGGAGGAGTGGTCGCGGCAGGCGCTCGTCCACGGGCTGTCCCCCCGCTCCGAGGAGGCCTACGCCGGGGCGGAGGTGCGCGGGCTGGAGGACGCGCTCAAGATCTTCGAGATCTACCCCGGGCAGTGCGGGCTGCTGCTGTACGCCGGTGACACGCTGGCCAGCGCTTTCGTGGTGCCACACCCGGAGGACTACCGGGCGCTGCACCCGACGCTGGTCCGCGACATGTACGGCGAGCTGATCCACGACTATGCCCTGTTCTACCCCGCCAGGGACTTTCCCGCGACGATCGACGAGAGCGCGGTCGCCTCGCTGGCCGACCTGCGGGCCGAGGCCGTACGCGCCGAGCGGGACTGGGCCGGCTTCCACGACTCGGTGATGGCAGCGGGCCTCCTCCGCGCCCCCGCGCGGGTGGAGGAGGTCTACCGGATGGGCGGGTTCACGCTGAGCCGGTTCCTGCCCGCGTTCGAGCGGAAGAGCGAGAACCACATCGGCGAGATGATCAACGACGCGGACGGGCGGACGGCCTACCTGAAGACGTTCAGGCTGTCGGAGGCGCAGGTCAGGCGTGGTCACCTGCTGAGCACGCTGGCCGAGCACGACTGGAGCCTGCCCGCCGCCGCGGAGAGCCTGCGGGTGAGCGCCGCCGAGCTGGGGCTGCGGCTGGAGCGGGCCGGGTTCGGGCACCTGCTGCGGCAGGACGTCCTGGACGGCTACCGCAAGGCGCTCAGTGAGCGCAGCCGGCGTACTCGTCGAGGCGGCGCAGCATCGCCGCCAGCATGAGCGGGAACATCGCCACGTGCGCCGCCGTCATCATCGTCCCGGCGTCGATGGCGCCCAGCCAGAGCAAGGGGAACAACGGCACCACCGGGACGAACATCGCGGCGCACATCTCCAGCGTCGAGGCCCAGCCGTGCCCGCGGATCCGCATCCACGCGGCCATGCCGATCGACATGTCGACCGCCATGACCAGGTACGCGAGCTCGGGCTGCTGCTCGTGGGAGAAGCCGATCCCCACGGCGGACTGCAGCATGCCGAGCGCGAACATCCCGACGAACATGGCGACGATCATCTCGACATAGTGAAGGGCGAACCTGCCCCAGCGGCGGCCGGTGCCGGTGTTTGTCGTTGTCATGCCTCGACTGTTCCGGGAGGGTCGCCGCGTGCCAAGGGAGGTGGGCCGGGGAGGTCCGGAAACTTGGGCTCTCTGTCCTTCGGCCCTACAGTCATGGCCATGGAGGTACGACGGGTCGTCGTCGTGGCGTACGAGGCGGTGGGGTTACTCGACGTCGCCTGCGTCACCTCGACGCTGGAGGAGGCCAACTGGCACGGCGCGGCGCCCTGCTACGAGGTGCGCGTGGCCACGCCGGGCGGGCACCCCGTCACCTGCGGCACCGGGCTGACCGTCCAGGCCCAGCTGGCGCTGGAGCGGATCCACGGGCCGCTCGACACGCTGGTGGTGTCCGGCGGGGTCGGCCACGACGACGCCGCCGCCAGCCCGCTGATCGTCGGACACGTCCGCAGGCTGGCCCGCGAGAGCCGCCGCGTCGCCTCCGTCTGCACGGGCGCGTACGTGCTCGCCGCCGCGGGGCTGCTCGACGGGCGGCGCGCCACCACGCACTGGCAGTTGGCGCACGACCTGGCGGCCCGGCATCCCGCGGTGGCCGTGGACGCCGACCCGATCTTCATCCGCGACGGCAACGTCGCCACGTCCGCCGGCGTCACCGCCGCCCTCGACCTCACGCTCGCCTTCGTGGCGGAGGACAACGGCCCCGAGCTGGCCCGCACGGTGGCCCGCAACCTGGTCACCTACCTGCAGCGGCCCGGCGACCAGGCGCAGATGAGCATGTTCGTCAGTGCGCCCGTCCCCGCGAACAACCTGGTCAGGCGGACCATCGAGTACATCGCCGCGCACCTGCGCGACGACCTCACCACGGCCGCGCTGGCGAACGAGGCGGGGGTGAGCGAGCGGCACCTCACCCGGCTCTTCCTCCAGCACCTGCAGCTGACGCCCGGGCGATATGTCCGGCAGGCCCGCACCGAGGCCGCCGCGCACCTGCTGGCGTCCACGTCCCTGCCGATGGCGTCTGTGGCCGTGCGGTGCGGGTTCGGGACGGCGGAGACACTGCGGCAGGCGTTCGTCGACCGGTACGGGATCCCGCCGTCGCGCTACCGGCTGACCCAGGCGGCCGGGTGACCCGATCCAGGGAAATGTCGGGAGCTGGCTAGTCTGTCTGCGATGAACGAGGTCATTGGCGGGTACACGCTGCGGCGCCTGCTCGGGCGCGGCGGCATGGGCGAGGTGCATCTCGCCTCGACACCCACCGGCGGCCTGGCAGCGCTCAAGGTCATCCATCCGGCGCTGGCCCGCGATCCGGCGTTCAGGCGGCGCTTCGAGCGGGAGGTCGCGGCGGCCCGCCGGGTGGCCAGGTTCTGCACCGCGCCCGTGCTGGACGCGGGGATCGACGGCGACGTCGCCTACCTCGTCACCGAATACGTCAAGGGGCCCGACCTGGCGCAGGCCGTGAACGAGCAGGGGCCGCTGTCGGGCGGGAACCTGGAGGCGCTCGCGGTGGGCATCGCCACCGCGCTGAGCGCCATCCACGGGGCCGGGGTGATCCACCGCGACCTCAAGCCGTCGAACGTGCTCCTCTCGCCGCTCGGGCCCCGGGTGATCGACTTCGGCATCGCCCAGCTCGTGGAGCACGACAGCCTGGTCAGCCAGGCGATACTCGGGACGCCCGCGTTCATGGCGCCCGAGCAGGTGCGCGGGGAGCCGCTGACGCCCGCGGCCGACGTGTTCGCGTGGGGCGGGGTGATCGCGTTCGCGGGGACGGGGCGGCTGCCGTTCGGGGGCGGGGCGCCCGCGGAGGTGCTGTACCGGATCACGCAGGACGGGCCCAGGCTGGACGGGCTCGACGAGGGGATCAGGCAGGTCGTGGAGCGGGCGCTGGCCAAGGATCCGCGCCTGCGGCCGACGGCCCAGCGGCTGCTGGCGGACCTGGTCGGCGGCACCCGCCTGGCCACGGCCACGGAAAGGGTGGAGCGCACCTGGACGGGCACCACGACGACCGACGTGCGGCCCGGACCCGACCTGCGGCCCGCGTCCGGTATGTCACCCCCGCCCGCGTCTGTGTCTGTGTCTGTGTCTGCGGCGAAGCCGAAGCGGAGGCGGTGGCCGTGGGTCGCGGGGGCCGCCGGGCTCGTGCTCGCCGTCGTCGCCGCCGCCGTGACCGTGCCCGCGCTGTCACAGGAGAGCTGGCCGTACGAGGCCGATTTCGGCGACTCCTGGGCGATCGGCGCGTCGGAGGGCGGGAGCGCGCGTCAGGCGGGCTCCGGCTACGAGCTGACCGTCAAGCCGGGCTGGCGGCTGTGGAAGTCGGCCCCCAGGCAGGAGCCGGAGGGCGGCGTGGTCGTCAGCGCGAAGGCCACCCTTGAGGAGGGGAGCGGGGAGTACGGTGTGTGGTGCCACGGCTCGGCGCGCTCCGGCGATCGTTACGAGTTCGGGGTGAGCGGCTCGGGCAAGGTCACGATCGTCAAGCGCCGTACGGGCACTCGGGGCACGACCCTGTACGGCCCGGCGGACGCGCAGGGCGCGGCCGTCAACCGCGTCGTTGCGGAGTGCGGCGAGAGCGGGGGCAAGGTGACGCTGCGCATGTGGCTGAACGAACGCCTGGTCGCGCAGGCGACCGACTCCGACGCGCCCTACGGCCCCGGCGAGTCCGGCGTCCATGCCGCCTCCGGCGCCACCGGGTCCGCACGCGTCCGCTTCGACTCCTTCGCGCTCAGGCCGGCGGGCACGTGATGCTGAGAGGTGCGTGAGCGTGCGCTTCGGCGTGCTCGGTCCGTTGCGGATCGAGTCCGGTCAGGTGCCGGGACCGGCCAAGCACCGCACGTTGCTGGCCGCGCTGCTGCTGTCGGCCCGTGAGACGGTGCCGGTCGAGCGGCTGATGTCCGTGGTGTGGGACGACCGGCCGCCGGCCTCGGCGGGGTCGGTGCTCCGGGTGTACGTCAGCGCGCTGCGCAAGCTCGTGGACGGCATCCGTACGGTGCCGGGCGGCTACCTGATCGACGTCGAGCGGGACGACGTCGACTGCCATCGGTTCGAGCGGCTGGTCGGCGGGGCGCGGCAGGCCCGGGCGGCGGGCCGGGTGGCGGAGGCGGCCGACGGTTTCAGGGCGGCCTTGGCGCTGTGGCGGGGGCAGGCGCTGGCCGACGTCGAGTCGTCCCTGTTGCGCCGGACGCACGCCGTACCGCTGGAGGAGCTGCGCCTGACAGCGCTGGAGGAGCGGGTGGAGCTGGACCTGCGGCTGGGGCGGGGCGCGGAGGTGATCGGGGAGCTGCGGGCGCTGGTCGGGGCGCATCCGCTGCGCGAACGCGCCTGGGTGCGTCTCATCGAAGCCCTCCACCAGGCGGGACGCCGGTCGGAGGCGCTCGGGGCCTACCAGGACGCGCGCCGGACGCTGGTGGACGAGCTGGGTCTGGAACCGGGCACGGAGCTGGCCGACGCTCACCGGCGGGTCCTGGCCGGCGAGGACCGCCCCGCGGCACCGGCCGGTGGCGACCGCGGCCCGGTCGACGAGCTGCCACCCGACATTTCCGATTTTGTCGGCCGATCGCCCGTACTCGATTGGATCGTCCGGACGGCTCGCGAGCACGCGTCGGCCCCCGTGCACCTCGTCCTGCACGGCCCGCCCGGCTGCGGGAAGTCGGCCGTCGCGGTGCACGCCGCCACCGGCCTCGAACGCCCGGACGGCCGGCTCTACGCCTCGCTGGGCGCCCG
Source organism: Nonomuraea sp. NPDC003707 (assembly GCF_053587055.1). Lineage (NCBI taxonomy): Bacteria > Bacillati > Actinomycetota > Actinomycetes > Streptosporangiales > Streptosporangiaceae > Nonomuraea > Nonomuraea sp. NPDC003707. Next base: position 107,033 of record NZ_JBSFNK010000005.1, on the reverse strand, counting down.
GCCGCCCGGCGCCGTGCTGGAGGACCTGCTGCGTTCGCTGGGCTGCCCGGACGGCGCGGTCCCGCCGGCGCCGGACGAGCGGGTGCGGCTCTACCGGAGCATGACGGCCCGCAAGCGGCTGCTCGTCGTGCTGGACGACGCCGCCGACGAGGCCCAGGTGCGCCCGTTGCTGCCGACCGGGCCCGGCAGTCTCACCCTGGTGACGAGCCGGTCGCCGCTGGCCGGGCTGGAGGCGGCGCGGGCGTACGAGATGGGGGTCCTCGACGGGGACGAGGCGGTGGCGATGCTCGGCGAGGTGGCCGGGCACGAGCGGGTGCGGGCCGAGCCCGAGGCCGCACTGCGCATCGTACGGCTCTGCGGCCACCTGCCCCTGGCCCTGCGCATCGCCGGCTCCCGGCTGGCCAGGAAGCCGGGCTGGACGCTCGACCACCTGGCGGGCCGCCTGGGAGACGAGCGGCGCAGGCTCGACGAGCTCAGCGCGGGAGACCTCGCCGTGCGGGGCAGCCTCGCGCTCGGCTACCGGGGCCTGGCCGACCCGGAACGGCGGCTGCTGCGCGGGCTCGGCGCGCTGTCGGCGCCCGACTTCGCGTCGTGGGTGTTCGGCACGGACCTGGAGCCGCTGGCGGAGGCCGGGCTGCTGCAGTCGCGCGGCCTGGACGAGGCCGGTCAGGAGCGGTACGGCTGGCACGACCTGACCAGGCTCTACGCCGCCGAACGCCTTGCCGGGGAGGAAGGCGGCCCGGAACGCGTGCTGGCCGTCATCGCGGGCGCGATCCTCGAACGGACCCGGCAGGCCAGAGCCTCCCTCCTGCCCGCCGAGCCCGGCACCGGCCGCACCGAGGTCCACCTGCCCGGCGCGGAGCGGCTGGAGACCGGGTGGCTGCGGCACGAGGCGCGCTGGCTGAGCGCCGAGCGCCGCTTCCTGGTGGCGACCGTCGGGGACTTCTCCCGGGTGGGCCTGTACGAGGCCGCCTGGCGGCTGGCCTTCTACCTCACCCCGCTGTTCGAGCTGGGCGCGCACCACGACGACTGGCACGCCACCACGGCGACCGGGCTGGACGCGGCCAGGGCGGCGGGCCACCGGCACGGCGAGGCGCTCCTGCTGCGCGGCCTGGCCGACCTGCACCGGGCCGAAGGACGCACGGAGTCGGCGGCCGCGGCGCTGCGGGCGGCCCAGCCGCTGGTGGAAGGGCTGGAGCTGGCCAGGGTCACGCTCCGGCTCGGGCTGGTCCAGGCCCGTCCGGCGGAGGCCGAGCAGGCGTTCGTACGGGCCCTGCGGGTCTTCGAGGAGGCGGAGGACCGGCGCGGGCGGGCCGATGCCTTACGGGCGCTGGGCGCGTTGCGCCAGGACGAGGGCCGGCTCAACGAGAGCCTGAGCGCGTACCAGGACCTCGGCGACCCGCGTGGCGAGGCGGAGGCGCTGCTGGACCTGGGCAGGCTGCACCTGGGCGGGGGCAGGCTCGCCGAGGCCCGCGGGTGCGTGGAACGGCGGCTGCGGATCAACCGCCGCCTGGGCGACCGGCTGCCCGAGGCGGGGGCGCTGCTCGTACTGGCCGAGATCGCCAGGGCGGAAGGCACGCCAGGGGCCGCGGCCGGCTCCGCGAGGGAAGGGCTGGAGACGTTCGTCGCGTACGGGGACCGGCGGGGCGCCGCGCAGGCCCTGATGGCGCTCGCCCGGGCCGCGCTGGACCTCGACGACATTGACGGAGCGGTTGAGGCGCTTACGCGTGCTATGGGAGAGTTTGACCGCCTCAGTGACGAGCAGGGCAGAGCCGAGGCCGACCGGCTCGCGCAGGAGGCCCGTAGACGGCGTGGCCCGCGAATATAGCGGACTATGCGGATCCTGAACGCCGCCTCCCTACGGTGAGGGCCACATCCCCGACAACGAAGGTGATCTCAGAATGCGAAAGACGATCGCGCTGGCTGTCGCGGCTGTCGCGCTGGCCGGTTGCGGCGCGCTCCCGGGGCGGCAGGCCGGCGGCGGCGGCGAGGAGAAGCAGCCCCAGACCGTCGCGGAAACCACCACCGAACCCCCGGCCCCAGCGGAACAGGCGCCTCCGCAGGAGACGAGGGTGATCGCCAGCCATGAGGCCGAGGTGTACGGGGCCGGGAACCGCGGCAAGGCCCGCGTCGACATCACCGCGCTCAAGCGCCAGGGCAGGACCCTCAGCCTCAACTGGACGATCACCGCGCTCGACGGCAAGGTCAACGTCCACAACGGCCTTGGCACGGCCACCCTCGACTACACGGTCTCGGGCGTCTCCCTGATCGACCCGGTGAACGCCAAGCGCTACCGCGTGGCCCGCAACGGCACCGATGAGAACGCGAAGTGCGTCTGCTCCGGCACCCAGGGCCAGTTCCTGGACAAGGGGGACGCGTCCACGCTGTACGCGGTCTTCGCGGCGCCTCCGGCGGACGTCACGAAGATCAACATCGAGATGCCCATGATCGGCGTGCTCACCGATGTTCCGATCTCTTAGCGTCGCCCTGGCCCTCGTCCTGTCGCCCACCCCCGCGCCCAGCGCGCCGTCCGACGCCGTGGGGGCGGTGGAGGACCTGGTGCTGCCCGTCGAGGACATCATCGGCGAGGTCGAGTCGCTGGACGGCACCGAGACCGAGACCAAGCAGGGGCGCCAGGTGACGGTCTCGCTCACCAGCGACGTGCTGTTCGCGCTGGACAAGTGGCAGCTGACCGCGAAGGCGAGGCAGCGGCTGCAGGAGGTGGCCGCGAAGGTTAACGCCGACGGCGCGGGCGGGGCGGTCAGGATCGAGGGGCACACGGACGATCAGGGGAGCGACTCGTACAACCTCGCGCTGTCGCGGCGGCGGGCGCAGGCCGTGGAGACGGCCATGCGCGGGCTGCTCACGGGGGCGGGGGTGAATCTGGAGGCGCGGGGGTACGGCGAGAGCCGGCCGCGGCGGCCCAACGTGGTGGGCGGGAAGCCGGTCGAGAAGAACCGGGCGCAGAATCGGCGGGTCGAGATCGTCTTCACCGCCAAGCAGTGACCCCCGCCGGTGCCGTGAGCGGGGGGTCAGTCGGTTCGGAGTTGGCTCAGGGTGACGGTGACCGTGCTCGTGGTGCCGTCGGAGTGTTGCACCCCGACCTTGGCCTGGTCGCCGGGCCTGAGGGTGGCGAGGGCCTCCGCGAGGGACGCCATCGTCGGCGTGTTCCTGCCGTTGATCGAGACGATCACGTCACCGGCCGCGATCCCCGCCTTGTCCGCCCCGCTGCCCGGCTCGACCCGGATGACGCCCACGCCGATCTCCTGCCCGTCCGTGCTGATCACCGTGCTGCCCTGGATGCCGAGCGCGGCCCGGTGGCTGTTGGTGACCTTGCCGTACCTGACGATCTGGGTGGCGATGTCCCTGGCGGTGTTGCTCGGGATCGCGAACCCGATGCCCGGCGCCGCGCCCCCGCCCAGCTCGGGGTCGGTGGCCGCGAGCGTGGGGATGCCGATCACGCTGCCCGACAGGTCCACGAGCGCTCCGCCGCTGTTGCCCGGGTTGATGGCGGCCGAGGTCTGGATGGCGCCGGCGATCGTGGCCCCGGGGGAGCCCGCCTCCTGAGGCTCGGAGACGGTACGGCCGAGAGCCGAGACGATCCCGTTCGTCACGCTGCCCGACAGGCCCAGCGGGTTGCCCATGGCGAGCACGATCTGCCCGACCCGCAGCTTGGACGAGTCCCCGAACCGCGCGGGCCGCAGCCCGTTCGGGTTGTCCACCTTGATCACCGCCAGGTCCCCCGCGTTGAAGGACCTGACCAGTTTGGCCGAGCGCGGCGGGCCGCCGGTGGCGATCGTGACCTCCATCTTGCCGGCCTGGCCGACGACGTGAGCGTTGGTGATGATGTGTCCCGCGGTGTCGAGCACGATGCCGGACCCGAGCCCGACCTTGGTGGTGATCTGGACGATGGACGGCAGGACGTCGGCGATGACGTCCTCGTACGCCGACTCCAGCGAGTGCAGCGACGGCGGTGAGGGAGAGGCCGTCGGCGAGCTGTGCGGGGTCGCGGTCGACGGCGTCGCGCTGGACGTGGGGGGAGGAGCGCAGCCCGCGAGCAGCAGCACGAAAGCGGTGGCCAGTCCCGCGGCGATCCTCCTCATGGGAGGACTGTTCCCAGCTCAGCCCGAAAGATACGCTTCCCGCACGTTGTGCCTGCTCAGCTTGCCGGTCGGCGTGCGCGGCAGCGACTCCCGGTACTCGATCAGCCGGGGATGCTTGAGCCTGGCCAGCCGGGGCGCGCAGTGCCGCAGCAGCTCCGCCGTGAGCTCGTCCCCGGCCACCGCGCCGGCCGCCGGCTGCACGAGCGCGACGACCTTGTGCCCCCACTCCGGGTCCGGTACGCCGATCACGGCCACGTCCGCCACGGCGGGGTGTTCGAGCAGCGCCGCCTCGATCTCGGCCGGGTAGATGTTGACCCCGCCGGAGATGATCAGGTCGGTCCGCCGGTCCAGCAGGAACAGATAGCCGTCGTCGTCGAGGTAGCCGATGTCCCCGGGCGTGTACGCCTGGCCGCGCATCGCCGCCGCCGTCTTGTCCGGGTCGCGGTGGTACTCGAACCGGTTGATCCCGCCGATGTAGACCAGCCCCGGCGAGCCCGGCCTCACCTCCCGGCCGTCCTCCCCGACGATCGTGAACGACATCCCGTCCAGCGCCCTGCCGACCGTGCCCGGCCTGGCCAGCCACTCCTGCGAGGACACCATGGTCGCCACGGCCGCCTCGGTGGACCCGTAGTACTCCCACAGCACGGGCCCTAGCCAGTCGATCATCGCCTGCTTGGTGGCCGGCGGGCACGGGGCCGCCCCGTGGTAGAGGTGGGTGAGGGACGACAGGTCGTACGACTCCCGATCCGGCACCCCCAGCAGCCGGTGGAACATCGTGGGCACCATGAACGCGTTCGTCACCCGATGCCGCTCGATCAGCCGCAGCGCCTCGACGGCCTCGAACCGCTCCGGCGCCACGATCGCGTGCCCGAACTGCAGCGCCATCATGGCCTGCCCGTACGGCGCCGAGTGGTAGAGCTGCGAGCACACCAGGTGCACCCCGCCGAACGGCAGCCCGAAGTGGCGCCAGCTCTTGCGGACGAGGATCGGGTACAGCTCCTCCGGCGTCAGGTCCAGCAGCCGCCGACGCACCCCTTTGGGTCGTCCCGTCGTCCCGGAAGTGTAGAGCATCATGGACCCGGCCCGCCGGTGCGGCGGCGCGGTGGCGGGCTGCCCGTCGGCGAGCTCGGCGACCGAGCGGGCGTCCGGCGAGACCACCAGCCCGGCCCCGCAGTCGGCCACGATGTAGTCGATCTCCTCGGCGGTGAAATGCCAGTTGACGGGCACGAGGTAGGCGCCGGTCTGGTACGTCGCGAGCATCATGGTGAGGGCGTCGAGCCCGTTCTTCAGCACGGTGACGACGCGGTCGCCGGGGGCGACTCCACGTGCCGTCAGGCCGTTGGAGACCTGGTTCACCCGGGCGAGAAGTTCACCGTAGGTGGCGCCGGTGTCACCGAGGAGCGCGGGACGTTCAGGGTCATGGGCTGCGATCTCGTAAAAACCCCTCATGTTCGCAGACCTTACAGAATTAGATTCTGCAGGGGTATTGGAGGAATTATCCAGCTCTCTTGTGACGTAACCTCATGGCCATGGCGGACGTCGGCGACAAGAGACCTTCATACGATTCACCCACCACTCCGTTCCGCAAGGTCGTCCTGCCTGCCGAGGAGACGGTCCAGATCCCCCGCCCGCCGGCGGCGGGTCCATCCGTCCCTCTCAGGCCCCCGGCGGGCGGCCCGCCGGTGCAGCAGACCCCTCCCCAGCAGGCGCCTCTTCCGCAGCCTCCTGCCCAGCGAGGCGGTCCCGGCCCGCTTCCCGGCCCGCTGCCGCAGCCTCCGGTGCAGCAGCAGCCGCTGTATCCGCCCCCGTCCCCGCCCCTGCCCATCCCCAAGCCGCCGAGGCGCGGCATCGGCGACATTCCGATCAAGGTCGTCTATCTCCTCGGTGCGATCCTTGTCACCGTCCTCGCCGTGTTCCTGATCTTCGTGGTCTTCTCCGGCGACGTGCCCACCAACAAGTCGGCCGAGCAGGTGGCCTCCGTCGCCCCCGTGCCGAGCTCCGGCGCTCCTTCGGCGTCGGCCGCCCCGACCCCCACCGAGAGCCCGATCGTGCTGCCGCCGGTGCCGAAGAGCAAGGCGTACCCGACCCTGGCGGGCACCGCGGCCGTGGTCACCGGCATCATCAGCGACAAGAACGCCGGGATCAGCTACCCCAGGCTGGCCACACCGTGGAAGGCCAAGTCGTTCCCGCCGTTCTCCATCGCGCAGCGCATCGGCAAGGTGGCCGTCCCGCACACGGTGGTCGCCTCGGCCATGTTCCCGGGTGACTCGCCCACGACGAAGCCCTCCAAGGACGCCGACTACCGCGAGCTGGCCACCCAGGCCGCCCGCTGGTCGCTCCGCACGCAGTACCCCGCGGGCGCCACGCTCGCCTGGACCGCCTCCCAGAAGGTCCCGGTCGGCAAGGGCTGGACGCTCGGCTACCAGGTCACCTACACCTTCAACGGCAAGCAGCAGGTCGCCCAGGCCATGGTGACGATCGTCGAGGTGGGCAAGACCAAGCCCGCGATGCTCCTGGCCTCCATCCCCGAGCCGAACAAGAAGCGCTGGGCGGACATCAACACCCTCGTCCAACGGGTTCGACCGCTCTAGGCCAGAAGCATCCTCTAGAATATGGTTCTAGGTATGGGTCGGACCTGGCATGGAGGATGAGCATGGCGATCGGGTTGAGCGAGGAGCACGAGGCGCTCCGTGAGTCGGTGAGCGGCTGGGCCGAGCGGAACATCCCGTCCGAGCTGCTGCGCGCCGGGACGGAGGGGCGTCCGCCGTTCTGGGCGGGCCTCGCCGAGCAGGGGCTGCTCGGCCTGCACGTGCCCGAGGAGTACGGCGGCTCCGGCTACGGGCTGCTGGAGACGGCCGTGGCCGTCGAGGCGCTGGCCGAGCGCATGGCCCCGGGTCCCTACCTGCCGACCGTGCTGGCCAGTGCCGTGATCAACGCCTCCAAGCGCCCCGAGCACCTCGAGTCGTTCGCCGACGGCACCCTCACCGGCGCCGTCGCCCTGACCGGCTCGCTGACCGGCACCCGCACCGAGGACGGCTCCCTGGTCGTCTCCGGCACGGCCGACCCCGTGCTCGGCGGCTCGCTGGCCGATGCGCTCGTGCTGCCGGTCGCCACGGACGACGGCGAGGAGTGGATCCTCGTCGACGCCTCCGCCGTCACCGTCACCGAGGTCAAGTCGCTGGACCTGACCAGGCCGGTGGCCAAGGTGGAGCTGTCGGAGCTGGTGGTCCCCGCCGAGGGCATCCTGGGCGGCGTCCAGCGCCCCGACGTGCTGAACCTCGCCGCGATCCTGCTCGGCGCCGAGGCCGCGGGCCTGGCCTCGTGGTGCGTCACCGCCGCCGCCGAATACGCCAAGGTGCGCGTGCAGTTCGGCCGCCCGATCGGCCAGTTCCAGGGCATCAAGCACAAGCTCTCCCGCATGCTGGTCGCGCTGGAGCAGGCGCGCGCAACCGTTTGGGACGCCACCAGGGCGGACGGCAAGGAGCTGGAGTACGCCGCCGCCATCGCGGGCGTGATGGCCCCCGACGCCGCCGTCCAGTGCGCCAAGGACGCCATCCAGACCTTCGGCGGCATCGGCTACACCTTCGAGCACGACGCCCACCTCTACTACCGCCGCGCGCTCACCCTGCGCGCCCTGCTCGGCTCCTCGTCGGAGTGGGCGGCCAAGGTGACCGGGCTGGCCCTGGAGGGCGTCGCCCGCGAGATGCAGATCGACCTGCCCGAGGACGCCGAGGAGCTGCGCGAGTCGATCCGGGCCGAGATCGCGGAGATCGCCCGGCTGGAGGGCAAGGAGCAGAAGCGGGCCCTGGCCGACCGCGGCTTCGTCATGCCGCACCTGGCCCGGCCGTGGGGCCGCGACGCCAAGCCGCTGGAGCAGGTGCTGATCGCCCAGGAGCTCAAGGCCGCCAAGGTCAAGCTGCCCGCGATGATCATCGGCGCGTGGGTGGTGCCGTCCGTCGCCGCGTACGGGACCCGGGAGCAGCAGGAGCGCTTCCTGCCCAGGACGCTCAGCGGCGAGACGATCTGGTGCCAGCTGTTCTCCGAGCCCGGCGCCGGGTCCGACCTGGCCTCGCTGCAGATGAAGGCGGAGCAGGTCGAGGGCGGCTGGAAGCTGACCGGGCAGAAGATCTGGACCTCCGTCGCCCACGTGGCCGAGTGGGGCATCTGCATCGCCCGCAACTCCAGCGAGGGCTCCAAGCACCAGGGCATCACGTACTTCCTGGTGGACATGAAGGCCCCGGGCGTCACGGTCCGGCCGCTGACCGAGATGACCGGCGAGAACCTGTTCAACGAGGTCTTCCTCGACGACGTCTTCGTCCCCGACGACCTGGTCGTGGGCGAGGTCGGCGACGGCTGGAAGGTCGCCCGCAACACGCTCTCGAACGAGCGCGTCTCGCTGTCGTCCGGCTCCGGCGGCACCGGCGCGTCCGTACCCGACCTGCTGGGCCTGATCGGCCGCCTCGGCCGCGAGCTGACGCCGGCCGAGGCGCAGCAGGTGGCCGCGGTGGTCTGCGAGGGCCACTCGATCAACGCGCTGTCGCTGCGGGTCACGCTCAAGCAGCTCGCCGGGGCCGAGCCGGGCGCGGACGCGTCCGTACGCAAGCTGCTGTCCACCTCCCACGCCCAGCACGTCTCCGAGACGGCGGTGGACCTGCTGGGTGCGGCGGCGGTCGTGGGGGCCGACATGAAGCTCGGCGACGCGGGCTACTGGAACCGCGCGGTGCTCGCCACCAGGGCGATGACCATCTACGGCGGCACCACGGAGGTGCAGCTCAACATCATCGGCGAGCGCATGCTGGGCCTGCCCAGGGACCCCGAGCCCGGCAAGTGAGCGTCATCCCCCCACTGGCTGCGGGGGGACGGCGGTGGCGTTCACGGCCGGTCTGGGGATGCCGACCCTGATCTCGCCGACGCAGGCGGACCGGCCGTCCAGGGTGCGCAGGACCAGGTCGGTCCCGCCGCCCTCGACGGCCGCGTACGTCGAGCCCAGGTCCCTGCCCGCGGGCACCCGCGTCTCGGACCCGCCGAGCCGCACGGACAGCGTGGTCTCCACCGGGTTCAGGTAGCCGATCTGGGCCGTCCACGTGCCCTTGGGCAGGGACAGGGGAAGGCGGAAGCGGACCCCCGCGGGGCCCACCCGCGTGCAGGGGGACCGCCCGGGGACGACGGCGCCCTCGATGGACACCGGGCGCAGGCGGCCCTGGTCGTCGAACATGAGCGGGCCGCTGACCGGCCCGTTCAGCCGGCCGGTCCAGGTGACCGGGTGCGCGGCGATGGGGCCGAGCACCTTGGACGTCAGCGCGTACCGGTAGAAGAACGTGGCCACGACCACCTTCGGCGGCACGTACGCGTCCACGATGACGGAGCCGGGCGGCGTGCGCTTGAGCGCCACCCGTGCCGTCTCCACGTAGCTCTTGACGTGCTGCCCGAGGGGCAGGCGGCCGTAGGCCGTCACCGACCAGATCGAGCCCGCCGCGACGACGGCGGCCAGCGGCACCCACACCAGCCTCAGCCGGGGCGCGGGGCGCAGCCAGGGCCGCTCCTCGTCCCGCAGCGGGATGAACGCCATGCCGATCACCAGGGCCAGCACCATGGATGTTGAGGAGACGTAGCGCAGCTCGTAGCCGCCCAGGTCGGGGCCGAGCTGCTCGATGCGCCCGATCAGCACCGGCACCACGTCGGCGAGCAGCACGTAGCCGAGCAGGATCAGCCAGGCCAGCCAGGCGCGCCTGCGGTAGCGGATCGACACCGCCACGGCCACGACCGCCAGCCCGAGCGCGGCCCAGGCCAGAGCGGGCGGCGTGGCGGCGATGGCGTAGTCGTCCCCGATGGGCAGCCACTTCCACGGCCCGCCGAACGTGCCGGGCACCAGCGAGCCCCACAGCAGCGTCCAGGCGAACCTGGCCGCGACCGACAGGCTCGGCAGGCTCGGCTGCACGGTGTCGTCCGTGAGCTGCACGGAGGTGAAGAGCTGCCGGAAGAAGATCACCGCGTAGACCGCGACCACCCCGGCGTACAGCACCCAGGCCGGCCACTGCCGGGGCCGGCGCAGCCACCCCACGCTCAGCGCGAGCGCGAGCACCAGGATGAACGGCGCCTTCACGAAGAAGGCCATGCCGGCCGCCGTCCACGCCGCGGCGGCCAGCGCGTGCCTGAAGCGGCCGGTCCGCGCATAGTGCACGTGCGAGCTCAGCGCCATCGGCAGCGCGATCTGGAACGGCAGCGTCTCGATCAGCACCGCCCACCACGACAGCGACGAGATCGTCATCGGGGTCAGCAGGTAGAACGCGAGCGGCACCAGGATGGCCGGGCGCGGCCCGAACAGCAGCCGCAGCAGCCGCAGCAGCGCCAGCCCCGCGGCGCCGAGCAACGTCATCGCCACGGCGTGGGCCAGCACGTCGTTGTAGACCCCCAGCCGGCCCAGCGCCCACTGGATCGCGAACGGCCCCGGCACGAGGTGACCGTAGTCCACCCGCATGAGGTAGTCCCAGGTCAAGCCGTGCTCCAGGCCGCGGGCGATGAAGGTGAAGTCGTCCTGCCTGAAGTAGGAGCGCCGTACCAGGTCGAACTTCCAGACCAGCTGGACGGCCACCATGACCAGCCCGGCGGCCAGCACGGCGTCGCCGCGCGTCCACGGGCGACCCTCGGCGCCGCGCGTCCGCGGGCGGCTCTCGGCCGTCGTCTCGCTCGTCGTCACCGGTCCCTCTGGCCCCGTCGCTCGCGTGGATCGGTCCCGCGCCGCTCCCCTGCGCGGCGTCGTGTCACCGAGAGAGCACCTGGATCTGCGGAAAGACTAACAATCGAGGGACATGCCGGGAATGTCTGTAGCTGGGTTGTGATGTCATAGCGGGATGCCGCAGACCAGGAGGGCCGGAGCAGCCTGCGCGCTGCTCGGACTCGTCCTGGGAGCTCTCGCACTGGGGCCAGGGCTGGGGTGGGGGTTCGTCCTCGTCCAGGACATGGTGTTCGTGCCGGAGCCGCGTTTCTCGCGCTTCACCTTCGGGCTGGCCGGCGGGGCGCCGCGGGTCGTGCCGAGCGACGCCGTCGTGACCGCGGTGGCCTCGGTGGTTCCCGCGGAGCTGGTGCAGAAGGCGGTCCTGCTGGGGGTGTTCGCGCTGGGCTGCGCGGGGGCGGGGCTGCTGGTCCCGTCGGTCGTGCTGGGGCCCCGGCTGGTCGCGGGAGCGTTCTACGTCTGGAACCCGTACGTCGCCGAGCGGCTGCTGATGGGGCAGTGGGCGCTGCTCCTGGGGTACGCCGGCCTGCCGTGGGTGGTGCGGGCGGCGTGCGCGCGCCGCCGCGTGGCCGTGGCGATGGTGCCGGCCGCGGTGGGCGGGTTCGCCGCGATGGCCGTCACCGCGATCACCGTCATCCCCTCGGCCTGGTACGCCCGGAGCGCGACCGTCGAGCACAGACGCCGGGTGGCGGACACCGTGCTGGCGGCGAGCCTCGTCCTGGCGTTCAGCCTGCCCTGGCTGGTGCCCGCGCTGGCCCGGCCGGAGGCGCTGAACGGGGACGGCGTGGGCGTGGACGCGTTCGCCGCCCGGGCGGACGGCCCCTTCGGCTCGGTGGTGAGCCTGCTGTCGCTCGGCGGGATCTGGAACGCCGGCGCGGTGCCCGCCGGGTACGACGCACCGGTCGCCGCCCTGGCCAGGCTCGTGCTGGTGCTCGCCGGGATCGCGGCGGTGGCGCGCGCCCGGGACCTGTCCGGCCGGGCGGGGCTCGCCGTGGCGGCGGCCGCCGGGTTCGCGATCGCCTGCCTCGGCGTCACCGCCGCCGGCCGGGCGGCGCTCAGGTGGCTGGTGGAGCTGTGGGGCGGGTTCGGGGTGCTGCGTGACGCGCAGCAGTTCCTGGCGCCGCTCGCGCTGCTGGCCGCCGTGGGGCTCGGCCTGCTCGCCGCGCGGGCCGCCGCCGAGGGCGGGCGCCTGGTGCCGTACGGGGTGTCGCTCCTGGTGCTGGCGCCGGTGGCGGTGCTGCCGACGCTGGCTTGGGGGGCGTTCGGCCGGCTGGAGGCGGTGGAGTATCCGCGCGGCTGGTACGAGGCCAGGGCGGCGATCCTGGCGGACGGGGCACGGGGGGACGTCCTGGTGCTACCGTTCGAGTCTTATCGCCGGTTCCCCTGGAACGGCGGGCGGGCGGTGCTCGACCCGGCCCAGCGCTTCTTCGCCGCGCCGGGGCGCGACGTGGTGGCAAACGACTCCGTGCGGGTCGGCAGCATGGTCGTCGCGGCCGAGGACCGCCGGGTGCGCGAGGTGGAACGCGTACTAGATGGATCTTCACCAGACCTGGCCGCAGCGGGCTTCCGGTACGTCGTGGTGGACGCGGGGACGGTCGAGGAGCGTGCCGGGTTCGCCCGGTGGACCGAGGGGGCCACCCTGGTCGTCGATCGGCCTGAGCTGCGGTTGTACAGAATTCAAGCGCCTGCCGGGAACGATCACCCTACTTGATCGGCGACTTTGTGAAAATTCAGTCTAGCTACTAGCGAGTAAGGAGAATTGGTTCTAAGTTGGGTGCGCCCGGGTCATTGCCGCCTCAAAGGAGGAATTCCCGGTGATAAAGATCCTCTTAGCAGCGATCATTGGCGTCGCCCTGGCTGCGCTGGTGGCGACCGTCACGACCGTGTCACTCACCGGTGCCACGGCGACACCGGTCAACCGGCCGCTCTACAACTACGGCGACCGGTAACACGGGCCATGCCGCCCTCCCGTCGAGGGAACGAGAGGACGAGCCGACCGACACTGCTTGAGATCATCGTTCCCGCGTACAACGAGGAACGGCGACTTCCTGGGGGGCTCCTGCAGCTGTGCGCGAAGCTTGCCCGCCTTCCGTTCCCGACAGCCGTCATCGTCGTGGACAACGCCAGCACCGACCGCACCGCGGAGATCGTCAGTACCTGGCCGCAGGAGCCGGTCCCGGTACGCCTCGCGCAGTGCCCCACGCCCGGCAAGGGCGCGGCGGTGCGCGCCGGGCTGCTGGAGACCACCGCGCCCTTCGTCGGCTTCTGTGACGCCGACATGGCCACCGACCTGCGGGCCGTCGAGCGCGCCTTCGGGCTGCTGCTCTCCGGCGAGCGCATCGTCATCGGCTCGCGCGCGCATCCCCTGGCCGAGGTGGAGCACCGGCACAGCCCGATCCGGGAGCTGGGCGCGTTCGGATTCCGAGCGCTGGCCAGAGTGCTGGTGCCCGGGGTGAGCGACACGCAGTGCGGGTTCAAGTTCTTCGACGGGCTGCTCGCCCGCGAGATGGCGGCCCGGCTGCGGACCGACGGCTTCGCCTTCGACGTCGAGCTGCTCGCGCGCTGCGTCGCGGACGGCGCCTCCGTCCTGGAGATCCCCGTGACGTGGCATGACATGCCGGGCTCGCGGTTCTCCCCGGCCCGGCACAGCCTGGGCATAGTGCTGGAGCTCTGCCGGATCTGGGCGCGGCTGCGCGCGGAGTCGCGCGGCGCGCTCAGGGTGAAGCAACCGCTGGACTCCCTCGGATATCCGTGAACATCGCCATCGTCAACTGGCGCGACCCGTGGCATCCGGCCGCGGGGGGCGCCGAGGTCTACGCCTGGGAGCTGGCCCGGCGCTTCGCGGCCGACGGGGACCGGGTGTGGTTCGTCACGGCCCGCGCCCCCGGGCAGGCCCGCGAGGAGACCGTCGAAGGGGTGCGGCTGGTCCGCATGGGCGGGCCGTTCACGGTCTACCCCCTGGTGCTGCTCTGGATGTCGGTCCGGCGCAACCGCTTCGACGTGGTCCTCGACTGCCAGAACGGCATCCCGTTCTTCACGCCGCTGGTCGTGGGGCGGCGTACCCGGGTGTTGTGCGTCGTGCATCACGTGCACGACCGGCAGTTCGACGTGCACCTGCCGTGGTGGCTGGCCGCGCTCGGCCGGTTCCTGGAGGGGCCGGTGTCGCGGTGGGCGTACCGGGGGCGCGAGTGCGTGGCCGTCTCGCCGTCGACCGTGCGCGCCATGCGGGAGCGGCTCGGCTGGCGCGGGCCCATCCACCTCGTCCCGAACGGGGTGCCCGGCCGGCTGAGCGCGTCGCGCGCGAGCGCCGCGCGGAGTCGGCGGCCGCGGCTCGTGTGCGTCGGCAGGCTCGTCGCGCACAAGCGGGTGGAGCTGCTGCTGGAGGCCGTGCCCGAGCTCAGGAAGCGCTGGCCGGACCTGGTCGTGGACGTCGTCGGCAGGGGGCCGGAGGAGGCGCGGCTGCGCGCCGCGGCGCCCGAGGGCGTCGTCCTGCACGGCTATCTGACCGAGGAGGAGAAGGAGCGGCTGGTGTCCGCAGCCTGGCTGCAGGTCAACACCTCTCAAGGCGAGGGATGGGGGCTGTGCGTGCTGGAGGCGGCCGCGTCGGGGGTGCCGACGGTGGCGTACGACGTGGACGGGCTGCGGGACGCGGTGCGGCCCGGCGAGACCGGCTGGCTGCTGCCCGAGGGCGGGGACCTGGCCAAGGGCATCACCGCGGCCCTCGACGAGCTCACGGTGGCCTCCGACACCTATAGCGCGAAATGTCGGAAATGGGCGGCTCAGTTCTCCTGGGACCGCAGCGCCGAGCGGCTCTCCGCCCTCGTCCGCCGTCCCCCCGGCGCTCCCGCCACCCCTGTCGTCCTTGAGTGGGAGGAACGGTGACCGAGCGGGCCAGGCATCGGCTCTGGCTGGCGATCTGCTGCCTCGGCTTCGCCGTGCTGTCGTTCACCACCAAGCCCGGCAGCATCATCTCCGACACCAAGCTCGACCTCGCGCTCAACCCGATCGGCTGGCTGGAGCGCGTCGCCCACCTGTGGGACCTCCAGCACTTCGGGCAGCTCCAGAACCAGGCCGCCGGCTACGTGTTCCCGATGGGGCCGTTCTTCGCGCTCGGCGAGCTGGCCGGGCTGGACGCCTGGGTGACCCAGCGGCTCTGGCTGACGGCGCTGCTCTGCCTGGCGTTCCTGGGCGTGGAGCGGCTGGCCAGGCAGCTCGGCGTCGGCGGGCCCGGCGCCGCGATCGCCGCCGCGCTGGCGTACGCGCTGGCACCGCGCACCCTGTCGATCCTCGGCGAGATCTCCATCGAGTGGCTGCCCGCGGCGATGCTGCCGTGGATCCTGATCCCGCTGCTCACCGCCGCGGAGACGGGCCAGCGCGCCCGCGGCGCGATCAGGTCCGGGCTGGCCGTGGCGCTGTGCGGCGGCGTGAACGCGGTGGCGGTGCTGGCCGTGCTGGTCGCCCCCGTCGTCTACATCCTCACCCGGCCGCGCCCGGTGCCCCGCTGGCGGCTGCTCGCCTGGTGGACCGGCACCGTGTCGGTGGCCACGCTGTTCTGGTGGCTGCCGCTGCTCCTGGTGGGCCGCTACGCGTTCTCCTTCCTGCCGTACACCGAGACCGCCTCCACCACCACGCAGGTCACCTCGCTGACGAACGTGCTGCGCGGCGCCTCCGACTGGGTGCGCTACCTGACCGTCAACGGCGTCGCCACGCAGCCGCCCGGGTACGAGATCGCCACCGCGGCCGCCATGGTCCTGGTCACCGGCCTGCTCGCCGCGCTCGGCCTGGCCGGGCTGGCCCGGCGCGACCTGCCCGCCAAGGGGTTCGTCGTCACCCTGTTCCTGATCGGCACGGCGGCGCTGGTCGCCGGGCACATGAGCGCGCTGGAGCCGGTCGTCGCCGAGCCCGTGCGCTGGCTGCTCGACGGGCCGCTCGCGCCGCTGCGCAACCTGCGCAAGTTCGACCCCCTCGTCCGGCTGCCGCTGGCGCTCGGCCTGGCCCACCTGCTGGCCCACGTGACGGCCCGGGCGCGGCTGCCGATCCGGTCGGTGGCCGTGGCGACGCTCGCCGCGCTGGTGCTGCCGGTCTTCAACCAGGGCCTGGCCCCGCCCGGCGAGTTCAAGGAGGTGCCGCTCTACTGGCGGCAGGCCGCGACGTGGCTCAACCAGAACGCCGGTGACGACGGGGTGCTCGTCGTGCCCGGCTCCAAGTTCGGCGAGTACCTGTGGGGCCGGCCCATGGACGACCCCCTGCAGCCGCTGTCCGCCGTCCGCTGGACCGCCCGGCAGGTCACGGCGGCCGGCTCCGTGGGCATGACCAGGCTGCTCGACGTCATCGACCAGCGGCTCACCGCGGGCCACGGCTCGGCGGG
This sequence comes from Nonomuraea sp. NPDC003707, assembly GCF_053587055.1. Lineage (NCBI taxonomy): Bacteria > Bacillati > Actinomycetota > Actinomycetes > Streptosporangiales > Streptosporangiaceae > Nonomuraea > Nonomuraea sp. NPDC003707. The sequence goes on along the minus strand of NZ_JBSFNK010000005.1, from coordinate 90,829 downwards.
GCTGACCGAGGTGCTGCGCAGGATGGGCGTGCACTACCTGCTCGTCAGGAACGACCTGATGCGGGCCAACCTGCAGGGAGCCTGGCCGTCACGCGTCTACGAGGCGCTGCGCGAGTCGCCCGGCATCACCAAGGTCACCTCGTTCGGCGGCGAGGTGGGCGACACCGGCACCGACGACGCCATCGAGTCGGTGGACTGGCCCTTCCCGGCGCTGGAGCTGTACAAGGTGTCGGAGAGCACCGACATGGTCAGCGTGGAGCCCGCCGCGGACGCGCTGGAGGTGCGCGGCGGCCCGGACTCGCTGCTGACGATGGGTGACCTCGGCCTGCTCGGCGAGGGCCCGGCGCTGGTGAACGGCGACGGGGCCGACTCCGGCCTGCCCACCGTGGTCAGCGACGGGCTGCGGCTGCGCGAGCGGCAGTTCGGCGAGATCAGGTCCAACTGGTCGCCCACCCTGACCGCGGACCGGCGCGACGACTTCACCGGCGTCAAGGAGCTCGACCTGCTGGAGGACGGCTGGCTGGAAGAGGCGGCCACCGCCGAGTACGACGGCATCGCCGACGTCACGGCCTCCTCCTCGGTCGCCGACGCCGACGCCGTGCCCGGCCTCAGCACCCCCGGCCGCGGCCCCTGGGCCGCGCTGGACGGCGACCTGGACACCGGCTGGGAGAGCGGCGGCTGGAAGCGGCCGGAGAACGAATGGCTCCGGATCGACCTCCGCCAGCCCCGGGAGATCCCCCGGCTGCGGGTGACCTTCACCAACAACCTGCTGATCAGCCAGTCGGTCAGGAAGGTGGCCGTGGAGACCGAGAGCGGCCGGCTGGTGCAGGACGTGGCCAAGACCAACGACGCTCAAACGCTCCGCGTCCCCGCCGGGCCGACGGGCTGGGTGCGGATCAGGGTGCTGGGCACGTACAACGCGGAGTGGAGCTTCGTGCAGCGGGTCGGCATCACCGAGGTCGCGATCCCCGGGGTCCTGCCCGGCCGCACCATCAGGATGCCGGGCCGGGACGGGGACGTCTTCGTCATGGACCGCGGGCTGGACGAGCGGCCGCGCTGCATGCGCAACTGGGCCCGCTGGGTGTGCAACCCGCTGCTGGTCAGGACGGGGGAGGAGGGTGCCGGGTTCGACCGGACGTTCACCTCGGACTCCGGCCGGAAGACCACCCTGCGGGGCTCGGCGGTGCTGCGGGACGTCGCGCTCGTCGACCGGTTCACCCGGCTGAGCGGCGACCTGACCACGGTGACCGGTTCGTCGGCGATGAGCAAGGACGCGGTGGTCGCGCCGAGGTCGGCGTTCGACGCCGACTCCGCCACCACGTGGGTGCCCTCGCCGGAGGACGCCGAGCCGACGCTCACGCTGGGCTGGAAGGGCCGGCGGACCGTCTCGCAGATCCAGGTCGCCCGCCCCGGCGGCGACCGGCAGGCGCTCGACGTGGTCGTGACCGGTGCCAAGGGCGAGGTCCGCGGCGGCCGGGTGGACGCCGGCGGGACGCTGCGGTTCAAGCCGCTCACCACGACGCGGCTGAAGCTGCGCTTCTACCCGGCCTCGCGCCGGCTCCAGGTCACCGAGCTGGTGATCCCCGGCCTCAGCCCGGCGAGCCGGCCGGCCGGGCCGGAGTTCCGGCTGGCCTGCGGGCTGGGCCCGACCCTCCAGGTGAACGGCGCGGCCGTGCAGACCAAGGTCACCGGCGTCTATGCCGACCTGCTGGAAGGGCGGCCCGTGCAGATCACCGCGTGCGGCCAGGTCACGCTGCGGGCGGGGGACAACCGGGTGCGGGCGGCCGGCTGGGAGCCGTTCGCGGTGGAGAACCTCGCGATCGGCGCGTTCCCGCCCCGGCGCAAGGCCGTGGAGAGCTCCGCCGCCCGCGGCGCCTGGTCCTCCGTCGAGCGCGAGGTACGGGTGAGCGCGCCGGAGGACTCCTTCCTCGTGGTCAACGAGAACTTCAACGCCGGCTGGCGGGCCGAACTGGACGGCCGGCAACTGCGCCCGATCCGGATCGACGGGTGGAAGCAGGGCTGGCAGCTGCCCGCGGGCACCGCGGGGACGGTGCGGCTGACGTACGAGCCCGACCAGCCCTATCGGCTCGCGCTCGGGCTGGGCCTGGCCGGGATCGCGCTGCTCGCGCTCCTCTCCCTGGTGATGCACGGACCCCGCCCCGAACACGTCAAGGAGACCGCCGCCGCGGCGGAGTCGCGGCTGTCGCGCTGGCGCGTGCCCTACGTCGTGGTGCTGGGCCTGGCGTTCGGCGGCTGGGTGGCGAACTGGCCCGGCATGCTCGTGGCGCTCGCCGCCGTCGTGGCCACCCTCTGGCTGCGGGTACACCGGCCGCACACACACTGGGCGACGGCGGGCCTGTTCGGCGCGGCGACGGTGGCGCTGGCCGCCGGGGTGTTCCTGCGCAACCGGGGCGTCGACGTCGATCCGCTGCTCGACCAGGTACCGCAGCTCCTGTCGTGCGCGGCGGTGGGGTCGCTGTTCGGCCAGCTCGTCACGGCGCCGGAGCCGACACCGGAGCCTGAGGTTCCGGCCGAGCAGGAGGTGCTGACCGCCACCGGCGGCTGAGCCGCAGCGCGTTCTCCTCGACGAGGTGGTAGCTCACGGCGCTCACCAGCAGCGAGCCGACGAGCGTGGGCACCGCCACGCCCACGAAGTCGCCGCTGAACACCGGGCGGCCGGTGAGCTTGTAGAAGAGCGTGATCACCGGCGCGTGCCACAGGAAGAAGCTGTACGAGATGCGCCCCAGATAGGCGGTCACCGGGTTGCCCAGCACCCGGTGCGGCAGCGTGTCGCGCCGGGAGGCCAGCGCGAACGGGGCCACCAGCAGCACCGCCACCGCCGTCTCCAGGACCATCCGCCACAGCGACTGCGACAGGCTGGGCAGCGTGAGGGTGCGCGGCCCGGCCAGTTCCGTGCTCAGCACCGCGAACGCCAGCAGCGCCAGCACCAGGAGCTGCGGCGCCAGCGCGTCCACCACCTCGCGCCGCTTGATCCACACCGACAGCACGGCCATCGCCATGCCGGCGGCGAAGAAGATCAGGTGGTTCGGCAGCCACAGCGCCAGCTCCGGCTGGTCGAGCACGTGCGAGACGACCACGCCGGCCAGCGAGATCACCGGGAGCACCGCGATGCCGCCGAGCAGCCGGAGAGGCCGGTTGCCGCCGCGCGCCCACCGGTGCAGGAGCCAGGCGAGCACCGGCAGGACCAGGTAGAAGGCCATCTCGATGGGCATCGTCCACATCTGGTAGAGCCCGTCGGGCGCCCGCCCCTGCTCGAAGGAGTTCTGCAGCAGGAACAGCCACTTGAGCCAGCCCGTCCAGTCGAGCTGCCCCCAGGCCCAGAGCGCCACCGCGGTGACCAGCCAGTAGGCGGGCAGCACGCGCATCGCCCGCCGCCACAGGTAGCGGCCCACCCGCGGCGACGGCGCGTCCTCCAGCACGGCACGGGCCCACGGCCGGTAGAGCAGCAGCCCGGACAGCAGGAAGAAGATCGGCACGGCGATGCCGAGCCGGGACGTCATCCAGGCGAACATGCCCTCCTGGTAGATCATCCCGGTGTTGCCGCCCACGTGCAGGACCCAGACGCCGAGCGCGGCCAGGGCCCGGATGCCGTCGAGCGCGGCGTCCCGCCCGGTGGCGGGGCCCTCTGCGGCGGCCATCACCCGAGTTTCCTGAGCACCAGGACGAGGTTCCACGTGACGAACTCCCGGACGACGGGGACCTTGACCAGCGGACGGCACCACCACGGCAGGTAGCGCGGGAAGGCGTCGACCAGCTCGACGTCCCGCGCGGACCGCGCCCAGCGCAGGCCGTGCGCGACGGAGACAGGGAAGAGCGAGCGCCCGTAGCGGTTCTTGGGCTGCCTGCCGTGCACCCGCGCGTACCGGCGGGCGGCGTGCTCGCCGCCCAGATAGTGCCAGGGCGAGGTCTCGTGCCCGCCCCACGGGGAGAGCCAGTTCGTGTACGCGAGGAAGATCACCCCGCCCTCGCGGGTGACCCGGGCCATCTCGGCCGCCATCCGCCACGGGTCCGGAACGTGCTCCAGCACGTTGGACGAGAAGCACACGTCGACCGACCCGTCGGCGAGCGGCAGCTCCAGGGCGCTGCCCAGCACGCCGGAGCCCGGTGCGCCCTGGCCGGTCAGCTCTCCCGCGTCGACGTCCACGCACGCGCACCGGGCGCCGGCCCGCCTGAAGGCGTCGGCGAAGTATCCGGGGCCGCCGCCCACGTCGAGCACGGTGGCGCCGGCCAGGGACACGCGGTCCGCGAGCTGGGCGGCGGTGTCGGTGGCGAGGGTGGTGTAGTACGCGTCCGGCTTGGCCTGCTCCGTCCTGAACGCGCGGAACAGCCGGATGGACCTGGCCAGATCGGCACGCATGCCCACGACTCCGTCCCGTCGAGAAGACACCCACAATAGAACGCGTTCCGATGCCTGGGTACAGGCAATCGCCGGGGGCGTCAAGAGAGCGGTCGGCGGACAGGGTATGTTCGGTGCACCGACGGCCATTCGTAGAACATGTTCCGATTTGTTACTCGGATGTGGCTGTGAAGACGTCTCGCCGGATGCTACTTTCCAGTAACGATCATGTTACGTACATCACACGCGCGACTTGAAGTCCGGGGGGCGGGGCGCTGAGTATGTAACCGGTTCTCGCACCTTCGACGCCCCAGGAGGATCTTGAATGCAGCGCACACCTGTACTCGTTCTCGTCGCCGTTGGTGCGTTTCTGGTGGTCCTCGCAGGAATGGTGAAATTCTGGGCGGCGGACCGGGTCATCTCCGCGCCGGCGGGCCAGTACAGCACCGTCGAGCTCGAGGCCCCGTCGTCCCAGTACTTCTCCGTCGCCGACGGGAAGGTGCTGACCGCGAACCTCAAGATGCTGGTCACCACCCGCGGCGACGTCTCGCAGGCCACCGACTCGCGCGTCGTCTGGGACGAGTTCACCGTGGTGGACGACGTCACCAACAACAAGCCGCAGATCAACATCTCCGAGCGGCGCAGCGCCTTCGACCGGCACACCGGCGTGGGCGTCAACTGCTGCGGGGTGAGCGTCAACAAGGAGCCCGTGACCCTGGAGGGGCAGATCTACCTGTTCCCCTTCGGCGTGGAGAAGAAGACGTACAAGTACTTCAACCAGACGGCCAAGCACGCCTTCGACGCGACGTTCGTCAGCGAGGACACCGTGGACGGGCTGCCCGTCTACAAGTTCCAGCTGAAGGTGCCGCCGACCAAGATCGCGACGTTGAGCGCCCCCGCCTCGATGATGGGGATGACGGGGACCGGTGACGTCCAGGTCGACCGCTGGTACGAAGGCGTGGACACGTACTGGGTGGAGCCCACCAGCGGCGCGCCGGTCAAGCAGGAAGTGAGCAGGAACGAGACGCTCAAGAGCCAGGACGGCGTCGAGCGGGCCAAGGCCCTGGTCGCCACCGCCTCCTTCACTCCGAAGACCATCTCCAACCTGGTGGCCACGGCCAGGGACGCCAAGAACCAGATCACCCTGGTGAAGACCACGATCCCCATCGCGCTGCTGGCGTCGGGCCTGCTCGCGTTCGGCGCCGCGCTGGTGGTCGCCCGCCGCCGCACGCCGCGCGCCGTCGTCAAGGAGCCGGTCGACGCCTAACTGCTGGAACAGGTTGCAGTTCGGCCCGGCTTGCGCGAGCAGCCGGGCCGAACTCGTGACTAGAGCAAAGGTTCTAGGGTAGAACGCGTTGCAGTTCGCTGGTTTCGCGGCTTATGGTCGGCTCATGCGGACACGTGTCACGGACATGTTCGGAATCGAGCTCCCGATCTTCGCCTTCAGCCACTGCAGGGACGTGGTCGCGGCCGTGAGCCGCGCCGGCGGCATGGGTGTGCTCGGTGCGCTCTACTTCACCCCCGAGGAGCTCGAGACCGAGCTCAAGTGGATCGACGACCACGTGGACGGCAAGCCGTACGGCGTGGACGTCGTCATGCCCGCCTCCTACGAGGGCGCCGACTTCGCGCCCGAGGAACTGGTGGGCCGCCTGCAGTCGATGATCCCCGACGGCCACCGGGGGTTCGTCGAGAACCTCCTGGCCAAGCACGGGGTCCCGCCGCTGTCGTCGGACGCCGACCCCGGCAAGGTGCTGCTCGGCTGGACGGACGCCACCGCGCGCCCCCAGGTCGAGGTCGCCCTGCGGCACCCCATCGCGCTGCTGGCCAACGCGCTCGGCCCGCCCCCCGCCGACGTGGTGGACCTCGCCCACGAGCACGGGGTCAAGGTCGCCGCCCTGGCCTCCACGCCCCGGCACGCGCTCAAGCAGGTGGAGGTCGGCGTGGACGTCGTGGTCGCCCAGGGCACCGAGGCCGGCGGCCACACGGGCGAGATCTCCACCATGGTGCTGATCCCGCAGGTGGTGGACGCGGTGGACGTGCCCGTCCTGGCCGCCGGCGGCATCGGCAACGGCCGCCAGATGGCGGCGGGGATGGCGCTGGGCGCCGAGGGCGTCTGGACCGGCTCGCTCTGGCTCACGGTCGAGGAGGCCGACACCCCGGAGATGGCCAAGCGCCGCATCCTGGAGGCCACCTCCCGCGACACGGTCCGCTCGCGCAGCTGGACCGGCAAGCCCGCGCGGCTGCTCAAGAACGCCTGGACGGAGGCTTGGGAGTCGGAGGAGTCGCCCGGCACGCTGCCGATGCCCCTGCAGTTCATGCTGGTGTCGGACGCCCTGCGGCGCATCGGCCGCTCCGACGTGTCGGACCTGGCCACCTTCCCGGCCGGCCAGGTCATCGGCATCACCAACCAGGTCCGCTCGACCAAGGACGTCATGTTCGGCCTGGTGGAGGAGTACGGTGAGGCGCTCGAACGCCTGGAGCGCCTCACCGGCGACTAGCGCGCGTGGTAGGTCGGGGGGCGCTTCTCGCGGAAGGCCCTGGTGCCTTCCTTGGCGTCCTCCGACCCGATCACCGGCCAGCCGATCTCGTCCGACACCTTCAGCGCCTCCGGTTCCGGCATGCCCAGGGTGTCCCGGTACGTACGCAGGATCGCCTGCACGGAGAGCGGCCCCGAGGAGGCGACGTCCTCGGCCAGTTCCCGGGCCGAGGCCAGCGCCTGGCCGTCGGGCACCACGCGGTTGACCAGCCCCATGGACAGCGCCTCCGCCGCCGTGATCGGTCGGCCGGTCAGGAGGAGGTCCATGGCGTGGCAGTACGGGATCTGCCGGGGCAGGCGTACGGCGCTGCCGCCCATGGGGAAGAGCGCCCGCTTGGCCTCGAACAGCCCCAGCGTGGACGACTCCGCCACCACCCGCAGGTCCGTCCCCACCAGCAGCTCCGTGCCGCCCGCCACCGCGTAGCCCTCGACCGCGCTGATGATCGGCTTGGTGGGCAGTTCCTCCCTGAGCAGGCCCTTCCAGTGGAAGTTGGGGATCTGCGCGGCCCTGGCCTGGACCTCCGGGTCCGTGGACGGCTGCCCCATGGCCTTGAGGTCGGCCCCCGCGCAGAACGTGCCCTCCGCGCCCGTCAGGATCGCCACCCTGATCCCGGCCTCGGCCGACGCGTACGCCCATGCCGAGGCCAGGCCGATCAGCATGTCCGAGGAGAGCGCGTTGCGCGCCTCCGGCCGGTTCATGGTGACGATCAGGACATGGCCGTCTCGTTCGATCCGGCAGTGGGGAGTGCTGATCGGCAGGAGCTCCACGTACGCCTCCGAAGTGTCTAATCAAGCGCTTGCTACGAACTTCGGCCCCAGGATACGCTCCCAGCAGCAAACGAGAACAGGTTCCTGTTTTTGCTCGCGCCACGAGGGAGTGCAGATGGGCACGCTCGGTTTCTGGAGGCTCGCGCAGGCGGATCCCGAGTGGATCGCGGCCGTGGACCCCGACGGCACGGAGCATCGCGCGGGCGATCTGCTCGCCCGGGCCAACCGCCTCGTCCACGGCTTACGCGGGCTCGGGCTCCAGCCCGGCGACGGCATCTGCGGCCTGGTGCCGAACGGTGCCGACGGGCTCGTGCTCTATCTCGCCGCCATGCAGGCCGGCTGGTACTACACCCCGGTCAACTGGCATCTGACCGGCCCCGAGATCGCGTACATCGTCTCCGACAGCGAGGCCAAGGCGTTCTTCGTGCACCCCCGCTACATCGAGGAGGGCGCCAGGGCGGCCGAGGCCATCGAGCCGCACCGCCGCTTCCTCGTCGGGGAGGGCAAGACGGATGGCTTCCGCCAGGTGAGCGAGCTGATCGACGGCCAGCCGGACACCGCGCCCGAGGACCGCACCGCGGGCGCCACCATGCACTACACCTCGGGCACGACCGGCAAGCCCAAAGGGGTCAAGCGCCGGCTGAACGGCCTCGATCCGGACGACTCCGCTGAGCTCATGACGTTCCTGCTCGGACTGTTCGGCATCACCCCGGGTCGCCCCAACGCCCACCTGGTCACCTCCCCGAATTACCACACCGCGGTCACCCAGTTCGGCGGCACCGCGCTGCACATGGGACACACCCTCGTCTACATGGACAAGTGGGACGCCGAAGAGCTGCTCCGGCTCTGCGAGCGCCACGGCGTCACGAACTCCCACCTCGTCCCGACCCACTTCAAGCGGCTGCTCGCGCTGCCGGAGGAGACCCGGACCAGGTACGACCTGTCCTCGCTCAAGTGGATGATCCACGCCGCCGCCCCCTGTCCGGTCCCGGTCAAGTGGGCGATGCTCGAGTGGTGGGGCGACTGCGTGTACGAGTACTACGCGGCCACCGAGGGCGGCGGCACCCTGGCCACGCCCGAGGACTGGAAGGCGCATCCGGGCACGGTCGGCAACGCCTGGCCCATCAGCGAGCTGCTGATCGCCGACGATCAGGGCGAGCCCGTGCCGACCGGCACCGCCGGGACGATCTACATGAAGATGATGGGCGTCCCGTTCGAGTACAAGGGCGACCCCGCCAAGACCGCCGCGAACCGGCTCAAGGAGTACTTCACCGTCGGGGACATCGGATACCTGGACGAGGACGGCTTCCTCTTCCTCTGCGACCGCAAGGCCGACATGATCATCTCCGGCGGGGCGAACATCTACCCCGCCGAGATCGAGAACGAGCTCATGATCCACCCGAAGGTGGCGGACGTGGCCGTGTTCGGCATCCCGGACGAGGAGTGGGGCGAGCAGATCAAGGCCGTGGTCGAGCCCGCGCCGGGCGTCGAGCCCGGCCCCGAGCTGGCCCGCGAGCTGCTGGCCTCGCTGGAGGGCCGCCTGTCCAGGATGAAGTGGCCCAAGAGCGTCGACTTCATCGCCGAGATGCCCCGAGAGCCCAACGGCAAACTGCTCAAACGCAAGCTCCGCGCCCCGTACTGGGAGGGACGAGACCGTGCCATCTGATCCGCTGGTCGCCCAGCACGTCCTGGAGTTCCCGGGCGGCTACACGAGAACCACAGGCCCCGTGATCGGCCGGTTCCTGAGCGAGTTGCGCGGCCGGCGCATCGTCGGGGTGCGGACGAACGAGGGCAAGGTGCTCGTGCCGCCCCTGGAGTACGACCCCGCGACCGGCGAGCCGGTGACCGCCGAGTACGTCGAGGTCGGTCCGGCCGGCACGGTCACCACCTGGGCGTGGGTGGACGAGCCGCTCGAAGGCCACCCGCTCGACCGCCCCTTCGCCTGGGCGCTGATCAAGCTGGACGGCGCCGACACCGCGCTGCTCCACGCCGTGGACGCGGGCAACGCCAAGGCGCTGGCCGTGGGCGCGCGCGTCTGGCCGGTCTGGAGCGACCGGCCCACCGGCCACATCCGCGACATCTCCCATTTCGCCCCCGAGGTCACGAAGATCGTCTCCAACGTGCGGGCCGAATACCGCCTCCAGGCGGGCGGCGCGCTCCGCGTCTTCCTGGAGGGCGTCCGGCGCGGCGTCTTCCTCGGCGGGCGGTGCGAGACCTGCGACAAGGTGTACGTGCCCTACCGCCAGTCCTGCCCCGAATGCGGAAGCGGCATCGCGGAGACGCTCGAAGTGCCCGACACCGGCACGATCACCACGTTCGCCATCAACAACCTGCCCGATCCCCGGGCCCCGCAGGTGCCGTTCGTGTCGGCGTACATCCTGCTCGACAACGCCGACATCCCCATGATCGCGCTCATCGGGGACGTACCCGCTCACGAGGTGCGCCAGGGCATGCGGGTCAGGGCGGTCTGGGTGCCGGAGAGCGAGCGTACGGCGTCAATGTCGAACATCCGCTGGTTCGCCCCCACCGGCGAGCCCGACGTGGAGCTGTCATGAGAGATGTCGCGATCGTCGCGTTCGCCCAGACTCGGCATACCGACCACGACGCCGGTCAGACCGAGCCCGAGCTGATCCTGCCCGTGATCGACGAGGTCAAGGAGCGCACCGGGCTCAAGAGGTTCGGCTTCACCTGCTCCGGCAGCTGCGACTACCTCGCGGGCGCCCCGTTCTCGTTCGTGTCGGCCCTCGACGCGCTGGGCGCCTGGCCGCCCATCTCGGAGAGCCACGTGGAGATGGACGGCGCCTGGGCCCTGTACGAGGCGTGGGTCCGGCTCCAGCACGGCGACATCGACTCGGCCCTGGTCTACGGGTTCGGCAAGTCGTCGCTCGGCGACCTGAACACGATCATGACGATCCAGCTCGACCCCTACTACCTGGCGCCGCTCGGCCTCGACCTGCTCTCCTACGCCGCGCTCCAGGCCGGCGCGGTCGGCGCGGACCGCAAGGAGCTCGACGAGATCGTCCGCAGGAGCCGGGCGGACGGGCGGGCCAACCCGTACGCGCTGGACCTGCCCGATCCGGACGGCGAGGACTTCGCGGTGCAACCGCTCAAGAAGACGGACGTGCCGCCCATCACGGACGGTGCGGCGGCGATCGTGCTCGCGGCCGGTGACCTGGCCGGGGAGCTGTGCCCGAACCCGGCCTACATCAGGGGCATCGCCCACCGCATCGAGCCCCACTACCTGGGCATGCGCGATCTCTCCGCGTCGGCCTCCGCGGCCGACGCCGCACGGGCGGCCGGGGTCGGCAAGGGACCCGTCGAGGTGGCCGAGCTGCACGCCCAGTTCCCGCACGAGGAGATCATCCTGCGCCGCGCGCTGGAGCTGCCCGGCGAAACGGTGATCAACCCGTCCGGCGGCCCGCTGGCCGCCAACCCCGTCATGGCGACGGGCCTCATCCGCATCGGCGAGGCCGCGCGGCGCATCCTCGACGGCGACGCGAGCCGCACCGTCGGGCACGCCGCGGGCGGGCCCTGCCTGCAGCACAACCTCGTCACCGTATTGGAGGCGTGACATGGGCAACCGCTGTGCGGTCATCGGTGTCGGGCAGACGCACTACACGACCAAGCGCAGGGACGTGTCGATCGCCGGGCTGGTGCGCGAGGCGGCGCTGCGGGCGCTGGAGGACGCCGGGCTGTCGTTCAAGGACATCGACGCCGTGGTCATCGGCAAGGCGCCGGACCTGTTCGAGGGCGTGATGATGCCGGAGTCGTACCTGGCGGACGCCCTCGGCGCGGCGGGCAAGCCGATGATGCGGGTGCACACGGCGGGCAGCGTGGGCGGCTCCACGGCGCTGGTCGGCGCCAGCCTCATCCAGGGCGGCGTGCACGACCGGGTGCTGGTGGTGGCGTTCGAGAAGCAGTCGGAGTCGAACGCCACCTGGGCGCTGTCCACGCACCTGCCGTTCAGCGCGTCGCTGGTCGTGGGGGCGGGCGGCTACTTCGCGCCGCACATCCGCGAGTACATGCGCAGATCGGGCGCGCCCGATCACATCGGGACGCTGGTGGCGGTCAAGGACCGGCTCAACGCGCTCAAGAACCCGTACGCGCACCTCAAGATCCCCGGCATCGACCAGAAGATGGTCGAGTCCACGCCGATGTTGTGGGAGCCGATCCGCTACCTGGAGACCTGCCCGTCCAGCGACGGCGCCTGCGCGATGGTGCTGTCGTCCGAGTCGAAGGTCACCGGCACCCCGGCCTGGGTGCACGGCACCGCCATGCGCTCCGAGCCGATCTTCCGCGCCGGGCGCGACACGGTCAGCCCGCAGGCGGGCAAGGACTGCGCGGCCGACGTCTACCGCCAGGCCGGCATCACCGACCCGCGGCGGCAGATCGACGTGGCCGAGACGTACGTGCCGTTCTCCTGGTACGAGCCGATGTGGCTGGAGAACCTGGGGTTCGCGGCGGACGGGGAGGGGTGGAAGCTCACCGAGTCGGGCGCGACGGCGCTCGACGGTGACACCCCGTGGAACGCCTCGGGCGGGGTGCTGTCGAGCAACCCGATCGGGGCGTCGGGACTGATCAGGTTCGCCGAGGCCGCGCTGCAGGTGCGCGGGATGGCGGGCGAGCACCAGGTGGACGGCGCCCGCACGGCGCTCGGCCACGCCTATGGCGGGGGAGCCCAGTTCTTCGCGATGTGGATCGTCGGACGGGAGAGACCCTGATGGAGTTCAACCACGCTGACCTGTTCGAAGGGCTCGCGGACGCGATCGGGGACAGGACCGCCGTCGTCTGCGGCCTGGACCGGCGCACCTACGCCGAGCTGGAGGCCGAGTCGAACCGGCTCGCCCACTACCTCATGGACCTGGGCGTCCAGCCCGGCGAGCACGTCGGCCTCCACCTCTACAACGGCATCGAGTACGTGGCGGGCCTGCTGGCCGCGCTGAAGATCCGGGCCGTGCCGATCAACGTCAACTACCGCTACGTCGAGGCCGAGCTGCTCTACCTCTATCGCGACGCCGACATCCGGGCGCTGGTCTACGACGTGGAGTTCGACGCGCGGGTGGCCGCCGTGGCGGACCGGGCGCCGCTGCTGGAGCACCTGATCTCGGTGGGCGGGCCGTCGGCGATCGGCGCGGCGGTGCCGTACGAGACCGCTCTGGAGCGCGGCCGGCCGGAGCGCGGTTTCCCGGCGCGCTCGGGCAACGACGTCTACATCATCTACACCGGCGGCACCACGGGCATGCCCAAGGGGGCGATGTGGCGCGTCGAGGACCTGTTCATGGCCTTCGGCGGCGGCAACCCGTACGGCGAGCCGCGCGCCACCCCGCGCGAGGTGATCGACGAGGCCGTCAAGGCCGGGCCGATGGTCATGATGGCCGCGCCGCCGCTGATGCACGGGGCCGCGCAGATGGCCACGTTCATCGCCTGGTGGATGGGCGCGACCATGGTGTATGTGCGCAAGTTCGACGCCGAGGACGTGTGGCGGGCGGTCGAGCGCGAGCGCGTGCTCACCATGAACATCACCGGCGACGCCATGGCCAGGCCCCTGGCCGAGGCGCTGGAGAAGGGCGGTTACGACGTCTCGTCGCTGTTCGTGGTCAGCTCGACCGGGGCGATCCTGTCGGGCGCGGTACGCGACCGGCTCCAGAAGGCACTCCCGAACATCGGAATCCTGGACAACTTCGGCTCCACCGAGTCCGGCTTCACCGCGTCCGGCGTGGCCGGGTCCTCGCCGGAGAAGGGCCTGCGCTACCAGCCGAACTCCGTGGTCAAGCTGGCCGTACTCGACGAGCGGCACCGGCCCGTCGAGCCCGGCTCCGGGCAGCTCGGGACCGTCGCCAGGGCGGGGCGGGTGGCGTTCGGCTACTACAACGACCCCGACAAGACGGCCCGCACGTTCGTCACCGACGCGGACGGCACCCGCTGGCTGCTGACCGGCGACCTGGCGACCGTGGACACCGACGGGACCGTGAACGTGTTCGGTCGCGGCTCGCAGTGCATCAACACCGGCGGGGAGAAGGTCTTCCCCGAGGAGGTCGAGGCGGTGCTCAAGGGGCATCCGTCGGTGTTCGACGCGGTGGTGACCGGGGTGCCGGACGAGCGGTGGGGGAACAGGGTCGCGGCCGTGGTGGAGCCGCGGCCGGGCGTCGAGGTCACGGCCGAGGAGCTGGACGCGCACTGCAGGACGCTGCTGTCGGGGTACAAGGTGCCTCGTACGTACGCGTTCGTGGAGGAGATGGTGCGCTCGCCGGCCGGCAAGGCCGACTACCGGTGGGCCCGCGAGACGGTCCAGGCCAACGACGCCTAGAGCCGCTGCAGTTCCTCCTCGATCGCCGCCGACTCGTCGCGCCTGCCCGTCTTCTCCAGCAGCGTCAGCCTGCCCCGCAGCACGTCGCGGAGCAGGTCGGGGACGCCGTCGTGGGCCGTCAGGTCCCGCAGCAGCCCCGCGGAGACGCGCAGCGCGGCGTCGGCGGCGTCGTCCCTGCCCAGCTCCTGCTGGCACAGGCCGAGCCGGGCGTGTGCCACGGCCCTGGACAGCTCGTCCCGGGTCACCTGCGTGGCGCGGTGGAAGACGAGCCCCGCCTCCAGCGCCCGGCCCGCCTCCATGAGGGCGTCGCCCAGCATGAGCATCGCCCTGGACAGCAGCTCGCGCTGCGTCGGGTTCCCCTGGCCGGAGCGCTGCTCCACGATGCTTCCCGGGCCGAACCGCTCCAGCGCCGCCACCGCCTCCCGCAGCGGCTGGATCGCCTCGGCGGCCAGGCCCCGCATCCTGAGCGCGGACGCCATCGTGAGGCAGGCGCCCGCCCGGCTGGTGTGCAGGGCCTGCGCGTTCACGCCGGTGGTCAGCAGCTCGTCGTAGATGCCGATGGCCTCGCGGGCCCTGGCCTCGGCCTCGATCCCCACGTCCAGCCCCAGCAGGGGCAGCAGCTCGGAGCTCTGAGCCAGGGAGTCGGCGAGGACGGCCCGGTACGTGAGATCGTCCGGCGACCGCCGGGCCCGCGGGATCAGCTCCTCGACGAGCGCGTTGGCCTCGGCGAGCTCGCCGCGCATCATGTGGCACCGTACGAGCCGCTGGGTAGCCAGGGTGTGCTTGAGCGTGCCCGGCGGCTGTCCGGCGGCGGCGATCCCGGCATACTCGGCGGCCTCCTCCGGCCGCCCGGCGGCCAACAGGTCGTCGGCGATCACCGCGGCGGTCTCGGCGGCCTCCCGCTGCTCCGACAGGTCCGTGTAGAGCCGCAACGCCTCCATGAGGTGCTCCAGCGCCTCCTGCTCCCTGCCGGCGGCCCGCAGCGCCCGCCCGCGCACCTGGATCGCCTGAGCCCGGACGCGGCGCAGCTCCGGCCCGGCTTCCGGGGCCCGGTCCAGCTCGGCCAGGGACCAGGTGATCGCCTCCAGGGCGGCCTGGGGGCGTTCGAGCATGGCCAGGGCGGCGCCGAGCCGGGCGTACGTCACGGCGGCCAGGGCCGGGTCGTCCAGCTCGTCGCAGAGGTCGGCGGCCCGCTCGCAGTGCGCCAGCGCCTCCACGGGGCGGCCCTGTTCGAGCAGCAGGACGGCGTAGCGGTTGAGGACGTCCGCCGGCACGTCGCCCGGCTGCCCGGCGAGGAGGTGGACGGCCTGCTCCAGGACGGCGGGATCGGCCCGGCCGTGCCGGGCGAGCGCGGCCAGCGCCAGGCCGAGCCGTCCGCAGTGGTCGCCGGAGAAGGCGGCCAGCCCTCGGTAGACCCGGACGGCCAGCTCCGCGCACAGCACCGCCGCGTCTTCCTGCGCCGTGCCTTCCTGCGCCGTGCCTTTCTTCGCGGCTGCGCCGAGCCGCGTCAGGCAGCGCCCGTACCGGTCGTGCACCTCGGCGCCGCCACCGCCGCTCAGCGGCACCTCCCGCTCCAGCGCGTCCGTGAAGGACGCGAGGGACGGAAGCAGCTCGGAGGGGTCGCCCGGATAGCCGGAGACCTCCTCGATGAGCGTTCCGAGCACATCTGTCCCGGGAAGCGGCCGCGTGTCGAGCATCCGGCGGTAGAGGGCGATGCCCGCGGCCGGTCCTTCCTCCTCGATCCGCATCCTGGCCAGCCGCGCGAGGGCCGGCAGGTGCACGCCGGCGAGCTCCGGCGGCGGGTCGGCCATCAGCTCGACGCCCTCGGCCAGCTTCGGCCCGGCCGCGCCGGGATCGTGCAGCTCGGCCAGGCACAGGCCGGCGAGCTCCAGGCAGGCGGCGGCGAGCACCCGGTCGTCCGCCGGCGTCATGACATCGAGGGCCCGGGTGGCCAACCGGAGTGCGCCTTCGACGTCCTGCCCGGCGAAGCGGGCGCCGCCCTGCAGGCACAGCGCCCCGGCGAGGGCGGAGGCGGTCGCGAGCCCTTCCGAGACGAGCCCGTCGTACAGCTCGACGAGCCGGTCGGCGGCAGCCTCCGCGCCGGCCCGGGGTAGCGCGGCCGTCTCCAGGATCAGCAGCTCGGCCAGCTCCGTGCGGAACACGACGCTCGTCTCGGCCATCGGCTCGTAGGACTCGACGGCGGTGCGCAGGTGCGGCCTGGCCTCCTCGGCCCGCCCCAGGCTCACGAGCGCCCTGCCGAGCGCCGCCGCCACCATCCCCACGGCGATCGCGTGCGGCCGCTCCGGGCCGGGCTCGCGCTGCGGCGCGTCCGGTACGGGGTGGCGGCGCAGCAGCTCGGCGGCCTGCGTCGCGAGCACGAGTCCGTCCCCGGCCCGCCCCACGTCCGTCCAGGCCCGGGCGAGCACGGCCTGCGCGGAGATGTAGGCATGGATCTCCGGCGTGCCGCCCGCCTCGGCGGCCTGCCGGCAGTCCACCAGCCGCCGCTCCGCGCTGACCACGGCCTCCTCCGGCCGCGAGGTGACCAACTCCAGCAGCCACGGCCGCCCACCCACGCGACCGGCGGCCGGTTCCGGCAGCCGCGGCCGGCCACCCATATGGCCGCCCGCCGGCTCCGGCCGTCGGGCTCGCGCCCGTGCCTCGGACGCATGCCGCGCGGGGGAGCCGTTCTCGGCCGCCAAGTCCTCGGGGCTCAGCCCGTCGTACAGCTCGGCGGCGAGCTCCAGCTGCGCCCGGCCGTCGGCGGGCCGCCCGAGCTCGTCCAGGCACAGGCCGAGCAGCCGCCTGGCCCGCGCCTCCGTGGCCGGGCGCCGGTCGGCCGCCACGCTCATGGCCTCCTGCAACGGCCCCAGCGCCGCCTCGGGCCGGTCGTCGACCAGCAGCAGCTCGCCCAGCTCCAGCAGCTGCCCGGTTAAGGCATGACCGTGCTCGTCGGGCTCCAGGGCGACCAGGGCACGCAGGTTGCGTACGGCTTCGGCGGCGGACCGCACGGCGGCGTCCAGGTCGTCCAGCCGGGCATGGAGCGCGGCCAGCAGCCCGGCGGCGTCGGCGAGCATGGACCGCAGGCCGGGCTCCTGGGCGGCGAGGCCGCGCAGCCGTACGACGGCCTCCGAAGCGGGGACGACCGCGTCGGCCGGCCTGCCCTGCCCTTCGAGCCAGGCGGCCAGGAGGCGGAGGTGGTGGGCCAGATCCGTGTTCGTGGGGGCCACGCCCTTGACGGCCGCGGTGATGGCGACGGCGAGGCAGGCGGCCAGCTCGGGCAGCGCGCCGCCGTCCGCCTCCTCGAACGGCACCAGCGGCCCGGGCACCGGCACCGGCTCGGCTGTCCCCTTAGGCGGCCCCACGGCCGCGACAGGGAGCGCGCCGGTCGGGATGGGGAGCGCTCCGGGAGGTGGCGCGAGGGCCGGGGCGGCGAGCAACCTCATCGGCGGCGTGTCGTCCGGCCGGAACCCGGCCCCAGGATCCGGCGGAGGCGAAAAGGCCGAGCGGGGGCGCACGCCTGGTTGCGTGGTCGGTTCGGGCCCCGGCCATGAGGTGACGGACGGCCCCGACCGCAGAGGCGCGGAGGCGAGCGCCGCCAGGTGGGCCGCGGTGCCGGCGTCGCCGCCCGCCGCCTCGAACGCCGCCACGGCCTCGTCCAGCCGCCCGAGCTCCAGCAGCGCGCACGCGACATTGTGGTGCGCCCGCGCCGCCTCCGCCGCGTACCCAGGGTCCTCCTCGGCCAGGATGCGGAACCTGGCCGCAGCCTCCTGCGCGGGCTTGAGCGCCGAACCGGCCTCACCCGCCAGCAGCAGGCACGCCCCCAGGCTGAACAGCGCCTCCGCCCGCCCGGCCGCCGCCTCGTACGGGGGAGCGGCCGCGTGGATCTCGACGGCCTCCGCCGCCGCCACGACCGCCTCGCCGACCCGCCCGACGGCCACCAGCCGCCCGGACAGCCAGGTCAACCCCGCGGCCTGCGCGATCCGCTCGCCACTCGCCCGGCGGTGCCGTACGGCCAGCTCGCCGAGGGTGACGTGCAACACCCGCAGCCCCAGCGCCGCGCCCCGCCCGCTCTCCAGCAGGCCGGACGCGGCCTCGGCGAGCTCCCGGTCGGCGGGGAACAGCGTGAGGGCGGTGTTGAGCAGGTCCCCGAGCCGGGTGGCGGGGTTCGCGGCGGCCTCGGTGACCATCGCGCCGATCCTGGCCCCGACCAGGGAGCGCAGCGCCGACCCGACCCGCGCCCGGTCGGCGGACAGGCGCAGGACGTGCAGCAGGTGGACGAGGTGGTGGACCGTGCGGCCCTCATGATCGTGGAGGGCGAGCACGAGCTCGTCCAGGCCCTCCGTCTCGGCCAGGAGCTCCTCGGCGACCAGGTCGGGGCCCAGCTCGCCGCTCGGGAAGACGGTGCCCAGCCAGCGGGCCGCGTTCGTGGTGTGCCCGTGGAGCCCGGTCCCGCCACGCAGTCCGGGTACGGCCGTCAGCAGGCCCGGCAGCTCGGCAGGCGTCGGCGCGGTGAGCGTGAGCACCGCCACGGCCTGGCGTGTCGTCACGTCGTCCACGCGTTCGTGCTCGGCGGGCCACACCCGCGCCCACTGGTCGCTCTCCCGCGCCAGGAACCGGTGGAGCAGGCCGTCTCCGTGCGGCCGCATCGGTTGCGTGCGCAGGTCGGCGTCGCGGTCGCGTGCGTGCGCGGGCGGTTCGCCGTCGCGGGAGGGTGCGGGGTGCTCGTCGTCGCACAGCCGGAGCAGGGCCGCCAGGTGGACGTGGAGCGGGAGGCCGTACTCCGGGTCGTCGAGGCGCGGCGGGGCGGGCAGTGCGGCCCGGCTGGGGGCGAAGGCCTTCATGGCGGCGAGCGCGTGGTCCGTGCGCTCCGCCAGGGTGAGCGGGTGGGCGTTGAGCTGGACCGTCGTGGAGGTGAGCCGTCTCAGCCAGCCGCCCGCCGCCGTGTCGAGCCGCCGCCACCAGTCCGCCTCGCCGAGCTCGCGGGCCAGCAGCAGGAGCCGTACGCGGGGGTTGCGCCCGTGCTTGGCCAGGCGCCGTACCAGCTCGCCCACCAGGGGCGGGGACGGGTCAGGATGGTCCACCACGAGCAGGGTCGGCCGTAACGCCTCCAGGGCCCGGCCAATCAGCGGGCCGCCTGCGGAGTCCAGCGGCAGGAATCCGGTGTCCCACCCTGCCTCGGCCAGCTCCGCGCAGAGCTCGCCCGCCAGCCTCGTCTTGCCCGTGCCGCTCCGGCCGGTCAGCACCGCGATCGACAGGGCGGCCGGTTCGGCGGCCCACGCGCGCAGGTCCGCCAGCTGCTCGTCCCTCCCCAGGAACGGCACCACCGCGTGCCGCGCCATCAGCAGCGTCCAGTCCGAGCAGTCCTGGGGCAGCCTCTCGCGGGCGGGGGCCAGGAGGTCGGCGAGGATCACCGAGGGGTCGTCCTCCGCCACGGTCTCCATCCGGCCGGGCGCCACGCCCGCCAGCTCGCAGAACCGTTCGTCGCCCAGCAGCGCGGTCGCGGGCACCGCGTCCAGCTCGTGCGGCGCGGTCCCGGACGGGCCGGCGGCGACCACGCCGATGATCTGCCCGGCCGGCTCGGCGAGCAGGACCGCGCCCGACAGGCCCCGCGTGAGCGCGCCCGGCGGCGACTCGGGCCCGGGGCTCAGCACGCTGACCGCCAGAACCTTCGGCACCGCGCCGGTGGGGGCGTCGACCAGGCCCGTCATGGTCTCCGCGTCCCGGATCCCGGCCCGCCGCCCCAGCCACGGGAACCCTCTGGCCACGCAGCGCACCCTGAAGCCCGCTGCCGCGCCGGAGGAGGTGGCGACCCTGGCCCAGCGGACGTGTTCGATGCCGGGGACGCCGGCCCACGGGGCTCCGGCGACCCGCAGGAGCACCGCGCCCGCCCCGCCGCGCCATACCTGCTCGGCCTCGGCCCAGTGGCCCGAATCGGCCGCGCGTACCTGGCACGGCAGGCCGTGGGCCACCACCAGGCCGGAGGCCAGCACCAGATCGGCGCCGATCGCATAGCCGGAGCCGGTCACGCCGACAAGGTCGTCGTGACCCGAGTAGACCTCGACGACCCGTTCGAGCCCGAGGCGGTGCGGTGGCGTGTCCATGAGGTCCGCCTCTTAGCTACGTCCCGACGTGCCGTCCCCCTGATCTGATCTCACTATCGCACTATGAGCCAGAAATTTCCTGGCTTGTCAGGCCTTCTCGGTTGTGAGCCAGGCCGCCAGCCCGAGGTAGACCAGCCCGCTGCTCACGTTCAGGCGGCGGCGCGCACGGGCGGACCCGCGCAGCCGGCCCGCCAGTGCCGATGAGAGCATCGCGTACGCGCCGTCGGACGCCATCCCCAGCACCAGCCAGAGCGCCCCGAACAGCAGGATCTGCGGGCCGACGGGCCCCACGTCCGGGTGGGTGAACAGCGGCAGGAACGTCACGAAGAAGATGGCCGTCTTGGGGTTGAGGACGTTCACCACGAAGCCCTCCCAGAACAGCCGCCGCTTCGACTGCACCTGCAGCTCCAGCACCTGCTCGCCCTCTTCGCGCTGCATCAGTTTGCGTACGCCGAGGTAGAGCAGGTAGGCCACGCCCACGTACTTCACAATGGTGAACGCCGTGGCCGAGGCCGCCAGCAGCGCGCTGAGGCCCAGCGCCGCGGCCGCGATGTGGACGAGCGAGCCCGTGTGCACGCCGAGCACCGAGATGACGCCCGCGGCACGGCCCTGGGAGACGCTCCGGGTGACGATGTAGAGGACCGCCGGTCCGGGGACCACGAGCAGGGTGAGAGTGGCCACGCAGAAGAGCGCGAGAGTCGAAATTTCCGGCATGGGGTCATCGTAGAGGCGGCGTCAAAAGACTTTCCCGCAGCGCCGCCAGCAGCGCCTCCGTGGCCGGTGGGTGGGGCGGCTCGCCGTAGACGGCGGCGTACACGTGCCGGGTCGAGCCGGGCACCTCGGCCACCTGCACGTCCGGGTTGCGGTGGGCCCGCAGCGCCAGCCCCGGCAGCATGGTCAGGCCCAGCCCGGCCGCCACCAGGGCCTGCACGGCCACGATGTCGTCGCTGGTGAACGAGATCTGCGGGGTGAATCCCGCCTTCTCGCAGATGTCCAGCAAGTGGCTCCTGCACCGGTCGCATCCCGCGATCCAGGCCGAGTCCGCGTGGTCGGCCAGTCCGCCCGCCGGACCCCTGGCCACCAGGTAGCTGGGGTCGTCGAGGAGGTGGATCATGCGGATGTCGTCGTCCTCGGGCGCGGTGTCGTCGTACCGGAAGATCACGGCCACGTCCACCCGCCCGGACCGCAGCAGCCTGAGCGCCTCCGGCGGCTCGATCTCGGTGAGCTGCAGGCGCAGCCCTGGATGAGCGGCCGACAGCAGTCCCGCGGCCTTCGGGATGAACGTGCCCAGCGCCGAGGGGAACGCGGCCAGCCGTACACGGCCCGAACGCAGCCCCACGTGCGCGGCGAGCTCCTCGGCGGTGGCGTCGAGACGGCCGATGATCTCGGCGGCCCGCTCGGCGAGCAGCCGGCCCGCCTCCGTGAGCCTGACGCCGCGCCCGACGCGCTGGACGAGCCGGGCCCCGGTCTCCGCCTCCAGCCGGGCCAGGTGGTGGCTGACCGAGGGCTGCGAGTAGTGGAGCTCCTTGGCGGCGGCGGTCAGCGAGCCCTTACGGGCGACCGCGACGAGAACGCGAAGGCGCACGACATCCAGCATTCATCGATCGTATCTATGAATGGGCCAGATAACTTCTGTTGGACCTATCGGTTGCGGTGTAGCACCGTAGAAGGGGAAGGAAGATTGTCTGCTTTCCCTAGGGGGACACCATGAATATGGCCGCCACCACCGCCGCGCGGCCCGGCCTGGACGCGCTCGTGACCGGGGTCTCCGAGATCGTGGCGCGGCGGCTCGGGCGCGCCGAGACCGCGTTCGCCGTCGCGGACCTGTTGCGCGGCCGGCTTCCCGGGCTCGACATCCTCACACCGCGCGAACGCGAGGGCTCGCCCGACGGCTACGTGTCCCGCCCGCTCCACTGCGAGGAGGACTTCTCCATCGTGAGCGTCGTGTGGCGTCCCGGCCAGGAGACGCAGATCCACGACCACGTGTCGTGGTGCGCGTTCGGCATCGTCAGCGGGATCGAGCACGAGACCCTCTACCGCGACATGGGCGATCATCTGGTCGAGATCGGGCGGGTCGACAACCGGCCCGGCGAGGTGAGCGGGTTCGCGCCGCCCGGCGACATCCACGAGGTCCGCAACACCAGCGACGAGGTGGGGCTGTCGATCCACGTGTACGGGGCGAACGTGGCCCGGCTCGGCAGCAGCGTGCGCCGCGTCTATGACCTGCCGGTGAGGTAACTCTCCAGGCGGTCGGCCAGCTCCTTCGGCCGGGCCAGCATGGGGGCGTGGCTGCCGTCGATCTCGTCGGGCGTGATGCCGAGCCGGTCGCGTACGACCCCGCGCATGAAATCGGGCGTGAAGAACCGGTCGTCCCGGCACAGCAGGAATCTCGTCGGCACGTCGGGCCACGCGTCGAGCGGCCACGGCTCTCCCATGGCCTTGTCCGCGTGGTCCCGTGACCTGGTCAGCAGCTCCTCGGCCACGTCTTCGGGCACGTCGTGCAGGAACAGGCCGATCGGGTCGGACATGTCCTTCGAGCCGAACCCCGTGTTGCCCCACCAGTCGGACGGCGGCTCGCCGGGGGCCGGGATCATGGCCGTGACCAGCACCAGAAGGTCGGCCGGCGTGCGGGCGCAGACGAGCGGCCCGACGAAGCCGCCCCACGAGTGCGCCACGACGACCAGGTCGCGCCGGCACCCGACCGCCTCCACCACCGCGTCGGCGTGGTCGAGCAGGCCGGCGGACTCGTCCTCGACCGGCAGGCTCACCGCCACGGTGTCGTGCCCGCGCTCGCGCAGCTCGGGCTCCAGCAGATGCCAGTCCCACGCGGACCCGCCGCCCCCGTGGATCAGTGCGAACGTCGCCATGCCCGTCACCCTAACCCCTCGATACGAAAATTTATTTGCGCAAATTTTCTTTCGCTTCTATGGTGGTTCCATGGCCACCGAGGAGAGTCGTCGGATCAAGGACCTCGACACGCTCAAGGCGTTGGGGCATCCACTGCGCATGAAGCTCTACCGCGCGCTCAGGGTGACGGGCGCCGCGACCGCCTCCCAGCTCGCCGACCAGGTCGACGAGGCCGTCTCGCTGGTCAGCTACCACCTGCGCAAGCTGGCCACGCACGGCCTCATCGAGGAGGCGCAGGCCCGCGGCGGCGACGCGCGCGAGCGCTGGTGGCAGTCGGCCGACGCCGGCATCAGCACCCGGGACGAGGACTTCCGCGACGCGCCGGAGCGCGCCGCCGTCCACGCTGCGGTGTCGCGGATGCACGCCCGCCAGCAGAACGAGATGTACGAGAGCTTCCTCGACACCCAGTCGGCCTGGCCCGGCGAGTGGCGCAACGCGGCCTACAGCTCCGAGTTCCTGCTCCCGCTGACCGCCGAGGAACTGCGCCGGTTGGGCGACGAGATCAACGAGGTTGTCAGGAAGTGGCGGGCGCACGGGAAGGACGCTCGCGAGGCGGGCGACGTCGAGGGTCGCGAGAACGTGGCCGTGCACACGTACGGCTTCCCGTTCCGGACCTGACCGAGGAGGGTGTGATGTATCCGGAAGTGTATCTGTTCGTGGAGCGGGCGCGAGCCCGTGAGCTGCGGTCCGACGCGCGGCGGCACGCCCGCGCGGGCGAACTGAGGGCCGCCATGCGACGGCGAGCCCGGGTGGGTGAGCTGGGGGCCGACATGCGGCGGCGAGCTCAGGTGGGTGAGCTGCGGCCCGGCGTGGAGCGCCGTCGCCCGGGCGGTTCGGTGGTCCGCGCCGTGGAGGTGCGCCTGGGCTGGGTGCTGGTGGAGGCGGGCCTGCGGCTGGTGCACCGGTATCACTGATCCGGGCCGAGTTGGTGGCGCATGGCCACGGAGTCCCTGATGGCCCAGTGCTCGACGATCCTGCCGTCACGGACGCGGATCATGTCCATTCCTCGCACTTCGTAGCGACGCCCCGAGGCGGTGTGCGTGCCGCGGCTGAGGTAGACGTTGGTCGACAGGTCATCGGTGGAGATGTTCTGCTCCACCGTGACGGACATGTCATGAAAGCCCGTCCCGCCGGACAGGGCCCGTTCCCACTTCTCCCTCCACGCCGCCAGCCCGTGGTGGTCGCCGTCCGAGCCGCCTCGGTGGTCGATCACGCCGGGGTCGACGAGCGCCAGCCCCTCGTCGATCCGCCCGGCCCCGTAGAGCTCGACGATGCGCTGATGCACCTCACCGGCCGTCGCTCCCATGCCTGCCTCCCGCATTAAGTGGGGAACTCCCCGTTTAGTTGGCGTGACTAGACTAGATGGGGAGTTCCCCACTTAGCAAGGAGACGGATGGAATCGCGTCCTCGCCGGGCGGATGCGCAGCGCAACTACGACCGGCTGCTGGCCGCGGCCGCGCAGGTCTTCGCCGAACGCGGCACCGACGCGCCGCTCGACGACGTGGCCCGCCGGGCCGGGGTCGGCAACGCCACCATGTACCGACATTTCCCCACCCGTACGGATCTGCTGGTCGCCGTCTACGCGGACGAGGTCGCCCAGCTGTGCGCCCGCGGCCAGACCCTGTCGGCCGCCGGGTCGCCGGCGCAGGCGCTGCACGAATGGCTGCGGCTCTTCATGGACCACATCGCCTCCAAGCGCGACCTGGCCCTGGCGGTCACCGGCGACAGCGGCGCCACCGCGCTGGTGGCGCAGTGGCACGCGTCCATGCTCGCCACGGCCTCGGGCCTGCTGGACGCGGCCAAGCGGGCCGGCGCCGTACGGGCGGATCTCGACGTACGCGACCTGCTGACCCTGGTCAGAGGCATCGCCCTGACCGCCGCGGACCGCGCCCAGTCCGACCGCCTCCTGGCGCTGATCGACTGGTCACGCTGATCGGCCGGCTACGGTGATCGGCTGAACCCGGCGCCCCCGACACGCCGGAACCATCCTTCTTCACTTGGCGGCGGTCGCCTGGGCGTCCTGCAGCTTCCGCATGGCCGCCTTCGCCGCCCGCTTGCTCAGGCCCGGATCGAACGTCCCGAAGAAGCCGTCGCTCACCAGCAGCATGACGCTGTTCCCGGTCCCGATGAGCACGACGTCCGCCGCGAAACTCGGCTTGGAGTTCAGGGCGGGGATCGTCTTGCGGTGCCTGATCCCGTAGGTCCAGGTGCCGAACTTGCCGATGGAGAGCTTGGTGATGCCGGCCTTGGAGGAGCCGGAGTTCGCCTTGACCCCGGCGCAGTCGCGGACCATGACCTTGCCCACGGGCTCCCAGCGGGCCAGCCGCGCGGGAGTCCCGCTGATCAGGAACTGCTTGACGCCGGACGGCTTGCCCTCCTCGTCGATGAAGGCCGCCGCCTTGCTCGTGAGAATGGGCTTCAGCGCCTTGATGGCGCTCCGGCACTTCTTCGTGTGCGCCGACTCGGAGTCCAGCGCCTCACGGATGTGCTTCGGGTTCTCCGTGTACTGCTCGCCCAGATCGCCGGGCGTGATCAGGGCCTCGCTCAACTGATCCGAGGTCAGCGGCTTGGCGGGGGCGGCGGCCACGGCGGGAGCCGTGGCGACCAGCAGGAAAGAGGCGGCGAGGCCGCCTAAGATCGCGGAACGCATGGAACGGATCTTAGGGGTCGCGCGGGCTCCCCATCCGAGGCGAGCCCGCACGACCTGTCGTCACACCCCGAGCGCGGTGGGGAGGCTGAGCTCGTGGAGGAACAGGGCCTCCGTCGTCGCCACCCGCCGTAGCTCCTCAAGGTCCACCCGCTCGTTGGGCGCGTGGATGGCCGCGTCCTCGTCCTCCGCCCCGAACAGCAGGATCTCCGCTGCGGGGAACTGCTTCAGGAGCGTGTTGACCAGGGGGATCGAGCCTCCGGCGCCCACGTCCCTGGGCGGGCGGCCGAAGGCGCGCTCCATGGCCCGGTTGAGGGCGGCGCGGGCCTTGCCACCCGAGTCCGCCTGGAAGCCCGAGCCCACCGTCAGGTCCGTGAACGACACCTGGACGCCCCACGGCGCCACCTTGCGCAGGAACTCGACCACGGCGTTCACCGTCGCCTTCGGGTCGCCCGCCGGAGGGACCCGGACGGTCACGCGGGCCCGCGCGGCGGGCTGGACCGCGTTCACCGCGCCCGAGACCGTCGGCACGTCCAGGCCCGTCACCGTGATCGCGTACGACGCCCAGAGCCGGTCGGCCAGCGAGCCCGAGCCCACCAGCGAGACGCCGTCGAGGACGCCGGCCGTCTTCCTGAACTCCTCCTCCGACGGCCCCTGCCCGAGGAAGGTGCCGCGCGGCAGGCCGGGCACGCGGATGTCGCCGTTGTCGTCGTGCAACGAGGTCAGCATGCGCATGAGGGCGGCCAGCGCGTCGGGGGCCGCGCCGCCGAACGAGCCGCTGTGCACCGGCTCCCGCAGCGTGCGCGCCTCGATGGTGAACGCCGCCATGCCGCGCAGCGAGGTCGTGACCGCCGGGTCGCCGACCCGCGGGTTGCCGGTGTCGGCCACCACGATGGCGTCGGCCCGCAGCAGGTCGGGGTTGCGCTCGACGAACGCCTCCAGGCGCTCGCCCGCGTACTCCTCCTGGCCCTCGATGATGACCTTGATGCCCACGGGGAAGCGGCCCTGGAAGGCGCGCAGGGCGGTGATGTGGGAGAGGATGCCGGACTTGTCGTCCGCGCAGCCCCGCCCGTACAGCTTGCCGTCGATCAAGGTCGGCTCGAACGGCGGAGTGCGCCACGCGGCCGGGTCGCCCGCGGGCTGCACGTCGTAGTGCGCGTACAGCAGGACCGTGGGCGCGCCGGGCGGCGCGGGGGCCTCGCCGAAGATCGCCGGGAAGCTGCCCTCGACCGGCACCTGCTGGACACGCGGCAGGCCCACGGAGCGCAGCAGCTCCTCCGTCATCGCGGCGGCGGCGAAGACCGGCTCCTCCGGATGTCCGGGGAAGGCCACGGAGGGTATGGCGGCCAGCCGCCTCAGCTCCTCGACGGCCTGGGGCATCGCGGCGGCGACGGCGCTCTCAATCTGGTCAGGAGTCACGGAAGGGTCCCCCGGGGGTCGTTATCAGAAGGTTCTGGCTGGTCTCAACATGTTGGTCTCATTGGATCACACAACGTTCCACGTGCGAGAACGCCAAAGCGGCGCTGGTGACCCGCGCGCCAATCTACATGCGGATTTCGTCGCCGTTACATAGTCGATCTGCGGATACCGATTTTCTTGCATATTGCTACGACCGATTCGCTTGGCAAATCCCCAGGTGAGCATGCAGACTGTGGGGAGTTGAGACACGAGGGAAGATAACCATGACGCAGCCGGAAAACGACGTCCTGAAGGCCGCGCAGGACAACCTGTGGTTGCACTTCACCAGGCACAGCGCCTATCAGCAGTCCGAGATCCCGACCATCGTGCGCGGTGAGGGGTCCTACGTCTACGACATCCACGGCAAGCGCTACCTCGACGGGCTGGCCGGACTCTTCGTGGTCCAGGTCGGCCACGGACGCCAGGAGCTGGCCGAGGCCGCCGCCAAGCAGGCTCAGGAGCTGGCGTTCTTCCCGCTGTGGTCCTACGCCCACCCGAAGGCCGCCGAGCTGGCCCAGCGGCTGGCCTCGTACACGCCCGGCGAGCTCAACCGCGTCTTCTTCACCACCGGCGGCGGTGAGGCGGTCGAGACCGCCTGGAAGCTGGCCAAGCAGTACTACAAGCTCATCGGCAAGCCGCTCAAGCACAAGGTCATCAGCCGCCAGATCGCCTACCACGGCACCCCGCAGGGCGCGCTGTCGATCACCGGCATCCCCGCGTTCAAGCAGATGTTCGAGCCGCTGGTGCCCGGCTCGGTCCGGGTCCCCAACACCAACCACTACCGCGCCGACGAGATCACCGGCGTCAAGGGCATGACGCCCGAGGAGTACGGCATCTGGGCGGCCGAGCGCGTGGCCCGCGCCATCGAGATGGAGGGCCCCGACACCGTCGCCGCCGTCTTCGCCGAGCCCGTCCAGAACGCCGGCGGCTGCTTCCCGCCCCCTCCCGGCTACTGGCAGCGCCTGCGCGAGATCTGCGACGAGTACGACGTGCTGCTCGTCTCCGACGAGGTCATCTGCGCCTTCGGCCGGCTCGGCACGATGTTCGGCGGCCAGAAGTTCGACTACGTGCCGGACGTCATCACCTGCGCCAAGGGCATGACCAGCGGCTACTCGCCCATCGGCGCCATGATCGCGCACGAGCGGCTGTTCGAGCCGTTCAAGGGCGGCGACGCCATGTTCGCCCACGGCTACACCTTCGGCGGCCACCCGGTCTCGTCGGCCGTGGCGCTGGCCAACCTCGACATCTTCGAGCGCGAGGACCTGCTCGGCCACGTCTCCAGGAACGAGCCGCTGTTCAAGGAGACCCTCGACGGCCTGCGCGACCTGCCGATCGTCGGCGACGTGCGCGGCTCGGGCTACTTCTGGGGCATCGAGCTGGTCAAGGACAAGGCCACCAAGGAGACGTTCTCCGCCGACGAGTCGGAGCGGCTGCTGCGCGGCTTCCTGTCCAAGGCGCTGTTCGACGCGGGCCTCTACTGCCGCGCCGACGACCGCGGCGATCCGGTCATCCAGCTGGCGCCCCCGCTGATCGCGGGGCCCGAGGAGTTCGCCGAGATCGGGTCGATACTCCGTGGCGTGCTCACCGAAGCGTGGACGCGTCTGTAGAGGCCCGACAGAACCACCCCTCAGTCCGGTACGACGGCGTGCCGGTTTCGCGAAAGGATCAACCATGAAGATCGGCGTCCCTGCCGAGGTCAAGAACCACGAATATCGCGTCGCCGCCACGCCCGCCGGAGTTCACGAGCTGGTGCGCCACGGCCACGACGTCCTGGTCCAGCGGGGTGCGGGCCTGGGCTCGCACATCCCGGACGAGGAATATCTCTCGGCGGGGGCGAAGATCCTCGACGGTGCCGACGCCGTATGGGGCGAGGCGGACATGGTGCTCAAGGTCAAGGAGCCCATCGCCGAGGAGTACCACCGGCTGCGTGAGGGCCTCGTGCTCTTCACGTACCTGCACCTGGCCGCCTCGCGTCCCTGCACGGACGCGCTGCTGAAGGCCAGGACGACCGGCATCGCGTACGAGACCGTCCAGGTGGGCAACGCGCTGCCGCTGCTCGCCCCGATGTCCGAGGTCGCCGGCCGCCTCGCGCCGCAGGTGGGCGCCTACAACCTGATGCGCTTCAACGGCGGCCGCGGCGTCCTGCCGGGCGGCGTGCCCGGCGTGGCCCCGGCCAAGGTGGTCGTGATCGGCGGCGGGGTCTCCGGCCTCAACGCCGCGCAGATCGCCGTCGGCATGGGCGCCGACGTCACCGTGCTCGACACGAACATCGACCGCCTGCGCTTCATCGACGCCATCTACCAGGGCCGGCTCAAGACGCTGGTCTCGACGGCGTACGCGATCGAGCAGGAGGTCCTGCAGGCCGACCTGGTCATCGGCGCGGTGCTGATCCCCGGCGCCAAGGCCCCGACGCTGGTCTCCAACGACCTGGTCTCGCGCATGAAGCCGGGCTCCGTGCTCGTCGACATCGCCATCGACCAGGGCGGCTGCTTCGAGGACTCGCGCCCGACCACGCACGCCGAGCCGACGTACAAGGTGCACGAGTCGGTCTTCTACTGCGTGGCCAACATGCCGGGCTCCGTGGCCAACACCTCCACGTACGCCCTGACGAACGCGACCCTCCCGTACGCGGTCAAGCTGGCCGACCTCGGCTGGCGCGAGGCGCTCAGGACGGACGCCGGCCTCGCGGGCGGGCTCAACACGCATGACGGCCTGCTCACCAACGGGCCGGTGGCCGAGGCGCTCGGCCTGCCGTTCACCCCGGTGACCGAACTGGTGTGACGAGGAGCGCCCGGGCGTGCGCCGATCAGCGCACGCCCAGGCGCTTGCGCAGGTCACGGGCCGTGGCCAGCACGTACTCGATCTCGCCGCAGCTCGGCCACGGCGCGGTCCCGGGACGCAGCAGCGTGCCGCGCACCGACGCCAGGTGCTCGATCGCGCTCGGGTGCAGCCCGCTGCGCCCCACCAGCCACCCGATCACGTCGGAGTGGTCGTGCAGCGGCCGGGTCACCAGATCCCACGTGCCGAGCACCTCGGTCAGGTCGCCCACGTCCAGCGCGGCGCCGCCCCTGCGGCCGGTGGCCGCCGCGGCCAGCTCGGCCCTGGCGGCCAGCTCCGGCTCGGCGTGCCGCCCCCACGTGGGCGGCGGCGGATCGGACAGCCATTCCTGGGCCTCGCCCAGCTCCCCGGCCACCGACAGCAGCCCGCCCAGCTCGACGGCGGCCCCGCGGTGCCCGGCCCGCGCCGCCTGCCGGAACCAGTGCTGCCCGCCCGCCAGGTCGCCGAACTCGGCGATCAGCAGCAGGCCGTAGTTGAAGGCCGCCTCGGCGTCCCCGCCGGCCGCCGCCCGGCCGAACCAGTGGCTGGCCGCCGCGCAGTCCCTCAGCTCGACGCAGACGAACCCGGCCATCCGCTGGTCGTAGCCGCGCCCGGCGCCGGCGGCCTGCTCGAACCAGGCGCGGGCGATCCGCAGGTCGCCCATGGACAGCGCGATCTCGCCGAGCTGGGAGGCGGCGCCCGGGTGCTCGCTCTTGGCGGCCAGCCGGTAGTAGGCCTCCGCGCCCTCGGGGTCGCGGCTGGCGTGCAGGTAGAGGCCCATGCAGTACGCCGAGTCCGGGTGTCCGCCCCTGGCCGCGTACTCCCACCAGCGCACGGTCTCCTCGTCGTCGCCCGTCGCGTAGGCCAGGAAGCCCAGGTCGTGCGCCGAGGCCATGTCGCCTTCCGCGGCCGCCGTGCGGTGCCACTCGCGGGCCGCCGCCAGCTCGCCGGCGTCCTCGCACATCAGCGCCAGCCTGCGGGCCGCGGTGCTGGAGCCGCCGTGGGCGGCGACCTCGTACCAGCGCCGGGCCCTGTCGGGGTCTCCGCGCTGCTCCAGCAGGAGCGTCGCCAGGTTGCTCGCCGCCTCGGCGTCGCCGGCGCCGGCCGCGAGCTCGTACCAGCTGACGGCATCCACCAGGCTGCCGTGCATCTCGTGCCAGACGCCCAGGTTGTACGCGCTGTCCAGGTTGCCGCCCTCGGCCGCCCGCTCCCACCAGTGCTTGGCGGCCGAGCGGTCGCCGTGCTGGGCATAGAGCTTGCCGAGCCGGTGCGCGGCCTGCGCGTCGCCGGCTCCCGCGGCGGCCAGCAGCTCGGGCTCGTCTCCCACGCGCGGCGCCGGTACGGACGGCGCCGCGACCTCTCCTTGCCAGGCCATGGCGACCAGCGTGGCACGTGATCGCGTGATCACGAACGGTAATCGCCGACATGGCGTCACGAGAAGTCGATGAAGCCCGTGTACATGCCCATCCCGCACACGTACCGCAGTGCGCCCTTCGGCTGCGGCGGCAGGCGTACGGTGGCCGGCAGCGCGACGTCGCGCCCGCCGATCGTGACCGTGCCGGTGCACCCCCGGTCGACCAGCTTGAACACCACCTCGACCGGCGCTCCGGCGCGGGCCGCCACGACGGCCGGCCGGTAGCCCTCGCGGGTCGCCCAGACCGTCACGATCTGCTCGCCGGGGCCCGGCGCGGCGGGCAGGGGCCTGGACGCGGCCGGCGGCGTGCCGCCGATCCAGCCGCCCAGGGTGAGCCCGGCGCCGACGGTCCAGAGCCCGGCGGCGACGGCCACGACCGCGGCGAGCCGGGCCAGCCGGGTGCGCGAGACGCGCCGCAGCACGTACCCGAGCAGCGCGAACGCCGGAGCAGTGCCGAGCACGAACCCCGCCATGGCCGCCGCCCCCGCCACCGGGGAGCCGCTGGAGATCGCGATCATCTCCATGCCGAGGGTCACGCCGCAGGGCACCAGGATGGTGGCCGCGCCCAGCAGCGGCGCCTTGTAGCGCGAGGGGGCGCCGGCCTCGGGCTTGGCCGCGCAGTGACCGCGCCGCATCAGCCGGACGGCGAAGACGATCACGGTGAGCCCGGCCGCGACGAGCAGCACCGCGCGGGCCGCGGGCGGGAGGCTGACGGCCGAGCCGAGCAGCCCGAGCAGCGCTCCGGCCGTGGTGTACGAGGCCAGCCGCCCCGCCAGGAACCAGCCGACCAGCGCGGGATCGCGCCCGTGGCAGTGATCGACCAGGCCCATGAGCAGGCTGCCCTGCGCCGCGGTGCACGAGGCCGTCCCCGCCACCAGCCCGGCGGCGACTCCGCCGGCCAGCAGGGTGACGGCGCTCAGCGGGCGAGCGCCAGACTGTCCAGAGACCCGCTCTTGGCGGCCTCGACGATCGAGCCGAACTGGTCGAGGCTCATCTCCACGCGCTGCCCGAAGTCGTCGGTGATGACCACCTGGCGCTCGACGGGCGCCGTTTCGTCCACGAACAGCTCGGGGCACCCGCAGCTGCACTGGCCGCAGAACTTGGCGACGGATCGCATACCTGTCCCCGCTCTCGATGTATCCGGTACACGAACCGTAACGCCGGTCCCTGAATGCGGCCAGTGACAGTAATTGCACCCTTAGTGATGTTTAGGATGTCCAGCCCTTGAGAACGGACACCTTCTCGAAGTACTCGTCCTCGCTCATCTCGCCGCGGGCGTACCGCTCGGCGAGGATCCGCTCCGCCGCGGCGGTGGGCGATGCGGCAGCCGCGACGTGCGCGTGGCGCGGCCCCCACCAGCCCTTGTGCCGGGCCGTGATGGCCAGCGCGACGACGGCGACCCAGAACAGGCCCCAGAAGAACGGGATGATCGGCCAGAAGCTGTGCATGTCTCCTCCTTGACGTGATGCCTTTCAGCGTGCCGGTCGGAGGGGCGGGCCGAATCGCACGTCAGGCCCTGTTCGGAGTCAACCCGGGGGAGTGTTCACGCGGGTCGCCCGTACGCCTGTGGGGGTAGTGCGCCGGTGCGTTTGACCGTCCGGAGGACGGGGGCGGTCTCCAGCGTCTGGACGGCGTCCAGGGCGCTCACCCGTTCGGTGAGGTAGCGGTACAGGTCGGCGTTGTCGCGGCAGATGGCGGTGGCGAGGAGGTTGGTCGGGCCGGTGGTGACGCTGGCGAAGGAGATCTCGGGGTGGCCCGCGAGGGCCCCGGCCACGTGGAGCAGCTCGGAGGGGCGCACGGCCATCCACAGCCGGGCCTCGGCGCGGTAGCCGAGCAGCCTGGGGGAGTAGTCGAGCTGGATGGTGAGCGCGCCGGACCCGCGCAGCCGGCGCAGCCGGCGCTTGGCCGCGGCCTCCGACCAGCCGGTGGCCCTGGCCAGCTCCGTGTACCCGGCCCGGCCGTCCCTGGCCAGCACGTCCAGGAGGCGGTGGTCCTCCTCTTGGAGGACGATGCCGTCCGATCCGGTACGCGGCTCGGGGCGCAGCAGGTCGGCCTGCTCCGCGGTGAGCCAGGCCAGGCCCTGCCAGCCGTCGGGCAGGGCGAAGCCGCGCAGGAGCGAATGCGCGGTCATGGACAGGACGCGGCTGGTCCGGGGCAGCTTCTCCAGCAGGACCGTGTCGGGCGACTGGGCGAAGCACGAGATCTCGGTGCCGCCGGACAGCAGGTGCACCCAGTACGTGTCGGGCCTCCTGGCCAGGGCCTCGGCGATGGCGGTGCCCGCGTCGGGCGTGCAGCGTACGCGGATGGTCCACGGCGTGTAGCCGAGGAGCGCGCCGTCGAGGCCGCCCACCACCCTGATCACGCCGGCCGCCGTGAGCCTGCGGTAGCGGCGGGCGACGGTCTGCTCGGAGACGCCGAGCACGTCGGCGATCCTGGCGAAGGGGGCGCGGCCGTCGAGCTGGAGCGCGTGCACCAGACCGCGGTCCACGCCGTCGAGTTCGGCGGATTCCACCCGTTCAGGCTAATGCTCTGGAGGAAAGCCACCGAAATATCGTGAAAAATTGGGGCAGCTTCGGCCCGCGGGCCAACCTTGGACCCATGATTCTCGTCACAGGAGCCACCGGAAACGTCGGCCGCCAGGTCGTCCACCAGCTCGTCGAGGCGGGCCACCCCGTACGCGCCATGACCCGTGACCCCTCCTGGGCGGCCCTGCCGGCGGCCGTCGAGGTGGTCAAGGGCGACCACGAAACCATCGACCGGTGCCTGGACGGCGTCGAGTCGGTCTTCCTCATCTGGCCCTTCCACACCGCGGACCTCGCCCCCGCCGTGGTCGGCGCGATCAGGCGGCACGCCCGCCGCGTCGTCCTGCTCTCCTCGGGCGCGGTACGCGACCAGCCCGACTCGTCCGTCGGCCTTTCGCACAACGAGCTCGAACAGCGCGTCGAGCAGTCGGGCCTGGCCTGGACCATGCTCTGGCCCAGCACGTTCGCCGCGAACGCGTTGTGGTGGCGCGACCAGATCCGCTCGGGAGACGTGGTGCGCGGCGCGTTCGGCGCGCTGCCGATGGCGATGCTGCACGAGCGCGACATCGCCGCCGTGGCCGTACGGGCGCTGACCAGGGACGGCCACGACGGGGCCCGCTGCGCGCTGACGGGGCCGCAGGTGCTGACCCAGGTCGAGCAGGTGCGGATCCTCGGCGACGCGCTCGGGCGCCCGCTGCGCTGGCAGGAGCTCAGCCGGGAGGAGGAGCGGCAGCGGCTGCTGGCCGACGACTCCTTCCCCGACTCGTTCGTGGACGCGCTGCTCGACGGCTACGCCCAGATGCTCGACGGCCCGCCACCTGTCCTGACGAACACGGTCGAGGAGGTGACGGGCCGGCCCGCGCGGTCCTTCGCCGAATGGGCGAAGGACCACGTGGGCGACTTCTAGGGAGCCACCACCAGCGCGCTGCCGCCGCCGCGGCGGACAGGCTCGGCGGCGGCCTGGATCCGGCCCCGGCCGACGAACTCCAGCGCCGTCGCCGCCCCGATCTCCGGGTTGAGCGCGAAGCTGTGCCCCTTGGCCTCCAGCTCGGTCCGGTACTTGTCCAGGAACGCCTGCTCGGCCTGGGTCTGCGCGGTGTTGCGCTGCGTGGCGCGCGGCGCGGCGAGCGCGTCCGGCAGGCTCATTCCGAACTCGTACCGGTTGACCAGGATCTGCAGCACGGTCGTGATGATGGTCGAGCCGCCCGGCGACCCGACCGCCAGGACCGGCCTGCCGTGCTCGAACACCAGCGTCGGCGACATCGACGAGCGGGGGCGCTTGCCGGGGCCGGGCAGGTTGGGGTCGCCGGGCGCCGGGCCGAACGTGAAGTCGGTCAGCTCGTTGTTGAGCAGCACGCCGCGTCCGGGCACCACGATGCCGTTGCCGCCGGTGGACTCGATGGTCAGGTTGTAGGCGATCACGTTGCCCCAGCGGTCGGCGATGACGAGATGGGTGGTCTCGGGGCCTTCGTCCGCGATCGGGGTGGCGGTGCCGGTGGGCTGGGCGCAGGGCTCGTACGAGCCGTCCGGGTTGCCGGGGGCGGCCGGGTGGGCCGTGGCCCGGTCGCCGATCAGGCAGGCCCGCTCCTTGGCGAAGCCGTCGGACAGCAGCTCCTTGAGCGGCACGCCGGGAATGTCGCCGACGTACTTGCCGCGGTCGGCGAAGGCCAGCCGGGACGCCTCCAGGTATTCGTGCAGGCCCACCTGAGGAAGGGCCTCAAGGATGTTGAGCGCCTCGCCGACCGTCGAGCCGCCGGAGGACGGGGGCGCCATGCCGTACACGTCCTTGCCCTTGTAGGAGATCTTGGTGGGCTCGCGCAGGAGCGCGCGGTAGGCCCGCAGGTCGGACAGCTCCATCAGGCCCGGCCGGACGTTGCGGGTGCTGCCGGGGGTGACCGGCGGTTGCTTGACGGTGGCCACGATCTCCTGGCCGAGCCGGCCGCCGTAGAGCCAGCCGGGGCCGCGCTTTCCGAGCTCGCGGTACGTGGCCGCCAGCTCGGGGTTCCTGAACACCGAGCCGACGGGCGGTGGGGCGCCGTTGGGGAGGTAGAGCTTGGCCGTGGAGGTGATGTCCTTGAACCGGGCCGCGTTGTCGGCGGTCTGCTGGTGGAAGGTCTGGTCGACGACGAAGCCCTTGGAAGCCACGTCGATGGCGGGCTGGAGGGCCTCTTTGAGGGAGATCGTGCCGAACTTGCGGAGGGCCAGGTCCCAGTTCGCGACCGTGCCGGGAATGCCCGCCGACAGGCCGCTGGTGACGCCCTCCTCGAACGGGATGCCTTCTAACGTGGTCGAGGTCATGGCCTGCGGGGCGGTCTCACGGCCGTCGATCGTGAAGACCTTGCGCTGCCTGGCGTCGTAGTACACCATGAAGCCGCCGCCGGCCAGGCCCGCGGAGTACGGCTCCGTGACGCCCAGCACCGCGCCCGCGGCGACGGCGGCGTCGACGGCGTTGCCTCCCCTCCTGAGCACGGCGATGGCGGCCTTGCTCGCGTCGAGGTCGACGGTGGCGACGGCGCCGCCGTACCCCTCCGCGACCGGGACCTTCTGCTGTGGCCCGGCCAGCGCGGGCGGGGCCGACACGAGCGTGATGAGGACTGCTGCTGCGGGGACGATCACTCGGCGCATGGTCCCTACGATGGCCCACGTACGCCCGTCGCGGTAGGGCCCCCTCACACGCTGGGATGATGCGCAGGTCAGAGCGCTGATCTAGCGTAGGGGTCGTGCGAGGAAAGTTCGGATTCGATCCTTATCTCGCCCTCATCGTGGCGGCCGCCCAGTTCGTCATCGCCAAGGGGGCGTCCTGGGGGCAGCGGTTTCTCAGGGAGCCGCTCGACCCTTACGCGTACGGGCTGCTGCTGATCGGGCCGCTGGCGATCCTGCTGCACCGCCGTTTCCCGCTGCTCACCACCGCCGCCGCGCTCGGCGCGTGCGATCTCTACCTGGCCGGCGGGTACGCCTACGGCCCCAGCTTCATCAGCCCCGCGATCCTGCTGTTCCTGCTGGTCACGCGGGGCAAGCGGGCGATGGCCTGGTTCATGGCGGGGATGACGGTGCTGTCGTTCCTCACCTACGCCTGGCTGATCGGCAACCGCGACCTCTTCCACAGCGTGTGGATCCTCACGTTCATCATGCTGCTCATGGTCGTGGCCGAGCTGGTCAGGATCGTCAGGGAGCGCCGGGCCGAGCGTGAGCGCGTCGCCGAGGAGGAGGCCAGGCGGCAGGCCAGCGAGGAGCGGCTGACCATGGCGCAGGAGCTGCACGACGTGCTCGCGCACAACATCTCGCTCATCCACGTGCAGGCGTCCACCGCGCTGCACCTCATCGACGACAACCCCGACCACGCCAAGACCGCTCTGGCCACCATCAAGACGGCGTCCAAGGAGGTTCTGGGCGAGATGCGCTCGGTCCTGAACGTCCTTCGCGAAGGGGCGCCCCGTTCCCCCACGGCCGGGCTCGACCGCCTCGACGACCTGATCGAGCGCTCGGGCATGGACGTGACGCTCAAACGCGCCGGCTCGCGGCCGTTGCCGCCGCAGGTGGAGCGGGCCGCGTACCGGATCGTGCAGGAGTCGCTGACCAACGCCGCCAGGTACGCGCCCGGCTCGTCGGTGAGCGTGCGCCTGGAGTACGGCGAGCACGAGCTGGCCATCCACGTCACGGACTCCGGCGCGACGACCGCCCCCGTGCTGTCCGAGGCGGGCAGCGGCAACGGCATCCCCGGCATGCGCGAGCGGGCCTCCGCGCTGGGCGGCACGCTGGTCGCCGGGCCGTCCGGCACGGGGTTCCAGGTCGAGGCCCGGCTGCCACTACCCGAGGAGACCTCATGATCAAGGTGCTGCTGGCCGACGACCAGGCGCTGGTCCGGGCGGGCTTCAAGGCGCTGCTCGACGCCCAGCCGGACATGACCGTGGTGGCCGAGGCCTCCGACGGCGCCGAAGCGGTCCGGCTGGCGGGCGAGCACCAGCCGGACGTGGTGCTGATGGACATCCGCATGCCCGGCATGGACGGCCTGACCGCCACCCGGCAGATGCCGCAGGGGCCGCACATCATCATCCTGACGACGTTCGAGCTGGACGAGTACGTCTTCGAGGCGCTGCGCGGCGGGGCCAGCGGCTTCCTGGTCAAGGACACCGAGCCGGCCGAGCTGATCCAGGCCGTCCGGGTGGTGGCGGCGGGGGAGGCGCTGCTGTCGCCGAGCGTGACGCGCCGGCTGATCGCCGAGTACGCCTCCCGGGCCAAGGAGCCCGTCGCCGCCGACGGCCTCGACCAGCTCACCGAGCGCGAACGCGAGGTGCTCGGCCTGGTCGGGACCGGCATGACGAACGACGAGATCGCGGCCAAGCTGTTCATGTCACCGGCGACGGCCAAGACGCACGTGAGCCGCGCCATGATGAAGCTGCACGCCCGCGACCGCGCCCAGCTCGTGGTGATCGCCTACGAATCGGGCCTGGTCAAGCCGGGGTGGCTGTGAGCCCGAACCACTCCTGGGCCGCTTCGGCGAGCCCGTCGGTGCCCGCCCAGGCGACGTAGCCGTCGGGGCGGATCAGCAGCGCGTCGGCGGGCGGGTCGTCGGCGCGGGCCCTGACCACGTCGATCCAGTCGTCGTCCAGCGTCGCGCCGCCGCCCAGGTCGAGCAGCACGGGCCGGCCCTCGCGCATGAGCTCGGCCACCCGCCGCCCGCCGGACAGCGCCAGATCCGGGACGAACCGGCCCACCAGCGGGTGCGCCGCCGGGCCGTACCGGACGCCGGAGTCGTGCAGCAGCCCGGCCACGTGCCGCAGCGGCTCCTCGAAGGCGAACACCTCGGTGAGCAGCTCCCGCAGCGCCGCCCCGTCCTCACCCTCCAGCCGGTCGAGCACCGCCTGTGCCCGCGTCTGCATGAGGGCGCGCTCGGCGACCGGCCGCCGCTCGGACTCGTACGTGTCCAGGAGCCCGTCGGAGGCCCGCCCCAGGAGCGCGGCGGCCAGCTTCCAGCCGAGGTTGGCCGCGTCCGTCATGCCGACGTTGAGCGCCGAGCCGCCCGCGGGGAACAGGTGCGCGGCGTCCCCGGCCAGGAACACCCGCCCCGCCCGGTACCGCTCGGCCAGCCGCGCCTGCGCGACCGTGCTGGACAGCCAGATCGGCTCGCCCAACGGCAGGTCCCGGCCCAGCACGCGGCGCACGGCCGCCCGGAAGTCCTCCGGTGTCACGGGGCCGTCGCCGGGAGCCCCCTTCTCGCGCACGCCGGCGATCAGCACGCCGTGCTGGAGCGAGGTGAGCAGCAGGCGGCCGTTCGGGGTGCGGTTCCAGCCGGGCGCCAGGCCGTCGGTCTCCAGTGCCTCGAAGACGCCCGTGTCCGCGCCGGTCGCGAAGTGCCCGAGGCGCAGCACCTCGTCGTCGGTCGTGCCGGGGAAGCCGATCCCGGCCTCCCGCCGTACGCTGCTGCGCCCGCCGTCGCAGCCCACGACGTAGCGGGCCCGCATCCGCGTGCCGTCCGTGCGCTCCAGTGTCACCCCCTCCTCGTCCTGGGCCAGGGAGAGCACCTCGCACCCCCGCCTGATCTCGGCTCCGAGCTCCTTGGCGCGCTCGGCGAGCAGTTGCTCCATCCGCGGCTGCTGGATCATCAGCAGCCGTAACGGCAGGTCGGCCGCCCCCACGAAGCGCAGCGGCACCGAGCCGAACGGGAACCCGGGCGGCCGCCCGGCGAACGGGCTGCCCGCGCTGAAGCGCTCCAGCAGGCCGCGGTGGTCGAGCAGGTCGACGATCTGCCCGCCCAGACCGTTGGCCCTGGGCAGCTCGCTCGGTTCCGGCCTCTTGTCCAGCACGATCGGGCGGACTCCCGCCAGGCCCAGCTCGCACGCGAGCATGAGCCCCACGGGTCCCGCCCCCACGATCAACACGTCATCCATGCCTGTCAGGCTAGATTGACAAATCGACGGCTGTCAATCTAGCCTGACAGGGTGGACGTAACAGAGCTCTCCGAACGGATCAGGTCGAACGACCCGGCCTTGGGCCTGCGGGCGGTGGGCGCGCTGCACCGGCTGGCCGAGCAGGTCGAGGCGGTGTCGGTGGCGCTGGCCAGGGAGCAGGGCTGGACCTGGGAGCAGATCGGCGACGCGCTCGGCATGTCACGGCAGTCGGTGCACGCCAAATACGGGAAGTGAGGGGTTCGCGATGTTCGGCTTTGAGAAGAGCCGGTTCGGCGTGATCGTCAAGGCCGCGTTCGACGAGGCCAGGCAGCGGGGCGACCGGCGGCTGGGCACCGAGCACCTGCTGCTCGGCGTCCTGCACGACGCGGACCTCGCCCGCGCTCTCGGCGTGGACGTGGCGGGCGCGCGGGCTGCGCTCGACGAGCTCGACCGGGCGGCGCTGCGGATGCTCGGCCTGGAGGTCGGGGACCTGCTGCCGCGGACGCCGCGCAAGCACCCGCAGGTGCCCGGCACCGCGCTGACGTCGAGCGCCCGCGCCACCATCAACCAGGCCATCAAGGCCACGACGATGAAGACCAGGGCGGTCGAGGCGCCCCGGCAGTTGGTGTTCGCCCTGCTGGCGCAGGGGCGGCCCGACCCGGTCGCGGGGCTGATCGACCACCTCGGCATCGACCGCGCGGCGGTACGCGGCCGCTGCGCATGATGCGGAGCGTATGACGAAATTTGGTTGAACGTCCGGCGGGGCCGCTGACAAGGTCGAAGAATGAGCCGTACGTACGACGACCTCGTCCAGGAGGCCGCCACGGTCTCCGTGGACGGCTGGGACTTCTCCTGGCTCGACGGCCGGGCCAGCGAGGAGCGGCCCTCCTGGGGGTACGCCAGGCTGCTCGGCGAGCGGATGGCCGGGGCCGAGGCCGCGCTCGACGTTCAGACCGGCGGGGGCGAGATCCTGGCCGGCGTGCCCACGCTGCCGGCGGTGACCGTGGCCACCGAGTCCTGGCCGCCCAACCTCAAGCTGGCCGCCTCGCGGCTGCGCCCGCGCGGGGCGTGGGTGGTGGCCGACGACGACGATCCGCGCCTGCCGTTCCGGGACGGCGTCTTCGACCTGGTCACCAGCCGCCATCCGGTGGAGACCTGGTGGGAGGAGATCGCCCGCGTGCTGCGCCCCGGCGGCGCCTACTTCTCGCAGCAGGTCGGGCCGTGGAGCGTCGCGGAGCTGACGCACTACTTCATGGGCCCCCACGACGGCTCCTCCCGCGACCCCGACCAGGCCAGGGCCGCGTCCGAGTCGGCCGGGCTCGAGGTCGTGGACCTGCGGTTCGAGCGGCTGCGGATGGAGTTCTGCGACGTGGGGGCGGTGATCTACTTCCTGCGGAAGGTCATCTGGATCGTGCCGGGCTT
Source organism: Nonomuraea sp. NPDC003707 (assembly GCF_053587055.1). Lineage (NCBI taxonomy): Bacteria > Bacillati > Actinomycetota > Actinomycetes > Streptosporangiales > Streptosporangiaceae > Nonomuraea > Nonomuraea sp. NPDC003707. The sequence goes on along the minus strand of NZ_JBSFNK010000005.1, from coordinate 49,685 downwards.
CTCGGTCGAGCGGTACGCGGACCGGCTGCGCGAGCTGCACGACCGGATCGAGGCGGAGGGTCCGTTCGTGGCGCATTCCTCCAGGTTCCTCATCGAGGCGAGGAAGCCCGGTGGCCCGGCTGCGTGACGTGGTGGTCGACTGTCGCCACCCGGCGTCGCTGGCCAGGTTCTGGGCGGCGGCGCTCGACGGTTACGCCGTGGCGCCGTACGACGAGGCCGAGTTGGCGCGGCTGCGCGGCGAGGGCATCGAGGACCCCGAGGACGACCCCACGGTGCTGGTCGAGGGCGGGCCGCCACGACTGTGGTTCCAGCACGTGCCCGAACGCAAGGTCGTCAAGAACCGGCTCCACCTCGACCTGAGCGCCGACGACCTCGACGCCGAGATCGACCGGCTGCGCGGGCTGGGCGCCACGCTGCTGGCCACGTACGACGACTGGGTGACGCTGGCCGACCCGGAGGGCAACGAGTTCTGCGTGTTTCCTCAGTAGATGAGCTCGTACGCGCTGGGTTTGACCCTTCTGGTGCGCGCCCAGTACTCGAAGGTGAAGCCCGGCCAGATCGTCCGGTTCACTCCGTGCTCGTCCAGATACCAGGAGTCGCAGCCGCCCGCGTTCCAGACGAGGGGGTCGAGCCGTTCGCGCAGGCGGCGGGCGAACGCCCGCTGCGCGCCCGGCTTGACGTCCACGGCCCTGGCCTGCGTCCTCGACAGCAGGCGCAGGCAGTCGATGATGTAGCGAACCTGCGACTCGATCATGAACACGACCGAGTTGTGCCCGAGGCCCGTGTTGGGGCCGAGCAGGAAGAACAGGTTCGGGAAGCCGGACGTGGCGATGCCGTAGTAGGTCTCGATGCCGTCCTGCCAGGCGTCCTGGAGCTTGCGGCCGCCCTTGCCGACGATGTGCTGCTCCTGCAGCGCGTCCACGACCTTGAAGCCGGTGCCGTAGACGATCGCGTCGACCTCGTGCTCGGCGCCGGAGGAGTCCACGATCGAGCGCGGCCTGATCTCGGTGACGCCGTCGGTCACCAGCTCGACGTTGTCCCTGGTGAGGGCGGGATAGTAGTCGCTGGAGATGAGGATGCGCTTGCAGCCGATCAGGTAGCCGGGGGTGAGCCTGCGGCGCAGGTCCGGGTCGGGGACCTGGGCTTCGAGATGCCTGAGGGCCAGCTTCTCGTGGGCCTTCATCAGGCGCGGGTCGACGGTGAAGCCGAGCGCCCGCGTCTCCAGGGCCCAGTAGATGGCGTTGCGCATGGTCCTGGCCAGGCCGGGCAGGCCGAGGATCCGGCGGGTGGCGGGGGTGATGGCGAAGTCCGGCTTGGGGTGGATCCATGGGGGAGTGCGCTGGAAGACCGTCAGGTGGCTCGCGGCAGGCGCGATCTGGGGGACGAACTGGATGGCGGAGGCGCCGGTGCCGATGACGGCCACGCGCTTGCCGGTCAGGTCGATCGAGTGGTCCCACTCGGCGGAGTGGAAGGCGGGGCCGGCGAAGGACTCACGCCCCGAAATTTCGGGAAATTTCGGTATATGCAGGGCGCCGATGGCCGACACGACCGCGTTCACCCGCAACGTCGCCCCGTCGTCCGTGGTGACCGACCAATCGCGCCGGCCGTCGTCGTACTCGAGCGCGACGACGCGCTTGCCGTACCGGATGTGCGGGGTCACGCCGTACTTGTCGGCGCACGAGCGCATGTAGTCCCAGATCTCCTCCTGCGGGGAGAACATGCGGGACCAGCCCGGGTTCAGCTCGTACGAGTAGGAGTACATGTGCGAGGGGACGTCGCACGCGCAGCCGGGGTAGGTGTTGTCCCGCCAGGTGCCGCCCAGGTCGGCGGCCTTCTCCAGGATGACGAAGTCGTGATACCCCGCCTCTTTGAGCTTGATGGCCATGCCGATCCCGGCGAACCCGGACCCGATGATCGCTAACCCTGGCATCTGACCTCCCGGGGTGGCGCTTATTGGACGCTCAATCCAATGTAATAACCCGCCTCACCGAGGTCCAGAGTGACCCCCCTCACCCCCTCCGCCCCTCACCCCGCTATCCGGCCCCGCCCCGGCCCCGCGCACTCCCGGCCCCCGCGCCCGCTCGGCTCCGCTCGCGTGCCCCACCGCTCGTGCGCCCGCTCTGACCCTTGCCGCTATCCCGCCCCCTGGGCGTCTCCAGCCTCACCGCCCTCAAGCGGCCGTTCGCTTGTTCGGTGGCCGTGGCGCGTTCCTGCGCGGGCGGGGCACGTGGCGTGGCAGCTCTTGCCTGTGGGGTGCCGCGCCTCGGCAGAGGTCCTTGGGAGGCATTCGCCTCGCGGGCCGGAGCGGCGTCGGCAGGGGAGGCAGGGTGGCCGAGGGCCCGCGCGTCGTTGGGCGGGCCGAAGGGATGATTGCGTGAACGGCGAGAAACCGCCACGGCCCCCGCGGCGGTTCGATCAGATCTGGGGTTACTTCAGCAGGAGGAAGGCGGCAACGCCGACGATCACGATCGCGACGACGACCGCGATGATCGGTACGACGGGGGACTTCTTGGGGGTGGCGGCGGCTTCCTGCTCGCGGCGCTGAGCGAAAGCCTTGAACTGCTGAGTGCTGCCCGAAGGGTCGATATGCTGGTCAGACATGGCCAGCAGCCTAGCGTGAGCGCCTGTGTCGTTTGCACTGTTTGTTGGTATCGGTAGGCATGGGCTGATTAGGGGACCACCCCACCCGGCGGATAGCTTTGAAACATGCTGCGGACCCTGTTCTCCCCCCGTCTCATGGGGTTGCACCTGCTCACGATCGGGGTCCTCGTCGCGTTCATCCTGCTCGGGCGCTGGCAGCTCGGCGTTTTCCAGGATTCGGGAAAGCCGCACGCCTCCACCGATCCCGGGCCCGTCGCGGTCGGCACGCTCGCCCAGGTGGGCCCGCAGCTGAGCGGTGAGCTCGTGGGCCGCAAGGTCACGGCGGAGGGGGTCTACGAGGCCGGCCGCCAGCTCCTGGTCGCCGACCGGCGGGCCGACGTCGACGCCCCCGGCGGCAACGTCTCGCGTGACCGCGGCTACTGGGTGCTCACGCCGCTCCGGCTCGACGACGGCACGCTGATGCCGGTGGTACGGGGCTGGACGGCCAAGGCGGACGACCCGGCGGTCTTCGCGGTGCCGCAGGGCAAGGTCACGGTGGCCGGGCGGCTGCGGCCGCAGCAGGGCACCGACAGCGTGCAGCGGCGCGCGGAGGGTCTGCCCGCCGGTCAGGTGCAGACGGTGTCCACGGGCGAGCTGGTCAACCTGTGGAGCGGTCAGCAGGTACGCGCCGGCTTCGTCGTCGCGCAGCCGCCGTCCGGCTCGCTGGCGCAGGTCGAGATCCAGCCGCCGGTGGTGGGTGGCACGCTGACCTGGCGTAACCTGGCATATGCCGCCAACTGGTGGATCTTCGCAGGATTCGCCGTATTCATGTGGTTCCACTTCGTACGCGATGCCGTACGAACCGATCGGGACCGTGCCAAGTCCCCTGAAATGGCTCTGGAAGGTTAATCGTGGAATCGGCTCTGAAGCCCTTCCGGGTGCTCGCGTACGTGGTCGGCTGCATGCTGCTCGTGCTCTGCGTGGCCATGGTGGTGCGTTACGGCTTCGGCGACCCGACGCTGTCGAAGGTCATCGCGCCCATCCACGGCGGGCTCTACATGCTCTACCTGGTCGCGGTCATGAACCTGGGCATGAAGGCGCGCTGGACGTGGCAGTACATGCTCGGCGTCATGGTCGGGGGCACGGTGCCGTTCCTGTCGTTCTACATCGAGCGCCGGGTGACCCAGCGCGTGCAGACGGAGCAGGCGGCGGCGACGGCGGAGGCCTGAGCGCGCGGCGGGGGCCGTGTCACGGCCCCCGCCGCGCGGAGTTCAGTGGCCGATGCCGCGCCTGCGGGCCCTCTTGAGCCGCTCGCGCTGCGAAGGGTCGAGCATCAGGTAACCGACCACGGGAGCGGCGATCACGCCGAGGACGACCAGCAGGGTGATCCATCCGGTCCCGAAGATGATCAGCGAGAGCAGAACCGCGGCGCCTGCGCCAATGGCGTACTTCTGGATTGGCGACATACTCAACTTCCTCCGAGCTGCTTCGGAACACGGAGCGCGTGCCCCGCCTCTCCTACATTCTGCGTCGCCTGTCCAACGAGTGAGCCCATCGCTTGGTTCCAATCGCGATGTATCTCAACGGGTGCGTCGTACCAACCGGAGGTCGCGGCGGAGTTCGTCCGGAGTGGGACGTTCCAACGGATTACCTGACAAAAGACGGAACAACACCTGAGCCAGCGCCCCCGCTCTGGTCAGCGGCGCGCCGGGCGAGGGCGGCACGCCCTCGACGGCGGTGAAGAGCGTGGCGCCCAGGGACCACAGGTCGGCGGCCAGGGTGGCGGAGGCCTCCGGGGCCGTGTAGGCCGGGAGCGTTCCCGACCTCAGCAGCGGGGTCAGGTGGGCCCGGCCCCGGTCGTCGATGAGGACGTTGCCGGGCTGGATCCCGCCGTGGAACGCCTCCCCGGCCTGGAGCTGCTCGATCAGCGCGAGCCCCATCGCGGCCACCACGGGGATCGGCAGCGGCCCGAACAGCCCGATGATCACGTCCAGCGGGCGGCTCACGGCCAGGAGCTCCAGGGTCTCGCGGATCACGTCCGTCGCCGGCGCCCCCGCCGGGTGGAGCATGGCTCTGATCAGCGTCCTGAGCGGGTCCGCGCCCTCCGCGGGCACCTGCCCCGGCGGGCGGCCCTCCACCGCGAAGTGCAGCGTGGCGGCCAGGGCCCACAGGTCCGCGGAGGGCAGCATGCTGAGGCTGGGGAAGCCGAAGCCGGTGAGCACCGCCCGGCCCGTCGGGGTGAGCAGGACGTTGCCGGGCTCAACGCGCCCGTGCACGATCCCCGCCTCGTGCGCCGTCGTCAGGGCGGACAGGACGCAGACGCCGACCCTGGCCGCCTGCGCGACCGGCAGCGGGCGGCGGGCGCGTACGGTCTGCTCCAGCGACGCCCCCGACACGAACTCCATGACCAGCCACGGCGTCTGGTCCTCGATCACCACGTCGAGCACCCGCACGATCGAGGCGTGCCGGAGCCCGGACGCCCGGCGGGCCTCCTCCAGGGCGGCGTCGCGCAGCTCGGCCGGGACCCGCAGCTCCCTGACCGTGACATCGCGGTGCTCCGACTCGTCGAAGGCCAGCCGGACAGAGCCCGCGGCCAGGGGATTCAGCAGCCGGTAGCGACCGGCCAGCTTCCGGGTCTCACCCATGTCGAGGTGCACGATAGCGCAAGGCTGTCACGTCGCGTCACTGGCCAGCCAGGCCTCATGCGCCTCGTACAGTCTGCGCCAGAGCTTCTCCTTCTCCGGCCCGCTCACGTCCGTGAGCGGGAGCAGGAAGATGTCCGCCAGCGCCGCGTAGTAGTCGCGGGCGTTGTCCAAGGTCACCGAGAGCGTCCGGCCGCCGATGCGCTTCAGCTGGAGCCCGCGCAGGCTGTCCACGCCGTACGCGTCCCGTCGCTGGACGGTCGCGATGCGCACGAACCCGGACGTCGGCGACGTCGTCAAATGCCGGTGCATATCGACGAACGCCGACATGTCCGTCGGGGCCGGGCCGAAGTCCATGCCCTCGAACGAGCCGCTCGGATCGTGCTCGAACCGCCAGCCGCCCGGCGCGACCTCCGACGGGCGCAGGACGTACGTGAACGGCCCCTGCTCGTACGTGCCCTCGACCAGCGGCAGCGGCTCGTGGAACCCGTCCCCGAGCCCGAGGTCGGTCAGCCACTCACCGCCCGGATTGTCCTGCGACGGCAGGCCGCGCACGGTGAGCACCAGGTGGTTGGCGGTGATGCCGGGTTCGTCGCCGCGGTTCTGGACCCCGCCGACGTGCCTGGTCACGTCGTACCCCAGCGACCTGATCAGCTCGGAGAACGCGCCGTTGAGGTGGTAGCAGTAGCCGCCGCGCCCTCCGATGATGCGCTCGGCGGACTCGACGGGATCGACGGTGGTGGGGCGATCGAGCCAGATCTCCAGCGCCTCGTACGGCACCTTCTCGAGGTGCGCGGCGTGGAGCGCCCGCAGGTTGTCTGCGCTGGTGGGGGCGTTGAGGAGGCTGGGCAGGCCGATGCGGCGGAGGTATCCGGCTGTGTTCACCAGCCAAGTCTGCACTGTATGTGCACAAATTTAGGAGTGTCGTCTGCACAGGCCGCTTCTAGGCTTTCGTACGTGGCAGAGCAGCGACGCATCCTCGTGGTCGAGGACGATCAGACGATCGCGCTGGCCGTACGGAACCGGCTGGCCGCCGAGGGCTTCGACGTCAGGGTGGCCGGCGACGGGCAGGATGCCCTGATCCAGTACGGCAAGGCGGAACCGGACCTGGTGATCCTCGACCGGCTGTTGCCGGGGCTCGACGGGCTGGAGGTGTGCCGCCGGATGCAGGCGGCCAGGCCGGTGCCGGTGCTCATGCTGACCGCGCTCGGCGAGGAGACCGACGTCCTGGTCGGGCTCGGCGTGGGGGCGGACGACTACCTGGCCAAGCCGTTCAGCATGCGCGAGCTCGTGGCCAGGATCCACGCGCTGCTGCGCAGGGTCGAGCGGGCGGCCCAGCTCGCGGCCGAGGACACGGTGATCAGGGTCGGCGAGGTCGAGATCGACACCGCGGCCCGCCGGGTGTTCGTCGGGGGCGCGGAGGCGCAGCTCACCAGGACGGAGTTCGACCTGCTGCGCCGGTTGGCGGAGCGCCCCGGGCAGGTGTTCGAGCGGGACCGGCTGCTGTCGGACGTGTGGGGCTTCTCGGAGGCGGCGGCGACCAGGACCGTGGACAGCCACGTCCGGGCGCTGCGCCGCAAGCTGGGCTCCGACGTGGTGCGCACGGTGCACGGCGTCGGCTACGCCCTGGTGCGGCGATGAGGCCGCTCGACTTCCTCGGCCGCATCAAGGTCAAGCTCGGCATCGTGATCGTGCTGGCCGTGGGGACCGCGTTCGTGGTGAACGAGGTCGGGCTCAACTCGGGCCTGTCCCGCGAGTTACGCATCGCGGTCGCCGTGGTCCTGGCGCTGATCATGGTGCAGCTGCTGGCCACGGGGATGACCAAGCCGCTGCGCCAGATGGCCAGCGCCGCACAGACGATCGCCAAGGGCCTGTACGGGCTGCGCGTGACCGCCACGTCGCGTGACGAGGTCGGGGAGCTGGCCAGGGCGTTCAACGCGATGGCCGCCGACCTCGGCGAGGTGGACCGGCAGCGGCGCGAGCTCATCGCGAACGTCAGCCACGAGCTCCGCACCCCCATCACTGGCCTGCGCGCGGTCCTGGAGAACGTCGTGGACGGCGTCTCCGCCCCCGACCCCGTCACCATGCGGACCGCGCTCGCCCAGACCGAACGCCTCGGCCGCCTCGTGGCCCAGCTCCTGGACCTGTCGCGGCTGGACTCCGGCGTACGCCTGATCGAGCCCGAGGCCGTCGAACTGGCGCCGCTGGTCGAGCAGGCGGTGCGCGAGGGGGCGCTGGCCCGCGACGACGTCGCGATCCGGGCGTCGGTCCCCGCCGACCTGGTGGTGCGCGCCGACCCCGACCTGCTCGCGCAGGTCCTGGCGAACCTCCTCGACAACGCGGTACGGCACAGCCCCTCGGACGGGGTGGTGACCGTGACCGTCGCGGCGAAGGGGGCCGGGGTGCTGCTGGCCGTCGCCGACCAGGGGCCGGGGATCCCGGTCGCGGCCAGGGGACGCGTGTTCGAGCGCTTCTCCCGGCTCGACGCCGGGCGGGCGGCCGACTCCGGGGGCGCCGGGCTGGGGCTGGCCATCGTGAAGGAGATCGTCGAGCTGCACGGGGGCTCCATTTGCATCGACGACTGTGCGGGATGCCGCATGGTGGTCGATTTACCAGGGAGGACGACGATGGCGGATGTGCCGCTGGAGGGCGGTGAGCGGGGCACGGGGACCGAGCAGTTGCCGGAGGCTCTGGACGCCGCTGCCCCGACGACGACGGGTCCCGAGACCCGCGATTGCGCCAAGGAGTTGGTGGTCACCGCCTCGGCTGGGGACGGCGCCGAGGTGGTGGGCCCGGCGGCTGACGCAGTCGAGGGCGGTGCGGCTTCGGGTGAAGGGTCCCGTGACGCCGCCGGAGTCGCGGCTCTCGTAGCCCTGGCCACGGTCGGTACGCCCGGCCGCCCCGCCGCCGAGAGCGAGACGGACGCCGTCGTCACGCCTGGGCCGGCGGCAGGGGTGGGAGGGCCCTCAGGGCTCGCAACCGGGGCGGGCGTGTCCGCGGGGGGCACTGGGCGTGGTGCCGGGGTGCCGGCGGGCAGCGCGTTCGTCAGGATGATCGGGGGTGCGGTCATCGGTGTGCTGGTCGGGTTCCTGACCGGCCTGTTCGCCGCCGTGCTCGTCAGTGTGACCGTCAGCGACGGGATGGCCCTCGTCACGCTCGTCATGTGCACCGCGCTCATGGGCGCGGTCGGCGCGGGGATGGGGGCCGGGTCCGGACGCCGGGCGGCCGTGGCGGCCTACCAGTCGGCGCAGGTCGCGGCGTACCAGTCGGCGGCCCAAGCGGCGGCGGGCCAGGGGAGCCCGCAGGTTGCGGCGCCGCACCGGAATCAGGGAGGGCCGCCGCCGCCCTACGTGCCGCCGCCCCTCTTCCCCAGGCCCGAGCTGCCCGACTCGCCCCGCTGGCTGCTGCCCGCGGGCGCCGGGGCCGGGGTGTTCGCGGCGGTGGCGTTGCCCGAGGCGCAGGTCGGGCTGGGGATCGTGCTGGTCGCCATGGTTCTGGGCGCGGCCGCGCTGCCTGCCGTGTTGCGGCGGATGACGCCGTGGACGGTGGCGTTCGGGCTGACGGCGTACTTCCTGATCTCGATGGCGGCGGTGCGCGACGCCGACTGGCTGGTCGCGATCCTGCTCGTGGCGGGGGCCGGTCTGGGCGCGCTGGCCGTGTCGGGAGCCGGGGCCGGGTGGCTCGGCGTGATCCGGGGCGGCGTGTCCGTGATGCTGGCGCTCGGCCCGGTGCCGTGGTTCCTGGCCCAGCCACTGAAGAAGCTGACCGCCAGGCGGCGCTTCATGCCGATGCTGGCCGCCCTGGGCATCACGGCGGTGCTGCTCCTGGTGTTCGGGCTGCTGTTCGCCTCGGCGGACGCGGTGTTCGCCTCCTTCCTGGAACGGCTGACGACCGCGCCGGACTGGGCGGATTCGGCGCCGGTGCGGATCTTCCTGTTCGGGCTGTTCGCCGTGCTGCTGGCCGCCGTGGTGCTGGTCGCGCTCAGGCCGGTGGTGGACCCCGTGGGGCCGGAGCCGAAGTTCACGGTGAGCAGGAGCGTCTGGATCGTGCCTCTCACGGCGGTGAACCTGCTGTTCGCCTCGTTCGTGGCGGTGCAGATCACGGCGCTGTTCGGCGGCAACACCTGGGTGCTGAAGACGGCCGGGCTCACCTATGCCGAGTACGCCAGGCAGGGGTTCTTCCAGCTCGTGGTGGTCAGCGTGTTCGTGCTGGGCATCGTGGCGGTCGCCAGCGGGATGCTCAAGGTCGAGCGGCGCGAACGCTGGCTGCTGGCCGTGCTGCTCGGCGTGCTGTGCGGGCTGACCATGGTGGTGCTGGCCTCCGCCCTGCACCGCATGAGCCTCTACACCGAGGCGTACGGCCTGTCCAGGTTGCGCCTGTCCGTGCAGGCCACGGTGTGGTGGCTGGGAACGCTGTTCGCGCTGGTGCTGCTGGCGGGGGCGGCTCGGCTCCTGGGCCGCGGCTCCGGCTGGCTGCCGCGTACGGTCGTGCTGGTCACCGGGCTGGGCCTGGGCGCGTTCGCCATCGTGAACCCCGATCTCCAGGTCGCCCACACGCAGGTCGAGGTGCGCGGCGTGACCAAGCTGGACTCCGACTACCTGGGCGACCTCGGCGCGGAGGCCGTACCGGCGCTGGACAAGCTGCCGGAGCCGCAGCGCAGCTGCGTGCTGGCCGACGTGGTCGCGGCCAACGGCCTGTCCCGCCCCGACCCCTGGAACGGCTGGAACCTCGACCGGGCCCGGGCTCGCGCCGTGCTGGCCGCCCGGCCGATCGTCAAGTCCGTGGAATGCCCTCCGGCGTATTCGCGCGGCTCTGATTGAATCTTGGTGTGAGGTTCGACGTAGTCATCAACGGCGGCCGGGTGCTCGACGGGACGGGCGCTCCGCCGTACCGGGCGGACGTCGCGGTCGCGGACGGCAAGATCGCGGCGATCGGGAGGCTGGGCGGCGCCGGGGCGGAGACCGTGATCGACGCGACGGGGCGCTTCGTCGCGCCCGGCTTCGTCGACTGTCACGCCCACGGCGACGCGGCCGTGTTCGACCCGGCGGTCCAGCGGGCGGCGCTGCGGCAGGGGGTGACCACGTTCGTGCTGGGGCAGGACGGCCTGTCCTTCGCCCCGGGCTCGGCCGCCACCGTCGCCTACGCCTCCCGCTACTTCGCCGCCGTCAACGGGCCGCTCGACGGCCCGCTCGCCGCCGATGGGCCGCTGACCGTCGGTGAGCTGCTCGGCGGCTACGACCGCGCCGTGGCGCTGAACACCGCGTACCTCCTCCCGCACGGCACCATCCGCTACGACGTCATGGGGCCCTCGCCCGAGCCGCCCTCCCGCGACCACCTGGCGGCCATGCTGCGGCACGTCGAGCGGGGCCTGTCGGAGGGGGCGGTGGGCCTGTCGACCGGCCTCGAATACCTCCCCGGCCGCTACGCCACCGCCGAGGAGCTGGCCGCCCTGTGCGCCCCGCTCGGCGGCCTCCCGTACGTCACCCACATGCGCGCGTACGGCCCTCAGGCCGGCGTGGGCATGACCGAGGTCATCGACATCGCCGAGCGCTCCGGCGCCGCCGTGCACGTCTCCCACCTGCACGGCCCCGCGGACGTGCTGCTGCCGCTGGTCGAGGAGGCGCTCGGCAAGGGCGTGGACCTCACCTTCGACACCTACCCCTACCTGCGCGGCAACACGATCCTGGCCATGGTCGTGCTGCCCGGCTCCGTGCCGGGCGCCGAGACCGACCGGGCGCTGGAGATGATCGCGTCCGACGAGCTGGACGGCTGGTGGCCGACGCTCGACGCCGTCTGGCCACGGCTGACCGTCTCGCACGCCCCGGGGATGGAGTGGGCCGAGGGCCTGACCATCGTGGCGGCGGCCGAACGGGACGGGTCGGCGCCCGCCGAGTTCTGCCGCCGTCTCCTGACGGAGACGCGGCTGGAGGCGGGTGTCGTGTCCGCCCGCCCCGACGAGGGCCCGGAAGGGGAGGAGTCGGTACGCAGGATGCTCCGGCACCCCTCGCACACCGGCGGCTCCGACGGCATCTATGTGGGCGGTCATCCGCATCCGCGGGGTTTCGGGGCGTTCGCCCGGTTTCTCGGCCGGCACGTGCGGGAGCTGGCCGACTGGACCTGGGAGCAGGCCGTGGTGCACCTGGCCTCCCACCCGGCCAGGCGCTTCGGGCTGACGGACCGGGGGCTGGTGCGGAGCGGGTTCGCCGCCGACGTGGTGGTGTTCGACCCGGCGGCGGTGGGCGACCGGGCGACCTACGAGGCGCCGCGCACGCTCGCGGCCGGGGTCGACGACGTGCTCGTGTCGGGGGTACGCGTACTGGCGGGGGGAGAGCTGACCGGCGCCACTCCGGGGCGTGCGCTCCGTCCATGATTGCAGCGAAGGTCTGAGATAGGGTCGGACGCGGACGAAAGGGGCATTGTGCTCGGGCAGCAGGTCTTCGCGGGTGGACTCGAACTCCCCCTCATGGTCGTGCACCGGGACGCGCTGGAGCACAACATCGAGACGATGGCGGCCTTCGTCCGCGATCACGGCATGGAGCTGGCGCCGCACGCCAAGACGCACATGTCCGCTGAGATCGCCGCGCTTCAGCTCGAAGCGGGCGCCTGGGGGCTCACCGTCGCGACGCCGCGCCAGGCGCGGGTGGTCCGCGGGTTCGGGGTGGGCCGGATCCTGGTGGCCAACCAGCTCGTGGACCCGGCGGGGCTCGACTGGGCCGCGGGCGAGCTGGAGCGGGATCCCGCGTTCGAGCTCCTGAGCTTCGTGGACTCCGAGGCCGGGGTGGACATTCTCGCCCGGCATGCCGCGTCCCGGCCGTTCCGGGTGCTGGTGGAGCTGGGGCACGAAGGCGGACGAGCCGGGTGCCGGTCCCTGGAGCAGCTGCTGAGCCTGGTGTCGTACGTGCAGGGGGTCCCAGGCGTCGAGCTGGCCGGGGTCGCCGGGTACGAGGGCGCGCTGAAGACCGCCGACGATGTCCGGAAATATCTTTACTTGCTGCAGGACGCCGTCGAGTACGTCCGCCTCAAGAACCCGATCCTGACCGTGGGCGGCAGCCAATGGTTCGACGTGATCGGCCGCGAGCTCGTCACCACCCAGGCCAGGATCCTGCTGCGCAGCGGCGCGTACGTCACCCACGACGACGGCTACTACCGCGAGCGCACCCCGTTCAACCGCATCGAAGGGGAGCTGCGCCCGGCGCTGGAGGTCTGGGCGCACGTGCTGTCCACGCCCGAGCCCGGGCTGGCGATCGTGGGCATGGGCAAGCGCGACGCGCCCTACGACGAGGGGCTGCCCATCCCGCGCCGCGACGGCGTCACGATCGTGAAGATGCAGGACCAGCAGACGGTCGTGCGCGCCGACGGGCTCAAGCCCGGTGACCTGCTGGCCTTCGGCATCTCCCATCCCTGCACCGCGTTCGACAAGTGGCGCGTGCTGCCCCTGGTGGACCAGGACTACCGTGTCGTTGGCCAGATAACCACCAATTTCTAGGGAGACACGGTGAAAAAGGAGCTCAGGACCACCGAAGGCGCCGCCCCGATCGGCGCCTACTCGCAGGGTCTCGTGGTGGGGGACTTCGTCTACACCTCCGGCATGGGCCCGCTCGACCCGCAGACCGGTGAGATCGTCGGCGACGACGTGGCCACCCAGACGCACCAGGTCATGCGCAACCTCGGCGCCATCCTGGCCGCCCACGGCCTCGGCTTCGACGACGTGATCAAGTCCACGGTCCACCTGCAGCACCTCGAGCGCGACTTCGCCGCCTACAACGAGGTTTACAAGTCCTATTTCAGCCAGCCGTTCCCCGTGCGCACCACCGTAGGATCCCAGCTGTTGGGCATCCTGGTGGAGATCGACTTCGTCGCTCACAAGAGCGCTTAAGGTCTGCTTGTGGACAGTTCGGTGTACGTCTTCGTCGAGGACCTGCGCGGCGAGGGCGTCGAGCGGGTGCTCGACAGGATCAGCGCGTACGGCGTGAGCGGCATCACCGTCGGCGCCGTCCACCACGCCTCCCGCGACGTCACCCCGCACGGACTGTCCCGGCTGACCATCCGCCACGACGGGGCGCACTTCCCCCCGCCGTCCGATCTGTTCGCCGGGCTCCGCCTGTCTCCCGTGCCCGGCTACCTGAACGCCCTCGACGGTCTTCGCGAGGCTTGTGCGAAGCGGTCCATGAAGCTCCACGGATGGACGGTCTTCCTGCGCAACGCCACGCTCGGCACGAAGCATCCGGACGTGACCGTACGCGACTGCTTCGGCGACCGCGGCTCGCTCACCGACCTGTGCCCCGCCCACCCCGACGTGCGCGAATACGCGGTCGCGCTGGCCCGGGCGGTGGCCAGGCTCGGGGTCGACAGCGTGGTGGCGGAGTCGCTGCACTTCAGGCCGCTCAAGCCGCAGCGCTCGTTCGTGCCGCTGGGGCCGATGGACGCGTACCTGTTCGCGCTCTGCTTCTGCGACTACTGCATGCGCCGCGCCACCGACCTGGGCGTGAACGCCGAGGTGGCGCGCGACGAGTGCGCCAGGATCGTGGGCGGCGTGTTCGACGGCGACCCGCCCGCGCAGGGGGAGGTGACCCGGGCCGCGCTCACCGCGTACGCGGGGCCCGACGTCGTGGCCTACGCGCGGGCCCGGTCCGAGACCGTCACCACACTGGTGTCCGAGGTGGCCTCGGCGGTGGCCGACGAGGGCTCCAAGCTGGTGTTCATCGACTCGACCGGCGCGGTCAAGGGCTACACGGACGGGCTGCCCACACCCGGGCTCGCGGCGCACGACGCCTGGCAGCTCGGGGTCGACCTGGTGGCGCTGGGTGACCTCGTCCCGGCCTTCGGGGTGCTGGCGTACGCGCGGGACGCGGCTCGGGTGGCCGACGACGTGGGCGCCTACCTGCGGTCGGTGGGCAAGGACCGGGAGGTGCGGGCGGTGCTGCGGCCCGGCTACCCGGACAGCGACTCGACGGACCGGCTGGTGGCCAAGGCCCGGGGCGCGAAGGCGGCGGGCGCGCTCGCCGTGGACTTCTACGCGTACGGGCTGGTGCCCCACCCCGTGCTGGACCGCATCCCGGCCGCGCTCTCAGAAGCGTTGTAGCCCGTCCAGGAGGGCCGAGACGGTCGCCGTGGGGAAGTCCTCGGCGACCGGCAGGCCCCGGAAGACCGCCCGCATCCACACGGCCCCGGCCAGCAGGTCGACGATCAGCATCGGGTCCACCGTCCCCTTCAGCTCGCCCCGCCGTACCGCACGCTCGAAGATCTCCCGCTCCCGCGCGAAGCGGTCGGCGAAGAAGCGGCGCGCGTCCAGCTCGGGATGGCGGACGGCGGCGGCCAGCGCGGCTACGGCGATGTCGCTGGACGGCGGCTCGGTGAGCAGCCGCCGCACCCCCTCGACCAGCGCGACCAGGTCACCGCGCAGGCTCCCCGTGTCCGGCGCCTCGAACCCCAGCACGTCGGCCTCCACCAGCGCCGCCCCCAGCAGCGCGGCCTTGGACGGCCACCAGCGGTAGATCGTCGTCTTGTTGACGCCCGAGTGCTCGGCGACCCCCTCGACGGTCAGCCCGTCGTAGCCCTTCTCCGCCACCAGCCGCAACGTCGCATCGAAGATCTCCTGCTGTTTCCTCGGCGCCATAGGGTCATTTTCTCCCGGCGAAGGCCGTGGCCACTCCCAGTCCCAGGTAGACGAAGCCGCTGACGTACCGGAGGGTCCTGGCCCGGGTGGTGAGCCGGGTGCCGAGGGCGCCGGCGGTGCAGGCGTACACGACGTCGGAGATCAGCCCCAGGAGCAGCAGCGTCAGGCCGAACAGCACCACCTGGAGCGCGGGCGAGCCCGCCTCCGGGCGCACGAACTGCGGCAGGAACGCCAGGAAGAACAGCGCCACCTTGGGGTTCAGCACGTTGACCAGCACGCCTTCGAGGAAGACCTTGCGCAGCGGCTGGGGCGGCGGCGCCACGCCCTCCGTCTCCTTGCCGGTGAACGCGCGGATGCCGAGATAGACGAGGTACGCGACGCCGGCCCACTTGACGACCGCGAACAGCGTCGCCGACTGCGAGATCACGTACGACAGGCCCGCGGCGGCGGCCGCGATGTGCACGAGCGTGCCGGTCTCCACGCCGAACGCGCTGGCCAGGCCCGCCGCCCTGCCCTGGGCGAGGCCCCTGGCGGTGATGTAGAGGTGGTTCGGGCCGGGGATGAGCACCAGGGCGAGCGAGGCCGTGATGAAGAGGGCGAAAGTCGTTGGCTGAATCACGAAACAGCAGCGTAAAATGCCTTTGGTATGCAGATGAGGGCCAATCTTGCTTGGGTTTCCTGGACCAATAAGTTGTCGGCACGGCGTGGCATAGTTTCTGGCGTGAACGGTCTTCTCGTCGGGCGCTCTACAGAGTTGTCCGGACTTGTGCGGGTGCTGCAGTCGGCAGCCGAGGGCACGGCCGGGGTGGCGCTCGTCGGCGGAGACGCGGGCATCGGCAAGACCCGGCTGATCTCGGAGCTGGTGTCCGAGGCCCGCGAGCGCGGTTTCCACGTGCTGGTCGGCCAGTGCGCCGAGCTGGGCGACGCGCTGCCCTACCTGCCGCTGGCCGACGCGCTGCGCGGCGCTGAGCCGGCCGTGCGCGAGGCCGCCGCCGCCCATCCCATGCTGGGCCAGCTGCTGCCGGGTGTGGAGAGCGCCCCTTCGGCGGGGCTCACGCAGCAGCGGCTGTTCGGCTCGCTGCTGGGGCTGCTGGCCGACGTGCAGCCGGTGCTGTTCGTGATCGAGGACCTGCACTGGGCCGACCGGTCCACCCGTGACCTGCTGGTCTTCCTCAGCCGCATGGTGCAGAGCGAGCGGGTCTGCGTGGTCGGCACCTACCGCACCGACGACCTCCACCGCCGCCACCCGCTCCGGTCCGTACTGGCCGAGCTGCGGCGGCTGCCCACGGTGATGGGCGTCGAGCTGGGGCCGCTGGGCTCCGGTGACATGTCCGACTATGTCACCACTATGGGTGAGGTGGGCGCTCAGGAGCTCGGCCTCATCGTGGCCCGCGCCGACGGCAACCCGTTCTACGCCGAGGAGCTGTTCGCGGCGATGGCCGAGGGCGACAGCCTGCCCGACGGGCTGGCCAGCCTGCTGATGTCCAGGGTCGAGCTGCTGTCGGAGGCCGGGCAGCGGGTGCTGCGGGCCGCCGCCGTGGCGGGCCGTCGGGTGGAGGACGAGCTGCTGCGGGAGGTTTCGGGGCTGCCGCTGGCGGAGTTCGAGGAGGCGGTCAGGGAGATCGTCTCGCGCGGGCTGCTCAGGGTCGACGGCTACGGCTACACCTTCCGCCACGCCCTGCTGCAGGAGGTGGTCTACACCGATCTGCTGCCCGGCGAGCGCACGCGGCTGCACGCCGCCTTCGCCAAGCTGCTGACCTCACCCGCCGAGCTGGCCCACCACTACCTCGCCGGTCATGACCTGGCAGGGGCGCTGGCGGCATCCGCCGAGGCGGGGCGCCTGGCCGAGCGGCTCGGGGCTCCGGCCGAGGCGCACAGCCACTACGACCAGGTGCTCGGCCTGTGGGAACGGGTCGAGGGCGCGGCGGAGCTGGCCGGGGAGGGCCGGTTCGCGCTGGCGCTGCGCAGCGCCGTGTCGGCGGCCGACAGCGGCGACAAGCATCGTGCGATCACCCAGCTCAAGGCCCTGCCGCAGACGTCCGAGGTCAGCGAACGCCTGGCCTACTACCTCTACGAAGCCGACGACCAGCCGGGCGCCATCGCGACGGCGGAGCGCGCGGTGGAGAGCGCCGAGGATCAGCCCGCGCTCGCCCGCGCCCTGGCCACCTATGCCCGCACCCTGCTGTGGAGCACCCGCCACCGCGAGGTCGAGGCCCTGACCGCGCGGGCGCTGGAGACCGCGCGCGCGTCCGGTGCCAGGGACGCCGAGGTGGGCGCCCTCCTCACGCTGGCCGCCTACGTGGAGCACCAGGGCGACGTGGCCAGGGCTCACGAGCTGGTCGAGAGCGCCTCCGCCGAGGGCTCCGGCGACCTGGCGATGGACCTGCGCGCCCATTTCCAGCACGCCCGCATCCACTACGAGCAGGGACTGCTGGCCAAGGCCGCCGAGGTGGCCGACGCCGGCGTCCGCGTGGCGACCGAGACCGGGCTCAGGTGGAGCACCTACGGCACCGACCTGCGCTTCCTGCGGTTCCTGATCCACTACGTGGCCGGTGAGTGGGACCAGGCCGAGGCGGTCGCGTCCGGCTTCGGCACCCGGGTGGGCACGCTGCCGGAGGCGACGCTGTCGTCGTTCGCGCTGTTCATCGAGGTGGCGCGGGATCTGCCCGCGGTCGAGGCGCGGCTGAGCTGGGTGCGGCCGTTCTGGTACGACGAGCTGGCCGGATACATCTCCCGTGGCCTGGCCGCCGAGCACGCGCTCTGGCACGGCGACCCCGCGGCGGCGCTCGACCACGTGCGGGCGGTCCTGGCGCCGATGGTCGACGGCTACGCGTGGATCCTGCGGCTGGCCGCCATCGGGCTGTGGGCGCTGGCCGAGCTCGGCACCACCGAGGGCGCCGACGAGCTGCGCGCCCGCGCCCGCCTCGTCGTCGAGTCCGGGCCCACCGGCGAGCCCGGCCACCTGGGGCCCGAGGGGCTGGCCTGGGCGGTGCGGGTGGAGGCCGAGTGGCATCGCGTGCACGGGCGGCTCGACGTGGAGCTGTGGCGCCGGGTCGTGGAGGCGTTCGACTTCGGGTTCGTCTACGAGGTGGCGCGGGCCCGCTGGCGGCTGGCCGAGGCGCTGCTGGCGGCCGGCGACCGGGAGGCGGCGCAGGCGGAGTGGGCCCTGGCGCGGGAGACGGCGGAGCGGCTGCGGGCCACGCCGCTGGCCAACGCGCTGCAGGAGTTCGGGCGGCGGGCCCGGTTCGTGCCCGCCGGCGGGCACGGCGGCGGCCAGGGCGACGGCGGGCTGACGGCCCGGGAGACGGAGGTGCTGCGGCTGGTCGCCGAGGGCCTGACCAACCGGGAGATCGGGGAACGGCTGTTCATCGCGCAGAAGACGGTCAGCGTGCACGTGTCCAACATCCTGGGGAAGCTGGAGGTCTCCACCCGCACGCAGGCGGCCGCGGCCGGACGGCGGCTGGGGCTGCTGGCTTAGCGCGGGGTCAGGCGGGCCGGGTGAGGTGCTCGATGAGCAGGTCGATCCTGGCTTCCTGATGCTCGGCCGGGATCCGCCGGTCGTGGGCCAGGGTGGCCAGGCCGTGCAGGGAGGCCCACACCACCTCGGCGAAGACGCCGGGATGGTGCTCACCGGCCACCGGCTCCAGTGCGAGCACGAACTCCCCGAACGCCGCCCGCAGCTCCTCCGGCGTCTCGTCGGTGGCGAAGGGGATGGCGACGGGCATGACGAACATGGCCTCGTACAGGGCGCTGTGGGTGCGGGCGAAGCCGAGGTAGGCCGTCGCCACCCGGCGCAGCACCGCCTGGGGGTCGCCGCCCGCCGTTCGCGCCGCCCGGAGCTTGTTCGCCAGCTCCACGAACCCCTCGATCGCCACCTCCCGCACGATGGCGTCCTTGCCCTTGAAGTGGCTGTAGAGCACCGGCTGGCTGTATTCGACGCGCTCCGACAGGCGCCGGGTCGTCACGGCGTCCCATCCCTCGGACTCGGCCAGTTCGCGGGCGGCGGTGATGATCAGCTGGTGGCGCTGCGCGCGTTCGCGTGCTCGGCGGGCGGCTATCGACATACCTCGCACGCTAGCATGACTAGCAGTCCTAGCGTTGCTCCAGTCAGCTGGTGATGGTCAGGTCGCGGAAGAGGAAGTAGCTCGCGATGTCGCTCTGCAGGTACTGGTGGTAGTACGTGGCCATGGGCTTGGCGGCCTTGTCCGCGGTGAGGACCGTGATGACCACGTACTTCTTGGACGCGCCCGAGCGCATCTTGCCGTAGGCGTAGCTCTTGAGCGTCCTGTCCGTGCGCCACTTGACCGCGTCCGAGGTGAGCGACGCCAGGCGCGTGGCCATGGTCTTGGCGGCACCCTCGCTGGGGAAGGACAGCAGGAGCTGGACCGCCTTGATGTGCCCGCCGTTCGCCGAGTACGCGAGCTGGACGGCGCGCTGACAGTTGTTCTTGGCCAGCACGCCCTGGCCGTCCACCGGGTCGCAGCTGTCGTACGTCCAGCCGGCGACCTTCTTGGCCTGGAGCTTCACGTCTCCCAGCTTGAAGTCCCAGTCCTCGAACTCGTCGTCGGTGAGCGGCGAGCCGGGATCCACCCGCTTCGAGGTGCTGGAGCTGGTGTCGCTGGGGGCCGGGGTGGGCTCGGCGGGCTCGGAGGTGGGCGGGTCCGACGGGGCGGCCGACGGCGGGTCGGACTGCGGTGCCGTCGTGGTCGTGGGGACCGGGTCGGCGGTCGGCAGCGCGACGGGCGATTTCTGGCCGGAGTCGCGCATGTAGAGGAACGCGACGACCCCGCCGCCGAGCAGGAGGACCGAGACCAGGCCCACGACCAGGCCGATGACCAGGGCGTTGGTGCCCTTCTGCGGCGGAGCCGGGGGCAGTGGCGGGCCCGGGACGGGGCCTGGGGCCGGGAGCAGCAGCGTGCCTTGGGGCCCGGTCGGGTTGCCGTACGGCGGCCCGCCCGATCCCGGCGGCTGCCCCTGCCCGGCCCCGTAGCCACCTTGCCCACTCGGCGGCCCGTACCCGGGCGGCGGGACCCCCTGCCCACTCGGCGGCCCGTACCCGGGCGGCGGGACCCCCTGCCCACTCGGCGGGCCGTACCCGGGCTGCGAGGCCCCCTGCCCAGGAGTGGGCCCGTATCCGGGTGGCGGGGCGCCCTGCCCGGGTGGGGCCGGGTAGCCGGGTTGGCCGTATCCCGGTTGGCTCTGGCCGTAGCCGGGCTGCGGAGGGCCGCCTTGGCCGGGTGGCGGGCCGTACCCCTGCGGCGCTCCTTGCGCGCCCCACGGGCCTTCCGGCTGGGGCTGGGGCGGGGGAGGCTGCGGAGGGTATGCCATTGCTCCATTGTGGGGTAGCTGATCCCCATCTGCCCCAGCCACCCCCCAAATCTCAGGAGGCCGTACGCGCCTCTTCGCCCACCTGGCGGCGGTATTTCCCGGGCGCCAGCCCGTGCTGCCGCTTGAACGCGTTCCCGAACGCGAACTCCGACCCGTACCCGACCCGCTGCGCCACCTCCGCCACCGAGACGTCGGACTCGCGCAGGATGCGGGCCGCCGTGGCCAGGCGCCACCACGTGAGGTATGCCAGCGGCGGCTGCCCGACGAGGGAGGTGAAGCGGCGGGCGAAGCCGGCGCGCGAGAGCCCGGCGTGGGCGCCGAGCGACTCGACCGTCCAGTGGTGGGCGGGGGCGCGGTGGATGGCGTCCAGCGCGCGGCCGATGGCCGGGTCGGCCAGCGCGGCGGCCCAGCCCGACTCCCTGCACGCGTCGGATTCCAGGTCGAACCAGGCGCGCAGGATGTAGAGCTGGAGGACGTCGAGCAGGGATGTGACGACGGTGTCGGCGCCCGGCCGGGGGTTGTCGATCTCGCCGGCGAGCAGTTCGACGGCGGCCCGGAGCTCGGGGTGGTGGCCGAGCGTGGTCGGCAGGTGGATCACGTCGGGCAGCGCGTTCAGGATCGGGTGGGTCCTGGTGGGGTCGAGCTGGTAGCCGCAGCAGAGGGTGACCGTCTCGGCCCCGTCGCCGCCCTCGATGGTCGAGGCGAACAGCTCGGCCTCCAGGTACGGGTCGCAGACCGGCGCGGCGAGCGGCGTACCGGGAGTGTCGGCCAGGCCGTACCCGTCGCCGTGCGGGAAGAAGACCACGTCGCCCACGCTCAGCGGCATGGGCTCGCCGCCGGGCGGGATGAGCCAGCAGGACCCGCGCAGCACTATCTGGAAGCCGGCGGACCCCGGCACCTTCGGGAACTCCTTGCCCCAGGGGGCCCGCCAGGAGATGCGCACGGAGGTCGGGCGGCCGGTACGCATGAGGGCGACGACGTCGCTCAGCACATCCATGTCACTAGTCTAAGGCCGGAGACTCTCGCGTATAAAAAGTAGTGTTTGAAGCATTGGATATCTCAATCTCGGCTCCTACTGTTGGTCAGGCATTTCCTGACTCGCTGAGAGGACCGATTGACATGATCAAGGTTGGCATCATCATGGGGAGCACCCGCCCCGGCCGCAACGCCGAGGCGGTGGCGCAGTGGGTCCACGAGCTGGCGGCCAAGCGCGGCGACGCCGAGTACGAGCTGGTGGACCTGAAGGACTACGCCCTGGGCAACCTGGACGAGCCGCAGCACCCCGCCGCGGGGAACTACGCGCACGAGCACACCAAGCAGTGGGCGGCGAAGATCGCATCCTTCGACCCGTTCGTCTTCGTGACGCCCGAGTACAACCACTCGATCCCGGGCTCGCTGAAGAACGCCATCGACTTCCTGTATGCGGAGTGGACCAACAAGGCGGCCGGTTTCGTGGGTTGCGGGGTGGGCGGCGCGGTCCAGGCCGTCGGGCACCTGCGCGACGTCCTCTCCAATGTCGGCGTGGCCACTGTGCAGCAGCAGGTCGCGCTCTCGATCTTCACGGACTTCGAGAACATGACCGCGTTCAAGCCCGCCGCCGTGCACGAGGACAAGCTCGGCGTCATGCTCGACCAGGTCCTCGCCTGGGGCGGCGCCCTCCGCCCGCTGCGGGCGGCCTGACCACGCATCCGCGATCGCGCCCGGCTCTCGGTGGTACGGCTACGGCCCGGCGAACTCGCCGACCACCGACGAGCCACCGCACCCCGGCACTCGCGGTTCGAGAGGGCTGGGGTGGCGGGGTGGGCCAAGTGCCGGGAGCCGCCCCCGGCGCTACGCCGGAAGCCGACTCGGGGGATGGCGGCGTAGGGGCGGCGCCATGGGGATGGCTGCGCCGGGGGCGATGGCGGTGTCGGGGTGATGGTGCGGATGGCGGCGCGGGAGTGACGGTGTCGCGGAGTGGTAGCGGGGATGGCGGCGGCGCCGGGGCATGGTATGGCTGGGCGCCTGGCTTCGCGGTCCCCGAGGGGGCGGGGAGGCGCTGGTCGCCGCGCTCGGGGAGGGCCACGGCACGGTGCGGCGGGCTGCGGCGACCGGGCTAAGGGAGCTGGCGGAGGTGCTGCGCCAACCCTCGCTGGGCGTGGCCCTGACGGGGTGCCTGACCGGCGCGGACGCGGTCGTCCGGGCCGCCGCGCTCGACGTGCTGCGGCTCGGCGGCCAGGCGGCGTTTGGGCCATCGCGCTCGACGTGCTGCGCGCGCTGCCGCTCGGCGACCGGGAGGCGTTCGGGCTATTGCGCTTGACGTGCTGTGCGCGCCGCGGCTCGGCGGCCGGGAGGCGTTCGCGGCGGGGATCGGCGACCCCGACCGCCGGGTGCGCATCGAGGCGATCCGCGGGCTGGTCTCGCTCGACGAGGCCGCCTTGGTGGCCACGGCCGTCGCCGACCCGTCGCGCGAGGTGCGCGTATGGGTGGCGAAGGGCCTCGGCCTCATCGGCAGATCGACAGGGTCGCTGGCGGTGCTCGCGGACGATGCCGACCCGCTGGTCAGGGCCGCCGCGCTGGAGGCGTCCGGCGCCGCGGGCGCCCCGCTGGAGTCACGGGCCGTCAAGGGGCTGGAGGACCCCGACTGGCAGGTACGCGTGGGCGCGGCCCGCTGCCTGGCCGCCGCCGACCCGGCCACGGCGATCGAAGCGCTGGTCGCGGCCCTCTCCGACGCCAACCAGGACGTACGCAAGGCCTCCGTGCTCGCCCTCACCCCCTGGGCGACCACCTCCGAAGCGGCCGCCGGACTGCGCACCGTCATTGACGATCCGGACGCCGACGTACGGGCTTACACACGAAGAGCGCTCCATGACTTGACTCGATCTTGAAACTCATAAATCCTTAACCCTACTTGGATAGTAGGAAAGATAGGGAAAGGGGCGGTTGTGCGAGCGCTCATCCTGCTCGGGCTGGTCGGTTTCGCGGCCCAGCTCGTCGACGGAAGCCTGGGCATGGCCTACGGCGTCACGTCGACCACGCTTCTGCTGGCCATCGGCACCAATGCGGCGGCCGCCTCGGCGACCGTCCACCTCGCGGAAATCGGCACCACGCTCGCCTCGGGCATCTCCCACTGGCGCTTCGGCAACGTCGACTGGAAGGTCGTCGCCAAGATCGGCATCCCGGGAGCGATCGGCGCCTTCGCCGGCGCGACGTTCCTGTCCAGTCTCTCGACCGAGGTAGCCGCCCCGGTCATGTCGCTCATCCTGCTCACGCTGGGCGTCTACATCCTCATCCGCTTCACCGCCTTCGGGCTGCCGCGCGGCAACCTGGGCAAGCCGCTGCGCAGGCGCTTCCTCGCCCCCCTCGGCCTGGTGGCCGGCTTCGTGGACGCCACCGGCGGTGGCGGCTGGGGCCCCGTCGGCACCCCCGCCATCCTGGCCAGCGGCCGCCTGGCCCCGCGCAAGGTGGTCGGCTCGGTCGACGCGAGCGAGTTCCTCGTCGCCATCGCCGCCAGCCTCGGCTTCTTCGTCGGCATCGGCTCCGAGAACATCGACTTCGCCTGGGTGGCCGTGCTGCTGCTCGGCGGCGTCATCGCCGCGCCGATCGCCGCCTGGCTCGTCCGGCACATCCCGCCGCGCATCCTCGGCTCGGCCGTGGGCGGCGTCATCGTGCTGACCAACGTCCGCAGCCTGCTGCGCAGTGACTGGATCAAGGCCTCCGGCGGCGTCCAGGCGGTCGCGTACATCGTCATCGCCGTCATCTGGGTGGCCGCCATCGCCTGGTCGGTCCGCGAGTACCGCCGCGACAAGGCCAACGAGTCGGTCGAGGCGGTCGAGTCCGAGCTGCAGGCCCGTGCGACGGCAGAGGAGGAGACGGCCTCCGCCTGAGGCCCGCGCGCGCAGGCTCGGCTTCCCGTGGGGGAGCCGAGCCCGACGCATTGATGCCTATGAGAATCTCTGCCCGTACCCAGTACGCGCTCGGCGCCATGCTCGCCCTGGCCGTGGCGGACGGCCCGGTGCACGCGGAATGGATCGCCGCCAGCCAGGAAATCCCGCGCCGCTTCTGCGACAACATCCTGCTCCAGCTCCGCAGGGCCGGCCTCATCAACAGCCAGCGCGGCCCCGACGGGGGCTACTGGCTCGCCCGCCCGGCCAAGGAGATCGCCCTGGCCGACATCATCCGCGTCACCGAAGGGGTGGAGCAGGCGACCCGTCCCTTCCCGAAGGCCGCCGCGCCGCTGGCCGCGATCTGGGCCCAGCTGCGCAGCCACGAGGACGCGCTGCTGGGCGAGATCACCCTCGCCGACGTCGTGGACCCCGCCGAGCCCGCATAGCACTCCTGAGGCGGGCATGCCCGGGTGCGTTATCTCTATTTCCTGCTTTATAGGTAGGTTATAGTGGTTTACGCCGATGGCTCCCGTACAACGAAGGGCAGATCTCCCATGTCATCCTCCAGACTGCGCACCACAGCCGTGGCGAGCACCGCGATGCTCGCCGTCGTGGGGCTTCTCGGCGCCTGTGGCGGTGGCGGAGCTGCCCAGACGGCGAAGAGCGGCGGGCAGCCCGTCTTCGGCGGCACGCTCACCTACCTCGAGCACCAGCCCCCGACCTGCCTCTACCTGCCGGCGGCCGGGTTCTATCCCAACGGCGGCATCCTCAACCAGATCACCGACAAGCTCACCTGGCAGAACCCGAAGACGCTCGAGATCGAGCCGTGGATCGCCAGCAAGTGGGAGGTCGACAAGGACGCCACCGAATACACGTTCCACCTGCGCGACGGCGTGACGTTCAGCGACGGCAGCCCGCTGGACGCCTCCGCCGTGGCGGCCAACTTCGACGTGTACGGCCTGGGCGACGAGAAGCTCAAGCTGCCCGTCGCCGAGTTCGTCAACAACTACCAGCGCAGCGAGGTCGTCGACCCGCTGACCGTGCGCTTCCACTTCGACAAGCCGTCGCCCGGCTTCCTCCAGGGCACCTCGGTCATCGGCGCCGGGCTGGTGTCCAAGAAGACGATCTCGCTGCCGTACGAGCAGCAGTGCCAGCTCAAGAACATCGTCGGCTCCGGCCCCTTCACGCTGAAGAACCAGGTCGTCGACAAGGAGGTGGACCTGGTCGCGCGCAAGGACTACAACTGGGCGCCGCCGTCGTCGAAGCACCAGGGCCGCGCGTACCTGGACGAAATCAAGATCATCGTGACGCCCGAGGACAACGTGCGCGTCGGCGCCCTCACCTCCGGCCAGGCCGACTTCGTCAGGTACGTCCAGGCGTACGACGAGAAGACCGTCAAGGACGCGGGCTTCCAGATCTACGCCGAGCCCACGCGAGGCGTCAACAACGGCCTCTACCTGCGGCCGCGCAACAGCATCCTGAAAGACGTCAAGGTCCGCAAGGCGCTCCAGGCCGGCACGAACGCCAAGGAGGTCGTCGACACCCTCTTCACCGCGAGCTACCCGCCGGCCACCTCGGTGCTCAGCCACCTGGCGCAGGGCTACGTGGACCTGTCGAAGGACCTCGCCTACGACCCCGACAAGGCCAACCGGCTCCTCGACGAGGCGGGCTGGGCCAGAGGCGCCGACGGCACCCGGGCGAAGGACGGAGTGCCGCTGCAACTCGGCGTGTTCGTCTCCGGCCCGCAGCCGCTGTCGAAGCAGACGCTCGAACTCGTCGGCCAGCAGTGGGCCAAGCTCGGCGTGAAGCTGGAGATCCGCCCCGCCGACGCGGGCACCCAGGCCGTGGACATCAAGAACGCCGAGAAGACCGCCGTCCAGCACGGCATGGTCGGGCGCGCCGACCAGGACGTGATCAAGAGCCACTTCCACAGCAAGAACCGCGACGTCATCCTGTCCGACGACGCCAAGCTGGACAAGCTGCTGGAGGAGGAGTCGGCCGAGCCCGACGTCGCCAAGCGCAACGCCAAGGTCGCCGAGATCCAGCGATACGTGCTCGACCAGGGCTACGCGATCCCGCTCTTCGAGGAGCCGCAGGTCTACGGCGGGGCGCCGTACGTCCAGGGGGTGGCCTTCGAGGCGGTCGCCAGGCCGTGGTTCTACTCGGTGTGGAAGTCGCAGCAGTGACCAGGTACCTGCTCGGCCGGGTCGGGCAGGCGGCGCTCGTGCTCTGGATCGCCTTCACGGCGAGCTACGTGCTGCTGCAGCTGCTGCCCGGCGACTCGATCCTGATCAAGTTCCAGAACCCCGAGCTGGGCCTGTCACCGCAGCAGATCGCCGAGATCCGGGCCTATTACGGCGCCGGCGACCCGCCGCTCCTCGACTACCTGAACACCCTGCTCGGCTTCCTGCGCGGCTCGTTCGGCTACTCGATCGACACCGGCACGCCGGTCGTCGAGCGGCTGGGGGAGGCGCTGCCGGAGACGGCGAAGCTGGCCTCGGCCGCGTTCGCGCTGGCGGTGCTGATCGCCGTGCTGATCGCGTTCGCGGCCGGCTACAGCAGGACCTCCTGGATCAGGAACGCGCTGCTGTCGGTGCCGTCGGTGTTCGTGTCCGTCCCGGCGTTCTGGCTGGGCATCCTGCTCATCCAGGTGTTCTCGTTCCGGCTCAGGCTGGTGCCGGTCATCGGCGGCGGGCCGGTGCAGCAACTCATCTTGCCGGTGCTCACGCTGGCCGTGCCCATCTCCGCGCCGATCGCCCAGGTGCTGGCGCGCAGCATGGACCAGGTCTCCACGCAGGCGTTCGTGCCCGTGGTGGCGGCCAAGGGCGCCTCGCGGTGGTGGATCCTGTGGCGGCACGTGGCCCGCAACGCCGTGCTGCCGACCCTGACCGTGGCGGGGCTGACGCTGGGCGAGCTGATCGCCGGGTCGGTCGTGACCGAGACGGTCTTCGGGCGCGGCGGCATCGGACGGCTCACCGAGCAGGCCGTCAACGCGCAGGACACGCCGGTGATGCTGGCCGTCGTGGTGCTCGCGGCGGCCGTGTTCGTGCTGGTCAACCTGGTGGTGGACGTGCTGTTCCCGGTGCTGGACCCGCGGCTCAAGGCGGCCTCGTGAAGCGCAGGGGCGGGCCGGCGCTGGCGTGGGCGGTGATCGGCCTGGCCCTGTTCTGGGCCGTGGTGCCGGGCCTGTTCACCGGGTACGACCCGATCGCGGGCGTCCCGGCCGAGAAGCTGCAGGCGCCGAGCGCGTACCACCTGTTCGGCACCGACGCGGTCGGACGCGACCTGTTCGCGCGGGTGGTGCACGGGTCCGTGCACTCGCTGTCGGGCGCGTTCGTGGCCGTGGCGGTGGGCCTGGTGCTGGGCACGCTGCTCGGGCTGCTGGCCGGGTCCGTCGGCGGGGTGCCGGACGAGGCCGTCATGCGGATCGTGGACGTGCTGCTGTCGGTGCCCGGCCTGCTCCTGGCCCTGACCGTGATCATCCTGCTCGGGCCCGGCACCGTGAACGTGGCCATCGCGGTCGGCGTCGGCTCGGTCGCGGCCTTCGCCAGGCTGTCGCGCTCGGAGGTGGTCCGGGTGCGGCGCACCGACTACGTGGAGGCCGCGTTCGGCAGCGGCGGCCGGTTCCCGGCCGTGCTGTGGCGGCACGTGCTGCCCAACTCGCTCGGCCCGGTCATCGCGCTCGCGGCGCTGCAGTTCGGGATGGCCATCCTGGCCATCTCGACGCTCGGCTTCCTCGGGTACGGCGCCGAGCCGCCCACTCCCGAGTGGGGCCTGCTCATCTCCGAGGGACGCAACTACCTGGCGACGTCATGGTGGCTGACCACGCTGCCGGGCGCCGTCGTGGTCGCGGTGGTGCTCGCCGCCGGCCGCATCAGCCGTTCGATCGGGAGGCACGAGTGAGCCTGCTGGAGGTCCGCGACCTGGCCGTCTCCTACGACGGCAGGCGCGCGGTCGAGGGCGTCTCCTTCACCGTGGAGCCCGGCGAGGTCGTCGCCGTCGTCGGCGAGTCGGGATCGGGCAAGTCCACCACCGCGCACGCCGTCATCGGCCTGCTCCCCTCGAACGGCGCCGTGGACGCGGGCCGGATCCTGCTGGGCGACGCCGACCTGGCGTCCTGGTCGTCGAAGCGCATGGAGTCGGTACGCGGCGCGCAGATCGGCCTGATCCCCCAGGACCCGTCCAGCTCGCTGGACCCGGTCAAGACCGTCGGGGCGCAGATCGCCGAGGTGCTGCGCATCCACAGGCGCGGCGACCGGCGGGCGATCCGGAGCCGGGTCGTCGACCTGCTGGCCCGCGTGGGCCTGCCGGACCCCGAGGCGCGGGCCCGCCAGTACCCGCACGAGCTGTCCGGCGGCATGCGCCAGCGCGTGCTCATCGCCATCGCGATCGCGCTCGAACCCCGCCTGATCATCGCCGACGAGCCCACCAGCGCCCTGGACGTCACCGTGCAGCGGCGCATCCTGGACCTCATCGACGACCTGCGCGCGGAGTCCGGCACCGCGCTGCTGCTGGTGACCCACGACCTGGGCGTGGCCGCCGCCCGCTCCGACCGGCTGGTCGTCATGAAGGGCGGCCGGATCGAGGAGCAGGGCCGGACGCCGGAGGTGCTGGCCTCCCCGGCGGCCGACTACACGAAACGCCTGCTGAACGACGCTCCGTCGCTGTCGGCGTCCCCGTTCCGCGACCCCCCTCCCGGGAGCGAGCCCGCGATCGTGGTGCGCGACCTGGTCAAGGAGTTCAAGGGGTTCAGGGCGGTGGACGGGGTCTCGTTCGAGGTGGCCCGCGGCACCACGCACGCGCTCGTGGGCGAGTCCGGCTCGGGCAAGACGACCACGGCCCGGATGGTGGTGCGGTTCGCCGAGCCCACCTCGGGAACGGTCACCATCGCCGGGGCGGGGGAGGGCCGCGGGTTCCGCCGGCACGTGCAACTCGTCCACCAGAACCCGTACGGGTCGCTCGACCCCCGGCAGCCGATCGGCGACATCGTGGAGGAGCCGTTGCGCAACTTCCGGCTGGGGGACCGGGCCGAGCGGCGCGCCCGCGTGCTCGACCTGCTCGACCGGGTCGCGCTGCCGCGGGACGTGCTCACCCGCAGGCCGCGCGAGCTGTCCGGCGGGCAGCGGCAGCGGGTGGCCGTCGCCCGCGCGCTGGCGGCCGGGCCCGAGGTCGTCGTGCTCGACGAGGCCGTCTCCGCCCTCGACGTCACCGTGCAGGCGCAGATCCTCGACCTGCTCGAACAGCTCCAGCGCGACCTGGGGCTGACCTATCTCTTCATCTCGCACGACCTGGCCGTGGTGCGGCAGATCTCGCACACCGTCTCCGTCATGAACAAGGGAAGAATCGTGGAATCAGGAACGACCCGGCAGGTCTTCACCGACCCCCGGCACGAATACACGCGCGAGCTCCTGGCCGCCATCCCGGAGCCCGCGATATGAGGCTCGGCTTCTTCACCCGGCTGCTGGACGACGTTCCCGCGGGCGAGCGCTACCGGCTGGCCACCGAGCAGATCGCGCACGCCGAGGCGTACGGGTTCGACACGGCCTGGGTCGCGCAGCACCACTTCGACGGCGCGGAGGGCGGCCTGCCCGCGCCGCTGGTGTTCCTCGCCCACGTGGCCGCCCGGACCAGCCGCATCAGGCTCGGCACCGGGATCATCACACTCCCGCTGGAGCAGCCGGTGCGGGTGGCCGAGGACACCGCCGTGCTCGACCTGCTCACCGGCGGGCGGCTGGAGGTCGGCGTGGGCAGCGGCGGGACGCCCGCGTCGTTCGCGCCGTTCGGGCACGACAGCGCGGAGCGCTCGGCCGTCTACGCCGAGCACCTGGCGGTGCTGCTCAACGCCTGGTCCGGGGGCGACCTCGGCGGCGGCAACCGGCTCTACCCGCCCGCGCCGAGGCTGCTGGAGGCGGTCTGGCAGGCGACGTTCTCGGTCGGCGGCGGCGTACGCGCCGGGCAGGCGGGCCACGGGCTCATGCTCTCGCGCACGCAGCCCCGCCCGGCCGACGACCCGCAGGCCACGCTGGCCCAGATCCAGCGGCCCATCGTGGACGCCTACCTCGAACACCTGCCGGCCGGCGCGGCCCCGCGGATCATGGCCTCCCGCACCGCGTTCGTGGCCGACAGCCGGGCGGAGGCGCTGCGCTACGCCGAACTCGGGCTCGGGCAGGGGCGGCTGCCGTTCGAGCTGCCGGACAGCGACCTCGACCGGCGCATCGCCGCGTTCGACGTGCACGTGGGCACGCCGCAGGACGTCATCGAGAGCCTCAAGGCCGACCCGACCCTCGAACGGGTCACCGACCTGGTCCTCCAGGTGCACTCGGTGGACCCGCCGCACCCGCT
Organism: Nonomuraea sp. NPDC003707; assembly: GCF_053587055.1. Lineage (NCBI taxonomy): Bacteria > Bacillati > Actinomycetota > Actinomycetes > Streptosporangiales > Streptosporangiaceae > Nonomuraea > Nonomuraea sp. NPDC003707. The sequence goes on along the minus strand of NZ_JBSFNK010000005.1, from coordinate 19,311 downwards.
CGTCCTCCGCTCGATCGAGCTGCTGGCGACCGAGGTCGCGCCCGCGCTCGGCTGGGTCCCCTCCACAGAATTGAGCACCACATGATCGCCGATGTCATCGACCACCTGGCGGGCATCCAGCCCGGCTCGTCGCTCGACCGGCTGCGCGCCCGCCGGCCCGCCGCCCGCGAGCACGCCCAGCGCAGCTACGACGCGCTGTTCAGCCCCGAGACGGAGGAGGAGATCACACTCGTCGAGCGGGACGCGGTCGCCGCCTTCGTGGCCGGGCTGCACGACGACCCCGGCATCGCCCGCTTCTACGCCGACCGGCTGGCCGAGCTCTCGCCCGGGCTGCTCGCGGCGGTCGAGTCGGAGGTCTCGGCCGGGGCCACGACCGGGCCGTACGGGGTCTACCCGGGCGAGGGCCCGCTGTCGGTGGAGAGCGACGAGGGGCTGCGCTACCGGGCGCGGCGCCCCGGGGACCTCGGCGTACGGCTCGCCGCCGCGTTCGAGCACGCCCACCTGCTCGTGTTCCGCCCCAGAGAGGCGGGGCGGGAGTCCCTGGACGCGCTGGCCCGGGCGGGCTGGAGCGCCACGGGCGTCGTGACGCTGTCGCAGCTCGTCGCCTTCCTCACCTTCCAGATCCGCGTGGTGGCCGGGCTGCGTCACCTGCAGAACGGAGCGACCTCATGACTCAATTGGCGTTCACGCGGGATCAGCTCGGGTGGGAGCCCTGGCTGACGCCCCTGGAGACGGACGAGCTGACCGACGAGCACTACGAGGCGCTGGTCGACAAGGCCCGCGCGAAGTCGCCGTACTTCCTGCTCCTGGCCAGGGACCCGGCGATCCTGCAGGCCAGGACGAGGACCGACAACGACATCTTCTACAACGCCGACGGCGGGCTGCCGCGGGCCGGGCGCGAGCTGGCCGCGACGGCGACCTCGCGCCGCAACGGGTGCGTGTTCTGCGCCTCGGTGCACGCCCGCTTCGCCGCCCACTACTCCAAGCGGGCCGACGACGTGCAGCGGCTGCTCGACGAAGGGGTCAACGCGCCCCAGGACGGTGAGTGGCAGGCGATCATCGACGCCTCGGTGGCCCTGGCCGCCACCCCGGCCGAGTTCGGCGCGAACCACGTCGAGGCGCTGCGCGCGGCCGGGCTCGACGACCTGGCGATCAGCGACGTCATCCACGCGGCCGCGTTCTTCAACTGGGCCAACCGTCTCATGCTCTCGCTCGGCGAGCCCGTCGAGGAGCCCGCGTCATGACGGCGGAGCTCGACCACCTCGTCTACGCGGTGCCCGACCTGGCCGCGGGTGTCATCGCGTTCGCCGAGGCCGCCGGCGTGACTCCGGCGCCGGGCGGCAGCCACCCGGGCGGAACCGCCAACTACCTGGTCGGCCTGGGCCCCACCGCGTACCTGGAGATCATCGGCCCGGATCCGGCGGCGCCGGGCGCGCGGCCACGCGCGTTCGGCCTGGAGACCCTCACCGCGCCCCGGCTCGCCGGGTGGGCGGTGCGGCCCGACGACATCGACGAGACGGTACGGCGGGCCCGCGCGCTCGGCGTCGACCCCGGCGAGGTCCAGCCGCTCTCGCGCCGCACGCCCGCGGGCACGCTGCTGGAGTGGCGCCTGACCAGGTGGGCCGACCCGGCGGCGATCAACCCGGTGCCGTTCCTCATCGACTGGGGCCGGACGGCGCACCCGGCCGCCTCCGGGCTGCCGCAACTGCGGCTGGCCTCCTTCACCGCCACCCACCCCGACCCCGACGCGCTGCGCCGCGAGCTGGCCGCGATCGACGCGGAGCTGGAGGTCTCGAAGGGGCCGGAAGCGGCGTTGCGGGCGGTGCTGGACACCCCCCGCGGCCTCGTGACCCTGAGCTGACGATCACCCGTGCCCGTCCCCGCGCGGACGGGCACGGGTCCTCCCACGGCTCAGGGCGCCTTGTACTCGGCGGCCTTGCCGCAGTAGCTGATCCCGACCGGGGTGCTGCTGAACCGGCACACCTGCACGACCACACGATCGATGGCCGTGACCCCCGCCGGGTCGGACAGCGCGAAGGCGATCGCGACCTTGGCGTCGTCCGCTTTGACGGCCTCGGAGTCGACGAGGGTGGTGCCCTTGTAGGCGGAGAAGGTGGCCTGCGAGTACATCCCGTCAGGGGCGCACGACGAGATCGGCGCGTCGTCGGCCAGGAAGCCGTCCACCTTGACGAGAGGCGCTTCGGCCCATTCCAGGGTCCCCTCCGTGACCCCGCGCAGGCACTGGTCACCGGAGTCGGCGTGGAAGGGGACCGCGGCCTGGGCCGCGATCGCGGGTTGAGCCGTCAGCAGGCCGGCGGCGAGCACCGCCCCTGACGCGAGCCAAGCACGTAATCGCATGGCGTCGACCTTTCGGGTGATGGATGGTGGTGCCGGGTCAGGCGCCCACGAGAGTGACCAGGACGCGCGAGGGGTCACTCCCGGCGAGGGGGACGGCGAAGACCGCCGTGCGCTCGCGGGCCCCGAAGACGACGAACCGCAGGCCGTCCTCGTCCCAGGTGTCCTGGACGTCGGAGGTGATCTGCGCGGACGCCGAGCAGTACGCGGGGCTTCGGTAGAGCACGTGCAGCGAGGCGCCCAGCGGGACGTGCTCCGACAGTGGCGCGGCGAGCGGGCCGCGCAGCCGTACGCGCAGCTGCCGCAAGGGGGTCAGCCAGTAGCGGTCCAGCTCCGCCGAAAGGGCCATCAGGGCCACGGCCTCCGCCAGGCCGAGCGCCACCAGCGGCGGGCCCGGGTCCGCCGGGACGGCCAGCAGGCTCGCGGCCAGCAGGAGCCCCGCGCGGGCGAAGGCCCGCACGTCCACCGGCTTGGAGTGGGCGCCGAGGCAGCCGCAGGACGCGGCGGGCGCGGCCACGTACGAATAGGTGAGATACGCCAGGAACCCGGCGGAGAGCAGCGCGGCCATCGCGCCCTCCCAGGGCGAGACGGGCGGCAGCAGCAGGACGGCGGCCACCGCGAGCTCGGCCACCCCGACGATCCGGAGCGCCGGGACCGCGCGCGCCGCGCCGACCAGCCGGGCCAGGGCGGTCTGCCCCGCCTGTACCCGCATCCGCCGGCTGAACAGCTTCATCAGGCCTGCCCAGGCGAGGAACAGGGCGATCACGTACGGCTGCGTCGCGGCGATCCCGTGCATGCTCAATGCTCCTTCCTAGTGCGGGGAGAAGACGGTGGCGATGTCGACCTCGTTCGTGTCGGGCCGCCAGGCGCCGAGGATCTGCACGTGCTGGGCGACCCTCAGCATCGACAGGTCCGAGGTGGCCGGCGACTCGGAGTGGATCGCGACCGACTTGCCGGCCACGACGTGGCACAGCACCTCTTTGCCGTTGTGGTCGAGGTGGATGGTCTTGTCGGTGATGTTCTTGATGTGGCCCTTGATGTTGACGATGTTGAGCCAGACCGACTCGGCGGCGAGGGTGCCGTCCGGCATCCGCACGCCGCGGGCGTACAGGCCGTCGCCGGGCTTGGCCGCGTCGAACGCCACGGGGCCGAGTTTCCACAGGCTCGTGCCGTCCACGACCTTGATGTTGTGGATGACCATGTTCGAGCCGAGGACGAGCAGCGTGTTGTCCTTGATCGAACGGATCCGGCCCTCGGCGAAGTTGGGGTCGGGGGCGCCCGGGTCGACGTCGAGCGCGGTGTTGGCGAAGGCCGCCTCGGGGCCGAGCGAGCCCATCGCGCTCGCGGCCACGACCGTGGCGCCGCCGCCGAGCAGGGCGGACCTGAGCATGTCTCTTCTGGTGGTCATCGTCGCCCCCTCACGCCGCGTCGATCGAGCAGGGACGCAGGCCGGTGGAGAGGCTGGCGATCTTGCTGTACGCCGCCGGCGTGAGGTCGATGATCCGGTCGGTGGCGCAGGTCGAGCCGCAGCAGCTGCGCTCGCCGCAGAACAGGTCGGTCTGCGGGCCGCAGTCGGCGATGGAGGTGACGACGCTGACGCCGCTGCACAGGTTGGTGGTGCGGTGCTGGAAACCGCAGGTCCGGCGGGAGAGGTTGAAGCCGCAGGTGTCGGGGTGGGTGATGGCCCAGCAGGCGTCGGAGGTGTTGGGCCAGGCGTGCTGGAGGCTGCCGGAGTTGCAGGTGCCACAGGCGCCCTTGCCTGTGGTGCTGCACGGTCCCCAGGCGGTCCCGCAGCAGAACCAGGAGACCTCTCCTTGGACGGCGGCGTATAAGTCGATGGGGGTCTCGGGGGGCTGGGTGCGCGCCATGCGCGTCCTCCTCGGGTGAGCTCTGGACGGTCTCGGTGGGGGGTCCTGAAACTTTCCGACTCGATCTATGAGTACCATGTAAGGATTTTTCGTCAATGCCCCTATTTTTGGCGCTTTATGGGGTCACGGGATCGTCCCATGATCTACTGAGCCAATGAATACGACGGGCGTGGCAAAGGTCGACGGCATCCGGTTGCACTACACGCGAGCCGGCGACGGGCCGCTGGTGGTGCTGCTGCACGGCTGGCCGCAGACCGGCCACTGCTGGCGGCACATCGTCGAGCCGCTGGCCGCCGAGTTCACGGTGGTGGCCCCCGACCTGCGGGGGTACGGGCTGAGTGACAAGCCGGCCGGCGGCTACGACAAGCGGCGGATGGCCGCGGACATGGCGGAGCTGGTGGACGCGCTCGGGTTCGGGCGGGCCGCGGTCGTCGGGCACGATCGCGGCGCGCGGGTGGCCCACCGCTGGGGGCTCGACCGTCCCGACCAGGTCGGCAAGGTCGCGGTGCTGGACATCGTCCCCACGCGCGAGATGTTCCGCCGCCTGGACGCGACCGTGGCCGCGGGCTACTGGCACTGGCTCTTCCACCTGCAGCCCGACCTGCCCGAACGCCTGGTGGGGCACGACGTCCGGGGCTATCTGGAGTACTTCTTCGAGCGCTGGACGTACAACCGGCACGGCCTGCCCGCCGAGGTGGTCGACGTCTACGTCCAGGCGTTCGGCCGTCCGGGGGCCCTGCGCGCCGGGTTCGACGACTACCGGGCGCACGAGCGCGACCTCGCGCTCGACGACGAGGACGCCGCCGCGGGCCGCCGCCTGACCATGCCCGTGCTGGCCCTGTGGGGGTCGGTGGGGCTGCCGGCGCGGTTGCCGTCGGAGGAGATCTGGCGGGAGTACGCCGCCGACGTCACCGCCGCCGAGATCCCCGAGTGCGGGCACTTCATCGCCGAGGAACGCCCGGAGGCCCTGCTCGCCCACCTGCGGGAGTTCCTGCGCCGCTGACCGGGACGCGGGCCCGGCGTGGCGTTCGCGATCGTGATGGGTTAGGTTAGCCTCACCTAATGGTTGCGGCGGGAGGCTGGCGCTGGTGGAGCCCTATCGCATGTTCGACGTGCGTGTGGCCAGGTTGGAACGGTTGAGCCCATCGTTCCTCCGGGTCACCTTCACAGGGGAGGACCTGGGCATATTCGCCGACAACGGCTACGACCAGCGGATCAAGCTCATCCTCCCCCTCCCCGGCCACGGGCTCGCCCACCTGCCCACCGGCTCCGACTGGTTCCCGCGGTGGCGCGAGCTGGACGAGGACAGGCGCAACCCCATCCGCACGTACACGGCCAGGCTGGTCAGGCAGGCCGAGCGCGAGGTGGACGTCGACGTGGTGATGCACCCCGGCGGCGGCGGGCCGGTGGCGCGGTGGGCGCAGGAGGTGCGGCCCGATGATGTCGCGGTGCTGTTCGGCGGCGACGCGCGGCACCCCGAAGCGCACGGGAACGTGGTGTTCCAGCCGCCGGCCGGCACCGGCACGGTGCTGATCGCCGGCGACGAGACGGCGGTCCCCGCGATCTGCTCCATCCTCGAAAGGCTCCCCGACGGCTTCACGGGCACCGCGCTCATGGAGGTGCCCTGCGAGCAGGACTTCCTGGAGATCCGGACCGCCAGCCAGGTGAAGATCGAGTGGCTGGCCAGGGGCGACGCCGAGCGCGGCGCGCTGCTGGAGCCGGCCCTGCGGTCGGCCGCCGGCGGGCTGCTGCCGCCGCTGCCCGTGCCCGACACGTTCGACGACGTGGACGTCGACGTGGAGGAGCTGTGGGAAGTGCCGGAGGAGGAGAGCACGGAGCCGCTGTACGCCTGGCTGGCCGGCGAGGCGGCGGTGATCAGGTCCCTGCGGCGATACCTGGTCGCCGAGCGCGGCATGGACCGGCGCGCGGTGGCCTTCATGGGCTACTGGCGTCAGGGCCGCGCCGAGCACAACGAGTGAGGAGCGTTCCATGACCCGCACACTCGCCCTCGTGGCACTCGTCCTGATCACCATCGCGGGCTGCGGCTCGACGGCCCCCGCCGCTCAGCAGGGACCCGCCGCCGCCTCCTCTTCCGCCGCCGCCGTCAAGATGGCGCACAAGTACGGCGAGACCACCGTCCCCGCCGCCCCCAAGCGCATCGTCACCGTCGGCCTGCTCGAACAGGACGCCCTGCTGGCCCTCGGCGTCACCCCGGTCGGGGCCACGACGTGGATCGGCGACTATCCGGGCGCGATCGGCCCCTGGGCCAAGGACGAGCTGGGCGCCGCGCCCCTCCCGCAGGTCCTCAAGGACACCGGCAGCGGCCCCCAGTTCGAGAAGATCGCGGCACTCAAGCCCGACCTGATCCTGGCCCTCTACTCGGGGCTCACCCAGGAGCAGTACACGACGCTGTCGAAGATCGCGCCGACCGTGGCCCAGCCCAAGGAGTACATCGACTACGGCATCCCCTGGCAGGAGCTCACCAGGAAGGTCGGCGTCGCCGTCGGCCGCGCCACCGAGGCGGACACGCTGGTCAAGCAGGTCGAGGACCGGTTCGCGCAGGTGCGGAAGGAGCATCCGGAGTTCCAGGGCAAGACCGCGCTGATGGCCACCGTCTACGAGGGCTACTTCGTCTTCGGCAGCCAGGACCCGCGCTCCCGCCTGCTCGCCTCGCTCGGGTTCAAGCTGCCCGACGGCCTCGACCAGGCGATCGGCGACAAGTTCGGCGCGAACATCAGCCGCGAGCGCCTCGACCTGGTCGACACCGGCGTGATCGTCTGGAGCTCCGCCGACGTCGCCAAGGACCAGGGCACGCTGCACGCCGACAGCGTCTACAAGGGGCTCGGCGTGGTGAAGGAGGGCCGGGAGGTCTTCCTGCAGGAGAACACCGACCAGGGCAACGCCGTCTCCTTCGTGACCGTGCTGAGCCTGCCGTACATGCTCGACGGCCTGGTGCCGCGGCTCGCCGCGGCCGCCGACGGCGACCCGGCGACCAAGGCGTGAGACCCCTCGCACTGTCGGCCGGCGCGCTCGTCCTGGTCTGCCTGCTGTCGCTCTCGCTGGGCGCCCGCCAGATCCCGCCCGACCAGGTGGTGGGCGCGCTGGCGGGAACCGTGACCGACCGCGACGTCCTCGACGTGATCTGGTCGGTACGGGTGCCGCGCACGCTGGTCGGCGTGCTGGTGGGGGCGGCGCTCGGCCTGTCGGGCGCCCTCATGCAGGCGCTGACCCGCAACCCGCTCGCGGACCCGGGCGTGCTCGGCGTCAGCGCCGGGGCCGCGTTCGCGGTCGTCGTGTCCATCGGCGTGCTGGGCGTCTCGGCGCTGGCCGGATTCGTCTGGTTCGCCTTCGCGGGGGCGCTGGTCGCGAGCGTTCTCGTCTACGCGCTGGCCGGGCTGGGCCGCGACGGGAGCACGCCGGTCAAGCTGGCCCTCGCCGGGGTCGCGGTGACGTTCCTGCTGAGCTCGGTGACCAGCGCGTTCGTGCTCGTGGACCCGGAGTCGCTGGGCCGGTACCGGTTCTGGTCGGCGGGGTCGCTGTCCGGCGCGGGCGCGGACGTGCTGCCGCAGCTCCTGCCGTTCGTGCTCGCCGGGTCGGCGCTCGCCCTGGCCTGCGGGCCCGCGCTCAACAGCCTCGCGCTGGGCGACGACGTGGCCAGAGGGCTGGGCCGCCGGGTGGGCCTGGTCCGGGTACGGGCGGCGGCGGCCGTGATGCTGCTCACCGGGGCCGCCGTGGCGGCCATCGGGCCCGTGGTCTTCGTCGGGCTCGTCGTGCCGCATCTGGCCCGGCTCGTCGCGCGGCCGGGCGGCTCCGAGACCGACCACCGGCTGCTGCTGCCGATGGCCGCGCTGCTCGGGCCCTGCCTGCTGATCGCGGCCGACGTGGTGGGCCGGGTGGTGGCGCCGCCGATCGAGGTGCAGGCCGGGCTGCTCGTGGCGTTCATCGGCGGGCCGTTCTTCGTCGTCCTGGCCCGGCGTAAGCACCTGGCGGAGCTATGACCCAGCTGACCTTCAGGTTGTCCGTGCCGCCCGTCTCCGGGGTGCTGCGCCCGCGCGTCATCGTGGTCTGCCTGGCCCTGGCCGGGGCCGCGTTCCTGGCCTTCTGCCTGGGCATCGGGCTCGGCGAGGTCCCGCTCGGCCTCGGCGAGGTGATCCAGGCGCTCGTCGGCGCGGGCGACCAGGGCACCGCGTTCGTGGTGGGAGAGCTGCGCCTGCCCAGGGCGCTGACCGGGCTGCTGGCGGGCGCCGCCTTCGGGGTGTCGGGCGCGCTGTTCCAGACGATGACGCGCAACCCGCTCGCCAGCCCCGACATGATCGGTGTCACGCAGGGGGCGGGCCTGGCCGTGGTCGCGGGGATCGTCATGGGTGCCGGCGGGCTCCAGGTGCTGGGCTTCGCGGGCGCGGTGGTCGTGGCGCTGCTGACGTACCTGCTGGCCTGGCGGCGCGGCGCGAGCGGCTACCGGATCGTGCTCGTCGGGGTGGGCGTGTCGTGGATGTGCACGAGCGCCACCGAATACCTCATGGTCACCACCGGGACCTTCCAGGCGCAGCAGGCGCTGGGCTGGCTGTTCGGCAACCTGAACGGGCGCGACTGGGGCCACGTGGCGCCGCTCGCGCTCGCCCTGGCCGTCCTCGTGCCCGCCGCGCTCCTCCTCGGCCGCTGGACGCGGGCGCTGCAGCTCGGTGACGAGGTGGCCGTCGTGCTCGGGGCCCCGGTGCAGGCGGCGCGGCTGACGCTGCTGCTGACCGGGGTGGCGCTGGTCGCGTTCGGCACCGCGGCGGCCGGTCCCGTGGCGTTCGTGGCGCTGGCCGCGCCGCAGATCGCGCAGCGGCTGGCCCGCACCGCCTGGCCGCCGCCGCTGGCCGCCGGGCTCGCCGGATCGTTCATCGTGCTGGCCGCCGACGTCGTCGCGCGGCTGCTGATCCCGGACGTCGAACTGCCGGTCGGCGTGGTCACCGGCGTGCTGGGGGCGCCCCTCCTGCTGTGGCTCCTGGCCCGCTCCCGCCGCCGTTAGATCGCTACCGCAGCGGGGTTAGCAGTACGTGACCATCAAGACACTCTACGGATTGTGTCAGCCTGACTACGTTCAGTGGTGAATGCCTCACGGACATCTGCTGTCACAGGCGAGCGATTGCGAGGGAACATGTCGACGGAGCCTCGGTTGAGCTTGGACACCCGGGCCGCGCGCAACCTGGCCACCACCACCAAGACGCGCCCGCAGATGCAGGCCATCACCTCCCGCTGGCTCCTGCGCAGGCTGCCGTGGGTCGACGTGCGCGGCGGCACCTACCGGGTCAACCGCCGGCTGACGCACCACATCGGGCGCGGCCGGGTGAGCGTGGTGCTCAACGGGGCGGACGACGTGCTCATCGTCCCGCAGACGCTCCAGGAGATCCCCCTGCTGCGCGGTTTCGACGACCTCGACGCGCTGGCGGCGATCGCCTCGACGTTCGCGCCGCGGGAGTTCCAGGCGGGGGAGGTCATCGCCGCGGCGGGCACGCCGGTCACCGACACGTACGTGATCGCCCACGGCCGGCTCGAACGGCTGGCCGCCGGGGCGTACGGCGACGCGCAGGCCCTCGGCGTCATCACCGACGGCGCGCACCTGGGCGACGACGCGCTCGTGCAGGAGAGCCCCCGATGGCCGTTCACGGTCAGGGCCGTCACCTCCGGCACGATCCTGGTGGCACCGCGCCACGAGATCCAGCAGTTGCTCGGCGACACCCCCGCCCTGCGCGAGCACGTCGTCCGCTACCTGGAGGAGACGCGCAAGCCGGTCAACCGCCGCGGCGAGGCGGCCGTCGCGCTCGCCTCGGGGCACGTGGGCGAGCCGGTCATCGACGGCACGTTCGTCGACTACGACATCCGGCCCCGCGAGTACGAGCTCAGCGTCACGCAGACCATCCTGCGGGTCCACACCCGCGTGGCCGACCTCTTCAACGACCCCATGAGCCAGCTCGAACAGCAGCTGCGCCTGACGGTCCACGAGATCCGCGAGCGCGAGGAGTGGGAGCTGGTCAACAACCGCGAGTTCGGCCTGCTGCACAACACCGACTACGACCAGCGGATCAGCACCTGGTCCGGCCCGCCGACCCCCGATGACCTGGACGACCTGATCAGCATGCGGCGCAAGACCAAGATGCTGCTCGCCCACCCCAAGGCGATCGCCGCGTTCTTCAGGGAGTGCAACAAGCGCGGGCTGGTGCCGGGCAGCGCCGACGTGGACGGCCACGAGATCCCGGCCTGGCGCGGCATCCCGATCTTCCCCTGCGGCAAGATCCCGATCTCCGAGCACCAGACCACCTCCATCCTGGCCCTGCGCACGGGGGAGGAGGACCAGGGGGTCGTCGGCCTCTACCAGACCGGCCTCCCGGAGGAGCACGAGCCGGGGCTCAACGCCCGCTTCATGGGCATCAACTCCCAGGCCGTGATGTCGTACCTGGTCAGCGCCTACTACTCGGCGGCGATCCTGGTGCCCGACGCCATCGGCATCCTCGAGAACGTCGACGTCTCCGCGCCGCGCTCCTGACCGCCCGACTCCGGCTCGACTCCAGGAAGGGGCGCGTCATGCCCGAGATCGCAGCAGGTCCCACCGGTCTGGGCACCTCCGCGCTGCGCCTGCCGCTCTTCGACCGCCATCTCGTGCCACGGCCCGACGAAAGGGACGGGCACGAGCAGCCCAGGCCCGCTCCGATGGATCCCGCGCAGGCGGCGCGCAGCGCCGCCTACCGCCACAGTCTCGCCCCGCTGCCCTACCGGGAACGGCAGTGGGGCGACGGGACCTATCCGCCGCTCTACTGCCCCGAGCTCGTCAGGAACGACCAGGAGCTGGGCGACGAGGTGGACCGGCGGCTGGTGGCGTGGGCGGAGCGGATCGGCCTGCACGAGGGGCGCATGGAGGAGTTCGGCGCGACCGGCTACGGGCGGCTGGCCATGCTCGCCCACCCCGACGCCGACGACCCCGACCTGCTGCTGATCGCGGCGCAGACGAACGCCGCCTGGTGGGCGGCCGACGACTACTACGCCGACGAGACCGAGCTGGGCGCCACGCCGACGGAGCTGCCGCCGCGGCTCGCCCTCGTGACCTCGGCCATGGACCCGCCTCCGCCCGCGGGCGACTACACGCGCCAGCTCGAGGAGGCGATCGAGGCCGACCCCGTGCTGGTCTCCCTGCGGGCGTCCGTCAGCCACATCACCCGCCACGCCACCCCGTCGCAGGTCATGCGGATCTGCAACATCACTTCCCAGATGTACGTAAGCTGGGCCGCCTACGCCGCCTGGCGTTACCTGGAGACGCCGCCGCCCGTGTGGCGCTACCTCGCGGCCCGCCAGCACGACAGCTTCTACACGTCCATGACGCTCATCGACATCGTGGGCGCGTACGAACTCCCCGCCAATCTCTTCTTCGACAGGAGGTTCCACACTGCGCTCATGCAGGCGGGCACCGCCAGCGTCCTCGTCAACGACCTGCACTCCGTCGCCAGGGAGGCGGCCGACGAGCTCCCCGACTCCAACGTGATCCTGCTGATCGCCGCCGAGGAGGGCTGCCCCATCCGTGAGGCGACCGAACGCGCCGTGTCCATGCACAACGACTTCGTCAGAGGTTTCGAGGCCAGCCGGCTCGCGCTCGACGCCGTACCGTCCGTCGAGCTGAAGCGGTTCCTGCGCGGGGCGCAGGGCTGGATGGCCGGCTGCGTCGAATGGCACGACACCACCAGCCGCTACAAGTCCTAGAGAGAGGAGCATTGCCGATGACGGCCAGTCCCGTACTCAGCACCTACTACCAGCACTCCGTCGCCGACTACTGGAACACCGAGAAGAACCCGGTCAACCTCCGACTGGGTGAGGTCGACGGGATCTACCACCACCACTATGGCATCGGCGAGGTGGACTGGTCGGTCCTTGAAGGCCCGGAAGACACCCGCGAGAAACGCATCATCGAGGAGCTTCACCGGCTCGAGCACGCGCAGGCCGACCTCCTCATCGGCCAGCTCGGCGCTCTGCGGCCCGAGCACCGGGCCATGGACGCCGGCTGCGGCCGTGGCGGCTCCAGCCTCCTGGTCAACCGCAGGTACGGCTGCCAGGTCGACGGTGTGTCCATCTCCGAGTCCCAGGTGGCCTTCGCCAACGAACAGGCGGAGAAGCGCGGTGTGTCCGACAAGGTGCGCTTCCATTTCCGCAACATGCTCGACACCGGCTTCGAACCTGGAACGTTCCAGGCGATCTGGAACAACGAGAGCACGATGTACGTCGAGCTGTCGCTGCTGTTCGCCGCGCACGCCCGCCTCCTGAGCCGGGGCGGCCGGTACGTGTGCATCACCGGCTGCTACAACGACGCCTACGGCCTGCCCTCGCGTGCCGTGAGCCAGATCAACGCCCACTACATCTGCGACATCCACCCCCGCAGCACCTACTTCAAGGAGATGGCGGCCAACCGCCTCGTCCCCATCGACGTCATCGACCTCACCGCCGCGACCATCCCCTATTGGGAGCTGCGCGCCAAGACCCACCTCGCGACGGGGATCGAGCAGGCGTTCCTCGACGCGTACAAGGACGGCAGCTTCCAGTACCTGCTCATCGCCGCCGACCGCATCTGACGGTGATTCCCCCTCCATTCAACAAATCCACCGCCAAGTCCGTCTGAGGGGAGACCGATCACGGAAAGGCGATGGTAAGTGGAAGACGACCCCCGGTTCGCGGAGTTCGTCGCCGAACGCGCCAACGCGCTGCTGCGCTACGGCTACGCCCTGAGCGGCAATCCGCACGACGCGGCGGATCTGACGCAGGAGGCGCTGGTCAGGTTGCATCGGGCGTGGGCGCGCGTGCGCAGGAAGGAGGATCCGGAGCGCTACACCAAGGCGATCATGGCCAGGCTGCACATCAGCGCCTGGCGGCGCCGCCGCCGTGAGCAGCTCGCCTGGGCTCTCCCGGAGACGCCGATCGAGGACGTGCTGCCCTCCGACGCCGACCAGGAGCTCTGGCAGGCGCTCGAAGGGCTGCCACGCAAGCAGCGCGCCGTCCTCGTCCTGCGCTTCTACGAGCAGCTCCACGACTCGGAGATCGCCGGCGTTCTCGGCATCTCCCAGGGGACCGTACGCAGCCACGCGTCGCTCGGTCTGGCCAAGCTCCGTTCCGCGATCGCCCACCGTACGCCCGCGAGGAGGAGCGCCCCATGAGCACGGATCTGGAAGACGACCTGAGCCGGGTGCTCGGCCGTGCCGCCGAGGGGGCGCCGCAGGCCCCGACCGGCTTCCCCGGCCGGATCGCGGCGCGCTCCCGCCGCCGCAGGACGCGTACGCAGGCGCTGGTGGCGGCGGTCGCCATGGTGATCGTCGGCGTGACGGTACGCGGCATCGACGGGGCGCAGGTGGCGCAGACCAGGCTGCCCGAACCCGTCGAGACAGTCTGGCCCGGCGCGGTCTGGAAGATTCCCCGGCAGCTTCCGAACCTTCCGGACTTCCGCCCGCTGATCTTCATCGACGACCGCACGGTGCTCCTGTGGACGGAAAAGAGCGGCGAGCGGGCCGACGCCATCTACGCCTACGACCTCGGCACCGGCCGGACCCGGAAGATCGCGGACGTCCCCTCCGCGTACGCCTTCACGGTCGGCGCGGGCCGGATCGTCTGGCAGACGATCGACAGGAACGACCACACGCGGTTCTGGTCGGTGCCGGTCTCCGGCGGGAAGCCGGCCGCCATCGACACCGGCGGCCCGGTCAAGGGGCGCGGTGAGAAGCTCACGGTGGTCGGGGACCGGGTGGCGGTCTCACTCGTCGATGGCGGAGTCTTCACGTTCCCTTTGAGGGGCGGGCGCGTGACCTCCGTCGCCGGCGCGGAACGGCACCACATCCTGCGCTGGCCGTGGCTGGCGACCCCGAGCGAGTCCACGCAGGACCGCGAGCCCAGCTTCCGGGAGCTGCTCAACGCCGAGACCGGGCAGGTGAGCAACGCGGTCGTCCGGCCGGGGGAGAGGTACGTCAGGTGCGGCGTGACGACGTGCGTCGGCATGAGGCCCGACGACACGCGCTTCTACCGGCTGCGCGACGGCTCGCGGGAACGGGACCTGCCCGGCTCCCCGGTGCTCGGGCTGGGCGACGACCGGTTCCTGGCCGCCGATCCGCCCGGTGCCGCGGGCGGCCAGGTGCTGCTCGACCTGGCCACCGGCAGGCAGGGGGACCTGGGCCTGCGGCCGAGCGCCGAGGGCCGGATGACCGGGGTGGAGCCGGGGATCCTCGACGGCGGCCTGGTGTCCTATCAGCTCAAGGACCAGTACATGATCATCGACCTGGCCAGGATCCGCTGATCTCCGCCTCAGGCGAGGGCGAGAGCGGTCTCGCCCTCGCGGCTACTACCCGGCGGCCTTTCCGGGCAGGACCAGGCTGTGCCGGGGCCCGCTGGCGAAGTCGGCCAGGCGTCGAGCCTTCCCGGTTTCGATGTTGACCGCATACGTGCCGGAAATCTTGCCGTCGCCGAGGATCACGACCTCGGACGGGCTCTGCCAGATGGTGGCGCCGTGGAAGCCGCCGCCCTTCGGCAGGCCGCGGATCGGCACCTTCCGCACGATCCGCCCGGTCTTGGCATCGAGGACGGTGAGAGCCGGCTCCTTGTCCTTGAAGTCGCGGGCGACCACCGTGCGGCCGTCCGGAGCGACCTCGCTGAAGAGGATGAACGTGCCGTCGAAGCGCACCGGCTTGCCGCCGCCGGTGACGGGCATCAGCCACATGTCGGTCTTGACGTAGCGGAGCAGCTCGGCGACGCCGCCCTTGATGCTGATGATCTCGAACTTGTCGGGGACCCGCACCGTCTTGCCGGTGCGCACGTCGATCAGCAGCCCGGTGTCCTTCTTGCTCCCCACGCGCGGATCGAAACCCACGTACCGGCCGTCGTCGGAGACGACGAGCTGGGTGCCGATCTGGATCTGCTCCTCCTTCACCTTGAAGGGGGAGGTCGACACGGCGCCGGTCGTCAGGTCGCGGACCACGTGGGCCTGGGCCTCGCGGTTGTAGTAGGCGAGCATGCGCCCGTCCCGGCTGATCGCGATGGGGCTGTAACCGCCCTTGCGGGTCGTTACCAGCGCCTGCGGCACCCGGTACGTCGTGCCGGCGCGGGTGACCACCCGCCACTCCTGGACGCGGCAGTCGGTGACCTGAAGATCGTCGGACACGTCGCAGGGCGTCTGGTACCCGTACTCGATCGCCCCCACCTTCCCGTCGGGCAGGTCGGCCACCGTGTCGGCACTTTGCGGGGCGGCCGGATAGGCGTCACGGGGCCAGACCACCGTCACCACCGCCGCCGACGCCACCAGCGCCGCGACGGTCGCGACGGTGGTCGCCGCCATTGTGGTGCGCCGCCTGCGCCGGTGGCCGGCGATGGCCGCGTCGGCCAGGCTCACCAGCGGTGCCTCCTCCGCGAGACCGCTCAGCGCCTCGCGCAGCCTGGTCATCGAACTACCTCCTGCAGGTACGGGTCAGCCAGCTCGGGCGCGAGCGCGCGCAGGCGGGCGAGGGCGTGATGGGTCTGGCTCTTGACGGTGCCGATCGAGCAGCCGAGCGCTTCGGCCGTCTGCGCCTCGGTGAGGTCCTCCCAGTAGCGCAGCACGATCACCGCCCGCTGCTTGCGGGTCAGCTTGGCCAGCGCCTGGCGCAGGACGATCCGGTCGAGCGTGGCGTTGTCATGGGAGGCGGCCTGTTCCGGCGGTGCGGCGCTCAGCACCTCGGGCCGGGGGCGGCGGCGCCAGGCCAGGTACTGGTTGACCAGGGCCTTGCGCGTGTATGCCTCGGGATTGCCCTCCTTGGCCAGCTTGGGCCAGTGCTTCACAATCTTGGTCAAGACGCTCTGCAGCAGGTCCTCGGCGAGGTGGGCGTCCCCCACGAGCAGGTACGCGGTCCGCATCAGCGCCTGCTGGCGAGCGAGCACGAACTCGCGGAAGCCGTCGTGACGATCCAATGTGGTATCTCCTCTCGCCCCTTACCAATGCGGTCCTGGGACGAAAGGTTGCACATCCGTCTCTGCTTTCACATGGTGAGGGGATCCCGCTCTGGGACCCCCTCGCATCTGATCGGTCGCGTCTACGCGGGTGCGTACACGCGGTGGACGAACTCGGCGAGCTTGTTGTCCGGCAGCTCCTTCGCCAGATCGGCCTCGGTGACCATGCCCACGATCCGGTGGTTCTCGATCACGGGCAGCCGCTTGATCTGGTGCTGCGTCATCTTCTGCAGCGCCTCCTCGACGCTGCTGCGGGCGTCGACCCAGACCAGCCCGTGGGCGAGCTCGCTCGCGGTGGTCTGGTCGATGTCCTTGCCCTCGGCGCAACACTTGATCACGATGTCGCGGTCGGTGATGATCCCTTTGAGCCGGTCGTCGTCCCCGCAGATCGGCAACGCGCCGACCGAAAGATCACGCATCATCTGCGCGGCCGTGCGGAGGCTGTCGTGTTCGCCGACGCACTGCGCTCCGCGGTGCATCACGTCCTGGACTGTTTTTCCGACTCCCGATGTGCCCATTTCTACCTCCTCCGAGAGAGGTCGAAGGAATCTTCAATCTGAGCCCTACCCCGCCTGCGGGAGATCGCACGAGGTTTGGCGAGGGCCCTGGGCGGTATGCTCCCATCAGGGGACATATGAAAAAGATCGCCGCTGTCGCAGGACTCGTGGTCATGGCCACGTCCGGCGTGACCGCCGCCTTCGGAGACGGTACCGCCCAACACGAAGTGAGTCAGCAGCAGTACGACACCCTCATCTCCCAGTGCCGCTATGCCGACCAGGGCAAGGCGAAGTGCCGTGAGGCGGTCAAGGAGATGTACCGCATCGGCAAATACGACAAGACGCTCGACTGTCGCACGTATTCCGGCGTGACCGTATGCGGCACGCTCAAGCTCAGTAAGGCCGAACGCCAGTGCGTTCGCGAATCCGTCTCCGCGGGGCTGACGTACCGCCGCGCCGAGGTGGAGTGCTACGCCTTCACCTGAGGAGCCAGTTCCATGATCATCGTCGGCGTTGACGGCTCGAGAACCGGGTTGGACGCCGCCGGCTGGGCGGCCACAGAGGCGGCGCTGAGACAGGTGCCGCTTACCGTGGCGCACGCCGTTCCGAAGTGGGTGTGCGAGGAGACCGACGGACACTACGCCGAGGTCGGCCGGTGGCTGCGCGAGGGCGCGAAATCGGTGCTGATCTCCGCGCGGGACCGCGCGCTGCGGGAGCGGCCGGAGATCACGGTGGAGACCGTCCTGCTGCCCGGCGACCCCCGCTCCGCCCTGGTCAAGGTCTCGGAGAACGCCGAACTGCTGGTCGCGGGCAGCCGGGGCGTCGGCGGCGTGCGCGGGCTGCTGGTGGGGTCCGTCGCGTACGGCATCGCCGCGCACGCGGTCACGGACGTCGTCCTGGTACGCGCCCGCCCCTCGACCCCGCGCGGCGAGATCGTGGTGGGGGTCGACGGGTCTCCCGGGGGCGTACGGGCGCTGGGCTTCGCGTTCGCCGAGGCCGAATTGCGCGGTACGAAGCTGCGCGCCGTACACGCGTGGGCCTGGCCGCATCCGAGCGGGTTCGAGCCGGCCGACCGTGACGGCGAGCTGGACCAGTCGCGCGAGCTGGACGCGCTCCTGGCGGGGCACCGGGAGCGGCATCCGGGGGTGGAGGTGGTGCCGGAGATCGTGCACGGCCACCCCGTCGAGGTGCTGCGGGAGGCGGCGGCCGAGGCGGACCTGCTGGTGGTCGGCACGCACGGGCGCAGCCAGTTCGCCGGGATGCTCATGGGCTCGATCAGCCAGGCCATGCTCCACCACGCCCCCTGCCCGCTCGCCGTGGTCCGCAGGGAGCGGCTCTGAAAGTTACACGCCGATCCCGGCGTTCGCGCAGGTCGCCGCCTCGCGCAGGGCTCGCCGCCTTCCCGTCGTACCGGCGCCGTCCTTACGATCTGCGCAGTCTACGACGGGAGAGCAGACGATGCGCAGGACCAGCACCTTGCTGGCGGCGATGCTGGCGTTCGCCGCGGCGGTGTTATTCGCGACGACCACGCAGGCCAGCGGTGCCGCCGCCACCCGGATCATGCCCCTGGGTGACTCGATCACCGGCTCTCCGGGCTGCTGGCGGGCCCTGCTCTGGAACCGGCTCCAGAGCACCGGCTACACCAACATCGACTTCGTCGGCACCCTCCCGCCGCAGGGCTGCGGCGTCTCGTACGACGGTGACAACGAGGGCCACGGCGGCTACCTGGCCACCAACATCGCCAACCAGAGCCAGCTGCCCGGCTGGCTCTCGGCGACCAAGCCCGACATCGTGCTGATGCACCTCGGCACGAACGACGTGTGGAGCAACATCGCGCCGGCGACGATCCTCAGCGCGTTCACCACGCTCGTGAACCAGATGCGGGCCAGCAACCCCAACATGAAGATCCTCGTCGCCAAGATCATCCCCATGAACCCGTCCACCTGCGCCGACTGCGGCCAGCGCGCCGTGAACTTCAACAACGCCATCCCCGCCTGGGCGGCCGCGACCACCACGCAGCAGTCGCCGATCACGGTGGTGGACCAGTGGACGGGGTTCAGCACGAGCACGGACACCTACGACGGCGTGCACCCGAACTCGACCGGTGACCAGAAGATGTCCGACAAGTGGTACCCGCCCCTGGTGAGCGCCCTGTCGGGGATCACCCCCACCTCGACGCCCACCGTCACCCCCACTCCCACCCCCACTCCCGGTGGCGGGTGCACGGCGACGTACAAGAACGCCAACCAGTGGCAGGACGGCTTCCAGGGCGAGGTCACCGTCAAGAACACCGGCGCCTCGGCCATGAGCGCGTGGACGGTGCAGTGGACGTTCGCGAACGGGCAGCGGATCAGCCAGCTCTGGAACGGCACGCTGAGTGCGAACGGCTCCGCGGTGACCGTGCGCAACGTGGCGTGGAACGGCTCGCTCGCGCCGGGGGCCTCGACCACGTTCGGCTTCATCGCCTCGTGGAGCGGCACGAACACCGCCCCCACGCCCACCTGCTCCTAGACGAGTAAGTCCGAAGTTCTTGGGCGGTAGCCACCAATGGGGAAGGGCCTCGTTGATCGTTTTGTGACGAACGACATCGAGACCCTTCTTACTGC